>JBCCXT010000001.1:0-135436 GCA_039191215.1 Pseudomonadota bacterium
CCTCGCCACCTTTGTTCATTGGCGGAACACTGCGCGGTTTCCCTGGCGCAACGCATCCGGCCACGCAAGGGCCGGGTCTAAGCAAGCTCCGCACAGGCAGATAGGGAGAGCTCTAGGCCGTAGACGTCTGGTGCGCGAGGGATTGCTGACAATGCCAATTAGGAACACGCTGCGCCTTGATGCGGTTCTTCTCAACGGGCTTTTTTTCGACGAAAACTCGGCATATGCAACCAACTCTTGCTGGGAGAACCCGATGTCGACCACTGCTAGAGACACCATGCATATAGTGATGGAATGAGCAATCAGGACGTTTCAAACCGGTGCGCCCGATGGTCCTTTGGCCCTGTTCTATCCGTGCTTTTTCACTCGCTCCGGGCACTCGAAAATGGCGGCCGAGGAAAAGCAGCCGTCGTGGAGCTGTCTGCCGAAAGCAATGGCGATGGGGCTGAAGCCAATCGGCAACCTGCATGTCCAAGATGACGCACTCCCCTGATCGCGGATCGGGTGCCCTTGCATCCGTCGCCGACCCGAAGGCGGAAACATTCGGCCAGAGCGTTGCTTTGCGTTGCCTCGCCGTAGCGCTCGTGCTCGGCATTCTCGCCTGGCAGGCTTTTCGGATCCTGGCTCAGACGGATGGCACGCTTTTTTACATTCTGGATGATCCCTACATACATCTGTCTCTCGCTGAGAACATTCTGCGCGGTCATTACGGTATCAACCCGGGAGAGGCAGCCTCTCCGTCCTCATCGATCCTTTATCCATTTCTGGTTGCGGGGGGCTTGGGCCTGGGCTTGGGTGATCTTGCGCCACTTGTTCTGAACGTCCTAGCAATGGCCGGCGTCGCTTGGATCTTCGGCGGGCTTATGGCCAGGCTTCGGCAGGATCTCGAGCCGATGACGATTGTGGCATTAGCTTTCATCCTCTTGGCGGTCCACGCGGCAGCTCTGCCTTTCACGGGTATGGAGCACACGTTGCATATGTGGTCCAGTCTGCTTGTCGTTGTGGGCTTGATCCGTTTGGTGGAAACCGGGCGCGCAAGTGCGTGGCTCGTAATCGGTATCATTCTTTCACCGCTCATGCGGTTCGAGGGCTTTGCACTCTCGGTGTTTGCGATCCTTGCACTACTTGTCTGGCGGCAGCGGCGTGCGGCGCTTCTCAGTCTGGCGGCTCTTTCGACGGCGACGGGTGCATATCTTGTCTTCATGACTTGGCTCGGTCTGCCGCCCCTTCCATCATCGGTCATGGTCAAGTCTTCCGCCTCGGCGGCCGTTGTGGACGCCGAAGCAATCCCGTTTTTCGCGGCTGTCATTGTCTCCGGCTATGAGGCCATTCAGAGCCGTTTTGGGATCACACTGATCCTCGGGTGCAGCTTCATCGTACTTGCCCTAGGCCGCAAAGAGCCGCGACTTGGTGAACGCACCGTCGCCCTAACGGTATTGGGCGCGACGATCGCGCATCTTCTGTTGGCGGAGTTCAGTGGTTTCCCACGGTATGAGACTTATATCCTGGCTGTCGTCTATGCGACGCTTCTGTGGCTTTATGCTCCGGCCTTGCGAACCGGGGGCCGTGGTACCGGCTTGGCTATTGCCCTGCTCTGCGCTGGTCTGAGCCTATTTTATCTCGCGCCGCTTGGTTACACGCCGGAAGCTGCGCAGAACATCCGCGACCAGCAATGGCAGATGCACCGCTTCGCAACCGAGTTCTTTCCCGAGCGCGTTGCTGTCAACGATCTCGGTTGGGTTTCGTATCAGAACGATCAGTACGTGCTCGATCTATGGGGGCTGGGCTCCGAAGAAGCACGCCGCCTTACGGCCGAGGGCCGCGACCCGCGCGTCATTATGGAGCTTGCGACGCGCAATGACGTGGCCTACGCCATGATTTACCAGGACTGGTTCGCGGGGGCGATCCCATCGCAATGGTGCCACATGGCGCAATTGCAGACCATCCAGATAACGTCGAGCCAAGCTGTCGTGGAATTCTATCTCATCGATTTGGCCCTAGAGGCTGAATTTCGCGGAGCCATTGAGGATTTCGCCACCGAACTCCTGCCCGAGACCTCAATGGACATCTTTGACTGCCCCGAGGAGTGAGATGACAGCACGGCTGTTTGTCCTGTCCGGAAGGTGTGCGCTGAGATGCGCACGCAATGCCGTAAGCACATTTGCGCATTCAACCTTTGGGTTTCGCAGAGTGTGCATTTCGGCGCATTCGGCGTGAAGCACGCGCCTATCTTGCCGTTTATGCGGTGTTGCGCGGGCTCGCTCCCTTTTTACTCCGCTGAGCGGGTCTTTTCTCCTGTCCTGGCTGGTTCCGCTGGCTTTGGGCATTCTCGTCCTGCGGTTTTATCTTTTGGCCGAACATCGCCCTTGCCGACCTGCCGCGTATATGTTCGCCAAGACGCCGACAACCTTCCCCGACGCGCCGAAACCGGATCGTTTCGTGGAACATGCTCTACCATGCCAAACATCACGCCTACCCGTCCGTGCCGTTGCACAAATTGCCGGATCTGCTCGCCGGGGCAGGCTCTATCTGAAGGTGACCAGCCCGTCCCTCCGGGCCTTCACCTGGGACTATGCCGCCAGGCTCTGAGCACTGCGGCTCACTCGTTGAATGCAATCTTGGAATGCACAACGATATCGGAGAAGGTCGCCGGGCCCTCTTTGACGGAAAACTCGATCAACAAACTGCCGATCGGTGTGCCGATTGAATTGCCGCTATCGTTGACAATCCCGGCAAGGTCGAACGTCTCTTGATAGGTGCGCGTGAGCCCTTGTGCAAGGGGCGTGCCCGACAGGATTACCGTAGGCCCGGAGCCGATGGCTTCGACCCTAACCTCGGCCGCGTTCTCTGTGCGGATATTGAAGCTTAATACGGCCGCGTCCCGCCGCTGCGTCGCGAACAAAAATCCTTTGGGAACAAACCATTGGAATTGCTCCTTAAACTCACCTCTTTGGCCGAGCTTAATCGGCCCGTCGAGTAAGACTTGGTAGTCGGATGCAATCAAAAGTCCCATGCTGGGCGCTCCCATCTGTGTCAGCTATGACCTATGGGTCGTACCCCGCGGCAATTGGGTTCACGCAGCGCTGTCTTCTTGCTCGGCTGCTTGACGCGCCCAAAGGCCCGCATAACGCCCGTGCCGCGCCAAAAGCGCGTCATGGGTGCCTTCCTCGACGATCTCACCTTTGTCGAGCACGATGATCCGGTCAGCATGGACAACCGTGGATAGGCGATGAGCGATCGTCAGTACGGTGCGGCCTTCGCCCATCGCGCGCAATTCACCAAGGATGCCTTGCTCGGTCTCGGTATCGAGCGCACTGGTCGCTTCGTCCAACAGCAAAATGGGCGGGTTTTTCAGCAAGGTCCGGGCGATGCCGACGCGTTGTTTTTCGCCGCCCGACAGTTTTAAGCCCCGCTCGCCCACGGCGGTCTCATAGCCCTCGGGCAAGCTGAGGATGAAGTCATGGATTTTAGCCGCACGCGCGGCGTCTTCGATTTCCGAGAAACTCGCATCTGGTCGTCCATAGCCGATATTGTAGCGGATCGTGTCATTGAACAGCACGGTATCCTGCGGCACGACTCCGATCGTGTTATGCACGCTGCGCTGCGTGACATCGCGCAGGTCCTGGCCGTCGATGCTGATCGCGCCGGATTCCACGTCGTAAAAGCGGAAAAGCAAGCGCCCGATTGTGGATTTGCCCGAGCCTGACGGCCCGACAAGGGCAACGGTCTGGCCCGGTGCCACATCAAGGCTAAGCGCACGCAGAATGGGGCGTTCAGCATCATAGCCAAACGCCACTTGGTCGAAACGCAGTGCTGCCTGATCGACGCGCAAGGCCGGTGCGCCGGGCTTGTCGCTGACATCGGTGGGTTGTTCAAGCAGGTCGAACATCGTGCCCATATCAACAAGCGATTGCCGTATCTCGCGATAGACCCATCCCAGCAGGTTCAGCGGCACCATAATTTGGATCATATAGGCGTTGACCATGACAAAATCGCCGACGCTGAGTGTGCCCGACATGACACCGCGCGCCGCCATTACCATGACAATCACAAGGCCCGATGTGATCAGGACCGACTGGCCAATATTGAGCAGCGCCAGCGAAAAGTTGGTCCTGTTAGCGGCGGTTTCATACTTTTCCATCGCCGCATCGTAGCGCGCGGCCTCACGCTCTTCGGCGCCGAAATACTTCACGGTTTCGAAGTTGAGCAGGCTGTCGATGGCCTTTTGGTTGGCATCGGTATCCTGGTCATTCATCTCGCGACGGATGCGCACGCGCCAGGCGGTGACCTGGAAGGTGAACCAGATGTAAAGTGTCACCATCACAGCAAGAACAAGCATGTAGCTGACATCGAAGACGACCGCCAAGACGATGCCGGTCAAAACAAGCTCTAAAATGAGCGGCCCGACCGAAAACAGGATGACACGCAACAGGAAATCAACGCCTTTGACGCCGCGTTCAATGATCCGGCTGAGCCCGCCGGTTTTGCGCGTGATGTGGTAGCGCAGCGACAACGCATGCACATGCCGAAAGGTGCGCAGTGCCAATTGCCGCAGCGCCCGTTGCCCAACCCGTGAAAAAATGGCGTCGCGCAATTCCTGAAAGAGGACCGAGAGCGACCGGGCCATGCCGTAAGCGACAGTGAGCCCAATTGCGCCAAAGGCAACCAGCCAGGCCGCCGAGCCCTCCTCGCCGACAAGGGCGTCTACCGCTGCGGCGTAGAGAAAGGGTGTGCCGACAGAGACAAGTTTGGCCGCCCCCAGCATGACAAGGGCCAAGACAACGCGGCGCTTGGCCCAGGGCTGACCTTCGGGCCAGAGATAGGGGACCACCTTGCGAACGGTGCGCCAGCCGGAGCGAAGCTCTGTCTTTTCAATTGTGTTGGAGGAGACGTCACTTGCCATATCCATGTACGTATGTTGCGCCGGTCCGGACTTCCAGCCTTATTCAAGCGCGGGTGCGGCCAGGGCGGGCGCGGCACCTCAAGCCCCCTTGCGGGAGCCATCAGCGCCGCGGTCGCGCCGGGGCGCTCCGGCGCGTTGCCAATTTCGCGGCGTTATTCGATCTCGGGCAGGGTGAAGACCTGGCCCGGAAAGATCATATCGGGGTCACGGATCTGGTCGCGATTGGCCGCATAGACCTGCAAATACAAGATACCATCGCCGTATTGCTGACGCGCGATCCCCCACAGCGTGTTTCCGGTCTGTACGGTATGCACCAATATGCCGTCTTCCGGCTCTGGCAGCGCTTGGATGGTCTCGGGCGTTTCAATCAGGAATGGCGTCTCAATCCGGCTAGTCACCGCGCCATCTGCGCTGACCTGATCGACGCGCAAAGTGTAGGTGCCAGGATCGACATTGGGCAGATCAGTGCTCCAAACGCCCGTCTCATCGATCGGGACGAGTTGCACCGGCTGATTGTCCACATAAAGCCGCACCGCACTGTCGAGCGAGCCCCGCCCGGTCAGCAACACGCCGCCCTCGGTATCATAACCGATTGTGTCGAGTGTGACCTCGATCTGGACCTCCGGCACACCGCCGCCGCCCAACACACGCACCCCGTCAGCATCGGAGATCAAAACCGGCGGGGATGTGACATTGGCGTCCCGAGCGGCCTCAGGTGCTGTCGGCTCATTTGCGGCCGCGGCGGCCTCATTGACCGGATTGGTTAGGGAGGTACCAACCGCGATCTCAGTGTTCGACCCTGAAGCCGCATCTGCAGCCGCGCCGGTCCCGGATTGGCTCGTCGGATCGGCAGGGTCCGTGGTGTTGGCGGCAACATCGCCAGGCGCAATCGTGGTTTGTTCGGCGCGGGTCTCTGCCGAAGGTGTAATCTCGGCGATCTCACCCTGCGAATTGGCCAAAGCCGCAACCTCAGACGCGCTGTCGCCGTCTACTGACGCCTCCGGCAGATCACCGGCGGTTTGGTTGGCTTCGGCCCCCGCGCCCGGCGCCTCGACAGAATTCGCCGCAAGATCACCCGCCGGGGCCGGCGACGGCGCCGCGCCATTGCCGCCGGAGGCATCGCGTTCGGCGACCTCGGGTGCGGCCTCTGGCTGGGGCGCGACAATCAGGGAGGCCTCACCGGGCAGCGGCTCACGCCCGACAGGCCGCGCCAGCAGGGTTAAAACGCGCGGCGCCTCTGCCGGAGGGATTGTCGCGAAGGTGAAAAAATTCCCCGATGCGTCAGCTTCTGTGGCTACGATCACATCGCCGTCGAGCAGGATATCAACAGGCACATCTGCCGCGGCAAACCCTGCAATGGCCGCCGTATCACCATCAAGTCGGAACGTGTCGATGCGGGGCGCGGGATCGGCCGCATCGGGTTCGGGCGTGGCCTCGGCGATCTCAGACGTTGCGTCTTCCATGCCGGTCGCCGCGATGTCGGCGTCATCGGAAATTTCCGGCATCGCAACATCGGGGGCTGCATCCTCGGGCTTGGGCAACACTACGTAAGCCAGGCCGCCGATGACCATCAGCAGCCCCAAGACCGATACCAATATGAGCCCGGATGAACCGGTGCGTGGCGTTGCCATGTCTCCCAAACCCCATTCCCAAAGCGTTACTGGCAGTTACCTTGGGTTGTGTGACCGTAGCAATGTCCCTATCAGCGGTCAAACCAAGGTTCTGTGCAAGGAGAGATCGCGTGAATGGCTCGGTTTGCGTGTTTTGCGGGTCGCGATCTGGCGATGACCCAGCCTTTGTCGCAGCAGCGCAGGCTTTGGGCGCGGGCCTGGCGACCGGCGGTTTTCGGCTGGTCTATGGTGCGGGCGATGTCGGGCTGATGGGTGAAGTGGCCCGTGCGGCGCAAAATGCCGGCGGCGATACATTCGGCGTGATCCCGACGCATTTGATGGATTTGGAGGTCGGCAAGCACGATCTGAGCCGCTTGGTGGTTACTGAGACCATGCATGAGCGCAAGAAGGTCATGGTGATGAACGCGGACGCAATTGCGCTGCTGCCGGGCGGTGCAGGATCGTTAGATGAGTTTTGGGAAGTCCTGACCTGGGCCCAACTTGGCCTCCATGCCAAGCCGATTTACGTGATCAATGTCGACGGGTTTTGGGACCCGCTTTTGGCCTTGTTGGACCATGTGATCGCGCGCGGTTTTGCCGATGGAAGCCTGCGCAAGCTGATGGCGGTTGTCCCCGATGCAAATGCCTGCTTGGCGCGGCTCAGCCAAGCTCAATCAGCGTGATCTCTGGCACAACGCCAAAGCGGACCGGCAGGATCGAACAGCCGATACCGCCCGACACAACGAGGCTTTGGCCGCGTTCTTCAACGAAACCATAGGCGAAACGGTTGCCGTAGCGCGACGGGACCAGGGGTGAGTACCCAAAGAGCCTGACCTGGCCGCCATGGGTATGGCCCGACACGGTCAGGGTAATGCGATCTGGGATATTGGCAAAGATATCAGGCTCATGCGCCATCAAGATGATCGGCGCGTCGTCGGTGATGGCAGCCAAAGTGGCGCCCATGTCATCGCGGCCACCGCGCCCCGTGGGCCAGTAGGCAAGCTGATCGCCCAGCCCTGCCAGCCAAAAACCGTCAAATCTCAGCGCGTCGTTTTCAAGAACGGGGATGCCTGCATCCTCAAGTACCCGCCCGGCCTCGGGCAATCCCGAGGCGCCGTTCTGTGCCGCCCTATCATGCCACCAATCGTGATTGCCAAGGACGGCGTAAACCCCAAGCGGTGCTTGCAGCCGTGCAAGCTCAGCGGCTGCATCCGGCAACGCGACGGGTTTTGTCACGAACGGGTGCCCAGCCTCCAGATCGCCGAGAAAGAGGATGAGGTCGGCGCCGAGTGCATTCGTGCGATCCACCACCTGCCTCAGCCGTCGCTGCGTGACCGTTGGCGCGCCCACATGGACATCGGCCAGAACTGCGACGCGCAGCGCGCCGCCCGTCCAACCCTGCGGCGCCAGCCGCCACCGTTTGACCCGCAAGCGCAGGGCCGGTTCGATGAAAAACCCGTACGTCGCAGCAAAAAGACCTGCCAGCACGCTCGCCAGCAGGCCCTTGATGAAACCGCGTCGGGTGATCACGCGGCGACGAGGCGCGCCGCGACGTTTTCCCAGTTAACCAGCTTGTCGAGGAAATTTGACAGATAGGCCGGGCGTTTGTTGCGGAAATCAATGTAGTAGCTGTGCTCCCACACATCGCAGCCCAAAAGCGCTGTCTGCCCGAAGCAAAGCGGGTTCACACCGTTTTCGGTCTTGGTCACAGCCAAGCCCCCATCGGAACCTTTGACCAGCCAGCACCAGCCTGATCCGAATTGGCCAGCGCCCGCGGCGGAAAACTGCGCCTTGAACGCGTCGACCGAGCCAAAGCTTTCGGTGATCGCGGCCTCAAGTTCTCCGGGCATGCCAGTCTCATTCGGGCCCATCATTTCCCAGAACTGATTGTGGTTCCACAACTGGCTGATGTTATTGAATATTCCATTCTGTGCCACGGTAGAGGCATCGTAGGTGCCGGTGATGATCTCTTCCATGGACTTGCCGTCCCATTCGGTCCCGTCGATCAGCTTGTTGCCGTTGTCAACATAGGCCTTGTGGTGCAGGTCGTGATGGTATTCGAGCGTCTCCGCGCTCATCCCGAGACCAGCAAGCGCATCATGGGCATAGGGAAGATCGGGTAAAGTGAAAGCCATTCGGGCCCCTCCTGTCGGGTAGTGGTTAATTGAGGGACACTTGTGGCGCGAAGGTGCGGGCCGTCAAGGGTGCGCCGCGCAGAATCGTGCCCCAGCCCCAAGCCTTTGGCCCCAGATTGGCAACGGGTACAGGGGTTTTCGCGCTTTTGCCAAGGGATGTCCGTCTCGCTGCAGGTTTTGCCTGAGCGGTTCGGTCGCGCAAGCCCCTTCCCCAGCCCGACCAAAAGTGATCAGATTTGAGCCATGAGTAAAGTCGCCTGTCTCTTTCCCATCGCAATTCGCGAGTTGAGCCCGCAAGTCTTGGGCGCCTTCACCCGCGAATACGGCCATGAGACATCCGTTGAGTTTGTTCTGAACCCCGAAGTTCCAGATGCGATCAAGCGCGATCCGTCCTATGATATCGCAATCACAAACCCCGAATACGGCGCCCTGCTGGTCGAAGATGGCCTTGTTGCGCCACAAGACCACCGCGCGTTTCTGCGCGCGCCATTGGCCTTTGCCTGTCTCGGCCAGAATTCGGCGGACATCCCGGATGATGCTGATGCGGCCAGGGAATTTCTGCAAACCGCGACCGGGACCTTGGGTTATACAGGCGCCGGCACAAGCGGTGCGCGCCTCGCGGCGCTCTTGACCAAATTGGGCCTGGCGGAGCGATGGGCCGGTCGGCTTGTGGCGCTGCCGGGTGGTGGTCCCGCATCTGCACTGCGCGCGGGCGATGTCGACTTTGCCGCCCTGCCCCTGACCAATTTCGCGCTTGAGACAGATTTCGCGGTCCAGGCGATTTGCCCGGATCATCTGGACGTGCATATCGATCTGTCGCTTGTGATCACGCGAACTGCCGGCGATGCGGCCCGTGACCTCGCGGCCTTTCTGACCGATCCGGCGCAAGATGCCCAAATGGCGCGGGCCGGCGGGCTGCGCTACGTCCTGGAATAGAAGCCCAAAGGGCCGTCCTGCGCGGCCTGGCGCAACAGGTCTTCGACATAAACGGCAACCGAGTTGAACGCGACAAGCTGGATCAGCTCTGGCCCCGCCATCCAAAAAGCCGCCGCCACTTGGGCCAACCGCGTGCGCCGGATCTGGCCTTCGCCGAACGCATCCTGGGACAGATCGACCGGGGCGAGCTTGGCCAAGACGTCCCGGCAGGCCGGGCCATCAATTGCAAATCCAGCGCGGGCATCTGAGACGTCAAGTGCCAGGTGATGGGTCGTGCCCAGGGATGCGGTCAGTTCGGCGACCAACAAAGCGGCCGCGCCATGTGGGCAAAAAAGCATAAACTCATCCGGTGACATCCATGCCGCACCGCCGCCGAAGCCGCCCGTGATGCTGCGCTGACCCGGCAGGTCAAACCCCGTGACCGCGCGGACCGGGCCGGACAATGCTTCCGGCAAGCCGCGCAGCGAGACCATGCCCTGCGGCCCTGCCCGTGTGACGGCTGCCGCTTCAGACATTCTGTTTCTCCCCTTCGGGGTCATAGAAGACCGGGCTGACGACCTTTGCCAGAACATGGGATCCGTCGACGCGGTTGAACGGCACGGTTTCCCCCATTCTATTGGGGCCGTGGCGCAGCAGCCCCATGGCAATGCCGCGCCCGATCGTGGGTGAATGATAGGTCGAGGTCACGCGCCCTTGCACCAGACCCTGACCATTGGCATTCACGCCATCTTCGACAGCATAAGATCCGTCCGGCAAAACCGATCCGTCCACCGTTTCAAGCCCGACAAGCTGCCAACGGTTGGGGTCCGACATATGGCTGCGGCTCTGCGCGCGTTTGCCCAGAAAATCCTCTTTTTTCTTCGAAATGGCCCAGTGCAGGCCAAGATCTTGTGGGATCACTGTGCCATCGGTTTCATCGCCGATCATGATGAAGCCCTTTTCAGCGCGCATCACATGCAGCGCTTCGGTGCCGTAAGGCGTGATACCAAATTCCGCACCGGCCCGCGCAACGGCATCCCAAAAGCCCAAGCCTTGGGCCGCGGGCACCGCCACTTCGTAAGACAGCTCACCCGAGAAGCTGATCCGAAACACGCGGGCGTCGAACCCGCCGAGTTTGCCCTCTGCGTATCGCATGAAGGGCAGCGCATCAGCCGAGAGGTCCATGCCGCCAAGCTTTTCCAAAACCGCACGCGCCTTTGGCCCAACCACAGCGATCTGCGCGAAAGCTTCGGTCACATTGGCGGTGTAGACCTGCCAATCCCACCATTCGGTCTGCAGCCATTCTTCCATATGCGCGTGGATGCGGTCCGCCCCGCCTGTCGTGGTATGGGCCAGATACGTGCCGTCGGCCAATTTCACCACCACGCCGTCATCGATCAAAAAGCCGTTCTCAGAACACATTAGACCATAACGGCAGCGCCCCACGCCCAAGCTCGACATCATGTTGGTGTACATCATATCCATGAAACGGCCTGCATCAGGCCCTTTCACAATGATTTTGCCAAGCGTTGAAGCATCGAGCATGCCGACACTGGTCCGCGTGGTCGTAATCTCTCGGGCCACGGCCTCTTCAATGCTTTCGCCCGCCCGCGGGAAGCAATAGGGCCTGCGCCAGTGACCAACCGGCTCCCAATGTGCACCGGCCTCTTGATGCCGGGTATGGATGGGCGTGCGGCGCAGGGGCTGGAATGTATCGCTACGCGCCTCACCTGCGATGGTGCCCATTGTGACCGGCGCATATGGTGGGCGGAACGTGGTTGTACCGGTTTGCGGAATCGGCTGATCAAGCGCATCAGAAAGCACAGCCAAACCATTGATATTGCTAAGTTTACCCTGGTCCGTTGCCATGCCAAGCGTCGTATAGCGTTTGGTATGTTCAACGCTTTCGAACCCTTCACGCGCGGCCAATTGCACATCAGCCACTTTCACGTCGTTCTGAAAGTCGAGAAACATCTTTGCGCGTTTCGCATCGCTCGCGTGTTCCGGCATGACCCAGATGGGCTCGATTGGCAGTGTCGCCGCTTCATCCGTTTGCGCGGCATCACCGGGGGATCCGGTGGCGCCCATCTCGGCAGCAGCGCGGGCACCGGCAGCATGCGCATCGCGCAGCACGGCGCGCGCGTCCAAATGTCCGTTTGCCGTGCCAGCGACAATCGCATTGACTTCTCCATCTGCGCCGATGGGCGCGCGGCTGGCATCGGGCCGGAAAAATGCCTCTGCCTCATCCCAGATGAGCTTGCCGCCGGTATGGGACCACAGATTCACAACCGGTGACCAACCGCCCGACATGGCAATCACGTCGCAATGGATCTCCTCGGTCACAGCACCTGTGCCTTTGGCGTCACAAATGCGCGCCGAGATGACCGAGGATAGGCCGCGTACCGCCGCCACACCAGCGCCGGTTAACACCCGTAGGCCAAGCGCCTTTGATGCATCCATCAATTCACCGCCGCCCTGGCTGCGCGTATCGAGGATTGCGGGCACTTTCTGGCCCGCCTTGTGGAGCGCGATTGCGGTGCGATACGCGTCGTCATTGTTTGTCACAATGACTGTGCTTGCGCCGGGCGACACGCCATAATCAATGACATAATCCCGCACCGCACTGGCCAGCATGACGCCGGGTTTGTCATTGCCGGCAAAGCTAAGCGGGCGTTCGATCGCGCCCGTGGCCACAACCAACCGACCCGTGCGGCACCGCCAAAGCCTCTGGCGTGCCTGGCCCGCCTCGGGGCTGTGATCGGCGCGGCGTTCTACGGCAAGCACATAGCCGTGGTCATAGACGCCCGCCACCATGGTGCGCAGGCGCAGGGTGACATTAGGCAGGGCCGAAAGCTCGGCCAGGGCAGCATCGACCCAGACCCCCGCCGCCTGGCCATCGATCACGGCGTCGTCGACCGGCGCGCGACCGCCCCAATGGGCGCTTGCCTCCAGCAGCATAACCCTCGCACCGGCCCGACCCGCTGCGAGGGCCGCTTGCAGCCCGGCAATGCCACCACCTGCGATCAACACATCGCAAAATGCGTATGCGTGGCTGTAGCTATCGGCATCACGCGTTTCCGCATCCGGTGCACGGCCCAACCCGGCGGCATGGCGAATGACCGGTTCAAACACATGCTTCCAGAACGGCCGCGGATGCATGAACGTTTTGTAATAGAAACCCGCGGGAAAAAATCGCGACAGGGCCGCGTTGATGGCACCGACATCGAAGGCCAAACTGGGCCAATGGTTCTGGCTGGTAATCTCCGCGCGGTCGAAAAGCTCCGTTGTGGTCGCGCGCTGGTTGGGCTCAAACCGCGCGCCTTTGCCCAGACCCACCAGCGCGTTGGGCTCCTCCGCGCCGCTGGCAACGATCCCGCGCGGGCGGTGGTACTTAAACGACCGGCCGACAAGGATCTGGTCATTTGCCAGCAAGGCCGAGGCTAAGGTATCGCCTTCAAAACCGCGCATCCACTGGCCGTTAAAGCGGAATTTCAGGACGCGGGTGCGGTCGATCCGGCGGCCGCCCTGCGCAAGACGCGCGCTCATTTCGACCTCCAATTCGGCCGCTTGGCGTCGATCTTCGCGATGATATCTTCCGGCGGTTCAAGGGATTGCGCCGAATAGGTGCCGAAGACCTCCAACGTGACCGTGCAGCGGGCGGCATGAAACCACTTGCCGCAGCCGATGCTGTGACGCCAGCGCTCAAAATGTACGCCTTTGGGGTTCCGGCGCATGAAGAGATAGCCCTCAAAATCAGCATCATCCGAGCCTGGGCCGTAGCGCTTTAGATGTGCCTCGCCGCCCGGGCTCAGTTCGGTCTCTTCGGCCGCAACACCGCAATAGGGACAGGTCAGGATCAGCATGGCGGCAGTACTTTCGACATCATGGGGCCGCTCTTAAGCAAGCAGTCATCAGATCAAGCACAGCCGCTTGGTCGCGGAGTTCTAGCCTGCGCGGTGTGGCGCCGTCGAACACCAGGTCATCGGCCTGGCTGAAGGCCGCCCAAAATTGCAACGCATCGGGGAAAACGACATTTGGCACGCCATCCCCAATCGCTTGGAGGGATGTCGACAACACCGAGCGGTCCTGCACTTCAAGGCGGAGTGTTGTGTCTCCCGGCTCGGCCGAAAGCGTCAGCCGTTCGGGCGTGGCGCGGGCCTGTGCGATTGACAGGCCCGCATCTATTTGTGTGGCGATACAGGCACCTGTTTCCGCTTGGAAGGCGACCGTGAAGCCGCCAGCCCCGCCGATCACATCACCGCCGGGGCCCGCACAGGCCGAAAGCGCGCAAAACGCCGCGATTGAGAGGTTAGTTGTTGGTCGCCGTCTCAGCCAAATCCGCAGGGACCGGGCCGCTATCGCCAAAAGCGGCGAAGACAAAAAGCGCGAGCACCATGATGCCCACGACGATGATGGCAACGCCGCCACCTTGACCGTTTTGGTCAATCTGGCCGAAGCGCTTGGTTTCGTAGCTTTCTGGATCGAATGGGTCTGACATTGGAATCCTCCGCTGAGGACCCCGATCATAATGAGAAGATTAACGTCCCACGCGCGGAAAGTGTTAACAGAGTGATCTGAGCAATGTCCGGCTGAATTGCAGGCGATTGAACGCCGATTGCCCCCAAAGCGGAGGTTTTCCTCCACTTGAATTTGCGATCTATCGCTGATTTTGAGTCGTTTGGCGCCCAATAATCCGCTCAATCGCCGACAAATCGGCGCAGCGGTTGGGACGGATTTCGTGACAGCACCGGCCAATATCGAAGCAAAACCCGTCAATGCGCCACGCCCGCAGCGACAGATTCGTCGATGAACCGGCCCTCGCGGAACCGGTCGAGGCCAAATTCCGCAGCCAGCGGGCCAGGCATGTCATTGGCCACAAGGCCCGCCATCGCCCAGCCTGATCCTGGGATGGCCTTGAACCCGCCCGTGCCCCAGCCGCAATTGATGAAGCAGCCCGATAATGGCGTTTTTGAGATGATCGGGGAACGGTCGCCGGTCATGTCCACAATCCCACCCCACCAGCGCAGCATCTTAAGCCGGCTGAGCATCGGGAAGGTCTCGATCAATGCGCGCACGGTTTCCTCGACATGGTGGAACGAGCCGCGCTGCGTGTAATTGTTATAGCCATCCGCGCCGCCACCAATGACCATCTCGCCTTTATCCGACTGGCTCATATAGCCATGCACCGTATTGGCCATCACAACCACATCCATGACAGGCTTGATCGGTTCGCTGACAAGCGCCTGCAGCGCCACGGATTCAACCGGCAACCGGAAACCGGCCATATCGGCCAGAACGCCGGAATGACCCGCCACCACGATGGCAAGCTTTTTTGTGCCGATGGCGCCGCGCGTCGTCTCCACCCCGGTGACCTGGCCGCGATCGGATCGGATCGCCGTGACCTCGCACCCTTGGATGATGTCCATCCCCATATCCGAACAAGCCCGCGCATATCCCCAAGCAACCGCGTCATGGCGGGCGGTGCCGCCACGCGGTTGCCAAAGCGCGCCCAAGACTGGATAGCGCGGTCCGTCCAGCGCGATAATAGGGCAAAGTTCCTTCACACGGGCGGGTGAGATGAATTCCGTCGCAACACCTTGCAGCGCGTTGGCGTGCGCTGTGCGCTGATAGCCGCGGATCTCATGCTCGGTCTGGGCCAGCATCATCACGCCGCGCGGGCTGAACATGATGTTGTAATTCAACTCCTGGCTCAGCGTCTCATACAGGCTGCGGGCCTTTTCATAGATCGCCGCGGACGGGTCTTGCAGATAGTTTGAGCGGATGATTGTTGTATTCCGCCCGGTATTGCCGCCACCCAACCAGCCCTTTTCCAAAATCGCCACATTGCGGATGCCGTGGTTTTTGCCGAGGTAATAAGCCGTCGCCAACCCATGGCCGCCAGCGCCCACGACAATCACGTCGTAGTCGGATTTAGGCTCTGCTCGTGCCCAGGCGCGCTCCCACCCGCTATGGTTGCGGAGAGCTTCGCGTGCAATGGCAAAGGCGGAGTAGCGGCGCATGGCTCCCTCGCATGGTCGAATGCTGCAACACGGTATGCGCCAGAGCTGCGTCCAAGCGGCGTTCCGGCGCGGCATAACAAGGCCGATTTGCGACGCCGACGCAAGATGCCGCAGGTCTTTTCGTGCCGCGATTTTGGGCATAAATGCAAGACGCACGGCGGAAGGGTGCAGAATGGCGTTTTGGATCGTGGCAGGTGCATTGTCGATCGCTGTGGGTCTTGCGGTCTGGCGGGCGGTTCTGCGCGTCAAAGGCGGTGTGGCCGGAGACAAGCCCGGTGCGGCTTACGATCTAGACATCTACCGCGACCAGTTGCACGAATTAGACCGCGACAAAGCTCGCGGCATCATCGGTGACGCCGAAGCCGAGCGGGCGCGGGTCGAAATCTCCCGCCGAATACTCGATGCAGACCGTGCCCTGTCGGCTGAGCATGCCACGAAGCCGGGTGCCACTTTGCCCATAGCGCTGGCTTTGTCGGCAGTCATCGGCGGCGCGGTCATCCTTTATGGCTTCATCGGTTCGCCAAATCGCCCCGATCTTCCGCTGGCCGAACGCATTGCCGCGATTGAGGCGGCGCGCGCAGACCGTCCCAACCAGAACGAAGCCGAAGCCGCTGCCCCGCCTCTCCCCACCGACGCGGTCGCGCCAGAACTGGCAGCCCTGCGCGCCGCCATGGCTGAACCGGGTGCCGCCTCAGACACCGAAGGATGGCTCGCCCTGGCGCAAGCCGAGGCGCGCGCGGGCAACTATCCCGCCGCACGGCGCGCGCAGGAACAGGCGGTCGCATTGATGGGCCCGCGTGCCAATGCCCAAATTTATGTCGATCTGGCCCGCATGCGCATCCTCGCAGCCGGCGGGTATGTGTCACCTCAGGCGGAGACGTCGTTGCGACAGGCTTTGCAGATCAACCCAAATGCAGGTGATGCCCGTTTTCTGCTGGGCGCGATGTATCAGCGGCAAAACCGACCGGATCTCGCATTTCCGATATGGCGCGACCTGCTGGCCGATAGCGGGCCGGATGATCCTTGGGTTGGCCCGATCCTTGACCAGATCCAGGAAGTTGCCTTTTTCGCGGGCCAACGGGTCGATTTGAATGCGCTGGCAGCGGCGCGCGCGTCCGGCCCAACTCAGTCGCAGATGGAAGCGGCCGCCACGATGAGCCCGCAAGAGCGGCGCGCCATGGTCGAAGAGATGGTGGATGGCCTGGCCAGCCGGTTGAACGATGAAGGCGGGCCGGTCGAAGAATGGGCGCGTCTTATTGGCGCCTATGGCGTCTTGGCCCGGATCGATGCGGCGCACGCCGTTCTGGCCGAGGCCCGCGCAGCCTTTGCAGGTGACGCGGCCGCGCAGGCGCTATTGGACGCGGCGGCCGCCGCTTTACCAGCGCCATGACCGATACCGAATTCGCCGCCGCCCTGCCGTCTGTGGGCGCACTCATCGGCTTGGATTTTGGCACCAAGACCATCGGCATTGCCGTCAGCGACCGGAGGCGAAGTGTGGCCACGCCGCTGCGCACGATCAAACGGCGCAAATTCACTGCAGATGCAGCAGAGCTTGCGGGTATCGTCGCCGAGCGGGACATCGACGGGTTGGTCTTGGGCCTGCCGATCAACATGGACGGGACCGAAGGTGCGCGTGCGCAATCGACGCGGGCGTTTCTGCGCAACCTCACCGCCCAGCCCGCCTTCGCTAGCCTGCCGGCGCTTCTGTGGGACGAGCGATTGTCGACAATTGCAGCCGAACGCGCGCTTTTAGAGGCGGATACGTCACGAAAACGTCGCGCCGAGGTGATCGATCACGTCGCTGCTGCGTATATCTTACAGGGAGCGCTGGACCGGCTGCGCGTGATCGGAGGCACAACGGATGGATGACGTGTGGCGTCGCGATGAGGTGCAATCGCCCTGCATCAACGTGTGCGTTATTCATCCCGAAGCACGCATCTGTGCCGGATGCCACCGGACAATCGAGGAAATCACCGCCTGGTCGCGGTTGAGCGATGAGGCCAGGCGCGTCGTGCTCGAGCAATTGCCCAACCGCGCGGGCATGCTGAAGACCCGCCGCGGTGGACGGGCCGCGCGGCTCAAACGCTGAGGGAGCCGCCGACAGCCGAGATTATCCGCGCCGCCCTACGCGCTTGGGTACTGGCACTGATCATTGCGGGGGCGTTGCTTTACCCGCTGCAGGTCTTTGGCCGGGCCGATGTCGAAGGGTCGGGTCTGTTGCTTTACCTCTTCGCCCTGCCAGGCACATTGGCCGGCGTCTTTACTGCGGGCGCTGTGGTTTCGGCGCCCGTTTTCGGCTTGGGCATGATTATTGTGCTGTGGCAACGCGAACGGATTGCGCGCGGACCGGCCAAAGCCGTGGCGATTTCCGTTGTATTCGCGGCAAGCCTGCCCTGGATCAAGCTATGGCTCTTGCCAGAACTTGCCGCGCCGATCTTTCGCGAAACGCTGCTGTTGGTCTGTGCGATCGGTGCAGGTGCTGTCTATCTCTGTCTTTGGCTCCACCATCAGGGCAACGCCAGCCAGTCGGCAATACCGCCAGGCAGGACCGGTCGGAAATAAATCACCGATCGCGGCGCTCCGGTCGGTCCGTCCCAGGGCGCAATCCCATGCAGGATAAGCCTGTGCAGTAAGATGGCCTGGCCGGGCTCTGCGCGTATCTCAATTCTTGCACAGGTCTCAAAAATGCGCCGCCTGGCGGCTTTGTAGGCATCCGTCACATCGACCTGGTCCCAGATCTCCGGCGGATGCGGCGCCAGCGCTTGCCGGATCGCATTTCGTAAAACTTCCTGGCTGCCCGCCCAAACGACAAGCGGCGCCTGACCCTGGCGCATCGGTGAAAGGGGTAGTCCCAGGATCCAGGCATGAGGCTCGCGCAGCATGCGCCGCCTTTCGGGCCCCACGGGCAACAACCCGTCCAGATGGGCCGCGTCGCGATGGCGCCGATAGCGATGCGCGGCTGCCGTCTCTCTGCCGTCATGCTTGGGGTATCCTGGCCAGGCCACCGAGACCTGACCGCGATGCAGCGGCAGAGTTTGGCTGCGCCCATCGCTCAAACCTAATGCTGCACTTGCATCTCGCAGCGCCTCACAGTTGAGCGCCGGCCCCGCACCAATCCGGCCAAGCGGATCATTGGGCAGCACATCAACCCCGGCAAACCAGGTCCCCCCGTGACGCAGCCAGGCGGCATGTGCGGGATCACAAAGTGCCGCCTCGGCCGCCGGGCCTGCCGTCTCAAGCCACTGCAAAAGCTCGGGGTCCGACGGATAGACCCGCCATCCATCGCCGATCTCAGGCAGCTTGGGCGGTGACATGAGCAAGTGCGTGATCGAGTACTTCCAGACCGGCGCCCGGCCGGTTTGCGCGCTCCGACAGGACCCGCCGCCAGCCACGTGCGCCAGGCTGCCCTGCAAAAAGCCCCAACATATGGCGCGTGATGTGGTGCAACCGGCCGCCTGATTGCAGATAGTCAGCGATATAGGGCAGCATCTCATCGACGATTTGCGACCGGGTCTTTGCCGGGTCGCTGCTCCCGAATATCCGCCGATCCACATCCGCCAACACGTCAAACGGCCGGTGATAAGCGGCGCGCCCGACCATCACGCCATCCATCCCGCGCGCAAGATGGGCGTCGACCTCCGCCAAGCTTTCAATGCCGCCGTTGATTGACAGATGCAGATCGGGAAAAGCCTGTTTCATGTCACAGACAAGCGCGTAGTCGAGCGGCGGGATGTCGCGGTTTTCCTTTGGGCTGAGGCCTTCGAGCCAGGCTTTACGCGCATGAATGATAACCCGGTCCACCCCTACAATGGCCACACGCTCAAGAAAGTTAGGCAAGACCTGCCGCGGGTCCTGGTCATCAACACCAAGGCGGCATTTTACGGTCACCGGAACGGGCGACGCGCCGATCATCG
Source organism: Pseudomonadota bacterium (assembly GCA_039191215.1). Taxonomy (GTDB): domain Bacteria; phylum Pseudomonadota; class Alphaproteobacteria; order Rhodobacterales; family Rhodobacteraceae; genus HKCCE3408. The sequence continues at coordinate 19,498 of JBCCXT010000001.1, forward strand.
CTGCCGCACATTCCGCCACAAGATCAGGCTCTTTCATCAAAACCGCGCCGAACGCGCCGGATTGCACGCGGTCTGACGGACAACCGACATTGAGGTTAATCTCGTCATAGCCATAATCGGCTGCAATCCGCGTGGCTTGAGCAAGCTCTCCAGGCACCGATCCGCCCAATTGCAGGGCAACAGGATGTTCTTGAGGATCAAAGCCCAACAACCGCGCCCGCTTGCCGTATAACACGGCAGAACTTGTCACCATCTCAGTGTAGAGCAAAGCTCTGCGCGTCAATAAACGATGAAAAACCCGGCAATGCCGATCCGTCCAATCCATCATCGGCGCGACAGATAGTCGAGAACTCATATAAACGATTGGTTTTTCTACTTCTTTTCGATATTCACGAGTCATACGAATTGGTCGATTTGGTATGATTTTGGCCGGTTTTGGTACGTTTTTCACATGAGTGTGACTCAGAGTTATACCAAAACACCGGAGTCATACGCACGGCATTTATCATAACCCGACGCCTCAAAGATGGCCAGAAGAGGTACTTTGCACAGATCACCCGGCGCGAATTCAACTACCAAGAAACAGGCCCTCGGTTCGACACCAAAAAGAAGGCAGAAAAATGGGCCAAAGTGCGTGAGGAAGAGATAGACGAAGGCCTTGAGGCGGGGCTGCTGCCCGACGGCTCACCCGACCTCTCCTTACGCGGGGTTATTGCCGGAACCCCGAGGATGCGAGCGTGTTGAAAGCGTCACCTTCCGTGATCGCCCGTTTTAAGCTCAAACTACCGATCCTGCGCCGTGTTTCGGTGTCGGGTACCCATTACACTGCGACACCGCAATTCTCGCGCCGGTATACAACAAAAGCGCTTTTCACTACTCACATGCCAGCCGCAACGGAACGCTACCATGTTGGACGAAGCCAAGACGCGCACCCTCAGCCTGCAGGACCGAATGCGCGACCTGGGCATACAACTTGCTGTCTTCACAGATGAAAGCTCAATCGCTTATCTTGCTGGATTTTGGGGCTATCTGGGCATCGAATTTGGCCGGCCAACACTGTTGGTCGTGAATGCCACGGACGCGCCCGTCGTCATCACACCGCTGATGGAAAGCGAAATGGTCCAGGCGATGACCTGGGTCGAAGACGTCCGCACCTGGGAAGACGCAGGCCAGCAGACATGGGGCCGTGCTCTTGCCGATGCTTTGGGGAATGCGCCCGATGACATCTGGGTAGAACGCAGCAACATACCCGCCATTATCCGCAATCATTTGGACGAGACCTATCCAGGTGTGCCGATTAAGGACATCTCACCGGTCTTAGGCGCAATGCGGGTGATCAAAACGCCATTCGAGATTCAGGTGATGAAAGAGGCAGGCCAGATTGCGGGTGCAATGATGCACGCCGCCCATAACAGTCTGCAAGAAGGGGCGCACGAATATGAAAGTGCGCTGGCAGTGATTGACGCCGGGTCGCGCAAGGCGGCGACATTTCTCACCGGCAAGGGGTGGGAGAGGTTTGTCTCGCCGATGATTCACAACCTGCAAATCCTGCAAAGCGGCAAAGACACGTCGATGGTGCATCGGCGTGCGTCGGTCCGACAATACCAGCGCGCCGATCCTGTGTACTTTTGCTTTTGCAACATGGCGCAGTTCAAGCAGTACAAGCTGGGTTTTGACCGGATGTTCCACATTGGCGAGGTGCGCGATGATGCTGCCCGTGTGCAGACAGCCGCGATCGATGCACAACAGGCCGCAATCGCCAGCATCCGCCCTGGGATTGAGGCGCAAGAAGTCGCCGCGGCGGCAAACGCGATATACGCGGAACGCGGCTACGAGACCGGATATCGGACAGGGCGTTCAATTGGCGTGGCCTATCTTGAAGCGCCCGAGCTCAAAAGCGGGGACACGACAATCTTAAAGCCCGGCATGACCTTTGCCGTGGATGGCGGTATCTCCATTGACGGAGTCACGGCCGGGCGCATTGGCGACTCTGTTGTCGTGACCGAGACGGGATTTGAGTACATCACCGAATACCCGCGAACATTGCTCGTAACGGAAAACTGAAATGGCTCGTACGTTTCGATTAGCGCTTGGGCAATCGCCGGCCGAGCTGGCGAGCACGCGAGAGCGCCTCAATTGGCTGGCAGATGCGCTGCCCACAATTGCCGCTGCGCAATCGGACCTTCTGCTGCTGCCCGAGCTTTTTGCGACAGGCTACAATATCGGCGACGAGATCAAGGCCCGGGCAGAACCAAGTGACGGCCCCATTGCGCGCGAAATAGCAGCCCTTGCCAAAGCACAGGGTGTTGCGATTCATTACGGCTTTCCTGAATTGGACGGCGACGTTGTGTATAACGCGGCGCAATGCATTGGGCCTGATGGAGAACGTCTCGGTTGGCACCGCAAACTGGCAATTCCTCCGGGCTTCGAGCAAGAGCACTTCGTGCCCGGTCGTGGGTGCAGGCTGTTCAGCTATCGCGATATTCGGATGGCAACGCTGATTTGTTACGACGCGGAGTTTCCTGAAACTGTGCGACATGTCGCGTCACTGGGTGCCGAGCTTGTTTTGGTGCCCACCGCTCTTGGCGCCGAGTGGGAGTGGGTGGCGCAGCGTATGATCCCGACGCGCGCGTACGAAAACGGCGTTTACCTGGCTTATGCCAATAGCGCCGGTACCGAGCACGGTATGAATTTCCTCGGCCAAAGCTTTGTTGCATGCCCCGACGGACAGGAACTCACCCGCGCAAAGATCGGCCCGGAGATTGTCTTTGGCGAGTTGCACATGGATCGGGTATCAGCAGCCCAATCTCGGCTGCCATACCTAGTGGAGCGCGAGGCGCTGGCATTGGAGATTTGATCGGTAAGGTCCTGTGTCGGCTTTGTTTGGGCTTTAGGTGAGCGCCACATCGCTGCAAATCCGGCCTGGGCCCTTCGTCATGATGTTTGTGTGCCGTTTGTTAGGTTCTCTCGGCACCATTTTGAGCCGTTGAGCCGCTGGCCCGACCAGTTAATAAACTGCGCATGCAGCCGGGCTAAGGCCTGATAAGGTAGGTTACAAATCGATCTCGATAACGCCGCCCGGCTCTGCCGCGCGCGATTGGCAGCTGATGAATCCCGTTTCCCGCTGCGCCTTTGATAGCACAAAGTCGCGATGCTCGACATCGCCGGAAACAAGCGCGCATTTGCATACGCCGCAAATGCCGTCAGAGCATTTAACATCCACCGGGTATCCACTTTCCAGCAGGATATCGGCGGCGGTCTTGTCTTCGGGCACCTCAAGCAGCCGGCCTGATTGCGCGAGTTTCAAAGTGAAGGGGTGGTTTTCGTAATCCGGCAATTCGGGGACTGAGAAATATTCAAGATGGCGGGCCTCTTCCGGAAAACCCGCCGCTTCTGCGGCCTCCATGACGGCGGCCATGTAAGGCTCCGCGCCGCAAGTATAGACGTGAGCGCCAGGTTGGTGGCGCAAGATCGCGGACAGATCGGCGCGGCTGCCCTGTGATGAGATATGCAGCGTCACCCGATCGGCCCAGGCAAAACCGGCAAGTTCCTCCAAATACCCCATCGTCTCACGCTGGCGCCCGGAATAATGCAGCGCAAAGGGCCGGCCGAGCGCATGCAGACGGTGGGCCATTGCGATCATCGGCGTGATCCCTATGCCACCGCCCATCAAATAGCTAAACGGCGCCTCCTCGATCAGCGGGAAGTGATTGATCGGGCGAGAAATAAAGACCTTCCGCCCCTCGTTGAAAATGCGGTGCAAGAGCGCTGAGCCGCCGCGCCCGCTTGTCTCTTTCAACACCCCGATCTGGTATTTTGAACGATCCGCGGGATCGCCTGACATCGAGTATTGGCGCAAAAATTCCGGCGCCACGACGATATCGATATGGGCGCCGGCATCCCAGGCGGGCAGGTCGCTGCCATCAAGGCTGCGGAACTCATAAATAGTGATGCCGTCTGCGGACTTTTTCGCCTTTTCGATCTCTACGCGAAGCACAGGACTATCGCCAAAATCACTGACCTTATGGGCCGGGTCCTCACCTGCGGCAAGCCGCGCTTTATAGGCATCTGCCGTGATCATCTGCTGGTAGGCCTCAATCCCGGCCTCGCGATCCATCACAAACGGATAGGGATGCGGGTGTGGTGCCAGGGGTGCAGGGTAGACGGCCAATGTCTGGTCTTCATAGCGCAGATCGAGATCCTTTTGCAGGCCGCGTGTATTGACCGGATGTTTGGTCGGGCGGTAGCCGCCATCCTCCTCAATCTCGAGATCCCACCACCATTTTTTGACCGGGTTCAGGTTGCCCCTGTTCAACAGATCATCAAGCTTTGCTAGCGCCGGGGCCGAGCCGGGCACCTTCATTGCCGTCCAGCGGAACAGGGCATCGCCCAGCACGCCTTCGAGGTTCCAAGGGCAGGTCTTCATGCAGCGGCCGCACATCGCGCCGCCTTCGGTTGTGATCCGGTAGGTCGCGCATTTCTGGCTGTCGGATTTCCAGATCTCATAGCCGTTAAACATCAGTTTCGGTCCGGCGGTGATCGCGCCAGAGGGGCATTCGCGCGCGCATTTCTTGCACGCCTCGCAAAAGCTCTGCAGGCCAAAGTCGATCGGCTTGTCATGCGTCATCGGCAGGTTGGTTGTGACCACGCCGGATTTCAGGCGTGGCCCGAGATAGGGGTTCAAGATCACCTCGCCGATACGGCTGACCTCCCCCAGACCCGACAACAGCAAAAGCGGTGGTTGCAACACATCGCCGTCCATCACCGTATGGGCCTTGGCCTGGTAGCCCAGATTGCGCAATTGCCGCGCGACAACCCCGCCCAGAAGCGAAAACCGCAGATAGGCACGCATCGATTGTGCGACCGATATCCAATCATCGCCGGAGGCGCCTTCCATCGTGTCGAAGCCCTGGTCGATGATCATGCTGATCGCCTGGTCATGCGGCGGATCAATCACCTCTCCGGCGGCATTGTGGGAATACCATGTCCAATCGGGGCAGCGGCTTATGCCAACCGCGTCGACGCCCAGAAAATAGGTTGTTGCTTTGACCAGATCGGCCGCGTCCTGCGGGTCATAAGCCACCTTGTCACCCGCGGCCTCACCGTCTTGCAGCAACACAAAAGCGCCCAGGGCGCGCCGCTGCGCCATCGATGGCGCGGCCTTGCGGGCATAATGCCCGCCTTTTGCGCCGTCTTGCAGCTTTTTGCCCATATCGCCGAACTGGGCCCGGGCAAACATATCGGCGCGTTTTGGCACACGGGGCACGCGCGCCTCATCGATATAGGTTGTTGGGTTGTCGACGCGGGTGAGGCGCTCAAACGGGTGCGCGCCATCGACAAAGCGCCGATTTGCATAGGGCCTCGGATGCATTGGTGCAGCTGCGGCCAACGGCGCATCGGGCGCGATCTCAAAGCTTGTCGTGATCGCGGCCAATCCGAATTCTGCGCCCACAAAAGGCGCGACAGGCACGCCGTCCTTTGCAACCGCCAGACCGGCAGCCACTGCCAGACGCCCGAGATCGACATCCGAGCTGCTCGCCGTGTGCGCCCGCGCGTCATGGCCCAAAAGGCGCAGATAATTGGCGATGACCACAGCCGTCTCTGCCGCCAACAGGCAGGAGCGGTGGGCCATCGCATCGGCTATCCAAGCGGTGCCGACCTCGCCCGGTTCCGGCGCGCGGGGATGTTCGTATAAAAAGACAATCGCATGGCTGTGCCCATCAATTGTACTGGGTGGGGCCTCCATTGATTCCTTAAGATCGGCCATGATCATGTCGATGCCAGAGGCCAGCGTCTTTGTTTGGCGGGTTTTCAAATCTTCCGCCAGGCGCGCGATGTCGGGGTTCTGATACGGAGCGTCCAAAACGGCCTCTGCCGGCAAAAGGCAGGTCCCGACCATGGAAGCATCCGCGAAATAGCCAAAAGCTTTCAGGTGATCGGCGCGCTCTTGCAGATCGGACGGCGTTTCCGACATCGCCTTGTTGATTAGCCCGTCCCGGATTGCATCCAACATCGCCTGATGATCGCGCATCGCATTCACAACCGAATGCGGGCGGTTTTCATGCGCGTAGGAAAGCTGTGGGAACGGACGCAGCCCGGCTAGGGGCGCGCTTTCCGCCCGGGCCAGACGTTCCAACCCATAGCGCCCAAGATGGACGGGCCGGTTTTTCTGGGAAAAGAGGCGCGCGCGCAAATCAGGACCTCGCGCCATTGCTTGTCGGCGCCACGGCCGCCGCGACATGGGCGTCGATCATCTCTTTATAATGCGCGCGGATCCGGGTTGTGACGGGATGTGTGCCATCGCCGATCTGTTTGCCATCGATCGAGGCCACCGGTGTTTGCGCCCCGAAAGTGCCGGTCAAAAAGGCCTCATCCGCAGTGTAGGCCTCATAAAGCGAGTAGTTTTTTTCGTAGACGGGAATGTCGTTCAGTCGGCACAGATCGATCACCTTGGCTCGGGTCACGCCGTTCATGCAATAATCACCGGTTGAGGTCCAAACCGCGCCGCTCCGGACGATGAAAAAGTTGCACGCATTGGTCGTGTTCACGAAGCCATGCGGGTCCAGCATCAGGGCTTCATCGGCGCCGGCATGTTCCGCCTGTAGACACGCAATCACGCAGTTCAGCTTTGAGTGGCTATTGAATTTGGCATCTTGGCTTGTGGGCAGCCCGCGCACCTGCGGCACGGTGGCCAAACGAATGCCCGCCTGGTGCAATCGCTCGGCGGGCTTCGAATGCTCCATGATAATGACAAGGGTCGGCCCGGATTGGCTGAGTGCGGGGTGCTGGAACGGCCGCACTTTGACGCCGCGTGTCAGCATCAGCCGGCAATGCACATCTGTGTGCATACCATTGGCCGCCCGGGTTTCCTCAAGTGCGGCAAAAATCCCAGCACGGTCCGTTCCGACATCAAGGCTAACCGCTTTGCAGGAGCCAAAGAAGCGATCCATATGCGCATCGAAAAACGCCCAGACCCCATCGTAAAGCCGCAGACCTTCCCACATGCCATCACCCAGCATGAACCCGCTATCATAGACCGAGACCTTGGCATCAGCGCGCGGCACAATCGCGCCGTTGATATAGATCTTTATGGTCGCATTGCGCGGGTCTTCGAGCGCGTCATGGGTGGTTAAGGTGTCCATGCCGTATGGGGCAGCGCCGCACCGGCATTTGTCAAGCAGGCATGATGTGGCGCCAGACTGGGATCTTAGGCAAATTTTGACATGAATCGCTCCGCCAATTCTGCAGTGCCATCGGCAAAATGGGGGGCCAGGGCTTGCGGCTCAGGGGCTTCTGAATGGCTGCCGATCCAGGCCAATAAAGCCATCCGGCGCAGCATCACAAAAGTGTCGATCTCTGCGGCATCTTGGTCGGAAAGGGCCGCGATTTCGCGGTATCCCGCGATCCAGGCCTGGGCCAGATCGTCCAGGTCATCGCGTGTTTCCATAAAGCTGACCGCGGCGGCAAAGTCGTAAAGCCACCAGCCAAAGCCGCAATCGTCGAAATCAATCAGCGCGAGCTCTGACCCGTCCTGCAAAAGATTGGCAAGCCGCATATCAGCATGGATCAGACCGTAGCGCGTTGCATCCTTGCCAAACTGGGTCAGCCGGTCGGTCGTCAGGGCTTGGGCTTGCGCCAAAAGCGGTAGAATTTGGTGGTCGACGCCAGGGGCAGATCGCCAATCGCCCCAAGCAGCCGTTGCACCAAAGACGGCTGAGAGATCCCAATGCGGGCGCGTGAAGCCATTGGGTTGCGACCAGTGCCGGGCCTGGAGATGCAGCCGGGCTGCAATTTGTCCCAAGCGCGCAAATAGCGGGGTAGGTGCTGCATCGCCGCTTGGCTCCTCGCCGGGCAGATGTTCAAAGAGCACCATGTGTTGGCCAGCATGGGTTTGCAGCACCAACCCGTCGCGCCCGGCAATGGGCACAGGCAAGGCCACCGGCGCCAGGGCGCGGTTTTCGGCCAGGGCGGCGAGCCAGCCAAGCTCCGACCGGATTGCCGCCGCGGATTGATAGCCTGGGCGGTGGCAGCGCAGGATGAACCTTTGACCCTGCCCCTCAACCAGATAGGTGTGGTTTTCCGAGACATTGATCAGCGAAATCTCCGCATCCGGCGCAAGGTTCCAAAGCGGCAAGGCCGATCGCACGGCCGATTGGCCGGTCACGGCAGTACCACGATGTTTCCGGCATGGGTCTTTTCGGCGAAAGCCGTTTGCGCGGCGGCCAGCTCTTTGAGCGGAAAGCTCGCAGCCAGGAGCGGGCGAAGTTCCGCCGCCTCAATATGATTAACAAGGGTGCGCATGACCGACGGATCCGTCACGGTGGAGCCCGTGAAGGTCAGATCACGCAAGTAAAACGTCCGCAGATCGAAATTGACATGCGGGCCGGCAATTGCACCCGAACAGGTCAGCCTGCCGCCGCGTTCGAGCACGTCGACCAGCGCGGGCCAACCCGGCCCGCCGACCACATCTGCGACGACGGTGACGCGTTCATCGCCAAGGGCTGCGCGCAGATCCTCAGGCGCGCGGGGCAGGATCAGATCGGGCCCAAGCTCAGCTACAGCCGCGTGTTTCGATGCACTTGCCATCGCAATGACCCGCGCGCCGCGTAGTTTGGCCAATTGAACAAGCGCACCGCCCACGCCACCCGAGGCGCCCGGGATAAGGACGGTATCCGCGTCGCCGACCTCCGCCCGGGTCAGCATGCCAAGCGCGGTGGAAAATGAACAGGAAAAGGTCGCCAATTCGGCGTCTCTTAGGCCCGATCGGACCTGCACGGCGTTTTCATTGGGAAGGCAGGTGAATTCTGCAAACCCGCCATCGCATTCCGATCCGAAATAGGCGGCCTTGCCTTTGTTGCCGGGACATGTCGGGTCACGCAGCCAATTGTCTGTGATCACCCGCGCGCCGATCCGGCTTTTGCTGACACCCGGGCCGACATCGACAATCTCGCCGCATGCATCCGCCCCTTGGATGCGCGGGAAACTGATCGGCGCGCCGCCCCAGGACGGGTCTTGCTGGTCGTTGCCTGAAGCAGTTGAAGAGATGCCCTGTGAGTACCAGCCGACGCGGGTGTTGATGTCGGTATTATTGAGCCCACAGGCTTTGACGCGGACCAGCACTTCGCCCTTTTGCGGCACCGGCCTGGGCCAATCTTCGCGCCATTGCAGTTGATCAAGGCCGCCATGGCCCATGGTCACCATGGCGCACATCGTTTCGGGGAAGGTCATCGCCAGCTCCGCAGATTTCTTCGCAACAGGATTGTCCGATGGTGGGTGCGTTGCAAGGGGGGAGCGCGCGCCTTCTCAGGCGCCCTTTGGGGCCCTCGTCGGCGCGCGGCCTGTGCAGGCGGCTTTGCAGGGGGCGGGCCCCCTACGACCCCCCAGACTCAGCGCGCACTTTCAAGCGCGACGGCAATGCCTTGACCCACGCCGATGCACATGCAGGCTAGGCCGCGTTCCCCCGGTTTCAGGTCAAGTGCGGCCGAGCCTGTGATGCGCGCGCCAGACATGCCGAGCGGATGGCCGAGTGCGATCGCCCCGCCATTGCGGTTCACATGTGCTGCGTCATCGGGGAGGCCCAATTGGCGCAGCGTGGCAAGGCTTTGGCTGGCAAAGGCTTCATTCAGTTCAACCACGGCAAAATCGGATATCGCCAGACCAAGGCGCAACATCAGCTTTTCGGCGGCAGGCGCCGGGCCAATCCCCATGATACGCGGTGTAACGCCCACAGTCGCGCCGCCCAAAATCCGCGCAATCGGCGTCAATCCGTGCCGCTCGGCGGCGGCTTTCGAGGCGATGATAAGCGCGGCGGCCCCGTCATTTACCCCAGATGCGTTCCCGGCTGTGACCGTGCCGGGCTGCCTGACAATCGGTACCAATTTGGCAAGGCTGTCCGCGGTGGTCTGGGCGCGTGGATGCTCGTCTTGAGCAACAACAATGGCGTCACCCTTTCGCTGCGGGATCTCAACGGGCACGATCTCTTGTGCCAGGCGGCCACAAGCCATCGCAGCCGTCGCGCGGGCCTGGCTTCGCGCCGCAAATGCATCTTGATCGGCGCGGCAAATGCCAAAATCCTCGGCGACATTCTCTGCCGTCTCGGGCATGGAATCGATCCCGTATTGCGCCTTGAGGACCGGGTTCACAAAGCGCCACCCGATGGTTGTGTCGTGGATTTCAACCGCGCGCGAAAAGGCCTGGGCCGCCTTTGGCATCACAAATGGCGCGCGGCTCATGCTCTCGACGCCACCGGCCAGGATCAGGTCCGCCTCACCCGACCGGATCGCCCGGGCGGCAAAGATAACCGCATCCATGCCCGAGCCGCATAAGCGGTTTATCGTCGTGGCCGGCACTGTCTCCGGCAGACCGGCCAGAAGCGCCGACATGCGCGCAACATTTCGGTTATCCTCGCCGGCCTGATTTGCGCAGCCATAGATCACTTCCTCGATGGCTGTGGGATCAAGTCTGTCATTGCGAGACAGCAAGGCACGGATCGGGATCGCACCCAGGTCATCAGGGCGCACCATCGAAAGCGCACCTGCGAACCGACCAATGGGCGTGCGAACATAATCACAGATGAACGCATCGGACATGCCGCTGCTCCCGCTCTTTCGTTACCAAACTACAGATCATTTATCGATCTCGTAACGCAAAGTCCATCTCGCACAGCCCATCGAAGACCGATCCGTGGAAACGCGGGCCGCGGAGCGGCTCCAGAATGGGGCCCGACGCGGCGCGCCCTTACGCGGTGACTCAATACGGCAGACCCACGTAGTTTTCGGCCAGCTCCCGCCTTGCGGATTCTGATTGCGCCAGATGAGCCAGGGTCGCCTTACGCATCTGGGCCGCAAAGCTGTCCTCACCGGCAAATTGATGCAGCATCGTTGTCATCTGCCAGCTAAACCGCATCGCCTTCCAGATCCGCGCCAAGGCCCGGTCGGAATAGGCGTCAAACCCGCTCTTATCACCAGATCTTAACGCCGCGATCAGCGCCTGATGCAGGTAGTAGACGTCAGAGGCGGCCAGATTGAGCCCTTTGGCACCCGTTGGCGGCACGATATGCGCCGCATCCCCGACCAAAGCCAGTTTCCCATAGCGCAGCGGCTCGGACACAAAAGACCGCAGGGGCGCGATCGATTTTTCAATCGACGGCCCGGTTTGCAGCGCGCGCGCGGTCTCTTCCGGCAGGCAGCTTTTCAGCTTTTCCCAGAACCGCGCATCACTCCAATCGGTGACCTTATCGCTAAGCGGCACCTGCACGTAATACCGGCTAAGTTCCGGGTTGCGCATCGATGCAAGCGCAAATCCATTGCGCGAATTGGCATAGATCAGCTCTTCATGCGCGGGCCGTGTGCGCGACAAAAGCCCCAGCCAGCCAAACGGATACACCCGCTCAAATTCACGCCGTTTATCATCGGGGATGCTTTTGCGGCTGACCCCGTGAAAACCGTCACATCCAGCAATATACGCGCAGTCCAGACGCTGCGTCGCGCCGTTCTGGACAAATGTCACATAGGGCGCCGCGCCGGTCGCATCACCGATCACCACGTCCGAGACGTCATGCAAGATCGTGGTCCCCATTTCATCTTGGGCGCGATAGAGATCGGCTGTAACCTCCGTCTGGCCGTAAACGGTAACATTTTTGCCGGTGAGCGCCCGGAAATCGATCCGCACCATCAGATCGTCATCGGTTAGATAGCAGCCGTCATGCGGCAAACCTTCTGTCTCAAGCCGCGCGCCGACACCGGCCTCACGCAGAAGCTCCACAGTGCCGGCCTCCAGCACGCCTGCCCGGATCCGGCCCAAGACATGGTCCCGGCTGGCGCGTTCCAAGACAACCGTTTCGATCCCGGCGCGGTTGAGCAATTGCGACAAGAGCAGGCCCGACGGTCCGCCGCCGATGATGGCAACCTGGGTGCGCATGGTACTGTCCTCCCGGCCTCAACCGTACTGCTTTGCGACATGCAGCAAAATGGACGGGCAGCACCGTAGCTGGTATTATTCGAGCATGGCGCAGACCTCTCCGATCCCCGTTTTCACCCTATTCGGCACGACCGAGCCAGTGGCCGATCTTGTCCATTACGAACCCATCGCGGCACGCAGTGCGCCGCTAAACTGGCGCATATCTGCCCATCGGCATGCCTCTTTGGTGCAAGTCCTGGCGGTTGAAGACGGCGAAGCGCAAGCCCAAGTCGATGGTATCGCTTGCTTGCTGGGGCCGGGTGAGTACATCTTCATACCGGCACAATCCGTGCACGCGTTTCGATTTGCGCCGGGTACAGGTGGATTTGTCCTGTCGATCCCTTCGGACCTGGCCCAATCACTTGGTCCCGCAAGCGCAGATTTGGCCGACAACCTGGCGCAATCCTTCAGTGGCAAAATCGGGCCACGGCTGCAAACGCTGTCGAAACTGCTGTGTGAGACCGACCGAATGGCAGCACGCTATCGCAGCCCCGCCGCCCTTGGTCTAGCCCTTGCCGTTTTGGCCGAACTCGCCGATGAACAAAGCGATGCCAACGGCACCGCGCCGCCGCGCGGGCATGCCCGCTTGGACCGGCTGGCGCGCTTGATCGCCGCGCACCGCCAAGACGGATGGACGGCGGCAGATTATGCCCGTGCGCTTGGCGTCTCCACCGGTCATCTCAGCCGGCAATGCCGGGCAGCAACCGGCCGCGGCGCACAAGCTTTCATCGAACATGCATTGATGACTGAGGCATCCCGTCGTCTCGCTTTCACGGACCTTTCCGTGGCCGAGATCGGCTACCAGCTGGGTTACGCGGATCCGTCTTACTTCTCGCGCCGTTTTCGGGCCGCGCGCGGCATCGCGCCCACGCGCTACCGCGCAAAGTTCGCGCACCAGGCCCATTAGCTGTTGTGGTGGCGATCCAATCCGCTTGCGCGCGCAGGGCGCTGCATTATGCTTTGGCTCGGAAGGATGGAGCGACCCCCGGCAATGTGGGGCGCGGCTTTAGGGAGGCACACATGCGAAGAAGAGATTTCATTACAACCGTACCAGTTGCCGGCGCGGCGATCCTGGCGGCACCGCATATCGCGCGGGCCCAGGCAACCACATTACGGCTGCACCAATTCCTGCCGCCACAAGCGACCATTCCATCAGGCATCTTGGTGCCTTGGGCCGATCAGGTGGCCGAAGCCAGCGATGGCGATCTGACCATACAACATTTCGATGCGATGGCGCTTGGCGGCGCGCCGCCGGACCTTTTCGACCAGGCGCGCGACGGGATTGCCGATATCACGATGACCGTGGTCGGTTACACGCCGGGCCGTTTCCCGCGGACGGAAGTTTTTGACCTGCCCTTCCTCATGCGCGACCCGGTGGCCACATCGCGCGCCTATTGGGACATGATGGAAAACGAGCTGCAGGACGCCGAATTTGGTGATGTGAAGATCCTCGCAAGCTGGGTCCATGGCCCAGGTGTGATCCACAGCAACCAGCCGGTTACAACGCCTGATGATATGGCTGGGCTGACAGTACGCGGCCCGACCCGCGTGATCGCCGATATGCTGGCCCAACTTGGCGCGGAACCCGTTGGCATGCCGGTCCCGGCCATCCCAGAGGCGATAAGCCGCGGTGTCATCAACGGCACCGTCATCCCGTGGGAGGTGACCGCGACGTTGCGCCTGTCGGAGCTCTTGAGCAACCATACCGAGTTTGCCAGCAACGAAGCGCTTTACACCACGCCCTTTGTTCTGGCGATGAACCGCGCCGCTTATGAAGGCCTGCCGGACGATCTGCGCACAGCACTCGACAGCGTATCGGGCTCAGATGCCTCGGCCTTTGCGGCACAAGTTATGCTGGACGGCGACGGGCCCGCGCGTCAGATTGCCGTGGATGCTGGCAACGATATCATCACAATTGATGAGGCCGCATCGGCCCCATGGCGCGAAGCCGCCTTGCCGGTGATCGACGATTGGATTGCGTCCCGCGCGGAACAGGATGTCGATGGCCAGGCCACTTTAGATCGGGCGCGGGCTCTCATTGAACAGTATAGCGCTTAGGGGCGTCACATTGGCACACGGAAGGGGCCGGTTGTCCGGCCCCTTTGCACGCCGCGAAGGGGGCTGATGTACCAAAAGTTATCGCAAGGCGCAGATGTTCTGGCCCGTTGCCTCGCCCTGGCCGGGGGTGCGTTGCTCATCGCGATCACCGCGCTGACCGTCATCTCGATCATTGGCCGCGCTTTTGTGCCCCTGCAGATCGGGATCGGGCCCATTCGGGGCATTTATGATTATACCCAGATCGCCATTGCCGCGGCTGTCTTCGCGTTTCTTCCGCTTTGCCAATTGCGCCAGGCCCATGCCGTGGTTGACCTGTTTGAAACCCGGATGCCCGCGTCTTTGAACCGCTTCCTCGATCTTTTGTTCAACGCCGTGATGCTGCTTGCCGCGTCCGTAGGCACCTACCGGCTTTATCTCGGCATGCGTGACAAGATGCGAACGGGTGAGGTTACACAGATTGCCGAAGTGCCAGCCTGGTGGGGCTACGCGCTTGGCCTGGTCGGCGCCGTGGCCTTCGTTCTAGTCGCCGCGTTTTGTGTATTGCGCGCGGCCCGCGTGGTGTTGGGGCGCACCGCATGAGCAATTTTGAGCTGGCGATTTGGTCCTTCCCGGTCCTCTTGATCCTTGTCTTTCTGCGCATGCCGATCGCGCTGGCGATGATCGCCTGCGGCGTTGGCGGGACGTGGTTGGTCATCGGCTCGCCGATCATGACGCTGAACCAGCTCAAAACGCTGACCTATGGGACGTTTTCGAACTACTCCTTCTCGATCATTCCGCTTTTCTTGCTGATGGGGCAATTTGCGACCGTGTCGGGGATGTCGGCTGACCTTTTTCGCGCGGCCGCCAGCTTTCTGGGCCATCGCCGCGGCGGGGTTGCGATGTCAGCGGTGGGCGCCTGTGCAGGCTTCGGCGCGATCTGCGGCTCATCGCTGGCCACCGCCGCCACAATGGGCCGCGTCGCCCTGCCCGAGCTGCAACGCTACGGCTATCCCGGATCGCTCTCAACCGGCGCGCTGGCCGCGGGCGGCACGCTTGGCATCCTGATCCCACCTTCGGTCATCTTGGTGATCTATGCGATCCTGGCGGAACAGAATATCGAGAAGCTTTTTGTCGCCGCCATTGTTCCCGGGGTGATCGCTGCTTTGGGCTACATCGTTGCCATCTCTATCTGGGTGCGGGTGGCGCCCAATTCGGCCGCTGTCAAAGACCGCGTGCCGTGGCCCGCGCGACTGGCGGCAATGGCGCGCGTTTGGCCGGTTCTGGTTATCTTTGTTTTGGTTGTCGGCGGAATATATGTGGGCCTTTTCACCCCGACAGAGGCCGCAGCCGTCGGCGCGGCGGGCACCGGCCTTGTCGCTTGGGCATCGGGCAAGCTGTCCTGGCCGCGCCTGACTGAGTCGATCTATATCACCGCGACGTCTACGGCGATGATCTTTATGATCATCCTGGGCGCGGGTATTTACAACAATTTCCTCGGCTTAACGCAGCTTCCTCAGACGGCGGCCGCCTGGGTCGGCGATCAGGGGTTCTCCCCCTGGTTCGTGCTGGCCATCGTTTTGGTGATGTATCTGTTTTTCGGCTGCGTGATGGATTCACTGTCGATGGTGCTTTTGACCGTGCCGATCGTATTTCCGATCATGGTGACGCTCGATTTTGGCATGAGCCCCACTGATTTTGGCCTCTGGTTCGGAGTCTTGGTGTTGATTGTCGTTGAGGTCGGGCTGATCACGCCGCCTGTGGGGATGAACCTGTTCATCATCAACTCGATGGCCAAGGATACGCCAATTTCGGCGACTTATTCGGGCGCCCTGCCCTTTGTGCTGACCGACATCCTGCGCGTTATCGTGCTGGCGAGCTTTCCGGCCATCACCCTTTGGCTGGTTTGGCTGCTTGGCTAGCGCGGCGCCATCCGGATCGCCCCGTCCAGCCGGATAACCTCGCCATTGAGCATCGGGTTTTCGACGATATGGCGCGCCAAACCCCCGTATTCGGCTGGATCGCCCAGACGCGGCGGATAGGGCACTTGCGCGCCCAGGCTGGACTGCGTCTCGGGCGGCAGACCTTCGAGCATCGGGGTCAGGAACAGACCAGGCGCAATGGAGACCACACGCACGCCCTTGTCGGAAAGATCGCGCGCCATGGGCAAGGTCATGCCCGCCACCCCGCCTTTGGATGCCGCATACGCTGCCTGACCGATCTGTCCGTCATAGGCGGCAACCGAGGCGGTGTTGACGATCACCCCGCGCGCGCCGTCAGGCCCGACTGGTGCTGCCGCAACCATCAGCGCAGCAGCCTGGCTTGCCGCGTAGAAACTGCCCAACAGGTTCACGCCGATCACCTTGGCAAAAAGGCTCGGATCATGCGGCGCGCCGCGGCTGACTGTTTTGGCCGCAGGCGCGATCCCCGCGCAATTGACCAGAACCCGCGGCGGACCAAATGCCTCAGTCGCTGCGGCAAACCCAGCTGCCATTGACGCCGGATCCGTCACATCGACGCGTTGGAACATGCCCTGCAAATCCGCCGCCTTTGACGCGCCCTTATCCTCATCAAGATCAAAAAGCACCGGGCGCATGCCGGCGTCGCTGAGCGCTGCGGCTGCAGCCGCGCCCAAACCCGACGCGCCGCCTGTGATAACGGCGGCCTGGCCCTCAAAGAGCATGCGCACCGCCTGAAATTTCTGCTGTCGCCTCGATCTCCACAAGCGCGCGATCTTCAATGAGACCGGCAACCACCAGCATCGACATTGCCGGAAAGTGGCGGCCCAAAACCCGGCGATAGGCCGCGCCCATATCCTCTTGGCGC
This sequence comes from Pseudomonadota bacterium, assembly GCA_039191215.1. Taxonomy (GTDB): domain Bacteria; phylum Pseudomonadota; class Alphaproteobacteria; order Rhodobacterales; family Rhodobacteraceae; genus HKCCE3408. Next base: position 36,316 of record JBCCXT010000001.1, read on the forward strand.
GACAGATACTCTGTCTTGTCGGTCACAAACCAGGTCAATCGCGTGATGTCCTCGACTGCACCGCCCGCGGTTTCGACAATCTGGCGAATGTTCAACAGTGCCTGCTCAGCCTGCGCGACAAAATCTTCGGCCTCAAAGACCTGATCGGCGTTCCAGCCAATCTGCCCGCCAATATGTAAGATGCCCGAGCCGGTGAGCACGCCATTTGCGTAGCCCTTCGGCGCGGCCCAACCGGGTGGCTGGATCATTTGATGCGTCATGGCATCGTCTCCAATTCGGATTTCAATTTCTGGTGCAGATCGTCGGGCCAGGGCGCTGGCCGCAGATCGGGCCCGGTATGGACCAGGCTGGCGCTTGCCGAAAACGCTTGGCTTTCAACGCGGTAGCTTAAACTTGTGCGGCCGAGCTTGGTCAGATAAAGCCGCAATGCCAATTCCTCGCCCAGACGGGCAGGCGCGTGAAATGTGGCCTCGATTGCGGCTGTGGGCACGGCCGCGCCTTGATGCAGTGCCGCAAAGGGATGGCCGAGATGGGCGAAATAGGCCTCAACGGTGTCATTGATCATCTCAAAGAAGCGCGGATAGAACACAATGCCCGCCGGATCGCAGTGCCGAAACAGGATCGATTGGGCGCGCTCAAACATCAGGTCACCTTGGCGCGGGCATGAAATTCCGGACGGTCCCAGAGCCTGCCGTTGATGATTTCGGCGATGATCTCCGCGGCGCGCACAACCTCCTCTTCGCTGAGGTATAGCGGCGTGAAGCCAAAGCGCATGATGTCGGGCGCGCGGAAATCACCAATCACGCCGCGCGCGATTAAGGCCTGCATGGCCGGGTAGCCATCGGCAAAGGCAAAGCTGACCTGGCTGCCGCGGGCAGCCGGGTCTCGCGGGCTGGCAAGCACCAGTTCCGGGCAGCGTGCCTCGACTTCGGCGATGAAACGCTCCGACAGGCGGCGCGAGGCGGCACGGATATCTGCCATGTCAACGCCGTCCCAGGCATCCAACGCGGCATCGAGGATCGACAATTGTACAATCGGCGGTGTGCCGACGCGCAACCGCTCGGTCGCGGGGGCGGGCCTGTATCCCGGCTCCATCGCGAAGGGCGCAGCATGCCCCATCCACCCCGACAGGGCAGGCGCTAAATCGTCGACAATATCGGGGCGCACATAGATGAAGGCCGGCGCGCCCGGCCCGCCATTGAGGTATTTATACGTGCATCCGACCGCAAATTCCGCCCCGCTGGCCGAAAGATCAACGGGCACAGCGCCAGCGGAATGGGCCAGATCCCAGATCATCACCGCGCCTGCTTCTTGGGCGGCTTTAGTGATCGCATCCATCTGATGCAGCCTGCCGGATCGGTAATCAACATGGGTCAACATCACAACCGCGACGCTTTCATCGATGGCGCCCATCACGGCTTCCGGCTCGACCGTTCGCAGCTCATGGCCGCGATCCAACGTCGCGATCAGACCCTGCGCCATATAGAGGTCTGTCGGGAAATTGCCGGTGTCCGACAAGATGACACGCCGATCCGGCCGCATCCGCAAAGCCGCCGCCAACGCCTGGTAGACCTTGATCGACAGCGTGTCGCCTGTTGCGACCGAGCCGGGGCTCGCACCGATCAAACCCGCAACCCGGTTGCCCACCCGCGCTGGCAGCCCGATCCAATCGGCGCTGTTCCAGGCCCGGATCAGCTCTTGGCCCCATTCGCGCTGCAGGACCTCTGCGGCCCTGGCAGTCGCGGCCTTCGGAAGCGGGCCGAGCGAATTGCCATCAAGATAGATTACACCCTCGGGCAGATGAAACTGCGCGCGTCTCACAATTGCCCCCGCACATGCCAAAGCTCTGGAAACAGTTCGACCTCAAGCATGCGCCTGAGATAGCTCACGCCAGCTGTGCCGCCCGTGCCGCGCTTGAACCCGATCACACGCTCAACGGTGGTGACATGGTTGAAGCGCCAGCGGCGAAAGTAATCTTCGAGATCGACCAGTTTTTCGGCCATGTCGTAAAGTTCCCAATGCGCCTCGGGCGCGCGGTAGATCTCGGCCCAAGCGGCCTCGATCGCGGCATCGGCCGCATGCGGCTTGGTGCGGTCAAAGGACCGGGCGGCAAGCCCAAGCTCAGAAAATAGTGCATTGATCGCAACGTGATAAAGGCTGGGGCAAGCAAGCTCCGCGCGCAGCAATTCGGTGATGTCGGAGCGGTGCTTATGCGGCTTCAGCATCGCCTGGTTGCGGTTGCCAAGCATGAACTCGATCTGCCGGTACTGCCAAGATTGAAAGCCCGAGGACGCACCCAATGCCTCGCGAAACGTCGTGTAATCCGACGGCGTCATCGTGCGCAGCACGTCCCAGGCGCCATTTAACTGGTCGAATATGCGCGCCACGCGGCTCAGCATCTTGAAGGCTGGCGCAAGCGTTCCGGCATCGATCAGGTCGCGCGCGGCGGCAAGTTCATGGATCGCCAGGCGCATCCAAAGCTCCGACGTTTGGTGCTGAACGATAAACAGCAGTTCGTCATGCGCGGCCGAAAGTGGACGCTGCGCGCTTAGGATCGGATCAAGATGCAAGTAGTCGCCATACGACATCGCATCTTGGAAATCGGTGCGCGCGCCCTCACTCATGACGGGCGCAACCGAAAACGCTGGATCTTGCCGGTCTGGGTCTTGGGCAGTGCGTCAACAAACACAATCGATCTTGGGTACTTGTAGGGCGCAATGGTAGCTTTGACATGGCTTTGCAGATCCTCGACCGTGGCTTCAGCTGATAGCACCACATGCGCCTCCACAATCTGGCCACGGCTTTCATCAGGCACGCCAATCACCGCGCATTCCGATACCGCCTTGTGCGACAGAAGCGCGGCCTCAACCTCAGGCCCGGCGATATTGTAACCAGCGCTCACGATCATGTCGTCATTGCGCGCGGCAAAGTGGAAATAGCCCGCCTCATCGGCCCAGAATGCATCGCCCGTGATGTTCCAGCCATCGACGACATATCCTTCCTGGCGATCGCCGCGAAGATAGCGGCAACCGGTGGGCCCGCGTACGGCAAGCCGCCCGACCTCCCCGACGGGCAACGCGCTGCCATCAGGGCCGATCACCTTTGCCTCATAGCCCCCAACGGGCCGCCCGGTGCAGGCCGGTTTGTGATCATCGAACCGGTTGGTCACAAAGATATGCAGCATCTCTGTCGCGCCGATCCCATCAAGCATCGGTTTGCCGGTCTTCGCCATCCAGTCTTCATAGATCGGCGCGGGCAAGGTCTCCCCCGCCGACACTGCGGCCCGCAAAGAGCTAAGATCGGCACCTGCCTCCATTGCTTGCAGCATCACGCGGTAGGCGGTCGGCGCGGTAAAACAGATCGTCGCGCGGTACTTTTCGATAATCTCGATCAGGTTTGGCGGGGTCGCCTGTTCCAAAAGGGCGGCTGAGGCCCCGAAGCGCAGCGGAAAGATCGCCAGCCCGCCGAGGCCAAAGGTGAACGCCAAGGGCGGTGAGCCGACGAAGACATCCTCGGCCGTCACATCCAGCACTTCGCGGGCATAGCCGTCGGCGATGATCAGCAGATCACGGTGGAAATGCATCGTGGCTTTCGGCACGCCTGTCGAGCCAGAGGTGAAGCCGATCAACGCGACATCATCAGACGCGGTATCGACGGCCTGAAACTGGACGGGTTTCTCCAGCGCCAGGCGGTCAAATTCGGCGTCGTGATTGGCGGTGCCATCAAATCCGACCACCTTTTGCAAAAACGCGCTGCCCTTGGCGCAGGCCACCATCTCATCCATCAGGCGCGTGTCACACAGCGCATGTGTGATTTCAGCCAGATCGACGTACTTCTCCAGCTCAGCGGCGCGCAGCATCGGCATGGTGTTGACAACAACGGCACCGGCCTTGGTGGCCGCCAGCCAGCAAGCGACCATGGCCGGGTTGTTGGCCGACCGGATCAGTACGCGATTGCCGGGCCGAACGCCCAGATCATCAACAAGCGCATGGGCCAAACGATTGGTCCAATCGGTCAGCTCTTTATAGGTGCGACGGCGGCCATTGCCGATCAGCGCCGTGCGGTCACCGAACCCTTTCGCTACCATCGCGTCAGTCAACTCGACCGCCGCATTGAGATGCGCGGGATAGTCGAACCCTGCCAGCCGAAGGTCAGGCCAAAGCGCCTGCGCGGGCAGATTGTCGGCAGCGAATGTGTCGATATGGCCGGTTTCAGCTGGCATATTGCACGCGCTCAGTCATTGGCGTCGGGGGGCAGAAATTCAACACCGTGCTCAGCCGAGATCCGCACGGCCTCATCGATGTCGGTCAGATCGTTCAGCTCGTCGAAGAGCTCTTTCAACTGGCCCGCAGGAGAGACCCAAAAGAGCGCCCGGCAGGGTTTGTCCGACTTGTTGAAATAGCCATGCGGCACGCCCATCGGCATGCGCACCACGTCGCCTGCCTTTGCTTTCACCCACTCGCCATCCAGCTTGAGGTCAAGCTCACCCTCCTGCACCAGAATGAACTCATCTTGGCCTGCATGGACATGGACCGGCACAAATTGCCCTGGCTCGGAATTGGTCTCAAAGGCAAATGTGCTGTCGCAATGCGCCTTCGGATAATAGATCTGACCCAGGATATTCAGCTTCACATCCGCATAGCCGTCGCCGTCGCGGGTGATCCCGCCATCGAGTGATTTTGTCATTTCCATCCCTCTCCCGTTGCTGCCAAAACCTGTTTGGCGATGATGAGTTTTTGCACATCGGACGCACCTTCATAGATGCGCAGTGCGCGGATTTCGCGGTAAAGCCGCTCGGGCCAGCCGCCTGACTTCACACCATCGCCGCCAAAAAGCTGGACTGTGGCATCGATCACTTCCTGCGCGGCTTCGGTGGCATAGAGCTTTGCCATCGCGGCCTCGCGCGTGATGCGCGGCGCGCCCTGATCCTTGGCCCAAGCCGCGCGATAAACCAGCAGCGCCGCGGCGTCGATCTTCAGCGCCATGTCAGCCAGATGCCCTTGCACCATTTGCAAATCTGCCAGCGGCGCGCCGTCGATCTTTCGGGTGGTGACGCGATGAAGCACCTCGGCCAAGGCGCGGCGCGCAAATCCCAATGCAGCCGCGGCCACCGAGGGGCGAAAGTGGTCAAGGACGGTCATGGCAATGCGGAACCCCTGCCCCGGCGTGCCGATGAGGCTGTCTTGCCCGACCCGCACAGTGTCGAATTGGAGCCGCGCCAAAGGATGCGCGGCAATCACATCAAGCCGTTCAACCACGCGCAAGCCCGGCGCATCAGCGGGCACCAAAAAGGCCGAGAGGCCCTTCGCGCCGGGCGCCTCGCCGGTACGGGCAAAGACCGTGTAGATATCGGCGATGCCGCCATTGGAGATCCAGGTCTTTTCACCCGAGAGAACCCAAGTGCCACCGTCGCGCCGGGCGGTCATCGTACCGGCAGCCACGTCAGAGCCCGATCCCGGCTCGGTCAGGGCAAAGGCCGAAATCGCCTGACCGGCGCGGGTTTTTTGTAACCACAAGCGCTGCTTCTCGGACCCAAATAGCGTCACGGCACCCATGCCAAGGCCCTGCATCGCGAAGGCGAAATCGGCCAGCCCATCGGCCGCGGCCAGCGTCTCTCGCAACAGGCACAGGCTGCGCAAGTCAAGCCCGTCGCCGCCGGTATGGGTCAAAAGCCCCGACGCCCCCAACTTGGCCACAAGCGCGCGGCAGGCCTGATCGACATCCGTGTGATCGACGTCCAACCGGGCAGCAAAGCTCGCCGCCTCGGCTGCCAATTGGCGATGGCGATCTTCAAAAAACGGCCAGCTGAGAAAGCTCTGATCCATTCCCTGTTCCGATTTTTCCGACGCGCCGGGCGTAACCCGGCAGTCAGCGTCAATTGCCCTCAAAGACAGGGCGTTCTTTTGCGACAAAGGCGCGATAGGCCCGACGAAAATCCTCTCCTTGCATGCAAATCGCCTGCGCCTGCGCCTCCGCCTCGATGGCTTGTTCCAGCCCCATCGACCATTCTTGCGCCAGCATCGTCTTGGTCATCATATTGGCAAAGCCTGGCCCCGCGGCGATGCGCCCGGCCAATTCCATGGCCTCTGCCTCAAGGCTGTCGGCGGCGACCACTTGGTTGAAAAAGCCCCAAGCCGCGCCCTCTTCGGCCGACATCGACCGGCCAGTGTAAAGCAGCTCTGCCGCGCGGCCCTGGCCAATGATGCGCGGCAGGATCGCACAGGCGCCCATATCGCAGCCCGCCAACCCCACGCGGTTGAAAAGAAACGCAACTTTGGCCGCCTGTGTGGCAAGCCGCAGATCTGAGGCCATCGCCAGGATCGCCCCGGCGCCTGCCGCCACGCCGTCCACCGCCGAAATGATCGGCTTGCCGCAGGTGATCATCGCCTTGACCAGATCGCCGGTCATGCGGGTGAAGGCCAACAGCTCTTTCATGCTCATCTCGGTAAGCGGGCCGATGATCTCGTGCACATCACCGCCCGAGCTGAAATTCCCGCCATTGGGCAGGATCACAACGGCGCGCACCTCGTCGGAATAGGCAAGCTCCCGAAACCAATCGCGCGCCTCGGCGTAACTCGCGAAGGTGAGGGGATTTTTCCGCTCCGGCCGGTCGAGCCGCAGCTGGGCAATTCCATCGGAAATTTCGCAGCGTAGATGGCGCAAATCACTCCGCATCCTTCGCTCCTGTCGCCAGCATATCAAGCCTGCGCAGCATCCGCTCGGCACCATCGGCATCCAGGGCGCTCAGCGCGGTATCGATCCAGGTTTCATGGGCCGCGGCCAGCCCAGCAAAGACCGCACGCCCGGCCTCGGTCAGGCGCACCCGTTGCGCGCGCCGATCCCCTGGCACGGCCTCCCGAACCAATAGCCCCTCTTCGGCCAGACGATCGACGATGCCGGTCACATTACCGTTCGAGACCCGCAGCAAGCCGGAGATCTCGCTCATTTTGAGCCCGTCGGGATAGCGATCAATCGCCGCCATGACATCAAATCGCGGCAGGGTCGTATGGTGATCTTCACGCAGCCGGCGCCGAATTTCGTCTTGCAACGCATTGGTGGCACGCAAGAGCTTCAGCCACACGCGCAGGCGGAGCTTCGACAGGGGTTCAGCGGGTGTATGGGGCACGGGCTGGGGCATCATATCTCCCCGCCGGAGACCGCAAGTGCATGACCGTTGACCGATGAGGCGCCGGCTGAGGCCAGAAAAACGGCTGCTGCCGCGACCTCATCGGGCGCGATCAGCCGCTTCATCGGGTTGCCGCCAACGACCAGCTTGAAGGCCTGTTCGCGGGCGATGTCAAAGCGTGCCATCACGCCGGTTATGGCTGTCTCTGCCATCTCGGTGTCGACAAATCCGGGGCAGATGGCATTACAGGTGATGCCGTCGCGGGCAACTTCTTTGGCCAAGGCGCGGACAAGGCCCAATACGCCGTGTTTGGCGGCCACATAAGACGCAATGTTTGGGCCGCCCTGCAGGCTGGCGGTCGAGGCAATGGCGATCAGCCGCCCGCCCGCGCCCATGCCCGCCCGCAACGCTTCGCGAAAGGTTAGAAACGTGCCGGTTAGGTTCACGTCGATTGTCGCCTGCCAATCTTCCAAGGACATATCCGCCACGCGCGACGGCCGGCCAGCACCGGCATTGGCGACGACCACATCGAAGGGCTGGGCCATAAGCTTAGCCACACTGTCCGCGTCGGTAACGTCAGCGATAACATGCACCATCTCGGTGCCTTGCGCCGTCTCAGCCAGCGGTTCGGCCCGCCGACCGGCAATTGTGACATGGTCCCCTTCTGCCGCAAAGGCTTGGGCGATGGCGCGCCCGATCCCGGTGCCGCCGCCAGTGACAAGGACGCGGCGCGCGATCATCGCTTTGCCCTTTGCCGGGCGGCTGAGGCAGCGGCAGCCTCGGCTTCGCGCTCGGCCAGCCGCCAGGCCTGGTCACGCCCGGCCTCATAGGGCCGCGGCCAGGCCTCGACCCTGTCCCCAAGCTTGGCGGCTTCGCGCAGGGTCCAGTAGGGATCGGCCAGATGTGGCCTGCCGATCGCGACCAGATCGGCTCGGCCTGCCAGCAAGATGGCGTTGACCTGATCGGCATCAGTGATGTTGCCCACCGCGATTGTGGCCAGCCCCGCATCATTGCGGATCCGATCCGAAAACGGCGTTTGGAACAGGCGGCCATATACAGGCTCCGCCTCGGTCGATGTCTGGCCGGCAGAGACATCGATAATATCGGCGCCGATATCGGCAAAGTTCTCCGCAATCTCTACCGCCTCATGCGGTGTCACACCCCGCGCGCCAACCCAGTCATGGGCCGATATGCGCACCGACATCGGTTTTTCATCAGGCCAGACCGCGCGCATCGCGGCAAAGACCTCGAGCGGGTAGCGGAGGCGGTTATCCAGGCTGCCGCCATAGCCATCGGTCCTGACATTGGAAAGCGGCGACAAGAACGACGACAAGAAGTAGCCATGTGCGGCGTGAAGCTCGATCATGTCAAAGCCGGCGCGATGGGCCATTTCGGCCGCGGCCACAAACTCCCCCTTGATCCAATCCATATCCGCCCGGCTCGCCTCAGCCGGCACTTCATTGTCATCGGACCATGCGATCGCGGAGGCCGACAGGATCGGCCAGTTGCCCTCGGCCAGGGGGCTGTCTATTCCTTCCCAACCGATCTTGGTCGAACCCTTGCGCCCAGAATGGCCGATCTGGCAGCAGACCTTGGCATCCGTTTCGGCATGGATAAAATCGACGATGCGCCGCCACGCCGCCTCATGTTCCGGCGCGTAAAGCCCTGGACAGCCCGGTGTGATCCTGCCCGCGGCGGACACACAGGTCATCTCGGTATAAACCAGCCCCGCCCCGCCTTTGGCGCGTTCGCCGTAATGGATCAAATGCCAATCGGACGGGCAGCCATCCTTGGCCTTGTACTGCGCCATGGGGGAGACGACGACACGGTTCTTCAGCGCCATGTCGCGCAATTGGAAGGGCGCAAACATCGGCGGACGGACCGGCGAAGTGCCGTTCAGCCCGGCGCTCGACTGAAACCAGGCTTCCGCGCTTTGCAACCAGCTCGGATCGCGGGTGCGCAAGTTTTCATGGCTGATCCGTTGGCTGCGCGTCAGAAGCGCGTAATTGAGCTGAACCGGGTCGAGATCGAGGTAGCGCTCGACCTGTTCGAACCATTCCATCGAGTTGCGAGCGGCCGATTGCAGCCGCAAGACCTCAAGCCGCCGGGCGCTCTCATAGCGCTCAAACGCGGCGGCGGTGGTTGGCTCTTCTGCCAGTGCCTCGGCCAACGCAACGGCTGATTCGAGCGCCAGCTTGGTGCCGGAGCCGATGGAGAAATGCGCCGTGGCTGCCGCATCACCCAGCAGGACCACGTTTTTGTGATGCCATCGTGAACACAAAACCCGCGGAAACCGCAGCCAGGCTGATCCCCGCAAATGGCCCGCATTGCTCATCAGCTTATGGCCACCCAAATGCGCGGCAAAAATCTTCTCGCAGGTGGCGATGCTTGTCGATTGATCCATGTCGCCAAAACCAAAGGCGTCATACGTCTCTTGGCTGCATTCAACGATGAAGGTCGCGGTTTCAGGGTCAAATTGGTAGGCATGCGCCCAAACCCATCCCTTGGGTGTCTCTTCAAAGATGAATGTGAACGCGTCATCGAATTTTTGCCGCGTGCCAAGCCAGGTGAACTGACATAAACGTTGGTCAATATCAGGTTGAAAAGTCTGGCTAAACTTGGTCCGTGTGCGAGAGTTCAGCCCGTCGGCTGCAACCACCACGTCGAAGGCGGCCATGTAATCCTCGGGCCCGCTGACGTCGGTTTCGAATTTCAAAACAACGCCAAGCGCGCGCGCACGGACCTGCAGCAAAAGCAGTAAACGCTGCCGCCCGATGCCACAAAAGCCGTGCCCCGAAGACACGACCCGGTGGCCGCGATGGACCAACGCGACATCGTCCCAATAGGCGAAATTGCCGTGGATGGCGGAGGCGCTGACAGGGTCGTTCGCCGCCAGATTTTCCAGCGTTTCTTCCGACAAAACCACGCCCCAGCCAAAGGTGTCATCCGGGCGATTCCGCTCGATCACCGTGATATCGGCATTGGGTACGCGCAATTTCAGTGAGATCGCGAAGTAAAGACCGCCCGGGCCACCACCCAATACAGCAATGCGCATGGACGTTCCTCTTTGCCAATCCATATCGAGTCCGTGCTAGAGTAACGAAGCCGGGCGATACTTCAAGCTTGAAATATTCAGGCATTAAGTTTACCGCGCTATGAGGCCCTGACACAGCGAGAGCAAGTATATGGACACCGCGAGAGACTTTGACCCGCAGCCCGCAACGCCGGAAAGTGCCCGAGCCAAGCCAGCGCCGCTTGATTGGGCGGATCCGTTCGCAATCGACAGCTTGCTCAGCGAAGAAGAGCGGATGATCCGCGACACCGCCGAGAGCTTTTGTCAGGACCGGCTTGCCACAAGGGTTTTGTTGGCCAATCGCCACGAGGTTTTCGACCGCGAGATCATGACCGAGATGGGCGCGCTTGGCCTTTTGGGCTCAACGATCCCGGAAACCTATGGCGGCGTTGGCGCCAATTACGTCAGTTACGGCCTGGTTGCCCGCGCTGTGGAGCGCATCGATAGCGGCTATCGCAGTGCCATGTCGGTGCAATCGAGCCTCGTGATGCACCCCATTTTTGCCTATGGCACCGAGGCGCAGCGCGAAAAGTATCTGCCCAAACTCGCCTCTGGCGAATGGGTCGGCTGCTTTGGCCTGACCGAGCCCGATCACGGGTCGGACCCTGCCGGCATGCTGACGCGCGCGCGCGCCGTTGAGGGCGGTTTCGCTCTTTCCGGTGCAAAGAACTGGATCACTAATTCGCCGATTGCCGATGTCTTTGTCATCTGGGCCAAATCCGACGCCCATGGCGGCAAGATCAAAGGCTTCATCCTGGAACGCGGGATGGCGGGCCTGGCGAGCCCAAAGATCGACGGCAAATTCAGTTTGCGGGCTTCCGTGACCGGCATGATCCAGATGGACGAGGTCTTTGTGCCGGAAGAGAACCTATTGCCGCATGTGCAAGGCTTGGCGGGGCCTTTTGGGTGTCTTAACCGGGCGCGATACGGCATTTCCTGGGGGGCGATGGGTGCGGCTGAGTTTTGCTGGCATGCAGCCCGGCAATATACGCTTGATCGCCAGCAATTCGGCCGACCGCTGGCGGCAACCCAGCTTGTCCAGAAAAAGCTTGCTGATATGCAGACCGAAATCTCGCTTGGCCTGATGGGCGCCCTGCGGCTTGGCCGGATGATGGACGACCACACAGCACCTGCAGAACTTATCAGTATGATGAAGCGCAACAATTGCGGCAAGGCGCTGGCAGTTGCGCGTGAGGCTCGTGACATGCATGGCGGCAATGGCATCAGCGACGAATACGGCGTCATTCGCCACGTCATGAACCTTGAGGCGGTCAACACGTACGAAGGCACGCATGACGTGCATGCGCTCATTCTTGGCCGAGCACAAACCGGTTTGCAGGCCTTCCAGTGAGCAGCATCGATATTGGGATCGATTGGGATGATTGGTTCGAAAATGGCGGCTACATTACCGGTGGCGCGGATTTTCCAGCTAAATGGGCGCGCGACGCGGCGGCATTTCGGGGACGTGCCCGAGGGCTGATTGACCACCCCTACGGCCCCGCCAAACGCCAAGTCCTTGATCTCTTTGAACCGACCCAGGCGCCTCAAGGTTTGGTTGTGTTTGTGCATGGCGGCTATTGGTTGCGCTTTGACAAAAGTTACTGGAGCCATTTGGCCACTGGTGCGCTGAGCCGGGGATGGGCGGTGGCGATCCCGTCATACACGCTCGCGCCTGAGGCCAGGATCGGTGCGATCGTAGGAGAGATTGCCTGGGCAATTGCCGCGGCAGCAGAGAGAATTGCCGGGCCCGTGCGGTTGACGGGCCATTCCGCTGGCGGCCAATTGGTGTCGCGCATGGCGTGCGAAAACGCGCCGCTGGACGACGACACGGCCGGGCGGATCGACCGGGTTATTTCCATCTCCGGCGTGCATGACTTGCGCCAATTGCAGCTGACCAAGATGAACGAAACGCTTCACCTGGATGCGGCAGAAGCCCTGTCTGAAAGCCCTGCTCTGTTGCAGCCGCGCACCGATCTTGCGGTGACGGCTTGGGTTGGTGCCATGGAGCGGCCTGAGTTTTTGCGCCAGACACGCATGTTGGAGGAGGCCTGGAGCATGGAAGGCGCGCAGATCCGCGCCGTTTATGAGCGCGACCGGCATCATTTTGATGTCATCAACGGCTTGGCGGAACCCGGCAGCCCGCTGATTTCAGCGCTGTTGGACTGACAATCGGGCGCAAGCCAGCAGGTTGCGGGGATGAGCGGGCGAGCGAACCGTCAGGGACGGTCTAAGCCTTAGCGCGCCAGATGTAGGATAAAGACCAGCCCGGGCCCTGTGTGGCCCGTTCGGCCAAGGGGGCTCGATGCCCCCGCGGACGAAGCCCCCCTAGCCTTCCGCGAGACGACCCGCGCTACGGCTAAGGGTCGCGGCGAAGTACCAACTCAGCAGCGCCATAAAACCCGCCACAGCCAAACAAAGCGGCACACCGCCAAGCTGGTAGCTCAGGCCCGATAGAAGCGTGCCCAACAAACGGCCCGCTGCATTGGACATGTAGTAAAACCCCACATCCATCGTCACCCGGCCGGCGCTTGTGAACGCCAAGATCAGGTAGGAATGCAGGCTCGAATTGACCGCAAAGACCGCCCCGAAGATCAACAATCCAACGACAAGCAACACCGTCAGCCATCCCGCTGGCCCATCTGCGATCCAGGCCGCTGCCGCCAGCATGAAGGGGATGGAGACCAGCGCGCGCACCCATCCCCTGGCCACGCCCACCACCTCGGACAGAGACTTCTCCCGCGCGTTCAAGATGCCGGGTGCCGCCGCCTGGACGGCACCGTAACCGATGATCCAAATCGCCATGAAAATGCCGATTACGAAAAACGCCGCGCGCTGCGCCTCCGCAGAGCCATCGCTCAGCACCGAGTAGAAGTAGATCGGGATGCCAACCACAAACCAAGTATCGCGTGCGCTGAACAGAAAAAGCCGCGCTGCACACAGCAAATTTACATTGCGATCCTTGGAAAAGACTTCGGAAAACTTGGCCGCCTTTTTGCTCCGCGGCAGCCCGCCCGGCATGAACAGCAACACAGCCGCCAGGATAAGGGCCAAAACCGCGGCCATGCCCCAGACCGCGACCTCAAAGTTGAAAAGCGTGAGCATCGCCGCACCAAGCAGGAAGCCGGCGCCCTTCACCGCATTCTTTGACCCCGTCAGAAGCGCGACCCACCGAAAAAGCGCGCCATTGGTCTTTGGCGCCAAGATCTTCACCGCTGATTTGGAGCTCATTTTCGCGAGGTCCTTGGCCACGCCCGAGGCACCTTGCACGACCATCACAAACCCAACAGAAACCGCAATGGCCCATCCCGGATCAAGCTGTGCTAAGGCCACCAAAGCAATCACCTGCAGGCCAAGACCCGCATAAAGCGTCGAGGTCAGCCCAAACCGCGCCGCAATCCAGCCCGCGCACAGGTTGGTGACGATCCCCATGAATTCATAGAGCAAGAACAGATAGGCCAGTTGCACCGGCGAGAAGCCAAGCGCGTTGAAATGCAACAAAACCAGCATCCGCAATGCGCCATCCGTCAGCATGAACGCCCAATAAGCGGCAGTTACGGCGATATACGCGGCAAATCCTTCGGGCCGCGGGGCACGTGTTTCAGCCATGACCGGCCACCATCCGCACGATATCCGCTAAGCGCCACGCATAGCCCATTTCATTGTCATACCAGGCGTAAATCTTGGCTTGGGTACCCGCGACGACCATCGTCGAGGGCGCGTCGATGATGCTCGACCTTGTATCATTTGTGTAATCTGCGCTGACCAGCGGCCGCGTTTCATAGCCTAAGATGCCGTTCAGCGGGCCGTTGGCGGCGGCTTCGAACTGGGCGTTCAACTCTGGGGCCGTGACCTCTCGTGCCATTTCAAAGACGCAATCCGTCAGCGAAGCATTCAGCAGAGGCACGCGCACCGCATGGCCGTTGAGCCGCCCTGCAAGCTCGGGAAAGATCTGCGTGATCGCGGTGGCTGAGCCCGTTGTCGTCGGGATCAGGCTGTTGAGCGCAGAGCGGGCGCGGCGCATATCCTTGGCGGGCCGGTCGACGATGGTTTGTGTGTTGGTCACATCATGGATCGTCGTCATGGAGCCATGGCGGATCCCGACATTGTCCTGCAGCACCTTAACAATGGGTGCCAAGCAATTTGTGGTGCAGGACGCTGCAGTGATCAGCCTGTGGTCTTGCGCCCGGTAGAGGTCGTGGTTCACACCGTAGACAAGGTTCAAAGCACCGCCATCCTTGACCGGCGCACTGACGACCACCTTCTTCACGCCCGCATCAAAATAGGGCTGCAGCTTGGTGGCCGTTTTGAACACACCCGTGCAATCGACGACCATATCGACCCCGGCCAGATCGAGCGCCTCAAGGCGCCTTTCCTGGCTAAGCCGCATGCGGTGGCCATTCAGTGTGATCGAGCTTGCATCATAGGCAAACTCGGCCGGCCAACGGCCATGGACCGTATCGAATTCAAGCAGCAATGCGTGCTGCTCTGGATCGCCCGCCGGGTCGTTCAGCAGCACGATCTCTGCATCAAATGCCTCAATGAGTGACCGCAGGACCAGTTTTCCAATCCGGCCCAATCCGTTCACAGCAACTTTCATGATTTTCCCCTTCGGGCAAAGCAAAGGCCCGATGCATCCAAGATCAACACCATCCGCCCCGCTTTTGCCGCAGGGCATCTCTTTTTACCTGTCCCACAGCCCGGTATTCCCGTCCCTACGGGCAGATCGTGCGACAGGCGGCAATCGACATTTGGGTGGGCAAGAAAAGGCAACGCCATTGCTAAGTATCTTCCGCCAACAGCCAGCCCATCACCGCCACCGCGAGTGCCGCGCCAGTTAGCTCGGCCGCGATAAAGCCCGGAAGATCGAGCGGGCGGATTCCGGAAAACGTGTCGGTCAGGCTGCGCGCGATGGCGACGGCGGGATTGGCAAAACTGGTTGAGGCCGTGAACCAATAGGCCGCTGTAATGTAGAGGCCGACGAGCCAAGGCACGGCTTCCGCGCGGTGTTTGATCCCGCCAAAGATGACCGCGATCAGACCGAATGTCGCCACCATTTCTGCCCACCATTGCGCGGGGCCTGTTCGGATTTTCTCACTGAACTCAAAGGGCTGAAGATCGAACATCAAGTGCGTGACAAGTGTGCCGAAACAGCCGCCTACGATCTGGGCGGCAATGTACGCGCCAGCATCCGATGGCCCGATCTCGCGCCGCAACGCAAAGGCCAGGGTCACCGCGGGGTTGAAATGAGCGCCTGAGATGGGACCCAGCACCGTGATCAGCACCACCAAAATCGCGCCGGTCGGGATCGTGTTGCCCAATAGCTGGATGGCAACATCGGCGCTGAGGCTTTCGGCCATGATGCCTGAGCCGACCACCGTACAGACAAGAAGGCCTGTCCCAAGCGCCTCGGCCGTCAGGGCGCGCATCGTTGCGTTGGTCATGCGGGTTCAGGATCGTTCTTCAGCTTGCCAATCTCGTCGAGGTTGCGCTTCAACGTGAGTTGGTCGAGGCCCTCAAACGGCAAGTTCACAAATATCGAGATGCGGCTATTGAGCATCCGGTAGGCGGAATTGAACGCCTCGCGTCGTTCCGCTTCCAGCCCGGTAACCGAGCTCGGGTTTGGTACGCCCCAATGTGCTGTCATCGGCTGGCCCGGCCAGATCGGACAGGTCTCTGCGGCGGCCTTGTCGCAGACGGTGAACACGAAATCCATCTTGGGCGCGCCCGGCTCGGCGAAGGCTGCCCAATCCTTTGAGCGCACGGTCGAGACATCGTAATTTAACCGCTTCAGCAATTGCATGGTATAGGGATGCGGCACGTCGGTGGGATAAGACCCGGCCGAAAACCCTTGGAATTTACCGATGCCCACGCGGTTTATGATCGCCTCCGCCATCAGCGACCGGGCTGAGTTATGGGTGTAGATGAACAATACGTTGTAGGTCTTTGTATCCAAGACCAAATCTCCCTAAATGATGCGGATCAGCATGCAAGCTCCGCCAAGACAGGGCGGCACTGGTCCGGATGACCGCCGCAGCAATCTTCCATCAGATAGGCTAAGAGCCCGCGCATCGCGTCGAGATTGGCGGTGTAGCGAATGCCGCGGCCTTCTCGCTGATTGGCGACAAGGCCCGCATTCAGCAGGACCGACAGATTGGCCGACAATGTATTGGCCCGTACATCAAGTGCTGCACAAATCTCTCCGGCCAGCATGCCCTTGGGGCCCGCCTTTACAAGCAGCCGGAACGCATCGAGCCGGGTTGGTTGACTAAGGGCGCCGAGGGCCGCCAGTGCATTCTTTTGATCCATATTTCATCATTTCATGAAATATTGAATTTTTCAACGCGCCACGGCTGTTGTCACAAAAGTTTCGCATAGGTTCTGCCGCGGCGTCGGTTGCCGCGCTTTCTATCCGCACGTGATGTCGCTTGCGGTGCGCATCGATGTCGCAAAGCGCTATACAGACCTGTCTAGTGCTACTAGGCTTTTCGGAAAGTATGACAAGCGGGAGGACCAGGACCATGAAATCTCACTATCGCGTTGTGATCATTGGCGGCGGGGTTGTCGGCACTTCTGTCCTCTACCATCTGGCCAAATTTGGCTGGAAGGATGTGACATTGCTGGAACGTTCGGTGTTGACAGCGGGCTCGTCTTGGCACGCAGCCGGCGGGGTTCATGCGCTGAATGCGGACCCAAATATCGCCTCGCTCCAGGCCTATACAATCGATCTGCTGTCGACCATCCAGGAAGAATCCGGCCACGATATCGGGCTGCATATGACAGGCGGTCTGACCATGGCGGGCACGCCGGATCGGTGGGAATGGCTGCAATCGGCCTATCGCATCTATCAGTCAATCGGTATCGAGGATTGCGAACTGGTCACCCCTGAGGAAGCCCAGAAGCGCTGCCCGATCATGTCGACCGAGGGGCTCTTGGGCGGCATGTGGGCCGACCGCGAAGGCTATATCGACACAACCGGCACCGTGCATGCCTATGCGATCGCCGCCAAAAAGCGCGGCGCCACTTATCACGAACACACCAAGGTCGAGGCCTTGGAACAGACCGCCGAGGGGTGGATCGTCAAGACCGACAAAGGCGACATCACTTGCGAACATGTGGTCAATGCCGCGGGCCTTTGGGCCAAGCAGGTTGGCCGGATGGCCGGGATTGAGCTACCCGTCAGCCCACTTAAGCACCATTACCTGGTCTCAGACACGATCCCGGCCCTTGAGCAGGTCGATTTTGAGATGCCGATGACGGTCGATCTCGAAGGCTTCACCTATCTGCGGCAGGACCAAAAGGGCGTGCTTCTGGGCATCTATGAGATCGATCACGAGCATTGGGCGATGGACGGCGCGCCCTGGGATTACGGGATGGAGCTGTTCCAGGAACAGACCGACCGGATCGAGAAAGAGCTGATCTGCGGGTTTGAGCGCTACCCGGTCTTGCAGGATGTGGGCGTGAAAACTTGGGTCAATGGCGCCTTCACCTTCAGCCCAGACGGCAATCCGTTGGTCGGCCCCGTGCCGGGCAAGCGCGGCTATTGGTGCGCCTGCGCCGTGATGGCGGGCTTTTTGCAGGGTGGCGGTGTCGGCAAAAGCCTGGCCGAGTGGATCATCCATGGCGAGCCCGAGGCCGATGTCTACGGTATGGATGTCGCGCGCTACGGGCCTTGGGCCGAAAACCGCGACTATATCCGCCAAACCACAGGGCAGTTCTATTCCCGTCGCTTTGTGATGACCTACCCGAACGAACAGCTGCCCGCCGGGCGGCCCCTCAAGGTCGCGCCCGCCCATAATGCGATGACCGCGGCTGGCGCAATTTGGGGCCAGTCTTGGGATGTCGAAGTGCCGCTTTACTTCGCGCCCAAGGACTTTGCCGAGACACCAACGCTGAAGCGGTCAAATGCGTTCGACATTGTTGGCGGGGAATGCCGCGCCGTGCGCGAGGGCGTGGGCTTGCTCGATATCACCGCCTTCTCACGCTATGAAGTGTCGGGGCCAAATGCGCGGGCTTGGCTCGACCGGATGATGGCCAGCGCTTTGCCAAAACCAGGCCGCGCGAAGCTTGCCCCGATGCTGGGCGCCGATGGACGGCTCAAAGGCGATCTGACGATCTTCAACTGGGGTGATGGCACCTGGTGGGTGATGGGGTCGTATTATCTGCGGCGCTGGCACATGCGCTGGTTCGCCGATCACATGGAAGACGGCGTGCATGTCCGCGACCTGGGCGAGGAGATGGCCGGTTTCTCGCTCGCCGGCCCCAATTCGCGCGAGGTGATCGAGCGGGTCACATCAGATGCGGTTGGTGCGCTCCCGTTCATGGGTTGTATGGCGGCTGATATCGGCCTTTTGCGCACCCGCGTGGCACGGATGAGCGTGGCCGGAGAGCTGGGCTATGAGATCAGCTGCCGGATGGGTGACCATATCACGCTGCGCGAGTTGTTGCTGGCAGCAGGCGCCGAAAGCGGCATCCGCGAATACGGCTTCAACGCGCTTTTGTCGCTGCGGCTGGAGAAGAGCTTTGGCATCTGGTCGGCAGAATTCACCCAAGGCTACACGCCGGGCATGACCGGGATGGATCGCTGGATTGCCTGGGATAAAGGCCCGTTCCAAGGCCGTGATGCGGCCATCGCCGAGCGGGACGGGAATGGTCCGGCAAAGCGATTGGTCACGCTGGATGTAGCCGCAGACGACGCCGATGCCAGCGGCTACGAGCCGGTCTGGTCGGACGGCCGCAAGGTCGGCTTTGTCACCTCTGGCGGCTATGGCCACACAATCGGCAAATCCCTGGCAATGGCGCTGGTCGATGCCGATAGCGCTGCCGAAGGCACCCAGCTTTCGACCCATGTTGTGGGCCAGGAACGTGCCGCGACCGTGATCCCGCCCTCTCCTTACGATCCGCAAGGCCTGGCCATGCGCGGCTGAGCGATGAACCAGGAAAACAAAGGCGTGCGCCGGTCGGGCCGGCGCCGCAACGGGGCCGAGGCTGCCGCGCCTAAACGGGACGTGAATTACCGCCAGTTGCGCAATCCCTTCCCGGTCATGTCGGTGTTTTCCGATGATGAGGCCGTGGCCATGCATCGGGCCGCACTCGACATGCTGGAAACGCTTGGCATGCGGATTCTGCTGCCGGGCGCGCGCGATCTTTTCCGCCAAGCAGGCGCCCGGGTCGAGGACGATATGGTCTATATCGGGCACGAGATAATCGAGGCCACGCTGGCCACTGCGCCCCGGTCGATCCATTGCGCCGCCGGCGCCCGCCCGCGTGATATCGTGTTTGAGCTTGGCAGGCTCAATTTCCAGCCTGGCGCGGGCGCGCCGCACGCAACTGACCTGATCCGCGGCCGCCGTCCCGGCTCGGCACGCGATTACCGCGACTATACCCGGCTGTCGCACCACTTTGATGTCTTCCAGATGATGAGCCCGTCGGTGGAGCCGCAAGACGTGGCAACGCCCATCCGCCACTATTTCACCACCGAGACCCAACTGACCGAGAGCGACAAATTCCCGTTCCTCTATGCCCGCGGCACGCCCCAGGCGCTGGATAATTTCGAGATGCTGGCCATCGCGCGCGGGCTCAGCGATGACGCGCTGCGCGCCCAGCCCCATGCCTATACGGTGATCAACACGAACTCACCCCGGACGCTTGATATCCCCATGGCGCAGGGGTTGATTGATTTTGCGCGCTACGGGCAGCTCTCAATCGTCACACCGTTTACACTGATGGGGGCGATGGCGCCGATCACGGTTGCCGGTGCGATCACCTTGTCGCACGCCGAATGCTTGGCATCGATTGCGCTGACCCAATTGGCTAGTCCCGGCGCGCCGGTCTGCTACGGTACCTTCACCTCAAATGTCGATATGAAATCCGGCGCGCCGGCTTTCGGCACGCCCGCCCATTTCCATGCCTCACTCGCAGCGGGTCAAATGGCGCGGATGCTGGGCCTGCCTTGGCGCTCGGCCGCTGGATCGGCGTCAAACATAAACGACGTCCAAGCCGCCAATGAAAACCAGCTTGGCCTCTGGGGCTGCCTGTTGGCCGGTGCGACCATCATCATCCACTCCGCCGGTTGGCTCGAAGGCGGGCTGACCGTGTCGCTCGAAAAGCTTATCACCGACGTTGAGGTCCTCAATATGATCGCTGAGCTTTGCGCCGGTGCGAAGGCGGGCGCCGATGAGATCGGGATGGATAATGCCTTCCCCCATGTCGCGCCTTCGGGCCATTTCTTTGCCGCCCCGCAAACCATGGCGCGCTACAACACCGAATTTTACGAACCGCTTGTCCATGATTACGCCAATTTCGGCACCTGGGAGGATCGCGGCGCGCTTGATGCCTCGACCCGTGCCACACCCATCTGGCAAAAGATCGTGGCCGAGACAGATGGCCCGTTCCTCGCGCCCGACAGACAAGAAACGTTGCGCGCCTTTATCGAGCGGCGCGAGGCCGAGGGCGGCGCCCCGCCGGAAAGCTGACGCCATGACTGTACTGCACCGCAATGATCCGTCCCGCGCGCCACTGACCGGCAATATCAAAGTTACGCGCGAAGACTGGCTGGCCCAGGCCCGCGACCTGCTCATCTCCCACGGTGTAACCCAGGTAAAAATCCTGTTGCTTGCCGAAGCCATGGGCGTCAGTCGGTCAAGTTTTTACTGGTATTTCAAAGACCGTGCGGAGTTGTTGGGGGCCCTTCTAGATAGCTGGGCCACGGACAATTCGGCGGGCATCCTGGCGATGGCGGCCCGGCCAGCGCCGACGATCACGGCCGCGGTATGCAACATCTTTCGCTGCGTGATTGAGCCTGATCTTTACAATATGCCGGCCGATTTTGCCGTCCGCGCCTGGGCCCGCAGCGACGCCGATGTGGCCGCAAAGGTCGCGCATACCGACGCGATGCGGCTTGACGCCCTGTCGCAGATGTTTGCGCGCCACGGCTTTGACCCGCGCGAGGCCGAGACCCGCGCCTACGTGCTCTACTACATGCAGATCGGCTACGATTTTGCCATGCAGGACGAACCCGTGGCCACCCGCATCGCCCGTATCCCGCATTATCTGCAAGTCTTTACAGGGCAAGTGCCGCGCGCCGAAGAGGTCGCCGAAATCACAGCGCTCGGCCACCGCTATTGGAGAGAGAGATGACAGATCAGACCGCCGACGTAATCATCATTGGGACCGGCGTGATCGGCTCGGCTATCGCCTATGAGCTGGCCAAAACCGGCCGGAAGGTCCTGTCAATCGACCGCAATCGCCAGATCGGCCACGGATCGACCGCAGGCTCCTGCGCCATTATCCGGATGCATTATTCAACCCATGAAGGCACGGCATTCGCCTGGGAGGGCTACCATGATTGGCGCGATTGGCGCGACTATCTGGCGCTGCCGCAAGGCGCAGATCTCGCCCGATTTGTCGAGACCGGCTGCCTGGTGATGAAGACCGAGGCAAACGGGTTTTTGGAAAAACACATGGCCTATTCCAAGGCGCTCGGCTGTCCGTTCGAGGAATGGCAGCCGGACGAGATCACGACGCGGCTGCCGGTCTACAATCTCGACCGCTTTGCGCCGGCCAAACGGCCCGAGGATCCGGCCTTTGGCGAGGCGACCGGCGGCAGGCTGGAAGGCGCTGTCTTTTGGCCCCATGCAGGCTATGTCACCGATCCGGCTCTGTCTGCGCAAAATCTGGCAGCCGCGGCGGCACAACGGGGCGCGGTGGTGCAGCTTGGCCAGGAGGTCAGCGGCATCGTGCAGGAAAACGGCGCGGTCAAAGGCGTGCGTCTGGCAGACGGCACAGTGCGTAGCGCGCCCACCGTCATCAATGTGGCCGGGCCCGGATCGGCGGCGATTAACGCCATGGCCGGTGTCTTGGAGGAGATGACCATCGAGACACGCCCGCTGCGCCAAGAGGTCGTGCATGTGCCGGCCCCAGAAGGCTTTGACTTTGAAGCGAACGGGATGATTATCTCCGACAGCGATATCGCGCTTTACTGCCGGCCTGAGCGGGGTAATCACATCTTGATTGGATCCGAGG
Organism: Pseudomonadota bacterium; assembly: GCA_039191215.1. Classification (GTDB taxonomy): domain Bacteria; phylum Pseudomonadota; class Alphaproteobacteria; order Rhodobacterales; family Rhodobacteraceae; genus HKCCE3408. Next base: position 58,536 of record JBCCXT010000001.1, read on the forward strand.
ATCCGCCCTGCGATGCACATGTCTGGACCGAAAACGACACCGCCTATAGCCGCGACTTCACCGATCAATGGCGCGTGCAGGCCATGCGCTACGCACAACGCGTGCCAAGCTTGGGCATCCCCTCGCGGATGAAAGGCGTGGTCGATCTCTATGATGCCTCAACCGACTGGATCCCGATCTATGATTGTTCAAGCCTGAAAGGCTATTTCATGGCCTGCGGCACGTCCGGCAACCAATTCAAAAACGCACCCATTGCCGGAAAAATGATGGCAGCCTTGGTTGACTACTGCGAAAGCGGCGGCGACCACGACACAGCGCCGCTCCAATTCAAGCTACCCTACACAGAAGAAGTCATCAGCGTCGGCTTCTACAGCCGCAAACGTGCGATCAACGACGAATCGAGCTTCAGTGTGCTGGGCTGATAACCTCAGCGCCGCGAGGGGGCGCCCCCCCTCGCCGCAAGCATCGTGTCGCGCGGCACGCGCGTCCTTTTAAGAACAGTCCCGCTAGCTTGTCTCGCCAAGATTGGCGCCGACGATCTCAGCCATATGATCGGGCGCCAGGATCGGCGGCAGCATCGTCATCACCTCGCCGCTGCCATCCAACAGATAGATGAAACTGCCATGGGCATAGACCGGTCCGTAAAACGGATCGACGAAGAGCTCTTCGAATTCGATGCCAAACGCCTCATAGGCAACCTGCAACTCATCCGGAGTGCCGGTTAGGCCGATGAAACCGGGATGGAACTGCGTCAGCGGCGGCCCGATATCGGCCACCGTGTCACGTTCTGGATCCACCGTGATCATCACCGGCGTGACCGCCTGCCCGTTTTCGCCTAAGATCTCAGCTACTTCGCCCATCAATGGCAGTGCGGCTGAACAGATCTCCTGGCAGTTGGCGTAGCCGAAAAACAGAAGCTGGGCATTGCCGTCGGGATCAGCCTGGGTGCGCACCTCGCCGCGCTGATCGGTCAGGGCAAACGCACCGCCCAACCCGTCAAAGCCCTGGGCCAGTGCCATTCCGGCAATAGCCCAGAGACCAAATCCAAGCGCCAAAGGCTTCATCTTGTGATGTCCCACGCTTCTTCGTGGCTCAACCCGATGCCCAGATAACCATCTGCGGCGATATTGGCCAAGATGCCGGGGTCGCGGCGGAACCAGGGTCCAGATCCGCCCGCATCGGGGTTGTTGGCGGCCCATTGCTCGGTGAAGGTGGTGGTGAAAATCCACTCATCGCTGTCGAGCAGCCGGATGCACTGCACCTGATAGACGTTGACCGCGCCGATATATTCATCCTCGATCATCAGCCCGTCGACTTCGATTTCCATTCCGCAATAGGGCTGCAAATCTACCGCGGCACCCGTGAAGGCGGGCTGGTTGTTTTTGTTTGGATAGACGAGCACGCCATCGACACTACGCAAAAGCGCCATTTGACGGTTCGCGCCGCATTCATCGGCGCAATCGCCTGCAACTTCACAGCCCACATCGACAACGGTCGCGTTAAAACGCGCGGGCACTTCAAAGCCGAGATTCCAGCTCGACGCCTGCGAATTGGCCGAAAAATCGGCCGCGTCTTGTGCCGCCAACGGGGTTGCCAACAAGATACATGCTAAGCTTGTCCGGATCATTTCATGCACCTCTAATTATTGGGGTTCGGGATGGCAAAGCCGGGGACAACACCATAATCCTCGTGGTTGAGGTTCACGATGCCTTCGTCTTCGACGATCTCGTCTATGGTGACGTAATTCAGCCCGTCGCGCTCATACAGCGTCACATTGGCTGTCACCACATGGCTGGCCAATTCCATCTGTCGCGCGCCACCGGCATTCTGGCCGTCGCCTTCGATCGACAGGATCATGTAGACGGTGCCATCTTCGGCCAACATGCCCACAGGGATGCCGCCCGCCGAACACCAAAGCGCGCAGGTGTGATGCGCGCTGCCTTGCACAGCATCCGGCCCGCCCATCACGCCGGAAAAGTAGCACCAAGTGTCGATAAACTCGCCACGCACCGTTATTTGTTCGCCCGTTGCATAGGCCGGTAGCGTGGTGAGCGCAGTCAAACCGGCCGCGGCAATTGTGATGTGGCGCATGCCAAACCCCCTGTTCTTCGTGATTCTCTGGGATACGCTAAAGGCTATTCAACCGCGATGCTCATCACATTTGTTCACACAATGCCCCGCGACGACACGCTTGCACCACGCGCGCGCTCAGGTTTAGGTTGAAAAGAAGAGTGTAAAGGCAGGCTTACATGCGCCGTGTCACAATTTTGGGAGCGACCGGATCGATCGGGCAAAACACGCTCGATCTGATCGCGCGCAACCCCGACGCCTACCAAATTGCCGCGCTCACGGGGGGGCGCAATGTCGACCGCCTGGCACAAGATGCCCGCAACTTGCGTGCCGAACTGGCGGTCACGGCGCATCCCGAATTGCTGGGCGATTTACGCGACCGCCTTGCGGGCAGTGGCATCGAAGCTGCCGCAGGAGCAGAAGCGATCCTGGAGGCCGCTGCGCGCCCGGCCGACTGGGTCATGTCGGCCATCGTTGGCTCAGCCGGATTGGAGCCCGGTCTTGCCGCCCTGGCCCAGGGTCGCACATTGGCGCTTGCGAACAAAGAAAGCCTGGTTTGCGCAGGGCCCCTGGTGATGCGGGCTGCGGCCCAATCCGGCGCTACGCTGCTTCCCGTTGACAGTGAACATTCGGCCATCTTTCAGGCCCTTGCCGGCGAAGACATCTCAGCCGTGGAGCGTGTCATCATCACCGCGTCAGGTGGGGCTTTTCGCGATTGGCCGATCGAGCAATTGGCCCAGGCGACGCTCGCCCAGGCCTGCACGCATCCCAATTGGGATATGGGCCAGCGGATCACAATCGACAGCGCCAGCCTGTTTAACAAAGCAATGGAGATCATTGAAGCAAAAGAGTTTTTCGGCTTTAAACCTGACCAGATAGAGGTTGTGATCCATCCCGAAAGCATGGTGCACGCCTTGGTCGGCTTCCGCGATGGCGCATTGATGGCGCATCTTGGCCCCGCCGATATGCGCCACGCCATCGGCTACGCGCTGCACTGGCCCGACCGCAATGGCCTACCTGTTGCGCGCCTCGACTTGCCAGCGCTCGGCCAACTGACATTCCGCGACCCTGACGAGGCACGCCATCCCGCGCTCCGCCTCGCACGCGAGGTGATGGCAGCCGGCGGGTTGAGCGGATGTGTGTTTTGTGCCGCCAAAGAGGCCGCACTTGATGCGTTCATCGAAGGAAAGATCGGCTTTTTGGATATGGCCGCCATTGTCGAGGCGGTGTTGGAGCAGATGCCCACCGTGGTGCAAACAGACCTCGACGCCGTTCGCGCAACCGATGCTGAGGCGCGCCGTCGCGCCGATGCCGCCATCACGCGGCGGGCGGCGGCCTGAAAAGACCGGGGCGCGGCCAGCGCTGCGCCCCGAGCTTTCCTGCAGAAATTTGGCTTAGATCACGCCACGAGATCGAAGCGGTCAGCTTCCATCACCTTGACCCAAGCGGCCACGAAGTCGGCCACGAACTTTTCTTCGGCCCCGTTCTGGCCATAGACCTCGGCCAAGGCGCGCAGCTGCGAATTTGAGCCAAAGACCAGGTCAACCCGCGTCGCCGTCCATTTCAACTCTCCGGTCTTGCGATCGCGGCCTTCAAACTCGACTTCATCGGAATTGGTCGGCGACCAAACCGTCGCCATGTCGAGCAAATTGACGAAAAAGTCGGTCGTCAGATGGCCCGGACGCGCGGTGAAGACGCCGTGATCGCTGCCCTGGAAATTGCCGCCCAGAACCCGCATGCCGCCGATCAGAACCGTCATCTCTGGCGCGGTCAGCGTCAGCAATTGGGCCTTGTCGACCAGCATCTCTTCGCCTGAGACGGCGAAATCCACCTTCATGTAGTTGCGGAAACCATCGGCAATCGGCTCGAGCACCTCAAAGCTTTCCGCATCGGTCTGCGCCTCGGTCGCATCGGTCCGGCCAGGTGTGAACGGCACAACGATGCTGTGTCCGGCAGCCTTGGCCGCCGCTTCGATGCCCACAGAACCGGCCAGCACAATCAGATCGGCAAGGGAGACTTTTTTGCCGCCCTCGGCACTGTCATTAAACGCGGTTTGGATCGCGGTGAGCGCATCAAGCGCACGGCTCAACTCGGCCGGCTCGTTCACACGCCAATCCTTCATCGGCGCCAGGCGGATGCGCGCGCCATTGGCACCCCCCCGCTTGTCGGAGCCGCGGAAGCTGCTGGCCGAAGCCCAGGCCGTTTTGACCAGGTCAGCCACACTCAACCCGCTGCCGCTGATCTGGACTTTGAGCGCGTCGATATCGCCCGCGTCGATCATAGGGTGATCAACTGCGGGCACCGGATCCTGCCAGATCAGATCCTCGTCGGGCACATCGGGACCCAAATAGCGCACTTTCGGGCCCATATCGCGGTGCGTCAGCTTGAACCAGGCACGCGCGAATGCATCGGCAAAGGCGTCCGGGTCTTTGTGAAAACGCTGCGAGATCGCAAGATAGGACGGGTCGGTGCGCATCGCCATATCAGCAGTTGTCATCATCACCGGAACCGAAGTGGAGCCATCGACTTCTGGCGCATGGTCGCTTTCGGCAAGACCTTTGGCGTGCCAGATATGCGCGCCGGCCGGGCTTTTGGTCAGCGCCCATTCGTAGCCCAACAGAAGGTCGAAATAGCCCATATCCCACTTGGTCGGATTGGCCGTCCACGGCCCCTCAATGCCCGATGTCATCGCGTCAACGCCAACGCCAGAGCCATGGCTCGACATCCAACCCAAACCCATCTCGTGGATGGGCGCGGCTTCAGGCTCTGGCCCGACGGCTTCTTCGGGCGCCTTGCCATGCGCCTTACCGAAGGTGTGGCCGCCCGCGACCAAGGCGACTGTCTCTTCGTCGTTCATCGCCATCCGCGCGAAGGTTTCGCGGATATCACGTGCCGAGGCGGCCGGGTCTGGATTGCCATCGGGTCCTTCCGGGTTGACGTAGATCAGGCCCATCTGCACGGCGGCCAGCGGCGCTTCGAGGTCACGCTCACCGCTATAGCGGCTGCCTTCTTTGTCGGAGGTTGCCAACCATTCCTTCTCCGCCCCCCAATAGATGTCTTCCTCCGGCTCCCACACATCGGCGCGGCCACCGCCAAAGCCAAAGATCGGGCCGCCCATCGATTCGATCGCCACATTGCCAGTCAGCACAAATAGATCAGCCCAGGAGATCGCATCGCCGTATTTCTGCTTGATCGGCCAGAGCAGGCGCCGCGCTTTGTCGAGATTGCCGTTGTCCGGCCAGGAATTCAGCGGCGCAAAGCGCTGCATGCCGGTGCCCGCGCCGCCGCGCCCGTCGCCCGTGCGGTAGGTGCCGGCAGCATGCCAGGCCATGCGGATAAAAAACGGGCCGTAATGGCCATAATCGGCGGGCCACCAATCCTGACTGTCGCGCATCAGCGCAGTCAGATCGGCCTTCAACTCCGCGATATCGAGTTCTTTGAACGCCTGCGCGTAGCCAAAGCTCGGCCCCATTGGATCGCATAGGGCGGAATTTTGGTGCAAGATCTTGAGGTTGAGCTGGTTTGGCCACCAATCGCCGTTTGAGCGTACCGAATTGCGCGTATGCATGACCGGGCATTTGCCCATCGTCCCGTGGCGGTTTCCGTCCATCATGGCTTTCTCCCTTGTGGCTATGTGGGTCGTTAAGGCATGATTTACCGCAGCCCAGCGATTAGGGTAAGTTGTATATTCTGATCGATGCAATAAGCTGGACTTATGAGAAACCTCACCCTGAAGCAGCTGCGCTATGTTGAGGCCCTGGCCCGGCATGGGCATTTCGGTCGCGCGGCCGAGGCCTGCGCAATCAGCCAGCCCGCGCTCTCCATGCAAATCAAGGAGTTAGAGGCCGAGCTTTGCATGACGCTGTTTGAGCGGGGCCCACGCAGCGTGCGGCTGACCGGATTTGGCGCAGATTTTCTGGCCCGCGCGCGCGACATTCTGCGCGGCGTGGACGAGCTTGGCGATCTGGCCCGCGCGGCCCGTTCGAGCCTGGCAGGCCGCCTGCGCCTAGGGGTGATTCCAACCGTGGCGCCTTATCTTTTGCCGCGCCTGATGCCCGAGCTTACCCGGCAGGAATTTGCCCCCGATCTAAGCGTGCGAGAGACCTTGACCGGCAACCTGATTGCTGAATTGCGCGAGGGCCGGCTAGATGCGGCGCTTGTCGCCCTGCCTGTGGGAGAGTCCGACCTGACCGAAGTCGCGCTCTTTGACGAAGCCTTTGTCCTTGTCCGGCCGGCAAAAGACGAAGGTCGGCCCACACCGGACCGCGAAAGGCTGCGAGAGATGCGGCTGTTGCTGCTTGAAGAGGGTCATTGCTTTCGCGACCAGGCGCTGAGTTTTTGCAACCTGGCCGCATCCGGCCCGCGCGAGTTGATGGATGGCTCATCGCTGTCGACATTGGTGCAGATGGTCGGCGCGGGCATCGGCGTGACACTGATCCCCGAAATGGCGCTGCCGGTTGAAACCCGGTCGGCGCAGGTTTCGGTGGCCCGTTTTCCCGCCCCCGCCCCGACGCGCAGAATTGGCATGGTCTGGCGCAAATCCAACCCTCTGGCAGAGCCGCTGACAGCGATCGCAGAGCTGGTACGGCAGGCCGCATCACAGGCCCGGGCAGATTGGGCCGCAGCGGGCTAGCGCAAGATGCGGACTAAATTTGCAGCCGGGGCAAAATCGTCCCAATTTTTGGCGCAAGCGCCGGGGGGATCGCATTCTTGATGGACGCCGCCGGGCAGGTCATGACAGGCTCTGCCGCAATGAAGGGGCACGGGCATGGCCATTACGGCGGGCATCACACATCGCACAACCTATCACTACAGCGATCCGGTTCATCTCGGCCCGCAGATCATCCGGTTGCGCCCGGCCCCGCATAGCCGCACCCGTGTGATCAGCCACAGCCTGCAGGTCGAGCCTAAGGACCATTTCGTCAACCACCAGCAAGACCCCTATGGCAACTGGCTGGCCCGGTTTGTTTTTCCCGAACCGGTGCGGTCTTTTCACATCGCGGTCGATCTGGTCGCGGACATGACCGTCTATAACCCGTTCGATTTTTTCGTCGAAGACAGTGCTGAGTATTTCCCGTTCGACTATCCTGAGGATCTGCGCGACGATCTGGTGATCTATAGGCGCGCCGCACCTGCCGGCCCGCTGCTGCAAAAGCTGTTGGACACGGTGCCGCGAGACCGCAAGCGTGTGGTCGATTTCTTGGTCGGGCTTAACGCCCGGATTGAGCAAGACATCGACTATATCGTACGGCTGGAGCCCGGCGTGCAGGAGCCCGAGGAGACCTTGGCACTGGCGCGGGGTTCATGCCGCGACAGTGCCTGGCTGTTGGTCCAGCTTCTGCGCCATCTGGGCTTTGCCGCGCGGTTTGTCTCTGGTTATCTGATCCAGCTCAAACCCGATCTCAAGGCGCTCGACGGACCGGCGGGCACCGACCATGATTTCACCGATCTGCACGCTTGGACAGAGGTCTATCTGCCGGGCGCGGGATGGATCGGGCTCGACCCGACAAGCGGGCTTTTGACGGGCGAGAGCCATATTCCGCTGGCCGCCACCCCACATTATGCCGCCGCCGCGCCCATCGCGGGCGGATTTTCGGCGCCGCCCGGGGTCGAGACCACGTTTGACTTCCAGATGGATGTGGCGCGCCTATCGGAGCATCCGCGCATTACCAAACCCTTCTCAGACGAGGCCTGGCAGGCGCTTGACGCGCTTGGCGCGGAGGTCGATCGGCGGATCGAGGCCGCCGATATGCGGCTGACGATGGGCGGGGAGCCGACATTTGTATCGATCGATGATTTCGAGAGCGAGGAGTGGAATACCGATGCTGTCGGGCCGACCAAACGCGCCCTTGCCGATGGCCTGATCCGTCGCCTGCGGGATCGCTTCGCGCCCGGTGGGTTTCTGCATTACGGCCAGGGCAAATGGTATCCTGGCGAAACCCTGCCGCGCTGGACATTCGGGCTCTACTGGCGGCGCGATGGCGGCCCTATCTGGGCTGACGCCAGCCTCATCGCGGAAGAGGGCGCCGATGCCCAAGCCACACCGGATGCGGCGGCCGCTCTGCTTGCCGGTATGGCCGAGCGGCTCGATCTCGACACCGAACATGTGCAAGCCGCCTTTGAGGACCCAGCAGAGTGGCTTGTCAAAGAGGCCAACCTGCCGCGCAATGTCAGCCCGGCAAATTCCGAGCTTAAGGATGCCGAAGCGCGCGCCCGGATCGCGCGCGTCTTTGACCGTGGCCTGACCGAGCCGGCCGGGTATGTCCTGCCGGTGCAGCGCTGGCAGGGTCGACCGACCGGCGCGCGCTGGCAATCGGAGCTTTGGCAGATGCGTCGCGGGCGGCTTTTCCTGGTGCCCGGAGACAGCCCGGTCGGCTACCGTTTGCCGCTTGAGGCGCTGCCACATCTGGAAGAAAGCGCCTATCCTTTCATCCTGCCAAGCGACCCCAGTGAGCCACGCGGCCCCCTGCCCGATGCTCGCGCCGCATTGGCCGCGCGCCGCGATCAACCAAGCGAGACGCGGCACGCGCCGCCCGTCGCGCAAGACGTCCGCCCGCAGGTCCTGGGCGACACCGTTGACGGCGCGGTACGGACGGCACTGGCCGCAGAGCCGCGCGACGGCCGGTTATGCCTGTTCATGCCGCCTGTTGAGCGGCTGGAAGATTACCTCGAATTGCTTGCCGCCGCCGAAGACACGGCCGCCAATATGGGCCTGGCGCTGCATATCGAAGGCTATCCGCCGCCCTCCGATCCGCGCATCAACGCCATCAAAGTGGCCCCCGACCCGGGCGTCATCGAGGTCAACGTGCACCCCGCAGCCAGCTGGTCAGAGCTGAAGGCGATCACCGACGGCATCTATGCGGAAGCGCGCGACAGCCGCCTGAGCGCCGATAAATTCATGATCGACGGCAAACATACCGGGACGGGTGGTGGCAATCATGTTGTTGTCGGCGGCGCCACGCCTGATGACAGCCCGTTTTTGCGCCGCCCTGACCTTTTGCGCAGCCTCGTGCTGACCTGGCTGCGCCATCCCAGCCTGAGCTACCTGTTTTCGGGCACGTTTATCGGGCCGACTTCTCAGGCGCCGCGGATCGACGAGGCACGGCACGACACACTCTATGAGCTTGAGATCGCGCTGGCGCAAATCCCCGATCCCGGCGACGGCCCCGCGCCGCAACCCTGGCTGGTCGACAGGCTGCTCCGAAACATCCTGATCGATGTCACCGGCAACACGCACCGCGCCGAAATTTGTATCGACAAGTTATTCTCACCCGATGGACCGGCGGGGCGGCTTGGCCTGGTGGAGTTTCGCGGCTTTGAGATGCCGCCCGATCCGAGGATGAGCCTCGCCCAGCAACTCCTTATTCGGGCGATACTTTTACGGCTTTGGGAGGCGCCTGTGAAAGGCCTGCCGCCGCGATGGGGCACCCGGCTGCACGACCGCTTCATGCTGCCGCATTTCTTGTGGGAGGATTTCCTCGACCTGCTAAGCGAGCTGACCGATCACGGCCTGGCCTTAAGCCCCGATTGGTTCAAGGCGCAGGCAGAGTTCCGGTTCCCGTTCTGCGGCGAAGTTGAATACGAGGACGTGCATCTGGAACTGCGCCAGGCGCTCGAGCCCTGGCATGTTCTGGGCGAACGCGGCGCCATCGGCGGCACAGTGCGCTACACCGACAGCTCGGTCGAGCGCCTGCAGGTCAAGCTGAACGCTGCTGATACGGGCCGCTACATCGTGGCTTGCAATCGCCGTGCCGTGCCGCTGAGCGGTGGGGTTGGTGGGGTCCGCTTCAAGGCCTGGCAGCCATCCGAGGCGCTGCACCCGGTCTTGCCGGTCAACTCGCCGCTAACCTTTGATATCTTTGACACTTGGTCGGGCCGGGCTTTGGGCGGCTGCACCTACCATGTCGCTCATCCCGGCGGCCGCAGCTACGACACCTTCCCGGTGAACGGCAATGAGGCGGAGGCCCGCCGTCTGGCGCGGTTTGAAAAGTTCGGCCATGCGCCCGGTAGCTATTGGCCAGCGCCCGAGACCCCGCATCCCGACTTCCCCCACACGCTTGATTTGCGCAGAACGCGCGTTTTGTAGATCAGATGAACGGCGCGCCCAATCCTCTGCTTGCCCGCATCCTGGATGGCTATGCGCCGCATCACGAAGCGGCGGACGAGCTTTTTGGTCCAGACGGTGCGGTCAATCCTGTCTGGACATCCTTCATCTCTTACCTTGATCGCCAAAGCGTCGATGCCCTGGCGCGCCGCTTCGCCCGCGGCGACCAATACCTGCACGATGCCGGCGTGCTCTTTCGCCAGTACAGCGCCGAAGGGTCGGCTGAACGCGATTGGCCGCTAAGCCACATTCCGGTTCTGGTCAGCGGCGCGGAATGGCGCGTTCTGGCCGAAGGTCTGGTCGAGCGCGCCGAATTGCTCGAAGCTGTGATGGCCGATCTATACGGGCCGGGCCGCTTGGTCGCGGATGGCCATCTGCCGGCAAGCCTGGTGGCCGAGAACCCCGAATGGTGGCGGCCCTTGGTTGGTGTGCGGCCCGTATCTGGCCATTACCTGCATCATCTGGCCTTTGAAGTCGGCCGCTCGCCCGACGGGTCCTGGCTGGTCATGGGCGACCGCACGCAGGCGCCTTCTGGCGCGGGATTTGCGCTGGAAAATCGGATGGCGACGTCAAAGGTCTTTTCCGATCATTACGCCAATGCAACGGTCGAACGCTTGGCGGGCTTTTTCCGCCGCTTTCGCGATGCGATGGCTGCACCCGGCGCCGGTCGCGCGGCGATCTTGACACCTGGTCCGAACACCGACACGTACTTTGAGCATGCCTATCTTGCGCGTTATCTTGGCCTTGTGCTGTTGGAGGGCGAGGATCTGCGGGTCACACCCGATGGCGTCATGGTCCAAACCGTCGCCGGGCCAGAGCCTGTGGCCACGCTGTGGCGCAGACTCGACAGCCGGTTTGCCGATCCGCTGGAGTTGAGCGAAAGCTCTGCCATCGGCACGCCGGGGCTGGTGTCAAGCCTGCGCGCGGGCCAGGTCGGGCTGATCAACGCGCTCGGCTCCGGCGTGCTGGAAAGCCGGGCCTTCCTGGCCTTTTTGCCGAAAATGGCCGAAGCCATCCTGGGCCACCCCTTGGCGATCCCCAACATCGCAACCTGGTGGTGCGGTCAGCCGACCGAGCAGGCATTCGTCCGCGACCACAGGGCGCGCATGATGCTGGGCCTCGCCCATTCCACGAAAATGCCGTTTGAGCCCGACGAGACGACCTTTGCCGGTGATGCGCTGCGCGGTGCTGCCGACAGCGCGGTTGATGATCTGTTGGCAAGCCATGGGGCGCATTTGGTGGGCCAGGAGACCGTGCGCCTTTCAACCACACCGGCCATGATCGGCGGCGCCTTGCGGCCACGCCCGATGGTGCTGCGGGTATTTGCGGCGCGCACCGCGACGGGCTGGACCATCATGCCGGGCGGCTATTCCCGGATCGGCCGGTCCGAGGATCCAACCGCCCTTGCCATGCAACGCGGCGGATCGGTCGCTGATGTCTGGGTCATGGGTGAGGCGCCGGCGCGCCAAGACACGCTTGCCCAAGCCAGCGCGCCGCATCTGTCGCGCGCGCAAAGCGCGCTGCCGGCGCGCACGGCGGACAATCTTTACTGGCTGGGCCGCTATGTCGATCGGGCCGAGGGCAATCTGCGCCTGTTGCGCGCCTATCATCAGCGTCGCGAAGAAGCGGCGGGCCGCAGCCTGCCGGTTTTGCAGAGCATCGAGCGGCTTTTGCAGGCAAATGGGCTCAAAGGCGACGCACCGATCCCACCGGCGCTGCTTGCTGTGCTTGATTCCGCCCGCAACTGCGCCAGCAAGGTGCGGGAGCGGTTTTCAACCGATGGCTGGCGGGCATTAAGCGATCTCGCCGACCGCGCCCGCGACTTTGCCGCCGGTGCCACGTCGCGGGATGAGGCGGCTCAGGCGCATGGCGTATTGCTGCGCGATCTGGCCGGGTTTTCCGGCCTCGTGCATGAAAACATGTTCCAAGACACGGGCTGGCGGTTTTTGAGCCTGGGCCGCGCCCTGGAGCGTGCCGATCACATGGTCGGCGTGCTGATCCATCTGGCCGATCCAAAGACGCCCGCGGGATCATTTGACGTGGCGGTTGAGGTCGGCGACAGCCAGATTACCCATCGCCGCCGTTATGCGGTGCAAACCAACCGCGACACGGTCATTGATCTCTTGGCGCTTGATCCGAAAAACCCGCGCGGCATCGCCTTTCAGGTCGAAGCCATGGCGCGCCACGAAACCACCCTGCCCCGGGCAAAGACGCGCGGGCAATTGTCAGAGCCCGGTCGGCGTTGCTTGACGCTGTCAACCGAGCTGGCCATTGCCCGGCCGAGGGAGTTGACCACCATCCGACTGTCGCAAATGCGCGACGATATCCGGGCCGTCTCAACCGCGCTCAGCGCGCTCTATTTCGGTTAATGCGCACCATGCCCGATTATGATGTCAGGATCGAAATCACCTACGATTACACCCTTCCGGCCCGGTCCAGCCGTACCTTGCTGCGCCTCTTGCCGCGCTCTGAGGGTGCGCAGATTGTGCTGAACGGTCTGGTCACCGCCGACCCACCGCCGGGCACGCAGCGCATGGCCAAGGATTTTTTCGGCAATGCGCTGACCGAAATGGTTCATGACCAGCCGCTCGATGCGATCACGTTCAGGTTTGGCGGTCGGGTCCGGCGCGAAGGCGAAGCCTCCGGGCTCGACCTGTCGACCGATTTAGCCACGTTGCGGCGGGAAATTGGCCAGGTGGCCGATCTGGGACCACAAGCACCGCACCACTTCACCGCGCCATCGCGCCGGGCGATGCCGGATGCCGCAATCAGCGCGTTTGTCCGCGACGCGGTGGCCGGACAACACTCGACCCTGGGCGCGGTTAATGCGGCGGCGCACGCGCTCCACCAGGCGATGGTGTTCGACCCAACCGCGACCGAGGTGACAACTGAGCCCGCCATCGCCTTTGCCGCCCGATCCGGCGTGTGCCAGGATTTCAGCCATATCTTGATCGCCGGCCTGCGGGCTTTGGGCGTGCCGGCGGGTTATGTATCAGGGTTCTTGCGCACGCGCCCGCCGCCTGGGCACAAACGGCTTGAAGGGGCCGATGCGATGCATGCCTGGGTGCGCGCCTGGTGCGGGCTGCGCGCCGGTTGGGTTGAGATCGATCCGACCAATGCCATCGCAGCGGGCCCCGATCACATTGCCGTTGCCTATGGCAGGGATTACGCCGATGTGGCACCTGTGATCGGAACATTGCGCTCTGCCGGTGCGCATACGACCGATCATAAGGTCGATGTCGTCCCAGTTGGCGCATAGTCGGAAAGGCTGGCGGATGTTGACAATGGAGACTTTGAGACGGGAGGTCGCCGAGGGCGCGATTGATACCGTTCTGGCCTGCATGATCGACATGCAGGGCCGTTTGATGGGCAAGCGCTTCACCGCGCGTCACTTCATCGATCACGCCTGGGCAGAGACCCATTGCTGCGACTACCTGCTGGCAACCGATCTGGAGATGGAGACCCCGTCCGGCTACGCGGCTGCGTCTTGGGACAAGGGCTACGGCGACTACACCATGCACCCCGATCTTTCGACGCTGCGCCCCGTACCGTGGTTGCCGGGCACAGCGCTGGTTTTATGCGACGTGCTCGATCACGACGGCGCGGCGCCAATCGCGCATGCGCCGCGCGCCGTCCTGCGCCGCCAGATTGCCCGGGCCGAGGCGATGGGATTTGCCCCGGTCGCCGCAACCGAGCTTGAGTTTTTTCTCTTCGCGGATAGCCATGAGGATATCCGCGCTTCAGGCTTCCGCGACCTACAGCCGATCTCGGGCTATAATGAAGATTACCACATCTTCCAGACCACCAAGGAAGAGCGGATCCTGCGGCCCCTGCGCAACCACCTGCTTGCCATGGGCATCCCCGTGGAAGGCACCAAAGGCGAAGCTGAGGCCGGACAGGCGGAACTCAACATCCGCCATGCCGATGCCCTCTCTTGCGCCGACCACCACAGCCTGGCCAAACATGCCACAAAAGAGATCGCCTGGTCAGAAGGTCATGCCGCAAGTTTCATGGCGAAATGGGATGCAGACCGCGTGGGCTCAGCTAGCCATATCCACCTGTCGCTCATTCGCGGTGGCAAGCCTGCCTTTGCCGCCGAACAGGGCCTGTCGCCGGTGATGCAGCAGTTTCTGGCAGGCCAACTGGACCATGCAGCGGAGATCATGGTGTTTCTGGCTCCTTACGTGAACTCCTACAAACGCTTCGCCGCCGGCACCTTTGCCCCGACAAGGGCGCTTTGGTCGCGCGACAACCGCACCGCAGGATTTCGCGTCATCGGCGATGGCAGCCCCGGCGCGCGGATCGAATGCCGCATCCCCGGCGCTGATGTGAACCCATACCTGGCACTTGCGGCTTTGCTGGCGGCAGGCCTGTCCGGCATCGAAGGCAAGTTGGCTTTGCCCGATGAAAGCAGCGGCAATCTTTACGACCGCGATACCGGCGCACTTCCTCTGACACTGCCGGCCGCGACTGAGGCCTTGCGCAGCTCCGACATGCTGCGCGCGGCGATGGGTGATGCGGTCGTTGATCACTATACCCGCGCGGCTGAGTGGGAACAGGAGCAGTTCAACCGTGCGGTGACGGATTATGAGATCGCCCGAGGTTTCGAGCGATCCTGATGCCACAGCGCCGCATGACCCAGTAAGCGAGACAGACCCGATGGAAATGCACGCCAATTGGAGTTACCCGACCAATGTCCTCTTTGGCGCAGGCCGCCTCGCCGAGTTGCCGCAGGTTCTGGAAGATGCGGGCATAAGCCGCCCGCTTCTGCTCACCGATCGCGGACTGGCCGCCCTTCCCTTGGTGGCCGAACTGCGCGATCTTTTACCCACGGCACCTCTTTTTTCCGAAACCGATCCAAACCCGACAGGCGAAAATCTCGACGCCGCTTTAGAGGTCTTTCGGTCGGGCAATCATGACGGCGTTGTCGCCATGGGCGGTGGGTCTGCGCTTGATCTGGGCAAAGCCGTGGCGCTCATGGCGGGGCAAAATCTACCGGTTTGGGATCTTGAAGATATCGGTGCAAATTGGCGCCGCGCGGACGGCGATGCCATCGCCCCGGTCATCGCCATCCCGACAACCGCTGGCACCGGGTCTGAGGTCGGGCGCGCCAGTGTTCTGACCGATAAAGACCGGCATGCAAAAAAGATCATCTTTCACCCCAAAATGATGCCGGTCACGGTCATCGCCGATCCGCAGCTCACGGTCAGCATGCCCGCCCATATCACAGCCGGGACCGGCATGGATGCGCTTGCCCATTGTCTGGAGGCCTATTGCAGCCCGCATTTCCACCCGATGAGCCAGGGGATCGCGCTGGAGGGCATGGCGCTGGTGGCCGAGCACCTGCCGCGCGCCTATGCCGAGCCGGGTGATCTGACTGCGCGGGGCGCGATGATGGCGGCGGCGATGATGGGCGCGGTGGCCTTTCAAAAGGGTTTGGGCGCGGTGCATGCGCTCAGCCACCCAATCGGCGCGATCTACGGCACCCATCATGGCACAACCAATGCCTTTGTGATGCCCTATGTGCTGCGGGCAAACCAATCCACTATCGCTGAGAAACTCAGCGGTGCTGCGGCCTATCTGGGCCTGCCGCGACACCCGAACGCAATTCTGGAATGGGTGGAGGCGCTCAATCATCAATTTGGCATCCCTGCCACGCTCTCAGTATTGGGCGCCGGTCCGTTTGACGCCGAAGGCGTGCTCGAAGGTGCGCTCATTGATCCGTCCTGTGCCGGCAACCCCGTCGAGATGACCCGCGAATGGACCCAAGCGCTGATCGAAGCATTGCCGCGCTAAGGGGCCTGCCACAGGGCCAAACCGCAGGCCGAAAGCGCCTGCACGCGCGGGCGAGCGGCCCCGTCGATGGGGCCCGAGACCGCGCGTTCGCCCGTTCAATCCTTTGGTCGGTTCAGATCCCCGTCAGGGCGATGGGCCGAGGTATCAAGCCGCCGACTTGCCCGCGTCCCCGGCACCAGTAATTCCGCCTTGCGGTAATAGGCCCGCAGTTCCGGCTTTGACATCCCAAGTTCTTTACGCGCTGCACCAACTGACATTGACTGCCAAGGCTCCGCCTCTAATGGCGTCAAATGCAGGTTCTTGCCGGGCAGGTTGTCAAGCGCATAGCCAAGGCCCAAACGGTAGCTTGCGATATGAGCTTCTTCAAACCGCCAATGCTTCGGGTATTCCGTGGTCGAGACCCGGATAAACGTATCGACATGCACATCGCTGATATCAGATGCCGCGCCCATGGTCACACCAATGATGAAGGCCTCGTCCTGAACATGAAGGCCACGACCCAAAAGCACATGGATGCAATCGTGGCGATCAAGATGGATCGCACCGGGCAAGGCATCAGGGCTTTCGGGGTTCTCGTATTTGCGAATGATTTCCGGCACATCTGCGGCATTGGCCGCAGGCATCGTGGCCAGGACCTCCGCGATGGTCATCTCATCGGTATCGAGCCCCGGATTCCACTCATCCCATTGCAAATCGACGCGTCGGCCCATGGCTCACTCTCCCCCCGCTTCGAAGGATGTGATGGCGGAAAAATTTTGCTCCTCTGCGATGGCCGATTGCAGCGCCGCGCCCAGGCCCGAGATATCGCTGACGGTCACAAAAGCCGCCAGATCGGGGCGGCTGAGGACATGGCGATCATCGATGCCAACGCCAATCGTGGCGACCTGGATCGGGGTGACACGGGCCAGATCTTCGATCTCGCCACGCAGGGCCGCGCCGTCATCGGCCTGACCGTCCGTTGTGACCAAAATGCGAAAGGTCCCAAATCCGCCGACCCGTGCGGCCTCGGCCGCCAAAGCCCGGCGCGCGGTTTGGATGGAGGCTGTCAGCGGCGTTGAGCCGTCACTTGTCACCCGCGCCAGCGGTGCTGGTAGCGCCGATTTCGCGTCTCCGACCGACATAAACGGCAAGATCACCCCGTCATTAAGCGCAATTACCGCCACCCGGTCCCCCTCACTCATCGAGCTGAGCGCCTGCAACACGGCAGCCTTGGCGGGCTCAATATCGCCGCCCATCGATCCGCTATCGTCCAGCACAATTGCGGTGAATGTCCGGTTTGGGTCGGGCTGCGCCTCAACCTCTTCGGCCTCCTGCCCGGGCCATGCGGTAATGGCGGCCCAGTCGGGCTCGACCGGTTCCGGACCACCCAGCAGGCCGCCCAAGCCGCCAAACGTGCCCGAGCCCGGCAATTGGAAATTGTTCGCGGCAAAAAAACCGAACCCCACCAGGACAAAAATCCAAAAGCTGTTGCGTCCTCTTTTGGCCATCACTCCGTCCCCTATTGCAGCGGCGCGAAGGTGGTGGCCTCCGCCTGAACGGTCAGAACACGAAACACCACGCGCATATTCTCCCGCCATTGCGCCTCGGTCTGGGGCGGGTCGTGGCGCGGGCTTGTGATGCCAACGCCATCGACAGTGAACTGGTCGCGGTTGATCCGCAGATCGGTATCGCCTGCATATCCCTCAAGGGCATCAACCACCGCAATTGCCCGGTCGAGCGACAGGTTCTGCGCCGATGTTCTGATCGCGCGCAGCTCGGCGTTATCCGCACCATCCTGTTCACGCTGCAGATAGTATAGCGGGTCGGAATGGCCCTCGACCGTGATGATCGCGCCTGAATAGGTGCTGGCCAGGCGGATGATCTCCTGGAAATCAGCCTCATAAAGAGCGACGGGGAATTCTGTGCTGTCAGGTGCAAAAAAGACCTGAAAATCGATCCTGGTATTGGCATCAAGCTGGCCGGTCCGGCGCAGCGTGCGCACCGCTGCCGCGGCCGCTTCCGGGTCGAATGCCGCAATCTGGCGCTCATCAAGATCACTCAAACCCTCGGTCATCGCGGTATAATCCCATTCCGCATGGGCCAATGAAGCCGGCGCGTCCAAGCGCCCGGCACCGCGAAGTGCGATATTGACCTCTTCCAAAAGCACATCGTAGCGACGGGCCTCTGACGGGTCGGCAAAGTGGCGGGCATTACCCGACCAACCATCGGTGATCGCATCTTGCCACAAAAACACGCCTTCTTCGACCGGCAGGCCGCCCAAGAATTCGTTGGCCATCAGTGTTGCCATCTGCGTCTGCCGCGGATCGCCGTCGCTAGCCATGAAATCGCGCATCTCTTCTTCGGCTTGGAAAAGGATATTCACCATCGTTTGGATATCGCCTTGCTGGGCGTCAAAGTAGTCCGCCCGCACCGCGATATAGTCACCGATGACCGAGGCGGCCTCTTGGGTGGAGATCAGAATCGTCGCACCGCGGACGGAGCCTTCAGCGCCAGTGCCTTCATTGCCGCCGGAGGTCAAAAACCGCGCATCGGGCAGGATGACGGCGGCAGCATCGGCCCGGCCCTCGGCCAAAGCCGCCCCCGGCGTGTCGCCATCGCCCGTCAGATCAGCGGTCCAAACAATCTCCACATCATCAAAGCTCAAGCCCCCGTCGGCCAGGATCCGACCGACAAAATCAACATGCGGGCCATTCGCCTGGATGGCGACGCGTTGCCCCGCCAGATCGCCGATCTGCGCGATGCCTTCGCCGCCGACAATGCCGTCCCCGGCGCTGAACGAGTGTTTGAAGATCACCACCTGTTCTGTGCGCGGATCATCTTGCGTGATCGGGGCAGCGGCCGCCAACATTCCAAGCGTGCCGCGCAAATAGGGCGTCTCGCAAGCCAGATACGCCTCAAGCTGCGCCTCAAAATTGTCTTCCACGGTCAGGTTCAACGGCAGACCGGCCGCACCCAAAGGCCCGCCATTTGAAGCCATCGCGCCACCATTGGCCCAAGCCACAACACCATCGGCCCCCCAAGCGATCAGCGGCATGTCCGGATCCCACCGGCCATCGCAATCGCGCACGCCGGAGGTGACAGTTTCCACCAGCAGATCACCGGGATTGGCAAGAGCCGGAACCGGTACGGACAGGGCGGCGATCAAGGCCAGAGCAGTGCGAAATTGCATAAACGTCCTCACTTCCGTTCAATTCGAGCGCCGCGTGCGCGGTGCCAGCAGGGTCTCGGCCGTGGCCGAGGCGACATCGACCTGGGCCAAAAGCCGGTCGGCAAGTCTCGTCTCTGAGGCATCAAACGCCTCATCAAGCGCATCGAGCGCGGCCGTCACACGCGCCCGGCTTTCAACCATCTGGGCGCTGTTTGCGTCCTGCTCGCCGCGCGCGCGCAGTTTTGCATGAAGCGCCACGGCCTCTTCGATCAATTCGGCCCGCACAAGGGTCTTGCGATGTACGCCAAGCGCTTCGGGGTCGTAAAAAACCTCCCGCGCGGCGCCATCAAGGCGATCGGCCCCCGCCATAGCGCGCGCCTGCAGCGGCTCGGCAAAGTGCGGCGCGGCGCGGCGCAGCACGTCGGCCTGACGATGCGCACGATTGATCGCATCAAGCGCGAGACCCGCCCGCGTGTCAGAGATGCCGTGGCGGCGCGAAAACGCATGCGCCAAGCGCTCCGCATCGGTCCAGATCCAAGCGGCGGGCATCGCCAGGCCAATGGCCAGGGTCAAAATCGCGGCGAGCGCTGCCGCGGCCAGTGCCGCGGCATAGTCAAAGGGCAGTGGCAGGCGCACCAAAAGGGCAAAGGCCACGGCCACGATCACTGCAATCATCGCGGCCAGCCATGGACTGCGCGCAGGGCTCATCGGCGCACCTGCAAGGATATATCGACCCGGGCCAGCCGGGCCTGAAAGGCGCGGTCGGATTCGTCGCTGTTCTGGCTCAAAGGCGCGCCGCCGCCAATGCCGGCGGCACTGACCCGGCTGGCCTCAATCCCCATCTCAGCGGCAATCGCGGCGGCGAGATTGGCGCGTTCAGTGCTGAGCGCGCGGTTGGCTTCGGCATCCCCCGAGGTCCCGCTATGGCCCGTGATCACCACCGATAGGCGATCATCATTGGCCGCCTGGACCAAATAGCCGCGCAGGCGGTCTTCCTCTCCGGCGGCAAAAGTGGTGCCACGTGCAAAGCGGAAACTGGCGCTTTCAGGCGCTGTGATCTGGCCCAAAATGCCAAGCGCCACGGCCCCGCCTGCGGCCAGGGCGGCAAAGCCTGCGGCCAGGAACAAGCGGCGCGGTGGGCCGGGTGTGGTGTCGTCGAATACAGGTGCGCTCAAGCTACAGCCTTTTTGCAGGAAAGCCGGTCGCCCAGACCGGCCGATCATAGGAATGTGTTGTTTATATGTAGGTTTTTGACAGGGAAAAGTAAGGTATGTCTCACCCTTTCAGGTCGCGTTGGTAGATCCAGTCATGGTCGGGGTCGTTGGTAAATCGCCAGTTTCGCCGCGGGCCGGCCATGACATTTAGATAATAAAGGTCATAGCCATAGGGCGCGCCACAAGGGTGGTAACCTGCGGGTACCAAGACCACGTCGCCGTCGCTTGCGGCCATGTTTTCATCCAAACTGCGGTCGTCGTTATAGACCCGCTGATAGGCAAATCCGGTGGCCGGGTTTAGCCGGTGATAATAGGTCTCTTCGAGATAGGTCTCGTTCGGGAAGTCATCGGTGTCGTGCTTGTGCGACGGGTAGGACGACCAGTTTCCTTGTGGTGTCCAAACCTCCGTCACCAAAAGGCTGTCCGCCCAGTCGCGCTCTTCCATGCAGATCGCGTGCACATAGCGGGTGTTGGCGCCCTGCCCGCGGGCCTCTAGCGGGGCGTCATCGGGTCGGATCACCCGGATATCGTGCCGCGCCTTCCCCGGGGCCGAACAGATCGCAAGCTCCAGCTCGGTCTGAGCGGTGATCGACCAGTCAGACCCCGACGGCACGTAGAGCGCGTGGCCCTTGGCACGATCCCAAAGTGTCATGCGCGCGCCAAGCGCGCCCAGATCCGCGCCGCCCGCTTGCACGTTCATCCGGCCCGAGATGACAACCAACATCACCTCACGCGCGCCGGTCTCTCGCGCCAAAACCTCACCGGCGGAGAGCTTGTGGACCTCAAAGCCGACGTAAGACCAATTCGGACACTGGTCCTTCACGCTGTCGGGGCTGACGGTCAGAACATGGCCCGTTTTTGAATGCGGTTTGACCAGCAGGTTGGGCATTACGCCATCTCCGACAGTGTTTTTTGGCACCATTCAGGTGTGACTTTGGCGGTAGCATATCGGGATGGTTACGGCGGGCAAGGCCGTGTGTGCGCCATGCAAGGGTGAATTCCGCCGAAATGGCCCGGGTAGGTCCGCGCCGTTGGGCTCCGTCGCAGTGAAGACCCCCGTCAAGCCCGCTGGCGCCAGGATACTCCGCCATGGCATCTATACCAACGCGCGAAATCCTCGGCGGGTGCGCATGCCGCGATTTGGCCGTCTGGACAATTTTTCCAAGCCGTCTACCCTGCAGGCAAGTGTCACGCCGAAAATAGGGGATCCCATGAAGCTTTTGAGCTCGACCGCGCTTGTTTTATGTGCAACCGCAACCGCCGCCCTTGCCGACGCCCATGCCGGATGTGCGGCGGGAAACACGCTTGAAGACGGCGTGCTGACCATCGCAACCGGCAACCCGGCCTACTACCCTTGGGTGCTCAACGATGCGCCTGAAAGCGGCGAGGGCTTTGAGGCCGCTATCGCCTACGCAATCGCCGCGGAACTGGGGTTTGAGGCGGATGCGGTGCAATGGGTTCGGACCTCATTCGACGAGGCGATCCAACCGGGAGCAAAAAACTTCGACTTCAACCTGCAGCAATATTCCATCACGCCCGAGCGCGAGGAGATGGTTGATTTCTCAATGCCCTATTACACCTCGGCCATGGCGGTGCTGACGACACAATCAGTGATCGATGCAGGTGCCGTGCCAACAGTCGAAAGCTTGCGCGCCCTGGTCTGGGGTGCCGATGCAAACACCACCGCCGTGCCGATGCTTAGCGAGATCGTGGCACCAGAGCGTGACCCGCTGCTTTACGGGGATAATGCCGATGTGACAGCCGCGATGCAGGCGGGCCAAATCGATGCCGCCCTGTTTGATCTGCCAACAGCACTTTACCTCTCGGCCGTCGTGGTCGAAGGCGGCGCGATTTTGGGTCAATTCCCGGCAGATCGCGGCGAAAATCCAGACCAGTTTGGCCTTTTGATGGAAGACGGCAATCCGTTGCGCGCCTGCGTCGATGGCGCGATTGCGGCGCTGATGGAAAGCGGCCGCCTGGCCGAAATCGAAGCGGAGTGGCTGCAAGAAGCTACCGGCGTGCCCGTGATCGAGTGAGATGGCCAACGCGCCGCTAAGCGAGGACGCGGGTTCGGTTCGCACGCCGACCCGCCGCCAAATCTACGAAGACCGACTGAAACGCCGCGCGACAGTCATTGCGGCCGCGTCCAGCGCGGCTGTGATCTTGGGTCTTGTCCTATTGGTGCCGCGCGCGCCGGGATGGGCGGCCGTCCAGCGCAGCTTTTTCAACCGAGAGATTTTTTTGGAGACCTTCCCCGGTCTTCTCGAGGCGTTCTTGGTTGATGTGGCGATCTTTCTATGGTGCGCGCCTGCCATCGCCATATTGGGGCTGTTGATCGCGCTTTGCCGCGATGCACGCGCGCCCGCGCTTTTCCCGCTGCGGGCATTTGGCGCGCTTTATACGGATGTCTTTCGCGGCTTGCCGGTCATCTTGGTCGTCTACCTGATCGGATTTGGCATTCCGGGTCTGGGCCTGCCACGGCCGTGGAATTCTCCCTATATCTGGGGCTCGCTGGCGCTGATCCTGGTCTATGCCGCTTACGTCGCTGAGGTTATCCGATCAGGCATCGACTCGATCCATCAAAGCCAAAGATCAGCGGCCGCCTCGCTTGGCCTGTCTGAAGCCGACGTGATGCGCTACGTGATCCTGCCGCAAGCCATCCGCAATGTCGCCCCGGCGAACATGAACCTCTTTATCGCACTGCAAAAGGATGTGGCCCTCTTAAGCTTCATCGGCCCGGTCGAGATCTTTCGCCAGGCGGGCGTCTACAAATCGCTTCTGGCCAATTTCACGCCTTATGTCGGTGCGGCACTGATCTTTTTGGCCATCACCATACCCGCCACACGCTACGCCGATTACCTGCTCAATAATGAACGGCGTCGGCAGCGTTGATGGCCAAGCTGGAATTGCGCAATGTGACCAAGTCTTTCGGCGACCATCAGGTCTGCCGCGGCATCGATCTGAGCATTGCCGAAGGGCAAATGGTCTGCCTGATCGGTGCATCGGGGTCCGGCAAGTCAACGCTTCTGCGCTGTATGAACCTGTTGGAGCCCATCGATGATGGGATAATCCTGCTGGACGGCGAAGATATCAGTGAGCCTGGCATTGATGCACAACCGATCCGGGCGCGCATCGGGATCGTCTTTCAGTCCTTCAACCTCTTTCCGCATATGACGGCCGAACAAAACGTCCTGCTGGCGCCAAGCCGGGTTCTGAAGAAAAGCAAGGCTGATCTCGCAGGCCCGGTGCGCACGCTGTTCGAACGCTTTGGGCTGGGTGACCGGATGCAGCATTACCCCGACCAGTTGTCCGGGGGGCAGCAGCAGCGCGTCGCCATCATCCGCGCGCTAGCAATGGCGCCGGAGATCATGCTTTTTGATGAGATCACCTCCGCGCTCGACCCCGAACTTGTCGGCGAGGTGCTGGATGTCCTGCGCCAGTTGCGCGCTGAGGGCATGACCATGGTGCTGGCGACCCATGAGATGGCTTTTGCGCGCGAATTATCCGACACGGTCTGCTTTCTCGATGGCGGGCGCATTCTTGAGGCGGGCCCGCCGGAAAAGATCTTTACCGCACCGAAAGAGGCCCGCACGGCGGCTTTTCTCAATCGCGTTTTGTAGCCCGCCGCACCCTTTTCGGACCTATGTCGAGCGCTAAAAGGGTCTAAGTTGCGCCGGTCGGGCGCCGCGCCAGCGATTGGCGCAGGCTCAGGCTTGTCTGCAATTCATGGGTGCGCGCCTTGGCCTCTCCGTTGAGGATTGCTACCAGCATCTGGGCCGCGCGCCTGCCCATCTCTCGGTGCGGGACGTGAACGGTTGTCAGGCTGGGCTCGGCAATGGTTGCCAGATCGATATCGTCAAACCCGGTGACAGAAAGCTGGCCCGGTACGTCCAGGCCCATTTCACGCGCACCCTGCAGCGCGCCCACAGCCAAGACATCATTTCCGCACAGAACGGCCGTGGTGTCCGGCGCTTTGGCCATGATCTCACGCAGCGCCGCCGCCCCGCTATCGAACCCGTAATGGGTCTCGATAAGGGTCAGTTCCGCCGTGGGCAAACCGGCCTCTTGCATGGCGGCCCGTACACCGGCAACGCGATCCCGCGCCCGGTCATTGTCGCGCATATGGGCAGAGATCATCGCCAACCGCCGATGCCCATGGCCTATGACTGCACGTGCCAAGGCCGTCATTGCTTGTACGTTGTCAAAACCAATGGCGGGATGTGTTTGCTGGCGGTCAAAGGCCCAGGCAACCAGCGTCGGCACGCCCCTTTGGTTTAGAAATTCGTAGACCTCTGGCGCGCGTTGATAGCCGATCAACAGCAACGCATCCGCGCCGCGGGCGACCAGCGTGTGGATTTGGCGCGACTCCAAGTCCTGGCGATAGGACGAGGACGCGATAAGCAACGTCAAACCATGCAGCCCAAGCTCTTCCTGAAATGCCTGGATGCCGCGGGCAAAGATCGCGTTTTCCATGGTTGGGATTACGACCCCGACCGTGTTCGACCGCTTTGCCGCCAAGGCACGCGCATTGAAGTTCGGCGCGTAGCCGAGATCCTGGACCGCTGACAGCACCCGTGCGCGGGTTTCACGGCCGACCTGTTCGGGCGTATTCAAACTGCGCGAGACGGTCGCGGTTGACACCCCGGCATGGCGCGCAACATCGGCAAGGGTCGGAATTCGGGCGGGCGGCACGCTATTTTGGTCACGTATCACGATAGCGATTGGCCACCCGGTTCATGTCGTAGCGGCGATACTAGCTGTCTCGACCGACCGTCTCAAGGTTAAACGGATTTTACGCGTGTAAGCGCTTGCATTGGCATATGTAAGCGCTTACGGTTGCTGCATCCGGGCGGAGACCCGATGGGACGGGAGGAAAAACATTGGCCTTTTTAGTGTCAGCGATCTTGTTGGTTGTCTTTGTTGCCAATGTCTCATTCGGCGCCGTGAACGGCGATCCGGTCCTCAACAATGTCACCGAGATGTTGATCCTGTTTGGCGCCGCGATTGCCTTTGTCGCTGCCATTCTCAAGCGCGAGGCAGAAGCCAACCGCGCGCAGGATGATTGAGAGACACCCCCCAACCGACACGCAGTCCGTTTAAAATTCAGGGAGGAACGAAGATGGACAAAACGAAGCAGGAGCTGGCATCCGCCGAGCGCCGTAATTTTCTGAAGCTCGCCTCAACCGGCAGCTTCACCGCCGCCCTGGTTGCGGGCGCAGGCGGCATGCTCTGGTCGAGCGAGGCGGCAGCCCAGACCGCTGCGGAGGAGCGCGAGCGAGAAGGCGCGGCCGATCACATCATGACGCTGGCAACCGCTTATGTCCTTGGTGCCTCGCGCAGCTACCCGATCATGCAGCTCGATCTGAAGGAAAACATCCAGAACATGACCAACGGCAAGGTCTATGTTCGCTTGGCCCCTGGCGGGCAATTGGGTGCAGGCGGCGCGCTTGCGCAGGCCGTCCAGTCGGGTACGATCCAATGCGCGCAGCATTCGCTTTCGAATTTCGCACCCTTTGCATCGGTCGTCGATCTGATCAACTTGCCCTATTTTTGCGGCTCCAACCAGCGTTTCACCAACCTGACATCGTCTGAGGCCTGGAAGACCGAGGTTGACCCGCGCATCGGAGACTCGGGCTTTAAGGCGCTGTTTTATATTGTGATCGACCCGCGCGTTGTGGCCGTACGTCAGGGCGGCAATGCCATCATCACACCGGGTGACATGTCGGGTGTGAAGTTCCGCGTACCGGGCTCTGCGATGTTGCAGCAATATTACCGCATGGTCGGCGCAAACCCGACGCCGGTGGCCTGGGGTGAAACCCCCTCGGCGATCCGTCAGGGCGTGGCAGATGCGCTCGACCCATCGGTCGGCGCGCTGCATGTCTTTGGCTTTGGCGAGATCCTGAGCCATGTGACTTTCACCCAAGCCGTCCCCGACAGCCAGGTCTATTCGGTCAACCTGGAATGGTTCAACGGCCTGCCCGGCGACGTGCAGGAAGGCATCGAGTTTGCAGGCGAGATCACCCAAGCGCAAAACCTCGCAAAAGTGCCCGCCGCGCGCGGCTACGCAATGTCTCAGCTTGTCGCCAATGGCGTCGAGTTTCATTCGCTCAGCGCCGACCAACTGGCGGAATGGGAATCGGTCGGTGGCTACCAGCTGCCCGATTGGGACGAGTTCAAAGTCGATCTTGCCGGATCGATGGACACGTTTGCCCGGCTGGAAGAGGCCGCGGGCACGCCGGGCCGCTATTACGTGCACGACGCCTAAAAATGGTCGCCCGGCCCATCCAGTGGGATGCGCCGGGCGATGATTTGAACCGATCACGCGACACGAACGGCGGGCACTGATCAGGTGTTCGGGCGGGAGGGCTAATGTCTGATCTATACAAGGCCATCGACAAAAACGGGGAGCGCTGGCTGCTGCTGGTCTTCTACGTGATGCTCGTGGGCACGATGTTCATTGAGGTCGTGCGGCGCGAAGTGTTCGCCTATTCCTCAATCTGGGGCGAAGAGATCGTCCGATACTCCTTCATCTATCTGGCGTGGATCGGTGCCGCCGCCGCGGTCAAAGAGCGCGGCCATATCCGCATCGACGTGATCCTCAACTACGTGCCGCGCACGATCAAAGCACTGCTGTATATCTTTGGCGATCTGGTGATGTTTGTTGTCGCTCTGGTCGCGCTTTATTGGTCATGGGAGGCGGTCCATGTGTCATGGAAGTTTGGCTCCGTCACCCATGGGCTGCGCATAAGCCAGGTGTTTTTCCTCTTCGCCGTTCCGTTCGGCTTTGCACTGGTGATCCTTCGGCTGGTGCAATCCTTCCTTCGCGACCTCTCTGACCTTCGAAACGGACGCCCCGTTTACGAAGGCGACAAACTGTTCGATTGAGGGGGGCTGAGCTATGATGTGGCAGCAGCTTGGAGACCAGACCATCGTATTGGGCTGGGACTTCTACATCCCCGTTTTCGTCTTTATCGCGTTGGTGGCGCTGGCCGTGCCGGTTTGGGCGGCAATCGGATCGGCCTCGATCCTGATGCTGCTTTTGTCGGGCGCCCTGCCCTTGAGCCTGGTCGGCGAAAGCCTGTTTCACGGCATCGACCATTTCGCGCTGACGGCTGTGCCGCTCTTCATCCTGACGGGTGACGTGCTGGTGCGCACGGGCCTGTCGAAAAAGTTCCTCGATGTGGCCGAGGCGATCACCTGTTGGGCCAAGGGCGGCTTTGGATCGGCCACGGTGCTGGTCTGCGGCATGTTCGCGGCCATTTCGGGCTCTGACGCGGCCGGCGCCGCAGCGGTCGGCCGGATGACAATCGATCGGCTGGTCGAGTCGGGCTATCCGCGCCCTTACGCTTGCGCGCTGGTTGCCGCTGGCGCCTGTACCGGTATCCTAATCCCTCCGTCAATTGCGTATATTATCATTGGCTTAGTGCTCGGTGTTAATGTGTCGATCCTGTTTCTGGCGGCCGTCATTCCCGGCCTGTTCATCCTCTTTTCGATCCTGCTGACCAACACGCTGGTCAATCGCCGCCATGCCTATGAAGGCGGTGGGCTGATGACCGTCGGGGAGTGGAGCAGCAATCTGTGGGCCACGCTGAAATCGGGCTGGTACGCCTTTTTGGTCCCTGGCATCATCTTTTACGGCATCTTTTCGGGCAGGCTCACACCGACTGAGGCGGGTGCGGTCGCCGTGGTCGTGACCATCGCAATTGGGTTCATCATCCGCACGCTGAAATTTTCCGACTTTCCCGCGATGCTGGTCAGTTCAGCCAAGGTGAACGGGGTGATCCTGCCGATCATCGCCTTTTCGCTGCCGCTGGCCCAGGCGCTGGCAATTCTCGGCGTGCCGCAGGGCTTCGTTGCCGCCGCAACAGGCGTCAGCGACGAGCCCTGGGTGTTGATCCTGATGATGATCTTGATCCTGGTCGCCGCGGGCTGCGTGATGGAAACGACGCCCAATATCGTGATCCTGGCGCCGATCCTCTTCCCGCTGGCGCAAGAGATCGAGATGAACGAGATCCAGTTCTGCGTGATGATGATCACCGCACTTGGCGTGGGCTTCATCACGCCGCCTTTGGGCCTCAACCTCTTCGTGGTCTCTGGCATAACCGGTGAATCGATCCTAAAGATCGCCGCACGGGCTGTCCCGTTTGTCGGCTTCATGTTGTTGGTGACGCTGCTGATCGCCTATTTCCCGGCCATATCCACTTCGCTTCTTCCCGAGGTCTACCGATAGGACATGCTGTAAGATGACGAGAAAGTATCTCAAGAAAGCTACCCTGACCGCGCGCAGCGGCGCATCGGATGTGCAGGAAACCGTGCATGCCATCCTAGCCGACATCGAAGCGGGCGGTGACGCCAAGGCCTTGGAATACGCCGCCAAATTCGACAAGTATGATGGCCCTGTCCTGCTTGATGAGGCCGATATCGCAGCCGCCGCCGCCCTTGTGCCCGACAAAATCAAGGCCGACATCCAGTTCAGCCACGACAATGTGCGCCGCTTCGCCGAGGCGCAAAAGGCCTCGATGCAGGACATCGAGGTTGAAGTCGTACCCGGTCTGATCGCGGGCCAAAAGATGATCCCGGTTGATGCGGCGGGCTGTTATGTGCCTGGCGGGCGCTACAGCCATATTGCCAGCGCGATTATGACCGTTACCACGGCAAAGGTCGCCGGGTGCAAACATATCGTCGCCTGCTCACCGCCCCGGCCGGGCGTCGGGATCGCGCCGGCGATCATCTATGCCGCCCATATCTGCGGCGCCGACAAGGTGATGGCGATGGGCGGCGTGCAGGGCGTGGCGGCCATGACATTTGGGCTGTTTGGCTTACCAAAGGCCAACATCCTGGTTGGTCCGGGCAACCAATTCGTTGCCGAAGCCAAGCGCATTCTCTTTGGCCGTGTTGGCATCGACATGATTGCGGGGCCGACCGACAGCCTGATCCTGGCCGATGGCACGGCCGATCCGATGGTGGTTGCCACCGATTTGGTCGGCCAGGCCGAACATGGCTATAATTCGCCCGTATGGCTGGTGACCGACGACCGGCCCCTGGCCGACGAGGTCATGCGACTTGTGCCCCTTCTGATCGACGATCTGCCAGAGGTGAACCGGGAAAACGCAACCGCCGCTTGGCGCGATTACGCAGAGGTCATTTTATGCGCCGACCGGGAGGGCATGGCCGCCACATCCGACGAATACGCGCCCGAGCATCTGACGGTGATGGCCGCGGATCTCGATTGGTGGCTGGGTCGGCTGACCTGCTATGGCTCGCTATTTTTGGGCGAAGAGACCACGGTCGCCTTTGGCGACAAAGCATCGGGCACCAATCATGTGCTGCCGACCAGCCGGGCGGCCACTTACACGGGCGGGCTTAGCGTGCACAAATACATGAAAATTGTGACCTGGCAGCGCTCAACCAAAGACGCGATGCGCTCGGTGGCTGAGGCAACGGCGCGGATCTCCCGGCTGGAGGGGATGGAGGCGCATGCCAGAACAGCCGACATTCGCCTGGCCAAGTTCTTTCCCGGTGAAAATTTCGATCTGACGGCCGAGGAATAGGTGGCGGGCCATATCGATCTGACCGGCCATGTGGCCCTGGTGACCGGCGCCAGTTCTGGGCTTGGGCGGCGCGCGGCATTGGTGCTGGCGAAAGCGGGCGCACAGGTTGTTGGCGTGGCCCGGCGCCGGGCAGCACTCGAGGCGCTGGCGGGCGAAGCGGCAGGTGAGGTCGCCCCCCTGCCCGTCGATCTGGCCGATCGCACAGCACTTGCCCGGTGCAGTTACGAAGCCGCGCAGATCTTTGGGTCGCCCGACATCCTTATCCATGCCGCGGGCATCAATCCCCGCGAGGCGGCCAGCGACGTGACCGAAGAGGGCTGGGATGTTACGCTTGATCTCAACCTGAGGGCGCCGTTTTTCCTTTCACAACGCCTGGTCCCGGCGATGCAGGAGAAGGGATGGGGCCGGATCGTGACCTTTGCCTCGCTGCAAAGCTACCGCGCCTTTCCTGGCGGGTTGAGCTATGGCACGTCGAAAGGCGGCATCGCACAGATGACGCGCGCGATGGCCCAGGCCTGGTCCGGCGATGGCATCACGGTCAACGCAATCGGGCCGGGATTTTTCCGCACAGAATTGACGGCGCCGGTATTTGACGACCCCGAACGGGCGGCACGGAACGCAGCACAAACCTGCATCGGCCGCAACGGGGAGCCCGAAGACCTCGACGGTCCGCTGCTGTTTTTCTGCTCCGACATGTCGGCCTATGTGACCGGGCAGATCCTCATGGTCGATGGTGGTTTCACCGCGAAATGAAGGCGCTGGTCTATACCGCGCCCGAAGCGCTGGAATACCGCGATGCGGCCGATCCTGAGCCCAGGCCAGACGAGCATCTGATCAAGATCGACAGCGTGGGGATTTGCGGCTCTGACATGCATGCCTATCTGGGCCATGACGACCGGCGCCCGGCGCCGCTGATCCTGGGCCATGAAGCGGCCGGGACCATCGTTGCCGGGCCGAAAAAGGGCATGCGGGTGACAATTAATCCATTGGTGACAGACCCCAATAGCGCGGCCAGTCGCGCAGGCCGTGAGAACCTCTGCCCAAGCCGCCAGATTATCTCCATGCCGCCGCGCGAAGGGGCATTTGCCCAGTTCATCTCTATGCCGGAACGCAACTTGGTCGAGGTGCCCGACGCCATCTCGTTTGAAAAGGCAGCGCTTGCCGAGCCTATCGCTGTGTCATGGCACGCCGTGCGTCTGGGATTTGAGGCGCTTGGCGGTGAGGTCAGCCGCGCGCTGGTCATCGGCGGCGGGCCCATTGGCGTGGCCGCTGCGTTATGTCTGGTGGCACGCGGCGTGACCGATGTGGTCTTGAGCGAGCCCAATGACATCCGCCGCACCTATCTGGCACTGGACGGCGTCTCGACCTGCGCGCCCGGCGATGTCGGCGAAGAGCCGTTTGACCTAGTTGTTGATGCCGTTGGCATTGATGCCACGCGCGCCGCAGCCTCGGCCATAACTCGCCCGGGGGGCGTGATTTTGCATGTCGGTCTGGGCGGCGGTAGCGCGGGTCTTGATCTTCGCCGCCTTACCTTGCAAGAGGTGACATTCATCGGGACCTACACCTACACAATGCAAGACTTTCGCGACACCTGTGCAGCCATGTTCGAGGGCCAGCTTGGCCCACTCGACTGGTCGGAAACACGCGCGTTGGAAGTTGGCGCACAAGCCTTTGCGGATCTGCGCGCAGCCCGTGTCGCGGCCCCCAAGATTATTCTCAAACCCGCCTAGTACCGGAGACGCCGATGTCTAATCCCATCCCAAACGAAGTGCCGCATCTATTGGTCCATGAAGAGGCCGACAATGTCGGTGTTGTCGTGGTCGAGGGGCTGACAGCCGGCACGGACATGCTGTGCTGCATCACCCATGACAATTCCACCTTCCGCCTGACCGCGGGCGCCGACGTTCCCATCGGCCACAAGATTGCGCTGAAAGACCTCCGTGATGGCGACACTGCGATCAAGTACGGCGAGGATATTGGAAAAATCATCGCCGACATCCCTAAAGGCGGCCATGTCCACACGCAAAACTGCAAAACCAAGCGCTGGTAAGGAGAAGACGAGATGTCGAAGTATTCCAACGTCACCTTCAAAGGGTTCCGGCGCGAAAATGGCCGGGTGGGCGTGCGCAACCATGTTCTGATCTTGCCAGTCGATGATATCTCCAACGCCGCCTGTGAGGCTGTCGCCAATAACGTGAAAGGTACGCTGGCCATCCCGCATGCCTATGGGCGGCTGCAATTTGGCGAAGACCTAGAGCTTCATTTCCGCACGATGATCGGCACCGGCGCCAACCCGAATGTGGCCGCGGTTGTGGTGATCGGGATCGAGCCCGGCTGGACCAAGAAGATCGCCGATGGTATCCGCGAGACCGGCAAGCCCGTTGCGGAATTCTCCATCGAGCAGAACGGTGATTTCGAAACGATCCGTGCGGCCAGTTGTGCCGCGAAGGAATTTGTCGATCTGACATCTGAATATCAGCGCGAGGAATGCTAGATCAAAGACATTTGGGTGTCGACGAAATGCGGCGAAAGCGACACCACAACCGGCCTGGGCTCCTGCCCCACGGTTGGCAACATGTACGACAAACTGCTGCCCGAAGGGATCACCGGCTTTTTTGGCGAGACCTCTGAGATCACCGGCGCGGAGCATATCTGCCAGAAGCGCGCGATCAACGAAGAGGTCGGCGCGCGCTGGTACAAGATGTGGAAGGCCTACCAGGACGACGTTATCTTCGCCCATCAGACGGATGATTTGTCCGACAGCCAGCCAACCAAAGGCAATATTGAAGGCGGCCTGACCACAATCGAGGAAAAGGCACTCGGCAATCTCGAAAAGATCGGACGCACCTCGCACTATATCGACATTTTGGAACCGGCAGAGATGCCATCGTCGGGCGACGGGCTTTACTTCATGGACAGCTCCTCGGCCGCAGCCGAATGCGTGACGCTGATGGCCGCAGGCGGTGCGGTGATCCACACCTTCCCTACCGGCCAGGGCAATGTTGTCGGCAACCCGATTGTGCCGGTCATCAAAATCACCGCGAACCCGCGTACCGTGCGCACCATGAGCGAGCATGTCGATGTTGATGTGTCCGGCATCTTGCGGCGCGAGCAGACCATCGATGAGGCCGGAGATGCGCTCATTGATATGATCCGGCGCACGGCCAATGGCCGCAATACCGCGGCTGAGGCTCTTGGCCACAGAGAGTTTTCGATGACAAAGCTCTATCGCAGCGCCTAAAGGGTGTGGGGGTGCGGGCTGCAATGCGGGCCGCATCTTGGGTGCAACGAGGGGACTAGATGTCCGACAAAACGCGGATATCGCTCAAAGAGGCGGGCGATCTGATCCATGCGGCGGTGGCGGCAACCGGTTTGCCGGACGCCATCGCAGGCTCGGTCGCGCGCGCCCTAGTCGCGGCCGAGGCCGAAGGTCAGGTCGGCCACGGCTTTTCGCGCTTGGGCGATTACGTGGCGCAAGTGCGCTCGGGCAAGATCAAGGCCAGCGCCCAGATCACCATCAGCGAGCGCGGACCGGCCTCGATCCTGGTCGATGCCGATTGCGGCTTTGCCTTTCCCGCCCTTGATGCGGCCATTGACGCCTTGGTGCCCCGCGCCCAAGCTTCGGGCATTGCGGTCGCTGCCATCGCCAATTCGCATCATTGTGGTGCCCTTTCGGTCCAGGTGGAGCGTCTGGCCAATGCCGGGCTGATCGGGATCATGGTCGCCAACACGCCCAAAGCCATGGCACCCTGGGGGGCGAGTGCCGCGCTTTTTGGCACCAACCCAATCGCCTTTGCCGCGCCACAAGCCGATGGCCCGCCTTTGGTCATTGACCTGTCGCTTAGCCGCGTGGCACGCGGCAAGGTCATGGCGGCCAGCAAGGCAGGCATATCCATCCCGGAAGGTTGGGCACTAGATGAAGACGGTCAGCCGACAACCGACCCCAAAGCCGCTTTGGCCGGAACAATGGTGCCTATTGGCGGGGCCAAGGGCACAGCGCTGGCGCTGATGGTCGAAGTGCTGGCGGCAAGCTTCACAGGCAGCGCGTTCAGCCACCAAGCCGCCTCTTTTCTGGCGCCCGAAGGCCTGCCACCCCAGACCGGGCAGACGCTGATTGCCATCAAGCCAGACCCAGAGGGCGATTTTCTGGCCCGCATGTCGGAGCTTTTGGAAACAATTGTCGCGCAGCCCGGTGCGCGTCTGCCCGGTACGCGGCGCCGCGCGGCATTGGCCCAGTCAGTGGCAGAAGGCATGGACGTGCCGAACCATCTGGTCGATCTGGCACGCAGGCTTGCGGATGGAGCGTAACGCGTGGTGAACGCAACAAACCCCTTGGCACGGCTGCAACCGATCTTTCCGGGCCTACTATTGGCTGTGGTCATCGCGCTGGCCAGCCGCTTTGTGTCCGAGCATTACGGCGCGCCCGCCATGCTGCTGGCGCTGCTATTTGGGATCAGCCTGAATTTCTTGGCCGACGCACCGGCCAGCGGCCCGGGCCTGTCGGTCGGTGCGCGCACCGTTCTGCGCGCGGGTGTGGCGCTCTTGGGTCTGCGCATCAGCTATGAAATGGTTGCCGCTTTGGGTTGGCAGGTCATGTCGCTTGTGGTGCTGATGGTGCCGGCCACGATTGCCTTTGGCCTGCTGGTCGCGCGGTATTTCGGCTTTCGCCACCGCTTTGCGATCTTGTCTTCTGGCGCCGTGGCGATCTGCGGCGCCTCGGCTGCGATTGCCATCGCGGCGGTTCTGCCCCAGGACGAACGCTCCGAGGATCGGTTGGTTTTCACCGTGGTCGGTGTGACGATCCTATCGACGGTTGCCATGGTCCTTTACCCCGCGATCAGCGCGCTGATGGATTTCGAGGACGTGACGGCCGGTATCTATATCGGCGCCACGATCCACGATGTGGCCCAAGTGGTGGGCGCGGGCTTTTCGATCTCAGATGCGGCGGGCGAGACGGCAACCTTGGTCAAACTCCTGCGCGTGGGCATGTTGGCCCCGGTTGTCGTGTTGGTTGCGCTGGCCTTTCGCCGAATAGCTACAGCTGAAGGCGACACAACACGCCCGCCGCTTATCCCCGGTTTTGTGGTTGCCTTTGTTGCGCTTGCAACCCTTAACTCTTTGCTACCAATCCCAGAGCCGGTTCTGAACTTGGCTGCCGAAGCCTCTGGCTGGCTGTTGCTGATCGCCATCGCCGCAGTGGGCGTGAAAACAAAGCCTGCCGACGTGCTGAAGGTCGGCAAATCGGCCGCGGCTTTGTTGCTGGCCGAGACGGCCTTTTTGGCGCTGGTCGTGCTTGTGGTGCTGACGATGCTGCCGCTTTGATGAGAAGGAGATAGAAATAGATGCCATCCTCCATCCTTATACCCGTAGCGCTCGACCATGAGGGCCACACCAAACGCAAGCTAGAAGTGGCCCGCGCGCTGCTTGATCCCGGCGGCCGCATCACCTTGCTGACCGTGCTGGAGAGCATCCCGCCTTTTGTGGCTGAATTTGTCACTGTGAAAGAGGAAAATCGTCTGACCGACCGCATCATGGAGATTTTGAGATCCGCGGCCGGCGGGGCGCCGGATATCGATTGCCGCACGACCACCGGCAAGCCCGGCATCAAGATTGTCGAGGTCGCCAAAGAGATCGGCTGTGATTTGATTGTGGTCGGCGCCCATCACCCCAACGCGGCGGAATACTTCTTGGGCTCAACGGCTGCGCGGGTGACGCGTCGCGCCAATTGTGACGTCTACGTGCTGCGATGAAGTCACGCGCGGCGCGTAACAGGGATAGGGACAGGGACAGACAAAGACGATGACAGCCGCGCCGCCAAAGGGACAGCCGGATCTGGCACGCGACACAGAAGCGCCGCCGCTCCCGCTTGACCAAGCGCCCTATGACGGGCGGCGCTTGTCTTATGCCAATACATTTCCGAACCCCGTCCAGCGCACGGCCATCCAAGCGATCGAACTGCTGACCGCCAAGCCCTACCTGCTGCGCCGCGTGCGCGCGTTTGAGGCCCTCGGCGTGCCTTTCGGTCAGCCATTCTTCGGCCAGGCGCTGAAGGTGATGGAGGTTGATGTCGAAACACCTCAGGCCGAGATCGACCGGATACCAAAAACCGGCCCGCTTGTTGTCACCGCCAACCACCCACATGGTCTCGTTGATGGCATGGTCATGGCCGAAGTGATTGGCCGGGTGCGCCAGGATTACAAAATCCTGACCCGGTCGTTGTTGACGGGCGTAGCAGAGGTCGACCATTTCATGCTGCCGGTGCCGTTCGACCATGAACCCGATGCGCTGGAGAAAAACCTCGCCATGCGCCGCAACGCCATGGCCCATTTGGCCCAAGGCGGTGTGATCGCAGTGTTTCCGGCCGGTGTCGTGGCATCGGCCGACACGATGTTCGGAACGCCTGTCGAACGCGACTGGCACGCCTTCACTGCAAAAATGATCTTGCGCTCTGGCGCCACCGTTCTGCCGATGCGGTTTCCGGGTCAGAACAGCCGCGGCTACCAAATCGCCAGCCGTCTTTCGGCGACACTGCGCCAGGGGCTTTTGCTTTACGAAGTGCGGCGTGCCTTTAACCGGCCGCAACGCCCCCATATCGGCGCGCCGATCCCGCCCGAAGACATTGACCATTGGCGCGGCGACCAGCGCGGATTCATGGCTTGGCTGAGAGAACACACATTGGCGCTTTAGCGATCACATCGTGTAATTCAGCCCCATCCGGCCGCCATCCACATAAATTGTCTCGCCGGTCACATAGCTTGCCCGATCCGATGCCAGATAGGCCACCGTATCGGCAACCTCTGCGGGTGTGCCGGGCCGGCCCAAAGGGGTGCGCGACATGGCCCGCTCGTAAGCTGCCGGGTCGGCATTCACCCCCGCCATCATCGCAGTGTCGATCGAGCCCGGCCCCACCGCATTGACACGGATGCCGTGCGGGGCAAGGGCCAGGGCCGCGGCCTTCGTGACCTGCATCAGCCCGCCTTTGGAGGCGCAATAGGCCGGGATGGCCGGGATCGCCAATTGGGCATTGATCGACGACATATTGACGATGGCGCCTTTTATCCGGGCCGCGATCATCGACTTTGCTGCCAGTTGGGTTGCCTGAAAAGCGCCGATCAGGTTGATGTTGAGCACCTTGGTGAAGGTCTCGATATCGTAATCCAGAAAATCACCCGGCGCGGCGATCCCGGCATTGTTGACCAGGACCGAGACCGGCCCAAGCTCGGCTGCGACCGTGTCAAATAATGCGGCCACTTGTGCCTGCCCGGCCATGTCGCAGGGCAGGCCCACAGCACCTCTGCCGATCTTTGCCGCCGCCGCGCGCACCTCATCGGCTTTGATATCGGCCAGAACAACCTTGAACCCGTCCGCCGCCAAGGCCGCACCGCAGGCAAATCCGATGCCTTGCGCCCCGCCCGTCACCACTGCAATTTTTGCCGCCATGTCACTCTCCCTTGCGCGGAACCGTCAGTCAGACAATCCTCAGCTTAGCAGCCCAAGAGCAAGGGGAAACGGCGATGCGCAAACTCATTAAATCATCTGCCATGTTGGTTGCAGAGGCACGGGCCAAGATCGAGGAGGTCGAAACCGCCGATCTGATCGCCGCCCTTGATGACGCGAACCTTGTCATCGTCGATATCCGGGATATCCGCGAACGCCAAAGATCGGGCCATATACCCGGCGCGTTTCATGCTCCACGCGGCATGGTGGAGTTTTGGGTTGATCCAGAAAGCCCGTATTTCAAACCGATTTTCGGCGCCGATAAACGCTTCGTCTTTCATTGTGCCAGCGGTTGGCGGTCGGCCTTGACCGTGGCGAGCCTGGCTGAGATGGGCTTTCCCGCCGCGCATCTGCGCGAAGGCTTCGCCGGTTGGCAAAAAGCCGGCGGCCCGGTCGAGCGTGAGGCCTGATTTGCGCGTCCTCTGCATCTCTTGTCTGCGCAATGAAGGGCCGTTTGTGCTGGAATGGATCGCCCATCTGCGCCAAATCGGCGTGACTGATTTTCTACTGTATTCAAACGATTGCGACGATGGCACGGATGCCATGCTCGATCTTCTCGGCGATGCGGGCGTCCGCCATCAGCCTCTGATGCCAAAGCCCGGCGAAAGCGCGCAATGGCTGGCGCTCAAAGCGGCCTGGGCACATCCGTTGCGCAACTCCTGTGACTGGGCGCTTGTCATTGATGTCGATGAGTTCCCGAACCTCCACGTCCATGATCGTTTGTCCGATCTGATCGCCACCTTGCCGGGTGCCGATGCCATCACCCTGCCCTGGCGGCTTTTTGGCAATGCCGGACAGGTCCGCGCAAGTGAGGCGCGCGTGACAGAGACATTCACACGGGCCATGGAGCCCGACGCTGTCTTTCCCATTGCCACCACCTTCTTCAAATCCTTGTTCAGGCCAGCGGCTTTTCGAAAGTTTGGCGTGCATCGGCCAAAGCATGGACCCGGCATCGTGCCGGATTGGTGCGACGGATCTGGCGAGACGCTGCCCGCGGCTTATGCCGAAAATGACGGTCGGCTGTCGCTTTATGATCTGCCCGCGGCGCGAAATTTGGTAGAGCTCAACCACTATTCCGTCAAATCAGCCGAGAGCTTTTTGGTCAAACGGTCTCGCGGGCTGCCCAACCGGTCCGACAAATCCATCGATCTGGGCTACTGGGTGGAGAGAAACTTCAACACCGTCGAAGACCGCACGATCCTGGCTGTGCCAAGCGAGGCTGAACTTGCCCGGCTTCGCGCATTGCCAGGCATGGCCGATCTTGAAGCGCAGGCGCGCCGCTGGCATCGCGAGAAATTTGCAGCTCTCTTGAAGGACCCGATTGAGTACAACCTGTTCGGACAATTGCTGATGGTGGCCAATTCAACACCGGTTTCAGCCAAGATGGCTGCGAAGATATATAATTTATATCATGATGTTAAGCCGCGTACTTAATGTGCGGCCGTGCCACGCTCGACGGTGAAGTAAAAATCCTCCGGCAGATCGGCCGTGACCACATCATCCGGAACGACGTCAGGACCTGCCAAAAAGACATTGGCGCCGAAATGGCTGTGCAGACGCGACAGGCGCTGCATCCGTTCTGAGGTGAGATCTGCATACAACGCTTGGTAGCTTGGCCGGCTGCGCAACTCAGCAATCCGTGCCCGGTGGGCGATCACACATTGCGCGTGCGCCGCAGCGATTTCGGCGTCTGCCATGAGGCGCGCGCGTTCGGCGCCAAACATCCCGCGATGCGCCAGGATCGAGGTCTCCCGCTCGGCATTGTTGTTCATCCGAAACCAGTAGGCCGCGCCTTGGTCTCGGTCGGTATGGTTTACCCGCCCCCGGTCCCGTTTGACCAAAAAGCTCTCCGCCGTGCGCACCGCATAATGGTTGAGCTGCACGAGATCATAGCCGTATGTGCCCAAGGTGGAACGCCAGCCCGTGCGATACATCTCTCGCGGCAACGGTCGGCCGGATCCGTTGACCCACCGGATGTCCTGCCAAAATTGCGGCTTGAGGCCCTTCGGCCGATGCACACCGAGCTTGCGAAAATGGCCAAGGTTCTGAAACAACGTTTTGAAGCCCCAGGCCTGGTGCGGTTTGCGACAAAGCTCAGGCGCGGCGTGGGTAAACTGCTCGAATACGGGCCGATCTTCGAAGTGGTGGCAATCGCCATTGCCAAAAAGGCGCCAGGTCATGGCGATCATCGTGGTATCCGGCACGGCGGCAAATAGCGCCCTGAGCGTGCCGTCGCCGGTTTTGATGTTCACATATTCGTCGACATCCATCGACACCAGCCAGGCTGCGTCACGCACGACAGGCTCTGCCTCGGCGGCCTGCAAGGCTGCGTGCTGCGGCTTTAGACCGACCGATTGATACGGGTTGGCGCGGTGTTCGACGAGGCCCTTGGCCGCGAGAAGATCAAGCAAGACATCCGTGCCATCGGTGCAATCATTGCTGTAGACCAGGAAATCATCAAAGCCGATTGCGCGATGCCAGGCCAGCCAATCCAAGATGAAAGGGCCCTCGTTTTTCATGCAAGTCACGATCGCATGGCGGCCATTGGTGGGGCGGGTTCGTGCGGTTTCCTGCGGCAACGGGCTTGGGTTTTTGCGCCAGTGTTCACGGGCCAGCGCGCGCAGCGGCGGATGCTCGACGAGCGACGATTTCGGCACTAGCCGAGAGATCGGCTGCCCGCTATGGCGCAGCGCCATATGCCGAAAAAACTGCACGGGAGCTGAGGGTTTGAGCGAGGTGTTGCGGATGCGCGTGACATCCCAGACCACGTCCGCGGGCGCTTTGTCGGGCGCGATCGACCATCGCCGCCGCAGGTTTCGGCCGTCAAATTGCACCGCCACATGATCCGCGAAATGGGCTTTGTCGCCGCGGCGCAACCGGCCGGGAAATACGTGGCGGCCCAAAAGCCCCAGCACACCGCCCGGCGCGGACCGGGTCCGCGCCACCAATCCGTCTTCGGCGATCAGGTCATGCACATCCAGGCTGGCTACGACTTTGGCCTCGGCCAAAAACCAGGCGCGCAGCAATTCCAAAACAACGCGCACCCCAAGCGGTGCGGCCCATGGATCGGGCGGTGGCAGGTCCATCCGCGCTTTTCCCGGCGCCTCGGGCACACAATAAGGATGCGCCTCGGGCGGCAGGTCGGCTTGGCCCAGGGGCGTGTCGAAATTCAGCTGCACCACACGCATAAGACCCGGTATGCCGCCGGCCAAGCCTGCTGAAAGCCCGCGCAAAAAGGCCGCATCCGTGCCAGGCGCCGACCTGTCGAGGATCACCGCCCCCTCCATGCCCATCTTGGCGTGATAACGCAGCCAATCGACGACAATTTCTGCGCTTTCGCCGTTGCGCGTGGCAACCAGCGTGTTGAGACCGGCAAAATGGGCGCGCGCGCAGGGAGTACCGGCCCGAAGACCTGTGATGCGAAAGATCGCGCTGCCGCCCAATTCAATCCGCGCCGTGATCTCGGCCTCGGCTGGCAAATCCAAATCCTCCGGCTTTGGCGCATCACCAAAGACTGCCACACAATCGGCGCTGTCCTGCAGCACAGCGATTG
The DNA here is from genome assembly GCA_039191215.1 of Pseudomonadota bacterium. Classification (GTDB taxonomy): domain Bacteria; phylum Pseudomonadota; class Alphaproteobacteria; order Rhodobacterales; family Rhodobacteraceae; genus HKCCE3408. The sequence continues at coordinate 99,469 of JBCCXT010000001.1, forward strand.
CGCGACGCCCGGCCACATCCTGCGCCTTGGCGCAATATTGCAGCAGCTCAGTCCCAGGCATTGTCCAGGATCCAGGCGCGTCGCTCGGCATATTCGGGTTGCCGCAAAAGCTCTGCTGCGCGGTTGATATGGATTGAACAGGCCCGTTCGTGTAACGCGCGCAGCGGCGCATCGGACATCAGCGCGTCATGGGCCGCGCGGAAGGCGGGCTGCTGACGCTCAAACGTGCTTGTCAGCGCCTCATTGCGGTTTCTGAGCCGCCAATAGCGCCGCGACACCCGATGATCCTTCACCACAACATCACCACGCGCCATCTTGATGAGGTAGCTCTCAAGCGACCGAAGCGGGAAATGATCAAGCACGACATGGTCGTAACTGCCGCGCACATCTATTCCGTTAAGGCTTGCATCGGCAGCCAAAACCTCCAGCGCGCGGCCCGCACCGTCGAGCCATGTGATTGCCGCACCGTCGCGAAAATCCGGCCGGTGGTTGCGCGGCTTCTCCAACCTCTGGCTTATGCGAACCAGGGTCTTTACGCCGCGAAGTGCTTTGTGGCGGCCCGGCCGCTCAGTCTGATGGCGCGGAAACTGCGCCGTCATCAAGCCCGGCGCAAATGTCATATGCCCGTTGGCGCCATGGTTAAGCTCACTCAGTGAGACGGCATCAAATTCGGGCAACACGTCCAGAAGATCGCCAATATGACCTGAGCCGGCGCGGATATTCACAAACTCATCGACATCAATCGACAGAAAGAAATCGGCCAAACCCCATTCCGGCAAATGGGGGGTATAGGCCAGGGCCACAGGCTGAAAATATGTGCTGCCGGTGGCAAGCGCGGGGTTTGGCAAGTGTCGCACCAGGCCGATCGCGGCAAGCCGTTCAAGAATGGCATCCGTGCCATCGGTGCAATCGTTTGTGTAGACGACAAAGTCGGTGATCCCGATCGCCTGATGCCAGGCCAGCCATTCAAGAATGAACGGGCCCTCATCCTTCATACAGGTCGCGATCAGGATGCGCGGATCATTGGGCGGCCAGTGTGCCATTATCTACCCATTGTGGCTCTGCCGTCAGGGCTATCAAGATAGGCGATGTATGTCCATCAAGGTGACCGGAATGCACGCGCCATTGCTTCGATCAAATCCGGGCTTTCAACCAGGGCCTCAGCCGGTACAGCTTGGCGATCAAACTTCCAACCGGTGGAAACCTGGCGAAAGTGCCAAAGCCGGAAATCGCGGTCCACGGGGTCATGGCGATTGTCGAGGAAATGGGTCATCCATTGTTTGCCGGCTTGCGGACCGTCCGGCACCAGGGCCCATTTGCGATTTGCCTTGGGACGCCCGGTTGCACTGACATGGCTGTGTTCGGCGTGCCGGGCAAAACCATCCGGCCCAGGCGCCAGCGCATAGACCCATTCGGCATCGGCGCGAACATAGCCCGTCTCGGACGCCACGGCTGCGTCAAAGATCGACCTGCCGCGGTAGGAGTGGAAGAACTCATCGATATCAGCGTTCACAACCGCCCGGGCGCGCGCGAAGAACCGCAAGCGGCCCATCTCAGCCATGGAGCGCTGCAAGAATAGCGAGTTATAGGCCGAACGGTTCTCCGCCGTGGGGCCAAACGGAAACCTGCCGCGCAAAATGGCCGCGCGGCGCAAACCGGCAACGCCTTTCAAGAGCTTGTGCAGATCACGCGGGTCATACGTGGTGGAGCCGTTGTCAGTCAGCACGACAGCCTCCAAACCGTGGACCGACACATAATAGTGCAACCAATCGCGGATCCATTCCAAGCGATTGTCGAGCGAGATCGTGTAGATGCCATTGAGCCCGGCAAAGGCGTCGACGTAAGATCGCCCGACGGTCAGACGGCCACCAAAGTGGCGATGTGTGACCGAAAGTTCGCGCCCTTCTGCTGCATCAAGCGCCAGGATGGAGCAACGCGACAGATGCCGAACCTCCTTGACCGCGACGGCGCGGCCATCAAGCACATAGGAGGCCTCCGCCAGCCACGGCTCAAAGTTCATAAATGGCGGTCCCAAAAGGACAATTTCGCCCGCTTTATGATCCTCAAAGCAATCGTAGATCAGTGTGTCGGTATCGTAGCGGGCATCATAATCAGGATCGTGATGTTCTGATTTGCCAAAGCGGTCGCGGCGCTGCTTGCCAGGCCCCGCCGGCAGCCGCAGGCTCGAAAACTCCAGATCGAACACATCCGCTGTCATGGCACCCCCCGAACCGATCAAGGCACAGATTCCGCAGGGGTGCCAGAGCGCAATGCTGCCTTGCAGCGATACCAAGCCGACCACGAAATAATACAAACACGCCGAAACTGCCCAAAGTTTACGCAAGTAAAGAAACGCACGCATTGCGGGTGGAGCTCCCCTTTTCGGCACACAAACGGCGGCGCACAAAGAGACATCCGGGCTGGCCTTGCTGCGTGTTACTCCTCCCTTCCTTCACACGCAGCAGACAGTCCGGAACGAGCCCTGCTGGCGGCGCGACGCCCACGTCTCTCTCCTCCTTCCGCGACGGGTCGCCAGCTTTTTTCCTTCTAAAATTGGCAGTGCTTTGAAATAAAATTACAGTAACGCGCCATATTGTGAACGGACTGTTATCGCTAAAGGGCTGGATTTGGTTGCCAACATGCCGTTTCCTAATAGCTGTTAATGAGTTTGGAGAGTTCACTATGACTATTGCGAAGCCGCAAAGCCCGAAGCCCAGCAAAGAAAGCAAGGATCGTCCAGCGCCTGTACGCTTCACGGATTGGGCCAGCATCTGATACAGTCTTGGGCAGGATGGATGACCTGCCCGACCCCGAAGCAAACGCGCCTGTTACGGTGATCCGTAACATAGGGCCTGCATTTGCCGAAGGCCTCGCGCGCGCCGGAATTACAACGGCGGGCGCCCTGCGCAGCCTTGGTGCGGATGCGGCTTATGTGCGGCTGTTGCACGCTGGCTCAAAGCCGCATTTCATTGGCTATTATGTGCTGCATATGGCGCTGCAGGGTCGGCCCTGGAATGATTGCAAAGGCGCCGAAAAGGCCGCTCTTCGGAAACGGTTTGATCAATTGGTGGCGCAAAACCTGGGCGACAATGCGCTGGAGCGGCAGCTTGATGCGATCGGCCTCGGGCTGCGCCGCTAGCGTCGCATTGAACGCGAGAAACGCGAGGCTACCCAAGGGCCGGGTACTGTGACCCAGCCCATGTGCAGATGTCGCGTGGGTAAATCGCTTGCGCGGGTCCTTCGAAAAGGAACGGATACGCCATTTGATGAGGGGCTTTGATGCCCGTGCAGGCTCAGGGCTTCGGCGGCAAGCGCTGTTCGGGTCGTGCAGCGCACGAAGCGAACAATCGAAGTTGACACCGCGCCTCGGGGCCGCCCGCGCCGCAGCAAGTTGGGTGCGGTTTCAGGCTGGCTCAAGTCGGCGTTGGCGCCAAAATCACGAAATGTTAGCCCCATGGGCCGCGCAGAGGACGGCGGTTCTATTTCTGAGCAGTCTGGGGCCGCGGATGTTGTATGATTCTGACATCCGCGATTTGATGGATCTGCGGGGTGGATTTCGGTGCAGACGAGGCAACGACGCCTGCTTATCGCGCCCCTGCCCCTGCTGCCGTCCAGTCAACACATCTTTCAAACCAGCGCGCCGCACTAAACTGGTCGGTCGCGACCCTAGGCATCCTCCATGTCGTCCACCAGATCATCTGGTTGGGCCTCAAGCGCTTGCGCCTGTAGAAGCGCCGCGTCATCGACACCCGCATGTAAGAGATGATCGATGGCGGCGGCCATCGGATCCTCGGGCGGCGCGGAGAGCACATTAAGCTCGACCACCGGCGCAGGCTCGAGGCTCGACGCCACAGCACCCACTGCATCCCGATCTTCGATCACATCAAGTTTCACATTCTCGGAGCCAATCGTGACCTGCGTTTCGTAAACGCCGTCCAATTCCCCGCCCTCAAACGCCACATTGTACGTCCCCGGCGGAAGCTCCAACGTGTATCCACCCGACGCCCAAGTCGCCGTGGCAAAGACGCCGTCGTCATTCCAAGCGGTGATGCGCACGCCCCCTTGGCCTTCGCCCATATCGTAGAAATTATCACCGTCTTCATCATCGATCACCACACCGGTCAGGTATGCCTTACCCGTATCGCCGAATTTCTCTGTCACGAAGGTGGATGAGGTGTAATTCACGCCACCCGTGACAAAGTCACCGTAATCGTACCCAATGCCGACCTCAGACCAATTGTCGCTCATGAGATTGCGTTGGTGGCCCGGGGACTCCCATAGCGAATCGTGATGGATCTCAGCACGGGCTTGTGGATCGTCCAGGCGACCTGTTGACCCGGCCCAACCGATATTCTCACCGACAAATCGGTTTTCGTGACCCGCAGCAACCGCGCGATCGGCGGGCGTACCTCCGTCTGGGTCGGTATGGTCAAAAAAGTTGCGCGCATCCATGTCCTGCGACATGACGTCCGCCGCATCACTGAGCGTTTCAACAACAGCCAACGCCTCCTTGGGGCTGCCATCGACGCCAGAGGCAAAGCCAACGCCTTGGCGGGCAACCTCACCGGTTGGATCAAGCCGCGCGCGATTGACCAGCTCAGTGATCAATTGCTCTTCTTCGGAAATCCCATTCCAGCCAATGTCATAGGCGCTATCTGGCAAGTCCGGGGCATTTGACGAAACGCTTTCGGCGACCGGTGCAGGCGGCGGCGCTGGCGCAGCTGGTTCCTCATCTGGCGTCGTGATCGGGTCAGGGACCAGGTCTTCCGCGCTAGCGGGAGGCGTTGGCTCTGGTGTGGGCTCTGGCTCCGGAGCGGGCGGTGGCGCCTGAATAGCTGCGGGTGGTGGGGGAGATGGTGGTGCATCAGCCGCAGCCGCCGCTGGGGCATTATCATCATCGCCGGTTTCTGGTGTGCGCGCTAAGCTTGGGCTTGGGCTGGGTGCGCTACTGCTCGAGGAAGACCCTCCGCCACCGCCTGCCCCTGCCAAGCCAGCCAGTCCCCCCAATAATCCCAATAAGAGTGCAAGACCCTGCCCCATCAAGCCACCCTCCGGGTATTTTGCGTTTTCGGTAGTTGTGGGGCCAATTTACCCATCGCTCATGCTCCTGGCCGTTTCGGCCCCCACAAGTACCGATTAACGCAGATTAACCAACACGCCAAGTCCGGTAATCGAGACGCGCGATAAACTCGGCAGAATTTTGCGCGTGGGCCAAAATCGGCGCGCGCTAAAGCGCGTATCAGCCCACCAATTCCAGGCCGGAAAAGAAAAACGCGATTTCTTCAGCGGCTGTTTCTGGTGCGTCCGAGCCATGGACGGAGTTTTCGCCAACGCTTTCGGCAAATTCAGCCCGGATCGTGCCTGGCGCGGCATCGGCCGGGTTGGTGGCGCCCATGACATCACGATTTTTGGCGATGGCCCCTTCTCCTTCGAGAACCTGAACAACAACCGGCTCTGAGGCCATAAAGCTGGTCAGCTCATCGTAGAACGGCCGCTCGGCATGCACGGCGTAAAACTGACCGGCCTGTGCCTTGCTCAGATGGATGCGCTTTTGCGCCACAATCCGAAGCCCCGCCTCTTCGAATTTGGCATTGATCTTGCCGGTCAGGTTGCGCCGCGTGGCGTCGGGTTTGATGATCGAAAGCGTGCGTTCGGTGGCCATGACAAGTCCTTTGAAAGAGGCGCAAGCCGCGCCCACTGCGTTTGGTCGCGCGCGCCCTAGCATGCCGGTTGCGTTGTGAAAAGGCCAAAGCCCTAGGGACCGCCACACGAGGTTTGCAAGGGCCGGACGCCAACCCGAAACCGCAATGAACCCGCGCCAATACGGGACACGTTTGACCGGCTGGATGAGCGGCAGTCGCATCTGACCGGGCGGAGTTCTCTTTGATCTCGAACGGCGCGACGCAAAAGCCGCGCTACAGCGTCTAGCGGTCGCGCGCGCGCTCTGTTAGGTCGCAGCCCATGTTGCGCCTCGACAATATCGGCTATTCGGTCGACGGGCGGCCTCTGTTTGAGGGCGCATCGGCGACGATTCCGGCTGGCCACAAGGTGGGTCTTGTTGGGCGAAACGGCGCGGGCAAGACCACGCTTTTCCGCCTGATCCGGGGCGAATTGACGCTCGATGACGGCGCCATTTCCCTGCCATCACGCGCCAGGATGGGCGGCGTTAGCCAAGAGGTTCCCTCCTCCGAGACATCGCTGTTGGACACTGTCCTGGCAGCCGATGAGGAACGTGTCGCCCTGTTGGCGGAGCAAAGCGATGACCCGGCGCGGATCGCGGACGTGCAGGCGCGGTTGCAAGCAATCGACGCCTGGTCGGCCGAGGCGCGGGCCGCGACCATCCTAAAAGGTTTGGGCTTCACGCAATCCGAACAGGCCCTGCCGTGCAGCGCCTTTTCAGGCGGCTGGCGGATGCGCGTGGCGCTGGCCGGCGTGCTGTTTTCTGCGCCCGATCTGCTGCTGTTGGACGAGCCGACCAACTACCTTGACCTTGAAGGGGCGCTTTGGCTTGAAAATTATTTGGCGCGGTATCCGCACACCGTGCTGATCATCAGCCATGATCGCGGGCTTTTGAACCGCGCCGTGGGCCACATCCTACATCTCAACGACCGTAAGCTGGCGCTTTACGCAGGCGGCTATGACACTTTCGCGCGGACACGGGCCGAACAGCGCGCCGTGCAATCTGCGATGGCCAAGAAGCAAGCGGCGCGCCGCGCCCATCTGCAGAGCTTTGTCGATCGCTTCCGCGCCAAGGCATCCAAGGCCAAACAGGCGCAAAGCCGCGTCAAGATGCTCGAAAAAATGGATACGATCCGTGCCCCCGAAGATGCCGCACGCACCGTTTTTACCTTCCCCGCGCCAGAGGCGCTTTCGCCGCCGATCCTGACGCTTGACGGGGCCGCGGTGGGCTATGACGGCCCGCCCGTTCTGCGGCGGCTGAACCTGCGGATCGACCAGGATGATCGCATCGCATTGCTGGGCCGCAATGGAGAGGGCAAATCCACCCTGTCCAAGCTGTTAGCAGACAAGCTTAAGTCTTCAGAGGGCCATATCGTGCGCGCGGGCAAGCTGCGCATCGGCTATTTTGCCCAGCACCAGGTTGATGAGCTGCATCTCGATGAAACGCCGCTTGATCATATCCGCCGCGAACGCCCGCTTGAGGCACCATCGAAACTGCGCGCAAGGCTGGCCGGATTTGGCCTCGGCGAGGCGCAGGCAGAGACGGTGGTGGCGCGCCTCTCCGGCGGGCAGAAAGCACGCCTGTCGCTTCTGCTGGCGACCCTTGATGCACCCCAGATGCTGATTTTGGATGAACCGACGAACCACCTCGATATCGAAAGCCGAGAGGCCCTGGTGGAGGCGTTGACCGAATATGATGGTGCCGTCATCCTGGTCAGCCATGACATGCACCTGTTGCGGCTTGTGGCAGATCGGCTTTGGCTGGTCAAAGACGGCAGCGTGACGCCGTATGAAGAGGATTTGGACGCCTATCGCAGCCTGTTGCTGAAGGGTGAGGAACGACCCGTAAAGCCGCAGAAAAACGTCGAAAAACGGCTGGGCCGGGCGGATGTGGAGACGCTACGATCTGAGGTCAAGAAATGTGAGGCCCGGCTCGAAAAGATCGACGGGATGCGCGACAAGCTGGTCTCAAAACTCGCCGATCCCGCGCTTTATGAGGATGGCCGCGCGGGCGAGTTACAGACCTGGCAGAGAAAGTACGCCGAGGTGATGGAAGGCCTGGAGAAGGCCGAGGCGCTGTGGCTACGCGCGCAGGAAAAGCTCGACTCGGCTGAACGTGTCTAATGCTCAAACCGACGTTTTCCGCCGACCGTCGCGCGACGACCCGTCGGCGCGCGCTCTACCACGCTCAGCGCTTGCCAGCTCGGCGCCGATGTGATGAGCCCGCATAATGGATTTGGCTTTGGCCCTACCCGCCTTCGTGGCGCTTTTTGTTGTGATCGACCCGGTCGGCCTCGCACCACTTTTTGTCGCCCTGACCTCGGGCATGGTGCCGCGCGCCCGGCGGGCCGTCGCGCTGCGGGCCGTCTGCGTGGCCATGGCAATCTTGCTGCTGTTTGGACTGGCCGGCGAAGCAGTGCTCAATTTCCTCGGCATCTCCATGCCCGCTTTTCGCATCGCCGGCGGCATCTTGCTGTTTCTAACCGCGCTTGACATGCTTTTCGAACGCCGCACCGAACGCCGTGAAGGCCAGGCCCAATCGGCTCATGATCCGGCCGTCTTTCCGCTCGCTATCCCGCTGATCGCAGGTCCGGGCGCGATTGCGGCGATGATCCTGTTGACCGGGCAGAGCACGACCACGCTGGATCTGGTCTTGATCCACCTGGTCATGGCGGCGGTTTTGGCCTGTGTGTTGATACTGTTTTTCCTGGCCTCCCCGCTGGAAACCCTGCTGGGTCGCACCGGTATCGTTGTTGTCACACGCCTTTTGGGCATGCTTTTGGCTGCACTTTCGGTACAGTTTGTCATCGACGGGCTGCGTGATTTGCAGGTGATTTAAATCAATTGAGTCCTTATGTCTGGGCCAGGAGGCTGCGCATGGAAACAATCGACACCGACAACCTGATCTATCTGAGCGCTTTTTTGGTGCTGATTGGCGGCAGCTATCTGCTGTCACAGCGGCGAAATATCGGCCAGGTCATGCGACATGCGGGCGTTTGGGTGCTGATTTTTCTCGGCGCGATCCTGGCGGTTGCGGCATGGGAAGATATCAGCGGTGCGGTCACATCGCGGGCAACGGTCTCCCAAGACGGCTCAGAGATCCGCGTCCCGCGTTCCGTGGACGGACATTATTACCTTACCCTGGAGGTTAATGGAGCCGCGACCCGGTTTGTCGTCGATACCGGCGCAACTGATATTGTGCTGACCCAGGAGGATGCCGAAAAGGCCGGTATTGCACGCGACAGCCTGGTTTTTGCAGGCCGCGCCCAGACGGCAAATGGTGTCGTGGAGACGGCGCCTGTGCGGCTTGAAAGCGTAGCCATCGGTCCCGTGGTCGATCGCAATGTGCGCGCGATTGTCAATGGGGGCGATTTGCATGAAAGCCTGTTGGGCATGGGATATCTGGATCGCTTCGGCACGATAATGATCCAGGACGGAGAGTTGATCCTGCGGCGCTGAGCCCACGCGCGGTCTCAGGCCGGATTGCTTTCGGCCTTCATCTCCCACTTGCCGCCCTCTTCTGACCAATACTTGGCAGCCAATCCTGCGCCAGTCAGTGCCCGCCATTGCGCGCGCGCGCCTTCGACCGCATGCGGGTCGTGGCCATCAAAAAGGATCATCGCACGTGTGAGCGAGCGCAGCTCATCGGCGTCAAGATCAGCACCATCGACACTGAACAAAGCATGGGGGCCATTCGGCACCGCGCGGTGCTCGGTTGTCAGCAGGATCGGTTGCAGCGCGTCATGCGGCCCACCCGCCAGACCATGCGGCAAAAACCCCTCCTCCGGCCGCAGCCAGAGCTGTTCGTCAAGCTTTGCAAGTGCCGCGCTGTCGCGCCCGCGCACAACCACGCGCCAGCCCACTGCCAGAGATTTTTCCAGCAAAATCCGGAGCGTGACGTCCAGCGGCTGCCGCGTCAGGTGGTAAAAATAGGCCTCGCTCATTCGGCCTCATACCCGTCGCGCACCAGTTGATCGAGCGCGGCCACCCCCCAACCGGTTGCCCCTTTCGGTGCCATCGCCGTGGCCGATTTCACATGCGCAACGCCCGCGATGTCGAGATGGATCCAGGGCATTTCATCTTTGATGAAGCGTTGCAGGAATTGCGCCGCCGTGATCGACCCGGCCGCCCGACCGCCGACATTCTTCATATCGGCAATGTCGGATTTCAACTGTTTGTCATAGGCCGCACCAAGCGGCATGCGCCAGGCGCCTTCACCCGTTGTGGCGGCTGCTTTCAGGAAAGCCGCACAGAAGTCGTCATTGTTGGAAAAGACACCGGCATTTTCATGCCCCAGGCCAATGATAATGGCCCCTGTCAGTGTGGCCAGATCGACGATGCCTTTCGGGGCAAATTTCTCCTGCGCGTACCAAAGCACGTCGGCCAGGACGAGCCGGCCCTCGGCATCGGTGTTGATCACTTCAACCGTGTCGCCTTTCATCGATTTGACGACATCGCCGGGCCGTTGCGCGCGCCCGTCGGGCATGTTTTCGACCAGGCCCACGAGACCCACGACATTGGCCTTGGCTTTCCGCAGCGCAAGCGTGCGCATGACGCCTGCGACAACACCCGCGCCACCCATATCCATCGTCATGTCTTCCATGCCGCCGGCGGGTTTGAGGCTGATCCCGCCTGTGTCAAACACCACCCCCTTGCCGACAAGTGCCAACGGCGCCTCGTCACCCCCGCCTTTGTGCTGCATGACGACCACCTTGGACGGGCTCTCAGAGCCCATGCCGACGGCCAGAAGCGTGCGCATGCCGAGCTTTTCAAGCTCCGGCTCTTCGAGGATCTCAACCTCAAGGCCAAGCTCACCCATGGCCGCAAGACGCGCGGCAAAATCGTCTGTGGTCAGGATGTTAGAGGGCTCATTGACCAGATCACGGGTGAAGAAGACCCCTTCGGCGAGCGCTGCCATCGGTGCGGCCTCCGCGGCGGCATCCTCGGGCGATTTACAGTGGATCGCCGCGCCTTTGCGGGCCACTTCGTCGTCGGTTTTGTGGTCCTCAAACGCGTAGTTGCGCACCGCAAGCCCGAATGACAGGTCGGCCACTTTCGCCAGGCTTCCGGCATAAATAGTCAGCGCGTCTTTGCCTTTGAACTTGGCCAATTCCGCCCCGGCCGCCCGGGCATTGGCGGATGGAGCACGGCGGCCAAGTTTCAATACCATCACGGCCGTTGCAGCAAGCCCCGTGGGATAGTTCAGGCTGATCCCGTCGCCCTCTTTCAGTTTGCCCCACTTGTCGCTTTCCAAGAGCCGCGCCACCGCGCCCTTGGTCTGCCGATTGACGCGCCGTGCGGCCAGATCGAGCGTGCCTTCTGGCGTCACAATCACCGCGATGCGGCCAGCCTGATCGGCCAGGCCATCAAGGTCGGTTTCCAGAAAGTCGATAGAGATCGGCGTGGTCATGGGGTTCTCCGCGGGAATGGGCCTGGGCCAAAGCCTAGTGCGCCACCCGGCAATTGACCAGTGACCCCTTCTCGACCCCGGCGCGATCCGCTAGACCTATGCTAACTGGGGGTAACAAGAGCTGAAGGGCCGGGCGCATTGGGGCGATACGACCGCTATATTCTGTCGCAGCTATTGGTGCTTTTTGGCTTTTTCAGCCTGGTGCTGATCTCGGTCTATTGGATCAATCAGGCGGTCGATCTGTTTGATGCGCTGCTGGCCGATGGGCAGAATGTGGCGGTGTTTGTGGAATTTGCCGCACTTAGCCTGCCGCAAATCATGTTGCTGGTCTTGCCGGTCAGTGCCTTTGTGGCCGTGATCTACATCTTCAACCGGATGATCTCTGAATCAGAACTGGTCGTTTTGCAGACTGCAGGCCTGGGTCCGCTGCGTCTGTTGCGCCCGGTGATCGGCTTTGGACTTATGCTGGCCGCCCTGATCGGTGTATCGGCCCATGTGCTGACGCCTTCGGCTAGGGCGCAATTCAACGACCGCTCCGATCAGGTCAGCCAGGACCTCAGCGCGCGCTTCCTGCGCGCCGGTGAATTTCTGCATCCAACCAGCGGGCTAACCGTGTTCATCCGCGAGATCACCGAGATCGGCGAATTTCGCGATGTTTTCCTGCAGGACCGAACCGATGACGCCGATGAGACGACCTATACCGCCGAACGCGCCCTGCTGGTTCTGGCCGATGCCGGCCCGCGCTTGGTGATGTTTGACGGCTTTGCCCAAGCCCATGACCCCGATACGGGGCGCCTGGCCGTCGTCCAGTTTGACGATTTCACCTATGATCTGGCCGGGCTGATTGCGGCACCGACCGACCGCAGCCGAGACATTCGCGAGCTTGGCACGGGACTATTGCTAACCGCCAATCGATCCGAGGCAGCAGCCTACGGGGCCACCGTGGCCCAGATGCGGTTTGTCGCCCATGACCGGATCGTAAAATCGCTCTTTGCGTTTTTCATCCCGCTGATCGGCGCCGCGGCATTGATGACGGGGACATTTTCGCGCTTTGGCGTCTGGCCGCAGATCCTGATGGCTGTGGGGCTTATGGTGCCGCTTCAGATGAGCTGGAATTTCACCTCCACCTTTGCACAGCGTGATCCGACCTTCATGTGGCTGGCCTATGTCCAGCCCTTCGCAGCGGCAGCCACAACCATCATCCTGATCACGCTGGCCATGCGGCGGCGGCCCGCCCCGTCGGCGCACGAGGCGCCGGCATGATCCTGCATGTCTATATCGCGCGTCGCTTTTTGCGGGCATTTGGCATCGTGCTGGCGGTTTTTGTGTCGATCCTGCTGCCGATTGATCTGGCCGAGCAAATCCGCCGCGTCGGCGACACCGAACGCCCCGTGGCCGCGGCCCTTGAGCTGAGCCTTTTGAACCTACCCGGCATGCTCTACGAGATGCTGCCGCTTTTTATCATGATCGCGACGCTTTTTTTGTTTTTGGGCCTAGCGCGCACAAGTGAGCTGGTTGTGGTGCGATCCTCGGGCCGGTCGGCGCTGCGCCAGACGATGTCACCGGTGGTGGTGGCGATTTGCCTGGGGATTGTCGGCGTCACCGTGATCAACCCCATCGTCGCCGCGACAGAACGGCAATACGAGACCCGGATTGCCGCGTTCCGGTCCGGCGAGGCGCGCACGCTGTCGGTCTCGGCCGAAGGGCTGTGGCTGCGCCAGGGCAGCGATCAGGGCCAGACCGTGATCCGGGCAACAAGCGCCAACGGCAACGGCACGATCCTGCGCGAGGCGAGCTTTTTTGTCTATGGCGCGGGCGGCCAAATCAGCGAGCGGATCGACGCCGAAGAGGCCCGTTTGACGCGCGGCGCTTGGGAGATGACCAACGTCAAGCGCTGGCCGCTTGCGGGCAGCGACAATCCAGAAGGTTCGGCCGTAAGCCAGGCAAACTACGCGCTGGCCTCATCGCTGACCGCTGAGCAGATCCGCGACAGTTTCGGCCGCCCTCAAACCGTGCCGATCTATGAGTTGCCAGGCTTTATCAATGATCTAAACCGGGCGGGATTTGCTGCGCTCACGCATCGTGTTTGGCTACAAATCGAGCTCAGCAACCCGCTGATGCTGGCCGCGATGGTCCTAATTGGGGCGGGCTTTACGATGCGCCACACCCGGTTCGGACGCACAGGTTTGATGGTCCTGTCGGCGATCTTGCTGGGCTTTGGCGTCTTTTTTGTACGCAACTTCGCCCAGGTTCTGGGTGAGACAGCGCAACTGCCGATCGCATTGGTCGCTTGGGCGCCGCCTGCGGCCGCGATCTTGCTTGCCCTGGGCCTGTTGCTGCACACGGAGGACGGTTAGTGGCCCGGGCAGCAAGCCTTATCCGGGCGGTCTGGACGGGACTGATCTTGGCGCTTTGCGCGGCGCTGCCGTCCGCGGCACAAGAGCTGGGCCCGGCACCTGCCACTTTGATCGCGGACCAAATCCGATTTGACGGCCCGTCTGAGACGGTGACGGCCAGCGGCGCGGTTGAGGTCTATTTTGACGGCGCGATCTTGCGCGCGGGCACCATCCGCTACGATGGCCCGCGCGATCTGTTGACGGTCGAAGGTCCGTTGACGCTGGTCGATCCAAGCGGACGGGCGGTTTTCATCGCGGATTTTGCCACCCTATCGGGCGATCTTCGCGAAGGTGTCCTGCGCTCTGCCCGCTTGGTCCTGGACCGCCAATTGCAGATCGCGGCAACCGAGATTGACCGCTCCGAGGGGCGCTATACCCAGGCCTATCAGACGGTCGCCTCAACCTGTGTGGTCTGCGAGGAAAACCCCACCCCGATCTGGGAGATCCGCGCCCGCCGGATCATCCACGACGCCGAGGACCGCACGCTTTGGTTCGAAGGTGCGCAGTTTCGCGCCCTGGGCGTACCGCTGGCCTATTTCCCGCGCCTGCGCTTGCCTGACCCGAGCCAAAGCCGCGCGCCGGGGCTTTTGGTGCCATCCATCATCGGCAATGACCTGTTGGGCACCGGCATAAGCGTGCCGTTTTTTGTCCCGCTCGGCGCGCATCGCGATCTGACGCTTGCGCCCTATGCAACAAGTGACACCTATTCCGGCCTAGGCCTGCGATACCGCCAGGCTTTCACCCGCGGCTGGGTCGAGCTCGAAGGCCAGCTTTCCTTTGATGACCTGACCGAAGACGACATGCGCGGATACGTCTTTGGGTCGGGCTATTTCCAATTGCCGCGGGGGTTTGAGCTCGACTTGCGGCTCGAGGGGGTAAGCGATCGTGGATATTTAGCAACCTACGGCATCACTGATGTCGATCGGCTGCAAAGCCAGGCCTTGGTGTCGCGCACCGAGCGTGACGAATACATTGAGGCCGGCCTGACGGAGTACAATTCGCTCCGTGATGGCGATGACAACCGGACCCTGCCGAACACGATCCTGGACGCCGAATGGACCATTCGCCGCGATCTGGCAGGTGGGATCGCGCGTCTGGGCTTTAGTACGCATTCGCGCGAGCGTGACGACGGCACCGACATGGTCGGGCGTGACCTGACGCGGATCGGCGCCCGGGCCGATTGGCGCAGTGATTGGGTGGCTCCGGGCGGGCTGCTGGTGGCGGCTGAAGCAGCCCTTTATGCCGATGTTTTTGCCATCCGCGAAGACAGCACCTTCCAAGAAACACAGACGCGGCTGACGCCTCTGGGTGCCGTGGAGCTTTCCTGGCCGCTGGCGCGATTGGGCACAACCGGGGTCAGCCATCTGATCACCCCAACGGTGCAGCTTGCCTGGTCGGATGCGGACGGGGCGGAGACGCCCAATGGCGACAGTGCGATTGTGTCTTTCGATCAGGCCAATCTCCTGGCACTCAACCGGTTTCCCGGCGGCGATCGGATCGAAGACGGCGCGCGCATGGCAATGGGTCTGAGCTATGTGCGGACCGACCCGCTTGGCTGGTCGCTTGGCACCACGCTTGGCCGCATTTGGCACCAAGAGGATACCGGGCAATTCACCGATGGCTCTGGCCTCAGCGGCGAAGCCTCGGATTGGCTTTGGGCCGTCAACCTGACGCTTGGCCGCGACCTTGCCCTCATCAACCGCGCGCTTTTTGATGACGCGTTGAATTTCACCTCAAATGAGGCCGCTTTGCGCTGGACGGGTGCGCGCCATGACCTGACCAGCACGCTGACATGGCTTGCCGCTGACACCGCCGAGGCCAGGCCCAGTGATACAGCGGAGCTATTTCTGCAGGGCGCCTACGATATCGGCTCGGGCTGGCAAACGGATGCCGAATGGCAATATGACTTTGCCGCCAATGACAGCACCCGCGCGGGCTTTGGGCTGAGCTATGCCACCGAGTGCATTGACGTGGCGTTTTCGCTCTCGCGTCGCTTCACCAGCTCCGCTACCGTGGCGCCGAGCACCGAATTTGACCTCACGGTTGCGCTTAATGGGTTTGGCACAGCACGCGACGGGCGCAGCCGCGACCGGATTTGCCGTTAAGCCGTGCGGAGGTCCAAAAAAGAACGATGAGGCCCCGATGATACGCCTATTGCTTGCCGCCTGCTTTGGCCTTGCGACCTGCCTGCCAGCCGCGGCCCAAAACCCGTTCAGCGCCGCGGTCACGGTCAATGACCGCGCCGTCACCTTCTGGGAGCTTGAGCAGCGCGCGCGTTTTCTGCAATTGCTTGACGCGCCCGGCGATCTGCTCGAAACCGCGCGCCGCACGCTCATCGAAGAACGCCTTCAGGTCGATGCCGCCGAGCGGTTAGGTGTTGTCGCATCCGCCGAAGAGCTCGAAGACGGGATGGAGGAATTTGCCGGCCGGGCCAATCTGAGCGCCGATGCCTTCATCAGCCAGATTGAATCGCGCGGCGTCGCCGCTGAGACATTCCGCGATTTCGTCTTCGCCGGGATCACTTGGCGCAACGTGCTGCGCGCCCAGTTCGGGTCGCGCGCACAGGTCACCGAAGAGGAAGTCGACCGCGCGCTTGCCCTGGCAGCCATCGAGGGCGGCGCACAAATCCTGATCGCCGAGATTGTTGTGCCGCTCAATGCGCAAAACCAGGAAGAAGCGCGCCAATTGATGACGCAGCTGGCACAAACGACCAATGGCAGCGTCGATGCCTTCTCTGCCGCCGCACGGCAGTATTCCGCCGCCCAATCGGCTGAAACCGGCGGCGCCTTGGGCTACCGACCCCTAGCCAGCCTGCCGCCCGCGCTGCAATCGCTGATCCTGCCATTGCCGCCTGGCGGTGTCACCGACCCGGTGCCTTTGGGCCAGGCCATTGCGATCTTCCAGCTGCGCGATTTCCGGGAAGAGGGTTTTGTCACGCCCGAGGCCACGGCGGTCGAATATGCCATCGTGCCATTCGCCGGCGGCCTGACCGAGGCCAACCTGGCCCAAGCGCGAGAGCTCGAAGACAGCCTCGATACCTGTGACGACCTCTTTGGCGTGCTGCCCGGCGGGTTTGAGCGGGTGGTGAGCGAAGTTGACGCCGTGCCGGCGGCAATTGCCGCGGAACTGGTCGCGCTTGACGACAATGAGATCTCCTACGATCTGACAACCGAAGACGGCGCGCTGATGTTTTTGATGCTGTGCGGCCGGACGACCGAATTGCCGGAAGGCGCTCGCGAAACGGTCCGCCAGGCGCTTTTCAACCAGCGGCTGGAAAGCTATGCGGACGGGTTTTTGGCTGAATTGATGTCCGAGGCGATCATCAGCGAGGCCGAATGAGGCCTGTCCTGCCTGTCGCGGTGAGCTGTGGCGAACCCGCTGGCATCGGGCCGGAGATAGCTGCCCAAGCCTCTGCCATGCTCGGCGCCGATCTGCCGTTTTTTGTCATCGGGAATCCGGAACACTTCGCCGGCCATGGACGCGATCTGGTCGAGATCACTTCCGCAGGCCAGGCGACGGATTGCGCGGCCAAGGCCTTGGCTGTGTTGACCCATGACGTACCAGGCGCCGCCCGGCCCGGTATCCCTGACCCAAACCAAGCCGCCGGTGTGATCTCTGCCATCGCGCGCGGCGTGGAGCTGGCCGTGGCTGGTGATGCCGCCGCCCTATGCACGCTTCCGATCCATAAAAAGGCGCTGATTGACGGGGCGGGATTTGCCCATCCTGGCCATACCGAATACCTGCAATATCTGGCCGGCAGCGATCATGTCGTGATGATGCTGGCCTGCCCACAGCTGCGTGTTGTGCCGGCAACGATCCACATCCCGCTCCATGAAGTGCCCGCCGCATTGACGGCGAAGCTGCTGACCGACACGATCCGGGTGACGGCGGCCGGACTTGCGGGCGATTTTGGCCTATCGGAGCCGCGCATCGCCGTTGCGGGTTTAAACCCGCATGCGGGCGAAGGCGGCGTGATGGGCCAAGAGGACGACGCGCTGATCCGCCCGACCCTGGACGCCCTGCGGGATGAGGGCTTTCGGCTCAGCGGGCCGCATCCGGCTGACACGATGTTTCATACCGCAGCCCGCGAAACCTACGATGCCGCAATTGCGATGTATCACGACCAGGCGCTCATCCCGATCAAAACGCTTGATTTTGCCGGCGCGGTGAATGTCACGCTTGGGCTGCCTTTCATCCGCACTTCACCCGATCATGGCACAGCGCTGGATATTGCAGGAACTGGGCGCGCCGACCCCACAAGCCTTATTGCCGCGCTCAAGATGGCCCGCGATCTGGCCGCGCAGCGCGCGCGATGAACGCCATCGACAAGTTGCCGCCGCTGCGCGAGGTGATTGCCGCGCACGGCTTGCGGGCCGAGAAATCACTTGGTCAGAATTTCATCCTTGATCTCAACCTCACGGCCAAAATCGCCCGCGCCGCCGGTGATCTGAGCAATACGGATGTGCTGGAAGTTGGCCCAGGCCCTGGTGGCCTGACGCGCGGGCTTTTGGCCGAAGGCGCCCGCCGTGTCGTGGCCATCGAAAAGGATCGCCGCTGTCTGCCCGCTTTGGCCGAGATCGCCGCGGCCTATCCCGGCCAATTGACCGTGATTGAGGGCGACGCCCTGGCCGTCGATTGGGCGGCTGAGGTCACCCCGCCGCTGCGCGTGGTGGCGAACCTGCCCTATAATGTCGGGACCGAGCTGTTGGTCCGCTGGCTGACGCCTACAACCTGGCCACCGCTTTGGCAAAGCCTCACATTGATGTTTCAGCGCGAAGTGGCCGAGCGCATCGTGGCACCGCCAGGATCGAAGTCTTATGGCAGGCTGGCTGTGTTAGCGGCTTGGCGAACGCAGGCGCGGATCGTCATGAGTTTGCCGCCCGAGGCTTTCACGCCGCCGCCCAAAGTGCGCTCTGCCGTGGTGCATTTTGACGCCTTGCCTGCGCCGCGATTTGCTGCCGACGCGGACATCTTGCAGCGTGTGGTGGCGATGGCCTTCAATCAGCGCCGAAAGATGCTGCGCTCATCCCTGAAAGGGCTGGACCCAAATATCGAAGAAAAGCTGGAGGGCGCGGGCATTTCACCCACGCAACGCGCCGAAGAGATCGGCCTGGACCAGTTTTGCGCCTTGGCGCGTGCTGTGGCCGGGTGTTAGGCTGAACCGCTACTCCGCGGCGGCTTCTGGCGGCGTTGTCGGCTGCTCTTCTTGGTCGGCGGCTGGCTCTGGCGCGGCATCAGCGGCCGGCTCGGGCTTTGCATCGGCCCCGTTTTGCTTGCGCCGACGACTCTTGCGCGGCTTTGGTTGTTCTTCCGGCGTCTCGACAATATCAGCGCCACTGGATGCGCCACCGGAGTCGATCACATCATCAAAGCCATTCGATGCGGCCGGATCGGCTGCGGCCTCAGGCTGCGGCTGGCTGTCCCCATTACTTGGCTGCGGCGCGTCGCCGAAACCGGGCTGCTGGTCGTGGTTTTGGCGGTCACGGCGCTGCTGGTTCTGTTGTTCCTGTATCTCGCGCCGCGCTTCCATTTCTTTCTGCGCTTCGCTCAGAAGCCGGGTGTAATGCTCGGCATGCTGCTGAAAATTTTCGCCGGCGACACGGTCATTCGACAACTGTGCGTCGCGCGCCAGCTGATTGTATTTGTCGATGATCTGCTGCGGGGTGCCGCGCACTTTCCCCTCTGGACCAGAGCTGTCGAACACTCGGTTGACGATATTGCCGACCGAACGGTTGCGATTACCTTTGGACCGCGAGCGGTTTTTTGATGATCTCATGAGTTTTTGTCAGTTCCAGTTACGTCTGGTGGGTCCGTTTGGCAAATTGTGCATCATGCACATGCGCCTGAATGTTGTTTGACCCGTGTCTTTTGGCAAACTAGCGGCGGATCGGGGCATCCCGTCTCACTCCCGCATGGGGATGAGTAACCACGCAATCAGACCGGAAACAAGGTAAAAATGTGCAAATGGCGCGCTTTTTGCTTGGCCTTGCAGGTTTTGCGCCGATTCAGCCGCGCGCCTGGGCGGCAACAACCCGGTCCTTGCCGTCCATGTCGGGATGCACACGGATGTCGTCAAGCCCTGCCTCAGCAAAAAGCGCACAGACCGCCGCCGCCTGGTCAAATCCGATCTCGACCAAAAGCCTGCCCCCTTTTTTGAGATAACTGGGCGCCTCCCGCGCGATCACACGATAGGCCGCCAGTCCATCGCCCCCCGGGGTCAAGGCGATTTTAGGTTCATAGAAAAGCTCAGGCGCGAGCCGCTCATAGGCGTCAGCTGAGACATATGGCGGGTTCGAAACAACAAGATCGAAGCTGCTTAGCTTGCGTTCTGGAACAGCCTCGAACCAACTGCCTTGGCGCAACTCGACAGGGCCGGACAGCCCAAGAGCCTCGCGGTTTTCCATCGCCACACATATGGCGTCACGGGAGATATCCGTGCCAAATCCAATGCAAAGATCAGACGCCTCCGCAACAAGGGTCAAAAGGATACACCCACTGCCCACACCAAGGTCGAGCACATGATGATACGGCTCCTGCAAGGCAAGCGCGATTAAGTCCTCGGTCTCTGGTCGTGGCGACAAAACGGACGGCCCAACCGCGAAGCTCCGCCCGTAAAATTCCTTTTTGCCGGTAATGATCGATACCGGCACACGCGCGACGCGTTGCGCAATGGCCGCCTCGAACCGGTCCCAAACCTGCGCCGGAATAGGCTCTGACGAACAGAGCAAAAGCTGATCACGTCGAAGCTCTGCCGCATCGGCAAGCAGCCAACGCGCATCATTTGCTGGGTCGGGGATATTGGCTGCCCGCAACCGCCGAAAGCCAAGGCTCTGTGCGTCGCCGAAGGTTTTCGGGATCACCCGCCCATCTCCGCCAGCTTTGCCGCCTGATCGTCGGCTGTCAGCGCATCGATAACCTCGTCAAGATCACCGCCCATGACCTGGTCGAGCTTGTAAAGCGTCAAGTTGATGCGGTGATCAGTCATCCGGCCTTGCGGAAAGTTATAGGTCCGGATGCGCTCGGACCGGTCGCCCGATCCGACTTGTGCCTTGCGATCGGCGGAGCGTTCATCGGCCACGCGCTGGCGTTCGGCATCATAAAGCCGCGCGCGCAGCACGTTCATCGCAATCTCTCGGTTGCGGTGCTGCGATTTTTCCGAACTTGTCACCACGATACCAGAAGGCAGGTGGGTGATCCGAACCGCTGAATCGGTGGTGTTGACATGCTGGCCGCCTGCCCCGCTAGCGCGCATCGTGTCGATACGGATGTCTCCGGCGGGAATGTCGATATCGACGTCTTCGGCTTCTGGCAAAACCGCAACCGTGGCCGCCGATGTATGGATACGCCCGCCGCTTTCGGTCTCAGGCACGCGTTGCACCCGATGCACACCGCTTTCGAACTTGAGCCTTGCAAAGACGTTTTCGCCCTCGATCCGGGCGACCAGTTCTTTGACGCCGCCAAGCTCGGTCAATTGCTCATCGATCACCTCAACCCGCCAACCGCGCGCCTCGGCATAGCGGACGTACATGCGATACAAATCACCGGCAAAAAGCGCGGCCTCATCGCCACCGGTTCCAGGCCGGATCTCGATCATCGCCGGTTTGGCATCCGCGGCATCTTTGGGCAAAAGCGCGACTTGCAACGCCGCTTCGGCATCAGGCACTTGCGCTTTGAGCTCGGGCAGTTCGGCCTCCGCCAGCTCGGCCATTTCGGGATCGCTGAGCATCGCTTCAGCATCCGAGATATCCATCAAAAGCTGGTTGTAGGCCGCGACCTGCTCGGCCACGGGCTTAAGCTCGGCATATTCTTTGCTGATCTCAGCGATCTCGCTGGCCTCGGCGCCCGCGCTCAGCCGCGCTTCGAGGAATTCGAAGCGCTGTGTGATCTGCAAAAGACGCTCGGCGGGTAACATGGCGGGGATGTGCCTTGCGTCCAGGCCAGCGTCAAGGCCGGAGCGGCTCCGTCAACCGATCCAGCCTGCGCTGGTTGACACCCAGATCGCTGAAACCCATCAGCGCCCTGGAATAGAGATCGACATAGGTGATCGTCTCACCTTCGGGCCGCGCGAAACTGTCGCCGGAGCCTACCCCTTCGCGCAGGCGAATGGACATAACATCCGGAAAACCGAAGAAGCGCGAGCGGAACACATAAGTGGCATGCCCCTGGGCAAGATCGCCCGCGATGCGCGCGCCATTCAGCCGTCCAATCTCTTGGTCCAATAGCGCCGCTGTCTCGGCCAAGTCGCCGATATTCGTGCGCGCCGTGTCGCCCGCTGCCAGGGCAAAGTTTGGGCTGCTCGGCGGGGTGACATCGGCAGGCTCCACGTGAAGCGCCGCGGCATCGATTGCATAGCTGCGCGCGTAGATCGCAACCGCGACACCGAACACGACCAGCACCAAAAGAAGAATAACAAGCCATTTCATTTTCTGCGACTTACGCCTCGGATGTCCGATGGCAAGCCCCGCGCCTGGCATCATTTGCCTGCATCAATGATTGTCGCGCGGCAGATCGCGGGCGATGCGCTGGTAGGCTGTAGCCAATTCCAGGCAACCGCCCTGGGCAAGCTGGCCGACATGGCTGCGGTAGAGCTCTTGCCAGGGCGTTTGGCTGCGTATCTCAGGCGCTTGCCAGGCGTCGCGCCGTGCCTGCCATTCCGCCTCAGAAACCACGGCGTTGAGCGTGCCCGATTGCAGATCGAGGCGCACGGCATCGCCTGTTTGCAACAGCGCCAAGCCACCGCCGACAACCGCCTCAGGCGAGGCATTCAGGATCGAGGGGCTTTCCGATGTGCCCGATTGGCGTCCGTCACCCACCGTGGGCAGGTGCTTAAGGCCCGCTTTGATCAACGCGTCGGGGGGTTGCATATTGACCACCTCGGCGGAGCCTGGATAGCCCACACAGCCGACATTACGAATGAAGAGAATTGTTTTCTCGTCAATGCCTAACGAGGCATCGTTAATGCGGTCATGATAATCCTCGGGCCCTTCGAAGACAACCGCGCGGGCCTCAAACACGCCATCTTTGAGAAACCGGCTGCGAAAATCCTCAGAGATGACGGAAGTTTTCATCAGCGCGCTGTCAAAGAGGTTGCCAGTGAGCACGACAAAGCCCGCCTTTTCGCGCAAGGGTGCGGCGACCGGCAGGATCACGTCCGTGTCGCGGCTGCGCGCACCGGCCAGCGCCTCCGCGACCGTTCCCCCAGCCGCGGATCCGGCATCGCCGTCGATCAGACCTTCGGCCAGAAGCTCGCCCATCACGGCGGGCACCCCACCGGCGCGGAAAAAGCTCTCGCCCAGATAGGCGCCAGCGGGCTGCATATTGACCAATAACGGGATGTCGAGCCCGTGTGTCTGCCAATCAGTCACGTCAAGCTCAATCCCGGCATGACGCGCGATTGCCTGACAATGGGGCGGCGCATTCGTCGACCCGCCAATGGCCGAATTGACTTTGATGGCGTTGAGAAACGATGCACGGCTGAGGATATCTGAGGGTTTAAGATCCGCCTCGGCCATCTCCACGGCGCGGCGTCCGGTGAGATACGCCATCTCCATGCGCTCGCGGAAGGGCGCGGGGATCGCAGCGGCACCTGGCAGGGTCATGCCAAGCGCCTCGGCCAGGGCGTTCATCGTGCTGGCCGTGCCCATCGTGTTGCAATGGCCAAGCGACGGCGAGGATGCGCAGGCAAGCTCCATGAATTCATCATAGCCGATCTCACCCCGGGCCATCATCCGTCGCCCTTCCCAGATGGTCGTGCCAGAGCCCGCGCGCCTGCCCTTGTACCAGCCATCGAGCATCGGGCCGCCATTGAGCGCAATCGCCGGAATGTCGACCGTCACGGCACCCATCAGCATGGCCGGCGTGGTCTTGTCGCAGCCCGTAGTCAGCACCACCGCATCAATCGGATAGCCGTGCAACACCTCCACCAGCGACAGATATTGCAGGTTGCGATCAAGCGCGGCAGTCGGGCGCTTGCCGGTCTCTTGGATGGGATGGACAGGAAATTCCATCGGCACGCCACCGGCATCGCGGATGCCCGCTTTGATCCGATCCATCAAAAAGACATGGATCTTGTTGCACGGCACCAGATCACTGCCTGTCTGGGCAATCCCGACGATCGCTTTTTCCGCCTGCAGCTCGGCCTGCGTGAAGGTCTGGTTCTGATAGCGCTCCAGATAAAGCGCTGTCATTCCGGGGTTATTGGGGTTGTCGAACCATTCCTGGCTGCGGTAGCGGCGACGGGCGCGAGTGTCGGACATGGCTTCCTCTGGCGTGGCTTGGGCGATGGTTACCCCAGCCGACGGGCAGTGAAAAGCCAGCCTCATAGCGGACTGCAACCAGACCCAAGCGTCGCACGCTTTGTTGTGTTGTGTTTCACGCCTCCTCTGGGATAGGCCGCCTGCACAAACCCTTTAAGGCCCGCCATGACACGACGCACCGCCGATATCCTCGCCCAAAGGCTGTATGATGCCGGAATCCGCTATGCGTTTGGCATGCCGGGCGGTGAGGTGCTGACATTTGTCGACGCGTTGCAGCGCGCGGGCATCACGTTTGTGCTGATCCGCCATGAAAATGCCGGCGGGTTCATGGCCGAAGGCGTGCATCACGCAACCGGCGCGCCGGCTTTGCTGGTCACAACCGTCGGGCCCGGCGCGCTCAACGCGGTCAATGTGGTTGAGAATGCGCGCCAAGACAGGGTGCCGATGATTGTTGTCACCGGCGCTGTCGATGGCGCGGTTGCGGCGCGCTACAATCACCAGGTGTTGGACCAGGTCGCGCTGTTTCGCACCGTGACGAAGGCAAGTTTCACGATGGAGGCGGGCGCGGCGGAAGCGCTGGCCGACCGTGCCGTGGCGCTGGCAACCGATCCCCGGCCGGGCCCCGTCCATATCGATCTGCCGATTGCCGTCGCCGCCGCGGAAGCCAGCCCTGCGCCAGAGCAGCGCCGCCGCCCCACCCTGCCCACAGCGCCCGCCGGTGCGGCACTTGAAGCGGCGCGAGACATGATTGCGCGCGCCAAACGACCGCTGATCATCGCCGGGGTCGATGCGCTCAACGGCGGTGCCGGGCCGCAGATCACAAAGGCGGCCGAAGGCTTGAGCGCGCCTGTGATCACCAGCTACAAGGGCAAAGGTCTGATCGGCGAGGCGCATCCGTTGGCCATGGGCGGCGCGGGCCTGTCGCCGAAAGCCGACCGGGAGCTTTTGCCGCTGGTCGCAGAGGCCGATCTGATCCTGGGCGCAGGCTATGACCCGATCGAAATGCGACCGGGCTGGCAGGACCCCTGGGACCCAGCCAAGATGATCGACATCACCGCCGCGCCAAACGATCACTACATGCACCAGGGCGGGATCAACATCATCGGTGACATAGCCGCCTCGTTTGCCGCGCTGACCGATGGCGTGGCAAACCAGGCAAGCTGGGGCGCGCGCCCGGCCGAGGTGAAAGCAGCGCTTGCCAAGGTCTTCGCGCCAGAGCCCGATTGGGGCCCGGCCCGCGTCATCGAGACATGCCGCCGCATATTGCCGCCGGAAACCCGCGCCAGCGCCGATAGTGGCGCGCATCGCATCCTCCTAAGCCAAATGTGGCGCTGCGATTATCCCCGCGCGCTGGTACAATCTTCAGGCCTTTGCACGATGGGCTGCGCCGTGCCCCTGGCGATGGGCGCGTCCCTGGCGGAGCCTGACCGGCCTTCGGTTAGTTTTTCGGGCGATGCCGGTTTTCTGATGGTCGCTGGAGAGCTTGCGACCGCCGCTGATCTGGGTCTTAGGACGATCTTTGTGGTTTTTGTCGATCGCAGCCTTGCGCTCATTGAGCTAAAACAGCGCCAGCGCCAATTGGCCAATACGGGCGTTGATTTCGGCTATACCGATTTCGCCGCTTTGGGGCGCGCAATGGGCGGGAACGGCCATAGGGCGACCGACGTGGCGATGCTAGAGACTGCTTTGCAATCGGCCCTTGAGGCGGACCGCTTTACGGTCATCGCCGCCGAGATTGAAAGAGGCGCCTATGACGGGAAAATCTGAGCCAAAGGGTGCGCTGGACGGGCTGATCGTGCTCGATCTCAGCCGGATCCTCGCCGGGCCGACCTGCACGCAGCTTCTGGGCGATCTCGGCGCCACGGTGATCAAGATCGAAAACCCGGCAACCGGTGGCGATGATACCCGCGCCTGGGGGCCACCTTATGCCGAGACGCGCGACGGCAATTCTGACCTGTCGGGCTATTTCATGGCCGCCAATCGCAACAAGTATTCGGTCGCTGTTGATATCTCCAGCGCCGAAGGCCAGGCGACAATTCACCAGATCGCAGCCGTGGCCGATATTGTCGTTGAAAACTTCAAACCCGGCGGTCTGGCGAAATACGGCCTCGACTACGCGGCCCTTAGCGCGGGGCGCCCCGATCTTGTCTATTGCTCGATCTCGGGCTTTGGCCAAACCGGCCCGAACCGGACCCTGCCGGGATACGATCTGATGGCGCAAGGCTATGGCGGGATCATGTCGCTGACCGGAGAGGCAGACGGTGTGCCGTCAAAGGTAGGTGTCGGCATCGCTGATGTGATGTGCGGGATGTATGCATGCATCGGGATTCTGGCCGCCTTGCGCCACCGCGACACAACAGGTGAGGGTCAACATATCGATCTGAGCCTGATCGACAGCCAAATGGCTTGGCTGATCAATGAGGGCACCAACACGCTGATCACCGGCCAAGCACCGATCCGGCGCGGCAATGCGCATCCCAATATCTGCCCTTATGACGTCTTTGCATGTGCGGACGGCCATATCATCCTGGCGGTGGGAAATGACGGGCAATTTCAACGGTTTTGCGCCGAGCTTGGGGCGCCGGACCTGGCCTATGATCCGCGGTTTTCGACCAACCCGCTGCGGTTGCAGAATCGCGAAGCCGTCAGCGCGGAAGTTACAAGATTGCTCAAAGATCAGCCCAAAAGCGCAATTCTCCATCGTTTGGCACATGCAAACGTTCCGGCCGGTCCGATCCATGATGTCACCGAAGCACTGGCCAGCGACCAGGCCGAAGCGCGCGGATCGGTGGTTCGGATGCACCATCAGGATGCCGTGAAGAACGCCGTGGAACTCCTTGGCAATCCACTCAAATTCTCAGCCACACCCGTACGCTACGAGCGTCCGCCGCCACGGATGGGCGCCGATACTGACACGCTTGCCGATACGCTGGAAACCGCCCTAGAACGGCAGCAGGATCAGCGGAAGCTGGCACACGCGCGTTCACAAATTCGTAGCAGGGGGCGGACCTGAGCGTCAGGCATGGCATGTAGGGGATGTGCGAGGCCGATTATTGCGCGCGCACCCTCACGTGAGACCTGAAAGATGAGCATGCATAAAGACATCGCCGAAAGCGATACCGGGCTGGTGACGCCCGAGGGCCGCGCGGCCTGGGACCGGATGGTTCTGGCCTTTCTCGCCCATAGCGCCGAGACACCGATACATCTTGGCGCCGTGTTAGAGCATGAGCCCGACGCAGCCTTGCCGTTGGCGGCCAAGGGTCTGTTTTGCCAGCTCTTGGGCCGGTCGGAGATGGCCGAAGCCGCACAGGCCGCCGCATTGGCGGCGCGCAAAGCGGTCAGCCAAGGCGGCGCACCAGAACGGGCGCGGGGCTGGACGGACGCTCTTTTGGCTTGGCAGAAAGGCTCCCCCGGCGGGGCGATCTTTCACTTAGAGAGCCTCTTGGCGGTCAATCCCGCTGATACGATGACCATGAAGCTCAGCCATGCGATCCGCTTTGTGATGGGCGACGCGGTGGGCATGCGCCGGTCGACCGGGCGCGCTTTGCCGGCCCATGGCCCCGATCACGCGCTCACCGGCTATGCGCTTGGCTGTCACGCGTTCGCGCTTGAGGAGACGGGCGATTATGTCGGCGCAGAACGCTCGGGCCTGTTGGGCCTCGACTATGCCGCCGATGATGCCTGGGGCCTGCATGCGGTCGCCCATGTCTATGATATGACACACCGGCCCGGCCCGGGCATCTCCCTCATCGAGGATAATCTAAGCGCTTGGTCACATTGCAATAATTTTCGCTTCCATGTCTGGTGGCACAAAGCACTTTTGCATCTCGACCGGGGCGAATTGGACGTGGCCCTTGATCTTTACGACGCAAAGATCCGTGACGAAAAGACCGATGATTACCGCGACATCTCGAACGCAACCTCGCTTCTCGTTCGGCTCGAGCTGGAAGGCATGGATGTCGGCGCGCGCTGGCACGAACTGGCAGAGCTGAGCGAAGCGCGGGTCGGCGATGGCTGCCTGGTCTTTGCCGATCTGCATTACATGCTGGCGCTGACGGGCGACAATCGGCCCGATGCGGCGCAGAACCTGGCCGCCCGGATCGCGGCCAGTAGCTCCGGCGCCACCGAGGTCGCGCGCCTTAACGCCCATCCGGGCCAGGTCGCCGCCGCAGGCCTCGCCGATTTTGGCGAAGGCCGCTACAGTGATGCATTTGCCAAACTGGCCAGCACACGGGCCCATATGCGCACAATCGGCGGCAGCCACGCGCAACGCGACGTCTTTGAGCGGATCACCGTTGACGCCGGGCTTCGGGCCGGTCAATACGCCGCTGTCGAGGCGATCTTGGCGGATCGGACGGCGCTGCGTGCGGGCAAAGACGACGCATTCGCCGCAAGCCGCAACGCCCAGATCGCCGCTGCAAAACGTGACGCACTTTACGCTGCACAGTAAGGCGGTAAACCCACGCGCATGAGCCTCGCTGACCCAGCCATCACCTCCCCCGCACGGCGCGCCACGGCCGCGCCGTCGGTTAGCATGCGTGATCCGCGGTTGGATTTCTTCCGCGGGATCGCGATGTTCATCATCCTGATTGCCCATACGCCTGGCAATTGGGCGACGCTGTGGATACCGGCCCGGTTCGGCTTTTCCGACGCCACCGAAATGTTTGTGTTTTTGTCCGGCATGGCCTCGGCCATCGCCTTTGGCCGCGCATTTGCCGCGCGCGGCATGGTGATGGGCACAACCCGCGTCGCTTTCCGCGTCTGGCAGGTCTATTGGGCGCATCTGGGGCTGTTTTTGGCGATTGCCGCGACCATGGCAGCGCTCAATGCGACCGAGCTTTTTGAGCGTGATTATGTTGGCCAGCTGAACCTTTATCCGTTCTTCAACCGACCCGAAGAGAACCTGCCTGCCCTTCTCACGCTGACGTACGTGCCCAATTACTTCGATATTTTGCCGATGTATCTGGTGATCCTCGCGCTGATGCCGATCGTTGTTGGCTTGGTGAAGGTACACAAAGCTCTCGCATTGCTGTTTTGCGTCACGCTTTGGTTTTTGGCGCAAGAGGGCGTGCAGCAGGAATACCTCGTCCAGCATGCCGGATCGCGCGCCTTTTGGCCCGTTTTGGTCGAGCTTCCAGCAGAGCCTTGGTCCGAGCGGGAGTGGTTTTTCAACCCGTTTGGCTGGCAGCTGATCTTTTTCACAGGCTTTGCATTCATGGCTGGCTGGTTGCCGAAGCCGCCGGTCAAGGTGTGGCTGATTGCGCTCGCTGCCGCGATTGTCATCGGCAACGTTGCCTTGTCGAATATCGGCATCCGAGAGCTTGGCTTTGATTGGGCGCGTGACTGGCGCATGGCCAACCGCGAATGGATCGGCAAGACGGATTTCGGCCTCCTGCGTTACGTGCATTTCCTGGCGCTGGCCTATCTCGCCTGGATCCTTGTCGGGCCAGGCGGCGATCGGTTGAAAACCTTGGGATCAACAACCGCATTCAGCCTGCCGATGGCCATCATGCTCAAAGTCGGTCAGCAATCGCTGCCGGTTTTTGTCACATCGATGTTCACGGCGCGTCTAATGGGTGTGGCGCTTGATGTGATGGGCCGCGAATTGGGCCCGATGATCTTGGTCAACTTGGCCGGCGGACTGGTCCTGATTGTCGTTGCCTATTCCGTGGGCTGGATCAAATCACAGCCATGGCGGACCGCGAAGGGGGCCAAAGATGCTGCGTCGTGAAGTTCTGGCCAGTATCCTGGCGCTTGCCGCCGGGCCGTTGCGCGCGCAAGGCGCGGGGGGCAGCGACTTAGCGGCAGAGCCAGGCCTGCAGCTCGGCACAGCGCGCCCCTTTGCCATGGGCGATGTGAGCCGTTTGGCCCGCGCGCTGGCCGACCAGCCGCATATCCCGCCCATGCCCATCCCCGATGCCTGGACCGAGATCAGCTTTGATCAATATCGCAAAATCTGGTTCGACCACCGCAACGCGCTGTGGGAGGCCTCCGGCGCAGAGCCGTTCCGCATCGACGTCTTTGCGCCAGGGCTGTATTTCCCCAACCCGATCGCGATTGATATTGTCGAAGGTGACGCGGCCCGCCCGCTGCTTTTTGACATGGCCGTCTTTGACACGACTGACCAGTTTCCCGATCTGCCGATCGATGACTCGCTTGGCTATTCCGGTTTTCGCCTGCGCGCTGAGCTCGACCGACCCGGCATCTTCACCGAATTCGCCGTCTTTCAGGGTGCGAGCTATTTTCGCGGGATTGGCGCGGGACAAATCTACGGCCTGTCGGCACGCGGTCTGGCGCTTGATACGGCTGAGCCATCGGGCGAGGAGTTTCCCGAGTTCCGCCATTACTGGATCGAACGACCCGAGCCCGGTGCCGACCATCTGGTCGTGCACGCGCTCTTGGACAGCCCATCGGTCACCGGCGCCTACACCTTCACGCTTTATCCGGGGGCGGAGCTGCGCATGGGCGTTGAGGCAGAGGTTTTCGCCCGGCGCCGCGTCCGCCATATGGGCCTGGGCGCGCTGACCTCGATGTTTCAGTTCGATGAGACCAATCGGCACGACTTTTCCGATTTCCGCACCGCGGTGCATGACAGCGACGGGCTATTGATCCGCAATGGTGCGGGCGAGAGTTTGTGGCGGCCGCTTTCCAACCCCAATACACTGCAAATAAGCGCGTTTCAGGACGAAAATCCAATTGGTTTTGGTCTGATGCAGCGGGCGCAGGAATTTGAGGATTTTGCCGATCTTGAAGCGCTTTATCACCGCAGGCCATCGCTCTGGATTGCCCCGCGCGAGGGCTGGGGCCGTGGCTCGGTCACGCTTGTGGAGATTCCCACCGACGATGAGATCTACGACAATATCGTTGCCTATTGGCGCCCGGCGGACGCGTTGGAGCCGGGCGAGAGCCGCGCGTTCAGCTATGATATGACCTGGACCGGCCGGCATGATTTCGGCCAGGGCTTGCAGGTCTTGAACACACGCGCGGGCCAGGCGCGCTCGACCGGCATCATCTTTGCGGTCGACTTTGCGCCCGGAGACGGCTTGCCCGACGACCTCTCGGAATTGATGACTTTCGTGCGCACAACCGCCGGAGAGGTCAGCCAGGGCATTTTGCAGCGCAACCCCGAGACGGGCGGCGCGCGGTTTAATTTCACCTTTTGGCCGGGCGAGGCGCAGCTGGCTGAAATGCGCGCCCAGTTGCGCGCGGCTGATGGCGCGCCGCTTTCCGAGGTCTGGCTTTATCGGTGGACGGCATGAGCACGCCGATGATGCCCGCCAAAGCGCCGCTGCCGATGCGGGCACAGACCTTTCGCCAAGCACCAGAGGCCGTCAGGCCGAACCATGGCGGCGGCCGGTCGAGCCTTTTGTGGCGCCTGGG
The DNA here is from genome assembly GCA_039191215.1 of Pseudomonadota bacterium. Classification (GTDB taxonomy): domain Bacteria; phylum Pseudomonadota; class Alphaproteobacteria; order Rhodobacterales; family Rhodobacteraceae; genus HKCCE3408. The sequence continues at coordinate 130,590 of JBCCXT010000001.1, forward strand.
CGCGTTTGGCCCCGCGATCCTGATCACGCTGTCGCTGCTTGATGGTCTGTGGCGCTGGTTTGCCACAGGCGGGGTGACCTGGGGCGAAGCGATGGCGGTGGTCCTGATCGGCGTCACCTTCATCTGGGTCTCGCTTAGCGTAAGTGCTGTTTTGATCGCAGCCCTGCGCCTCGCTTTCAAACCCAGCCCCGAGGCGCGGCCCGGACCGGGTGCCGAGACGGTTGCCTTGCTCGTTCCAGTCCATAACGAGAACCCCTCCGAAGTGCTCGGCAATGTGGCGGCCATGCGGGCCGAGCTTGCCCAAGGCCCGGGCCCTGACCGGTTCGCGTTTTTCATTTTGTCAGACACAACTGACGACGCCGTGGCAGAGGCAGAGGCGCGCGCTATTGCCCATGTGCAGGCTACAAGCGCCCCGGGCGACGCGCCTGTCTATTACCGCCGACGCCCGGCCAATACCGACCGAAAGATCGGCAATCTAAACGATTGGATCAGCGATTGGGGCGGGGCATGGGATGCCATGATCGTGCTCGATGCCGACAGCTTGATGTCGGGTGCAGCGATCCGCCACCTCGCCGATGCCATGGCCGCCGACCCGGATGCCGGTTTGATCCAGTCCTTTCCCGTTCTGATCTCGGCTGAGACGCTTTTCGGCCGGATGCAGGAATTTGCCACTTCGGTCTATGGCTGGCTGCTGGCCGAAGGTCTGGCGCTTTGGTCGCAATCGGAGGGCAATTATTGGGGCCATAACGCGATCATCCGCACCCGCGCTTTTGCCGACAGTGCTCGGCTCCCGTATATGCGCGGCGCGGGCGGGCGTGAAACGCTGATCCTGAGCCATGATTTTGTTGAAGCCGGGATGCTGCGGCGCGCGGGCTGGGCGGTGCGGTTTCTGCCTCGTGCGGGCGGCTCATTCGAAGAAACGCCGCCGACGCTGATCGACTATATCCTGCGCGACAGACGCTGGTGCCGCGGGAATATGCAGCATTTGCGGCTTCTGGGCATTCGCGGCTTTCACCCGATCTCGCGGTTCCACCTGTTGCAGGGCGCGGTTGCCTATTTGCTGTCACCAGCCTGGTTTGCACTTTTGGTCATCTGGTCGGCGTTTTTGCCAATGGCCGAAGCGGCGGCACCGGAAAGCTATTTCAGCCCGGCAAATCCGCTCTTTCCGGTCTGGCCCTCGGTCAGCCAGATTGACGGCGTGTGGTTTCTGGCGCTGATCTACGCGATGCTACTGCTGCCCAAAGTGATCGCGGCAACGCTTCTGGCGATGCGCGGTGTTGCGCGGCTTTACGGTGGCCTGCTGCCTTTTCTTGCCACAACATTGGTCGAGATCGTGCTGGCCATCCTCTACGCGCCGATTTTGATGGTTCAGCAGACCGGTGCCGTGATCCGCGCGATCTTTGGCCGAGCCCCGGCCTGGCTGCCGCAGCGCCGCAGCCAGGGCACCTATGGCTGGGCGGCGATTTGGCGGTTCCACTGGGCTGAGGTTGTGCTGGGCACAGGTCTTTTCGTTGGACTTGGGGTTGGCGTTCTGTCCGCCTGGCTCACCCCAATCGCGCTCAGCCTTTTGGGTGCGCCTTTGTTGTCGAAGCTATCAGGCGCGCGCCTTGGGGGCGTACGGATGACGCCGTTCCGGCTTGAAAGCCCGGTATCACTGCGCGCACCGCGGGTGGCAAGAACAGCCCGCACGGAACGCGAACGCCTTGCCATCATGCTGGCCGATAGCGCCCAGATCGCCGCCGAATAAGAGCTTTCACATCCGCGCGAGGGGGAGTTTCGGCACCGCGGCCAACGGTGCTAAACCGAAGGCGATGGCAACGATAGGATCCGTCCATGCAGCGCCGCATTTTTCTGATTGGAATGCCCGCTTTGGGGCTCACCGCTGCGGCAGGCGCCACCTATGCCTATTGGTGGAAACCCGACCTGCCCGAAGGCACCCGGAATATCTCGGTCGAAGAGGCCTACCAGGCCGTCCAGGCTGGTGAGATTTGGCTGATCGACATCCGCCGCCCCGATGAGTGGGAAGCAACCGGTGTCGCCCCCGGCGCGCTTCTGATCGATATGCGGCGCGATGATTTTGTCGCCGCCCTAAGTGATGCGACAGCGCCCGATCCGGACCGTCCCGTGGCCATTGTCTGTGCCCGCGGCGTGCGCTCACGGCGCCTGACAGCGGCGCTGGCGGAGGCCGGGATCACCAATTTGATTGATCTGCCCGAAGGCATGCTGGGCAGCCAGGCCGGGCCTGGTTGGATCGGTGCCGGCCTGCCCGTCATGGCGCCCTCATGAGGGCGGTGATCTGCGCGGCCGCGCTTAGCTTGGCAGCCAGTAGCGCAGCACAGGCAGTGTGCGGCCCCGACGTGGAGGCTGCGTGTGAGCTGGAAAACGGCACCTACCATATCGAGTTGCCCGAGACGCCCGAAGGCGCGCCCGCGCTGATGTTTCTGCACGGCTGGGGGTCATCCGGCCAGGGCTCGCTCAGCATGCGCGGTATGGTCGAAACCGCCCTGGCGCGCGGCTACGCCGTGATCGCGCCCGATGGTGTCCCGCGTGAAGGGCGCTCGGGCCTGACCTGGAATTTCCATCCGCTGCGCGAGCATAGCCGCGATGAGCCGGCCTTCTTGGCCAGTGTGCGCGACGATGCGGCGGCGCGATTTGGCATTGATCCGAGCGCGGTTGTATTGGCGGGCTTCTCCATCGGTGGCTCGATGACGGCCTATGCGGCCTGCGCGGCGCCCGGGGATTTTGCTGCCTATGCGCCGCTTTCGGGCAATGTCTGGCGGCCGCACCCGACACGCTGCGAAGGGCCTGTGCGGATGTTGCACGTGCATGGCTGGACCGATGGGACAGTACCGCTCGAAGGTCGCATCCTCGGCGGTGCCGGCGGCGGGATCGACGCCAACGAGCCGGGCGTATTCGCGCAAGGTGACGTGTTCCAGGCGCTGGAGCTTTGGCGACTGACCAATGCGTGCCAGCATAACGCGCGCAACTTTGCCCAGACCGAGACCTATTGGATCCGATCCTGGAGCGATTGCTCACCCGGGGCTGAGCTGACATTTGCGCTATTTCACGGCGGCCACGGCATCCCGCCGGGCTGGGCTGACCTGGTGCTCGACTGGGTTGAAGGCCGCGAAAGCTGACGCAGCATTGAAGACGTGGTCCAGGCGGCGATTGGTTACCCGACTGACATTTTCGCGCGGCAACTCAAAGCGTTAGGTGGGCTGACTTGCAATCTCTAGGCTTTGGGGTGGTAGAGATATTTGATGTCAGAAGCGCAGCACTTCTCATTCATACCTTCGAGGACGGTGGCCTTTGCAGTTGCGCCGATAGAGCCGACCTCCCGCTCTTTGGAAAGCTGCACACCTACGTTTGATCCGGAACACCCACTGCGACAAGCGAGTCTGGACACGGCCGGCCTGCGGCACCAAAACAAGCCGGCTCTGCGTTGAACCGCTTCGGGTGTGTCGGCGGCTCGAACTCATAAGTAGGATGGAGCATCATGACACAGACAAAGAACACATATTCCCCGGAGCACGCGAACGGGATGTGCGGATGGTTCTGGACGGCGCAGCGCGGCAGGAGAGCCGCTGGGCGGCGCTGTGTCGAACTCATCGAAGATCGGCTGCGCGCCGCAAACACTGAACAAAAGTGAAGGACAACAAGACAGCCAAGCGTTGCATCGCGCGCGCCGGCTGTTTGTGAACCACCGCACTGCCTTGATTTGCCAGATGCGCGGGCTTTTGCTGGATCGGGGCATTCCCCTCCCTTTTGACATCACGCCGGGCACGACGATCCATCCCAGAGATGCCGGAAAATCGATCAAACGCCCTGACCAACATGACCTATGGGATTATCGCAGATCTGTTCGCGTTCATGCGACAACTTGGCGTGCGGATCGAAGCCTTCGACCGGCGCATCGATCAGGTCTTTTGGGCAAATACAGATTGCCAGCGGATCGCCCAGATTTGCGGCGTCGGCTCCAAGACTGCTAACGCGGCCATCTCCGCAGTCGCCAACATCAACGCGCGTGTCATCTGGGCAATGCTGCGCAGAAACGAAGAGTTCCGCGCCTCCGTCTAAGCGCGAGACAAGGATTGCAACGCGACCGAGGAAATGACACCTGCCGGTAAAGTCCGGTGCGTGAGGAACCTGGCTTTTACAATGGCCCACTGAGGCCGACCATTTGTTGAGACTCACCACACGGCATTCCGCTTTGGGCGCGCCATCTGACCGGCGACGCGGGATAGATGTTTGCGCTCGGAGAACGGCCGTCAGATCAGGACCAAAGAAACCTTGCAACGCGAGAGACATCCATTGATGTAGAAAGTGCCAAGGCTCAGGCCATGCATGCGGCGCAGATCAGAGACTGCCACGCCGTTCTCGGCCTGCTTCCGAATGCCCATGGTCCGCGCGTCGGTGTAATTTGATTTCTTCATCAGAATCTCCTTTGTCATCTTCGAGAAAATTCTGCTTCCGCACATTCCTAATTTTCTGGTGGAGTCCCCTTCGCGCTAACCTAGATCGCGGTAGCATGCTCGCCTCAAGACAGCACCAAACCGGCCTTGCCCGGGATCAGGCTTCAGACCCAGAACAGGGCCGCCGCCGGCAGCGCGCGGGTGGACAAGAGAACTTTCGGACATCTGTCACAGTGCGCGCGGCCCGCCGCCAGTCCTTGGGGCGGGCAAAGATGCCTTTCTCGCTGCACCGCTTCCAACGGCTGTAAAGCGCCTTGGGCGGGCCAAATTCCGCAGGCGCGTCCCGCCGCCGTAAGCCATTGCGATTGATGAAGATAATCCCGCTCAAGACACGCCAGTCACAAACACAAGGCCTGCCTCTATCGGCAGATTTGC
>JBCCXT010000002.1:0-131650 GCA_039191215.1 Pseudomonadota bacterium
CCCAATGCAGCGCCGTAATCGCCCTCTGCGGCGCGCGCGATGGGCATGTTCAGCGCTGTCGACAGCGCGCTGAGCCAATAGTCGGAATTTGACCCGCCACCAACCGCGATGAGGCTGTCGATCGGGCTGCCCGTGGCACGGATCGCGTCGCGGCAATCGCAAAAGGCAAAGACCACACCTTCAAGCACGGCCCGGGCGAGGCTTTTCTTGTCGGTGGCATGTGACAACCCCAAAAACGCCCCGCGAATCGCTGCGTCGTTCAAAGGTGTCCGCTCTCCGCCGAGATAGGGCAAAAAGCGCGTCTCTCCCGGGGCCGTCACCGGGCCCAAATCGGCCGTGAAGCTGGCGGCATCCGCGCCAAAAAGCCCCGCTGCCCAGTTGAGCGCATCCGTGGCCGCCAGGATCACGCCCATCTGATGCCAGGTGTCGGGGATTGCGTGGCAGAAAGTGTGTACCGCGGTGGCTGGATCAGGCTGGAAGCCGTCAGTGGCGACAAAGAGCACGCCCGATGTGCCAAGCGAGACAAAGCCCTCGCCCGGCCGCAGCGCGCCGACGCCGATGCCCGCAGCTGCGTTATCGCCCGCGCCACCGGCGACCACGACGCCGTCGTTCATCCCCCATCTGCGGGCCAGATCACCACGCAGCTCACCCGAGACAGCGCTGCCTTCCACGAGAGCGGGCATGTGTTCCCGCGTCAGGCCGCAGGCGGTAAGCAAGGGTTCCGACCAATCACGCGCACCGACATCAAGCCAGGCCGTACCGGCCGCATCCGACATCTCTGAGACGGCCAAACCGGTCAGCCAAAACCGCAGGAAGTCCTTGGGCAGCAAGACCTTGTCGATCCGGCTGGCAAGCTCCGGCTCGTGCCGTGCCATCCAAGCGATCTTTGGCGCGGTGAAGCCGGGAAAGACGATATTGCCGCTGATTGCGCGGAATTGCGGATCGCCATCCATCGCCGCGGCCTCGATATGAGCGCGGGTATCATTCCACAAAATCGCCGGCCGCAAGACATCGCCGGCCGCATCAATGCAGACGGCGCCGTGCATTTGCCCCGACAATCCGATGCCGCTGACCGCACCCAGATCATGTGTGGCGGCCAGTTTATCCATCACCGCTGAGGCCGCCGTGATCCAATCCGCGGGGCGTTGTTCCGACATGCCGGGCCCGGGCCGATGGACGCCCAATGGGGCAGTGGCATCGGCCAAGGCCCCACCATCATCGCCGATCAGCAGCGCCTTTAAGCCTGATGTGCCAAGATCGAGCCCAAGATACATGCTGCCCTCCCTCGAGACGCTCTTCAAGCGGCCGCTTTGGGGTTCTTGCCCAAGATGATCATCGAAAGGATGTCGTCTTCGGTGACGTCTTCAACCCGTTCAGTGCCGACCAGTTGGCCGTTTTTCATAACCGAGACCCTGTCGCATAGATCCATCATCTCTCGTGTGTCGTGACTGATCAGGAAGATGCCCAAACCTTGTGCCTTAAGCTCTTGGATAAGATCGGCAACCATCTTGGTTTCATGCACGCCAAGTGCGGCCGTTGGCTCATCCATGATCAAAATGCGCGCATTGAAATAGACTGCGCGCGCAATCGCCACTGATTGGCGCTGACCGCCCGACAGGGCGCTGACGGGCTCGTTGATCTTTTTGAAATTGGGGTTGAGTCGGGCCATGATCTTGCGCGTCTCAGCCTCCATCCGCCCATCATCAACAAAGCCAAGCGGTGTTGTCAGCTCTCGCCCGAGAAAGAGATTTGCCGGTGCGTTGAGATTGTCGGCCAGCGCAAGCGTCTGATAGATCGTCTCGATATTGTAAGACCGCGCATCACGCGGCGAGTTGATCGTTGCGCGCGCCCCGTTGATCCAGATCTCACCGCTATCCATGGCATACGCACCCGACAGGATTTTGATCAGCGTCGATTTTCCGGCCCCGTTATGGCCCAGGAGCCCCACCACCTCGCCGGGGTAAAGATCGAGCGAGACATGGTCGACCGCGCGCACCCCGCCAAAGCTGATCGAGATGTCGCGCATATCTACAAGTGGCGTGGCCATTATCGGACCCCCAGGCGTTTGCGATAAATGATGTCGATCAGCACGGCGGCGACCAAAACGACACCAACCACGATGTTTTGCAACGGTGCGTCCACACCGACCATTGCCATGCCCGATTGCAGGCTTTGCATGATCAACGCGCCTAAAATCGCCCCGTAAATTGTGCCCACACCGCCCGATAGGGCCGTGCCGCCGATCACGGCCGCGGCGATCACGCGAAGCTCATCCAGCGTGCCGATGTCATTGGAATGGTTTGTTAAACGGGCCGAGGCAACAACGGCTGAGATGGCGCAAAGAATGCCCATCAGCGCAAATATTTTGACCGTGAGAAAGCGCGTATTGATGCCCGACAGCTCTGCCGCGTCCGGATTGCCGCCGGTGGCAAAGATGTAGCGGCCAAAGCGCGTGCGGAGCGCGATCACGGTCATCACAACTGCCACAGCGATCAGCAGCAGGACCGAGATGGGCAGGCCATACGCGGCCGTGAAGCCATCGGGCAGAACCTCGCCCCGGGCTTCAAACATGCGCTCCAACCGGCGTTGCGGGATTTGGTAGCTGTTCAGGATCGCGATTAGGCCGACGATCCCCACAACGATCAGACCGGCGACCGCCCCTTCCGCCCAAAGCGGCTTGACGGGAAATTCGTGCCGGATCTTGCTGCGCCGGGCGGCAAAAAGCGCCAGCACCGCGGCCAAGCTTGCCACGATTGCAAAAATCCAAGACCAGGTCTCGCCCAGGGTGCCATTCGTGCCGCCAAAGGCCTGGAATGTGCGGTCAAGCGGGCCGATGGTTTGCCCGTTGGTGATGAACCAACCGGCATTGCGCCACACCAAGAGCCCGCCAAGCGTCACGATAAAGGCAGGAATTGTCAGATAGCCGACAAGCCAGCCATGAAACGCCCCGATCAGCGCGCCTGCGATCAGCCCGATGGCAATTGCGACCCAAGGGATCATCGGGTGGCCAAGCGGCAGGCCCATCATGTCTGGCAGATAGCTCGTTTGTGTCATCGCCATCAGCGCCGAACAGGTCGCCAGGACCGAGCCCACGCTCAGATCGATATGCCTGGTGACGATCACAAAGACCATGCCGGTTGCCATGATCGCCACGCTGACCGTTTGGATCGTGAGGTTGAAGATGTTTCGCGGGGTCAGAAAGCGACCCTCGAAAAGCCCGCCTGTCAGCAACTGGAAGATCAGACAGATGACGGCAAATGCCCCGATCATGCCCAAGAGGCGCAGATCAATTTCCAGGCTTGCCAGCAGCCCGCGGGCGGGCGTGGGGCTTTGGCTGTTGCTATCGGTGGTCGTATCGGACATTGCGCGCACATTTTGGCTGGGCGCACGGGTGTATTGTGCGCGGGCGGACTGAAGTGGAAAGGCGGGCAGGGCTGGGCATCAGGCAACGCCCAGCCCCAACTTTAGCGATCAGTTACAGGGTGCTGGTCCGCCAGACACGCCCTGGCACAGCGTTTCCTGGTCGATCCAACCGGCATCGACAACAACCGAGAGGTTGTCGGCCGTGATGGGAACAGGGGCCAGGAACATCGAGGTCATCGTGGTCCCACCGGGTGAGGTCCATTCCTGCGCGCCTTCGACATCGGCCATAGCTGTACCGGATGCGAGCGCAACGGCAATCTCACCTGCTGCACGGCCCAATTCGCGCGCGTCTTTCCAGACCGACACGGTTTGCGTTCCCATCGCAACCCGGTTCAACGCGGCATGGTCGCCGTCCTGACCGGATACCGGGATGCCGTCCATGCCCTGGGCGGTGAGCGCTGCGACAACGCCGCCGGCCGTGCCGTCATTGGAGGCAACAACCGCGTCAACATCATTGTCAGCGGCCGTCAGGATTTGCTCCATGTTGCGCTGCGCGTTTGCCGGGAGCCAACCATCGGTATAGGCCTCGCCGACAATGGTAATCGCGCCGCTATCGATGGCTTCCTGTAAGACCTCTTGCTGGCCGCCACGCAGGAAATCGGCGTTCGGGTCAGTCGGTGAGCCTTTGATCATCACGTAATTGCCTTCAGGCTGCGCCGCGAGAACGGCAGCCGCCTGCATCCGGCCCACCTCGACATTGTCGAAGGTCAGATAAAAGGCGCGGTCGTCTTCGATAAGGCGGTCATAGGCGACAACCGGGATGCCCTCATCAGCGGCCATCTGCACCGCGGGTCCGATCGCTTGGGCGTCCTGCGCCAGGATGATCAAGGCGTCGCAGCCTTGCGCAACAAGCGCTTCGATATCGCTCAGCTGGGTTGCCGCCGAAGATTGGGCGTCGGCTGAAACATAGCTCGCACCGGCCGCGTCGAGCGCACCGACAATGGCGGCCTCGTCCGTTTGCCAGCGTTCTTCTTGAAAGTTCGACCAGCTCACGCAGACCGTCGGGCTGTGGCCATCGGCCAAGGCAGCCTGCGCAAACGCAACCGACGCCAATGCGCCGGCCAGATAAGAAACTCGCATATTGTCCTCCCATGCGGTTGGCTGGGCTTTTTGTGCCCAACGCCGGTTCACGCTGCGCCATTTTTATTTATGTGTCAAAATAAATATTCCTCATGTCATGCGTTTTTCTTCGTCCGGTGATTATTTCCTTGCATATTCGGCCAGAAATCAGCTCAATTATGCGGCGGATCGCGCAAATTAACTTAGGTGAATGAACGAATGGCGCCAGATGGAGAGATCGAACCCGCGGCCGACCTGCCAGGATGCGGCCCGATTCGTCCGGTGCCCGATGCCAGCAATTCGGCCCATTCCCTGGCATTGCAGGTGCTCGAACGCGTCCGCGCCGAGGGGCTGATTGCGCGCGTCGATCTGGCAAAATCCCTTGATGTCAGCCCCGCCACGATCACGGCCCTTGTCGCAGGTCTTATTGATCGCGGATTGGTTGTGGAAAAGGACCGGCCCGTGCGCCAGGGTCAACGCGGCCGCCCGCCAACCGCGCTGGCCTTGGTGCCTACGGCGGCTTACGTCATCGGCCTGAAATTGGCCGAGTTTCGGCACAGCGCCGTGCTGATGGACTTCGCCGGCCGGGTCGTTGCCGAAGCCGCGCTGGATCGGGCCGATCCGCAGCGCGATCTGGTGCTGCTGACGCGCGAGATCTCCGATCTGATCGCGTCCTTGATGCGCAGTGCGGGCCTGCCGATTAGGGCGGTTCGCCATGTCGGCGTTGGCTTGCCCGGTTTCATTGATGCAGCGGCCGGCAAGATCGCTTGGTCGCCCTTGTTGCCTGCCGAAGACCTGGCATTTGCCACCCATCTTGAGGCGCATCTGGATCTGCCGGTGGCCATCGACAATGACGCCAACCTTTTGACCCTGGCAGAACTTTGGTTCGGCCATGGCCGCCGCGTGGCCGATTTTGCTGTCGTCACGATTGAGCAGGGGATCGGGATGGGCCTGGCAATCAACCACCAGCTTTATCGTGGTGTGCGTGCCTTTGGGATGGAGCTTGGGCATACCAAAGTGCAGCTTGATGGCGCGCTCTGCCGCTGCGGTCAACGCGGTTGCCTGGAAGCATATGTGTCCGACTACGCGCTTGTGCGCGAGGCCTCGACCGCACTCGATCTATCCGTTCGTCACCGCCAATCGGCCCAGGTTATCCTTGATGCGCTGCATGATCAGGCCAAGGCCGGCAATGAGGCTGCGCGCTCCATCTTTCGTCGGGCAGGGCGTTACATGGCCTTAGGATTAGCAAATGTTTTCAATATTTTCGAGCCTGAACTTATAGTCGTCTCGGGCGCCAGGCTGCGCTATGACTACCTCTATGCCGACGAGGTGCTCTCGGAAATGCAAAGCCTGATCCTCAAAACCGGCCGTGGTGGCCCGCGCATCGAGATCAACGCCTGGGGGGAGTTCGGCTGGGCCAAGGGCGGCGCGGCGCTGGCGCTTACTGCGACAACCGCCACTTTGGCGCAGGATGCAGCGGCGTGAGGGTACTGGTGCTCATCCTTCTGGCCGGTCCGGCCGCAGCTGACATCCGGTTCGAAGACGTGCGCGCTGCGCTTCCTGGGCCCGCCCATATCTATGATGGCGGGTGGGAGCATTTTGTCGGCGGCGGGGTTGCCGTCATGGATTGCAACGGCGATGCGCGGCCAGACATCTTTGTGGCGGGCGGCACGAATGCGGCACGGCTCTTTGTCAATGAAAGCCAGGGCGCGCTTGGCTTTGCCGAAGGCATCATCGAGCCGCTGACCGGGGTCACCGGTGCTTATCCGATCGATATCGACAGCGACGGCGCGGTCGATTTGGCGATCCTAAGGGTCGGTGAGAACATGCTTTGGCGCGGTGACGGCGCATGCGGTTTCAGCCGCGCCAACGAGGCTTGGGGTTTTGACGGGGGTGATGCCTGGTCGACCGCCTTTTCCGCGACCTGGGGCGCGGGCGATCGCTGGCCAACGCTTGCGATTGGCAATTACGTCGATAGGTCCGATCCGGAGGGCCCGTTTTTTGCCTGCGACAGCAATGAGCTGCACCGGCCGCAAACCGGCGGCACAGGGCAATCAGAGGCCCCTCCCTATGGTCCGGTCACCCGGCTTGAGCCGGGCTTCTGCGCGCTCTCGGCGCTCTTTTCCGATATCGACGGTGATGGTCAGGCCGAGCTGCGCCTATCAAATGATCGCCATTATTATGTGCGGGGCGGCTACGAACAGCTTTGGGATCTTGCGCCGCTGCGGGAGCGCGTGGCAGCCGGCCTGTGGGACCCTGTTTCGATCTGGGGCATGGGCATCGCCAGCCATGATCTGACCGGAGACGGGCGGGCGGAAGTGATGCTGACATCAATGGCCGATCAATTGCTGATGATTGCCGAAGGCCAGGGCTATGTCCGGGCGCCTTTGGAATGGGGAACCTATGCGACGCGGCCGCATACTGGCACAGATGGCCGTCCGTCCACCGGGTGGCACGCGGAATTTGCCGATGTGAACAATGATGGTCGCATGGATCTGTTCATCGCCAAGGGCAATGTCGATCAGATGCCGGACATGGCGATGGAGGATCCCAATAACCTGCTTATCCGGCAAGCCGATGGCACTTTCGAGGAGGTCGCATCTCAGGCCGGGATCGCCACGACCGACAGGGCGCGGGGCGCGGCATTCGCCGATTTTGACGGCGATGGGCGGCTTGATTTGGTTGTGGTCAACCGGCGCGCCGAGTTGGAGCTTTGGCGCAATGGCAGTGCGGCGGGTCCGGCGGCTTTTGTCGATCTTGTCACAGATGGTGCAAATCGCGACGCGATCGGAGCCGTGATCGAGGTGCGCCAAAACGGCCAGTCGCGTTTTTTTGAGCGGATCGTCGGCGGCGGGCATGTCTCCGGTACCAACCTGCCGGTTCATATTGGGCTGGGCGCTGTCGGTCCAGCCGAGATGCGTATTACTTGGCCCGGCCTGTCGGCGCCGGGTCCCTGGCACAGCCTCACCCCTGGCCATCATGTAATAGCCCGATAGTCTGCGCGGGCCAAAATTCGGCCCATTTCCGCGCCGAATTCCCCGCTGCGATGCACGGCACGTTTTGCGGGCGCCCGGGCCGCGCAGGCGGTCCGTTCGGCCAAAGGGGTTCGATGCCCCTGCGGCCGAAGCCCCAGTCATTTAGCGGTCGATCGGTAACCCGCTTGGAACGGTGTCGGGTATGCCCAATCGGCCCTCAAGCGAGGTGACATCCGTCAGCGTCGCCAAAAACGCCAGCAAATCCGCCAGCTCGGCCTGCGTCAGGGCGCGATCATCATACGGCACCATGGCAAGAACGGCCTCCTGCATCGCGGCGTCTTGGCTTGGCGCAAACGGATCACCGCCCAGGTCGGGGATCGCCACGGATGCGGGATCAAATGCAGCCCAGGCCGCGCGCGGTGCGGCATGCGCGACCAAGAACGCATCGAGCTCCGCGTATGCGCCGGTATGGCCGTAAGGCGCCGTGTCAAAGATATTGCGCAAGCTCGGCGTGCGGAAGGCATACAAATCCGCCGCATCTCCGGTGACGCGAAACCGGCCCTCATCGCGGCTGTGATCCTCAAACCGGCCCCGCTTTCCCGGGCCAAACTGGACCATGCCCGTCACATGAAACGCGTGATCGGTCTGAAACGGACCGCTGTGGCAGCCACTGCAGCCGAGCTCTCCGTAAAACAGGCCCATCCCGGTCATTGCGGCATCCGGCAAGGGCGACGCTCCGTTAAGATAGGCGTCAAAGAGGCTCTGATCGGCGCGCCATTCATGCTCAATGAACGCGGCGAGCGCATCCGAAACATCCGTGAAGTCAATCTCCTCGGGTCCAAACACGGTCGTGAACTCGGTGCGATAGTCCGGGATCGCGTCGAGCCTGTCGGTCAGCAGATCCCAAGCGCCGCCATCGCCTGTGATCCTGCCCGTGCGTACGGCCGCACTGATGTCATTTTCGGAATAATGCCCGGCCATTTCATCCGGAGACAGGACGGGAAACATGCTTTGGGCCGACAGAACGCTGGCAAATCCCGTCTCCATTTCAGTGCCCAAAGGCGTGCGGATGCCTGAGGGCCGGGTCCCATCCAGCTCCAGCCGACCGTCATGAAACATCACCGCGAAGGTCTCGTGGCCCAAATTCCACAAAGCCGGCGCATGGCGCGGGATGTGCTGCTCGGGCAGGTTGGCCGCATCCGCGATGCGGTCCGGGCCAAGGCCGATGCCACCTTCACCCAATGAAAGCGCGATCCCATCGGCTGTCCCGAGGCTTGGATGATGGCATGTGGCGCAAGAGATATTGCGATTGCCGGACAAGATGGGGTCGTAAAACAAAAGCTGGCCCAACGCGGCCATCGCAGGGTCAACCGCTCGGAATTGCGTCGGGTCGATGGGCTCCGGAAGTGCCAAGACGTCGCCACGTGCGGCGGCCGCGATGGCGCAAAAGATGACAAAGACCAGGCGTTTCATAGCGCCAGTGTCGCAGTGCCACGCAGAAGATCAAGCGCCGATACGGGGGTGATGGATGCGATGTCCGCATTGCAAAACGTGATATTATAACATTACAACTTTTATTAAGGATTCGACCCACGAAGAAGGTGCAATCGATGAGATCTACCACGGCGATGTCGCTCGTCTTAGCGGCGCTGGTTGTGACCGGCGCCCATGCCCAGGAAACACGCGAGCTTGATGCCCATGAACATGGGGTGAGCCTTTTGAACATTGCCGTTGACGGCGACCAGGTGGTCATAAACCTGGAAGCACCGGGGGCTGATATTGTCGGGTTCGAATATGAAGCCAGCACGGCGGCTGATATCGCTGCTGTTGACGGCGCACTTGCGACGCTGGCTGACCCGATGGCGCTATTTGTCATGCCTGATGCGGCCGGCTGCGTCCTCGACTCAACGGAAGTGAACCTGCTGATCGAAGGCGATGATCACGACCATGACCACGACGATCATGGCGATGACGCGCATGCGGAGCATGACGATCACGATCACGACGATCATGGTGATGAAGAGCATGCAGAGCATGACGATCACGACCACGACGATCATGGTGATGACGCGCATGCGGAGCATGACGATCACGATCACGACGACCATGACCATGAAGAGCATGCCGACCATGATGATCACGATGAGGCCGCAGCCGCGACCCATTCGGAGTTTCGCGCAGATTACAGCGTGACATGTTCGGATGTCGCTGCCATTACCAGCATCGAGATGGGCTTTTTTGATGCTTTCGAAACGGCGGGAGAGCTTGAGGTGACGGTTGTGACGGATGCCGGCGCACAAGCCTTCGAGGTGACCCGCGATGCCCCAGTCCTTGAACTTGGGGGACTTTTCTAAGCCTTTGGCTGCACCAGCATCGATCCTAAAATTAACAGACGTGCGCCACCGTTGGCCGGGGCGTGCGTCTTTTTCGATGAGCGTGCCGTCCTTTTCGATGCGCGCCGGTGAAACGGTGCTACTATTGGGCGAAAGCGGATCGGGTAAATCGACGCTTTTGTCTCTTATCTGCGGTGTGATCGCGCCACTTGAAGGCCAGGTATCGGTGGCAGGTAAAGATATTGCGGCCTTGCCAGCAGGCGCCCGTGACAGTTTCCGGGCGGAGATGATTGGTGTTATTTTTCAACAATTTAATCTGCTTCCTTTTGGAAGCGTGCAGGATAATGTGGCCTTGCCGCTGCGCTTTGCACCAGGGCGACGGGCGCAGGCCGGGCCACCAAAAGAAGCGGCCAGACGTCTTATAGAGGCGCTTGGCTTGGCGCCGGGCCTGCTTGCAAGCCGGGCAAGCCAATTATCGGTAGGCCAACAGCAGCGCGTCGCTGTGGCGCGCGCATTGATCGGCGCGCCGCCTCTGGTCATCGCCGATGAGCCGACATCGGCGCTTGATGCTGGCAGCCAGGAGGCGTTTTTGGCTCTTATGTTCGACCAGCTTCGGGCAAGCGGCGCGGCACTGATCATGGTGAGCCATGATGCCCGCCTTGCCGGTCGGTTCGAGCGTGTGATCGAAATGGCTGAGATTGCCCAGACCGAGCACGCAACCGCCTAATCCAACGTCAAAGCATCGGGTGAGCGCGCCTCCTCAGGCCCGTTCGAGCCATCGTCGGCGCGCGGCATCCGCGGGACATCGGCATAAGCCAGCGCGTTAGCGCAACCGCTGTCAGCTGTCCTTTTGACCGCTGATATGGCTGTGTCAGATTGTTAACTGGTCGTTAATATGCATCTTAAGGGATTATCAATTTGAAATCTTTTCTTTTGTCGCTTGCATGTGTCTTGCTGTCTGCCCCGATCACGGCTGCGACCTACCGCGTTGATATGGCGGGCTCGATATTCGTGCAACCGTTGGATTTCTGAGAGGCCTATTTCACGCGGTGCGCGGGCACGCTGACGCGTTTCTGCATGCGAAGTTCTGCCGGTGTGGATCGGACTTTTGAGCGGCTCTGTTCTGGAGCTCGGATCAGTTTCGTGGCTGACCTCAACGCTGTCGCGATGACCTACGAAGGTGGTTAAAGCTATGGCTCTGAGTGCGACGCGACCGCGTATTTTGCCAATGACGGCACGCCGATTGAAGCGCGGATCGACGCGTTCGACAAGGCACGCATGCCTTTGCCGGCGTCAGGCCGGTTGCTTGCTGTGCCAAGTCTTGGCGGCCTCGCCCTCATCCGGCGCGGGCAGGCCTAGACGCTTCCGCTGCCAGGGGCGGGGTTGCAAAGCGTGACCCTATACCACTAGATCTCGTCCAACCCCCCAGACCCGATCCAAAGGCGGCCATGACACGACGACCCCCGACCGAGCGCGGCAGATGATCCTGCGCCTTGCCATTGCATCGCTTTGGGCGCGGGCTGTGACCGTTGGCATGACAATCCTGGCGATTGCCCTGTCGGTGATGCTGTTTTTGGGGGTCGAGCAGGTGCGAAACGGCGCGCGCGCCAGTTTCACCGACACGATCTCCGGCACCGATCTCATTGTTGGCGCCCGTTCCGGCTCGGTCCAACTGCTGCTTTATTCGGTCTTTCGTATCGGCAACGCGACAAACAATATCACCTGGCAAAGCTACCAAGACATCGCCGCGCGCCCGGAAGTGGAGTGGATTGTGCCGATCTCCCTGGGCGACAGCCATCGTGGCTTTCGTGTGATGGGCACCGATCAGAGCTTTTTCAGCCAATACCGCTATCGCGGCGACCGCGCCTTGGCGGTTGCTGACGGTTTGCTGATGGATGATCTATTCGACGCGGTTGTGGGGGCCGATGTGGCCGAGGCGCTAAATTACAGCGTCGGCGACCCAATCATTGTGTCACATGGCATCCAGTCCTTTGTCGATCACGACGACCAGCCGTTTCAGATCTCTGGGATCCTGGAAAAGACCGGCACGCCGGTCGACCGCACCGTGATTGTCAGCCTCGAGGCGATAGAGGCCATCCATGTCGACTGGCAGGGCGGGGCGCAGCGCCCGGGTCAGGCCACGCCGGTCGCGGTCATCCGGCAGATGGACCTGACACCGCAAGCAGTGACCGCGGCGATGATCGGCACACAAAGCCCGCTTCAGGTCTTTGCGCTGCAACGCGCGATCAACGAATACCGCGAGGAGCCGTTGCTGGCGATCCTGCCCGGCGTCGCTTTGGGAGAGCTTTGGCAGATCGTTGGCGTCGCGGAGACCGCCCTGATCGCAGTGTCGGTCATGGTTGTTGTCACCGCTTTGCTGGGGCTGATGGCAACGATCTTTTCGAGCCTCAATGAGCGGCGCCGGGAGATGGCGATCTTCCGCGCGATGGGGGCCCGCCCGCGCACCATTGCGACGCTTTTGGTGTTGGAGGCCGGGCTGACGGCTTCTGTTGCGGGCGGACTTGGGCTGGCGCTATTGTATCTTGGCCTATTTCTAGCGCGGCCCTGGATTGACGCATCTTACGGCCTTTGGCTGCCGATCAATCCGCCAGGCAAAGCGGAGGTGACAGCTTTAGCAGCCGTGGTGCTCGCTGGCATGATTGTGAGCATGATCCCAGCAATCCGTGCTTACAGAATTTCGCTTTCCGATGGTATGATGATCCGGACATGAGTAAGAACCGGTTTTGGATAAATCGTCGTGCCGCGCTGGCACTGGGTCCCGCAGCGCTGATAGCACCAAAAGCGGCGCTGTCGGTCTCTGCCCGAGTGATCGAGTGGATCGAGCTGCTGCCGCCGGGTGTGCCCTATCCGGAGATCATCGCCGAAGGGGAAATGGACGAGTTCAACGATCTCTGGCGTCCGGTCTATGATGAGAACGCCACGCTCTTTAACGATGAGTTGGTCGGTCTGCGGATAAGGATGCCGGGATTTGTGATCCCGATGGAGATTGACCGCGACGGCGTGAAGACCTTCCTGCTGGTTCCTTACGTGGGCGCCTGCCTGCATGTACCGCCGCCACCGCCGAACCAATTGATCTTTGTGACTACGATCGAGCCTTGGCCATATGACGATCTTTGGGCGGCAGTTTGGGTCACGGGTGTGTTGACCACCGAGATTGAAGAGACAGATATCGGAGTGGCGGGTTACGCCATATTGGCCGACGAGATGGAGCTTTATGAATGGTAAGCCGGCGGCGCATTCTCTTGGCCGGTGCCGCTTTTCTGCCGGTTGCGGGGGTGGGCCTATGGGCCTTTGCGCGCAACGCGCGGGGGCCGGTCACAGACGCCGACGGCGTGACGCAACTGGGCTGGCGCGACCTTCTGCCACCTGAAGATGCCAGATCCGTCCTGACCGGGTTTATCGATCATGAGCAGACCCAAAGTGCGGGTTTTTTCGTCCAGCCGCCGTCAAGCGGGGTGCGGCGCGAGTGGGACGGCCAGATGGTCAGCCTACCGGGTTTTGTTGTGCCCATGCGCTATGACGGCGATGCGGTGAGCGAGTTCATTCTTGTGCCGTATGTCGGGGCCTGCATCCATGTGCCGCCGCCACCGGCAAACCAGCTTGTTTATGTGCGCGCCGAAACCGCCGTCGAAGTGCAGGAGCTTTTCGCCGCCGTCCGCGTCACCGGCGTGATGGGGATCATCGAAACCGACACAAACCTGGCAGAGATATCTTATCTGATGGATGCCACGCGGATTGCGCCGGTCGAGGTTTAGCGACAGATGGCGCAAAGGCCAGGGCAGATTGTGCCTGGACCTACTGACCCCAGCCGCATCGTCTCAAACTGCCAGCTCCTTAGCCGAACACACGCGTCAACGCGCCATCTACTGCGGCTGTGATCTCGTCGATATCGCTTTCCGAGGCGATCAGCGCGGGGCTGAAGCACAACGTGTTGTTGTAGCCCGGGATCGACCGGTTTGTGGCGCCGATGATGACACCTTGCGCCATGCAATCGCCGACAACCGCCTGCACCATTTTTTCCGGTGCGGGTTCGCGCATGGCCCGGTCCGCGACCAACTCGGCGCCACAGAACAGGCCCTTGCCGCGGACATCGCCGATGGCTGCGTGCTTGTCCATCAGCCCGTGCAGGTTGCTGATCAGCCGGGCGCCCATAGCCGTTGTATTGGCCAGCAGGCCCTCTTCTTCGATGATCGCCATGTTTTCAATCGCCGCTGCGGGGCCAGCAGTGCAGCCGCCGAAGGTGCTGATGTCACGGAAGTAATCCATTGGATCATCGGGCGCTTCCTTGAACATCTCAAAGACGCGTTCGGTGGTCACCATACACGCAATCGCGGCGTAACCTGAGGCCACGCCTTTTGCCATCGTGACAAAATCCGGCTCAATCCCGAAATGCTGATAGCCGAACCAGGTGCCGGTGCGGCCGACCCCGCAGACAACCTCATCGATGTGCAAAAGCACGTCGTATTTGCGGCAGATCTCTTGCACGCGCGGCCAGTAGCCATCGGGCGCGGGGATCACGCCGCCGCCGGCGGTCACAGGCTCCAAGCACAGCGCGCCGACTGTGTCGGGCCCTTCGCGCAGGATGACTGCTTCGATCTGGTCGGCCGCCCATTCGCCGTAGTTTTCGACATCCACCTGGGCGTGGTATTCAAGGCAATGGGGGACGGCGACAAATCCCGGCGCGAAGGGGCCGTATTGTGCGTTGCGCTGTTCCTGGCCGCCCGCCGACATCGTCCCGATCGTGGAGCCGTGGTAGTCACGCTCCCGGTAAAGGATCTTGTGCTTGCGCCCGCCATAACGCTTATGCGCGATCTGGCGGACCATCTTAAAGGCCTTCTCATTGGCCTCGGATCCGGAATTTGTGTAGTACACCCGGCTCATGCCCGGCATTTTTGCGATCAGTTTCTCGGCAAAGATCGAGCCCGGCACAGACCCGGCCGATTGGGCGAAATAGGGCAAGCGGATCAACTGGTCACGTACAGCATTGGCAATACGCTCACGTCCGTAGCCGACATTGACCGTCCAGACGCCGCCGGACACGCCGTCGAGATGTTCCTTGCCGTTTTGGTCCCAGACCCGCATGCCACGGCCTTCGACGATGATCCGCGGATCGCCCTGCTCCAGCGGCTTATGCTGCATCAGATGATGCCAGATATGGGCGCGGTCGGCGTCCACTATATGGGTCAGGTCATTGGCCGTAATCTGCGTGTTCATCCCCGGGCCTCCTTGCCGTTATCGCCTTTTGCCATTGGCGCTGCAGGTCGCGATAGGGCCAGACGCATCAGCGCAGTAAGTCCAATTGCTGGACCTTGGCCCTAAATCCAGGCAAGTTTAATGCCAGCCATGGCAATTTCACCAGATAGCATCTTTTTGGAAGCGGGTGGTGCCGGCACGCTTCAGGCGCGCATAAAACGCCAGGTGGTCGGTCACATTCTGTCCGGTCAGTTTCGGCCGGGCGAAAGGCTGCCATCGAGCCGCGCGCTGGCGAGCCATCTTGGCATCAGCCGGATCACGGTGACGATTGCTTATGCCGATCTCGTCGCGGACGACTATATCGAGGCGCGCGGCCGGTCGGGCTATTATGTCTCGGCAAGTGCCGCGCAGGAACAATCCCTGCCGCTGCCGCAATCGCGGGCCGAAAGCAATGTCGATTGGGCCAAGGTTTTGGCCCATCGTGCGAGCGTGCCGTCGCAAACCATCCTGCGGCCCGCCGATTGGCGGAGCTACCGCCATCCCTTTATCTATGGCCAGACCGACCCGAAACTTTTCGATCACAAAAACTGGCGTCTATGCGCCATGCAGGCCTTGGGCCAGCGCGACTTTTTCAGCTTAGCATCAGACGTTTACACCGAAGACGACCCGCTTTTGATCGACTACATCCGGCGCCATATCCTGACCCGGCGGGGCGTGAACGCGCCGGCAGACACGATCCTGATCACAATGGGGGCGCAGAATGCGCTTTGGCTGACGGCACAACTGCTCCTGTCACAACGCCGCCGGGCTGTGATGGAGAACCCGGGCTATCCCGGTTTGCGTGAGATCCTGGGTGCTACGCGCTGCCATTTGCAGGTGGTCGATGTCGACCAGGACGGCCTGCCGCCCGAGGCGCTGCCCGATGCGGTGGATGTCGTCTACACAACCGTCAGCCATCACTGCCCAACCGGCGTGACGATGCCGTTGGACCGGCGCAGGCGGTTGCTGGATTTGGCCGCAGAACGGGGCTTTGTGATCGTCGAAGACGACTATGAGTTCGAATTGAGCTTTGACAAACGGCCGTCACCCTCGCTCAAATCGCTTGATGCCGGTGGCTCGGTGATCCATGTGGGCTCGTTCTCCAAATCGCTGTTTCCAGGGCTGCGTCTGGGCTATCTGGTGGCGCCTGCGCCTTTTATCCGAGAGGCACGCGCGCTTCGGGCAACCGTGTTGCGCCATCCGCCTGGCGTGACGCAGCGCACCGCCGCGTACTTCCTGTCGCTTGGACATTATACCAGCCAGATCAATCGGATAAAGGCTGCCTATACGCGCCGCCGAACGGCCATGGACCGCGCGATAGAGGCGGTCGGGTTAACTGTGGCAGGCCGGGGCGGGTCGAGCCTTTGGATGGCCGCGCCGGACAATATCGACACCGAAATGCTGGCCGAGCGTTTATACGCCCGAGGTGTGGTGATCGAGCCGGGCCGGCCTTTTTATGACCCGCACGGCCCGGTCCTGCGCAACCGCTACCGGCTGGCCTATTCGTCGATCCCGTCGGTGCGCATTCCCGAAGGCATCAGCCGGATCGCCGACGAAATCGCGCGATCTGGACTGATCGGGACTTGAGGATTGGCCCTATAACTGGGCCTAAAAACATCCATAACCACACCGAACAGAACCGGGAGCGCGCGCCATGCAGATGACCACCGAAGAAGCCTTCGTCAAAGTCCTTCAGATGCACGGCATTTCGGAGGCGTTTGGGATCATCGGGTCGGCCTTCATGCCGATCTCCGATCTTTTTCCCGAAGCAGGCATTCGGTTCTGGGATTGCGCGCATGAGGGCTCGGGCGGGATGATGGCCGATGGCTATACCCGTGCCTCGGGCCGAATGTCGATGATGATCGCCCAAAACGGGCCCGGCATTACCAATTTCGTCACCGCTGTGAAGACGGCCTATTGGAACCATACGCCGCTTCTTCTGGTCACACCGCAGGCAGCCAATAAGACACTGGGTCAGGGCGGTTTCCAAGAGGTCGAACAGATGGCGCTGTTCAAGGACATGGTCGCCTATCAAGAAGAAGTGCGCGATGCCTCGCGCGTGGCCGAAGTGCTCAATCGCGTGATCTTGAAGGCAAAGCGCGCCTCCGCCCCGGCCCAGATCAACATGCCGAGGGATTTTTGGACGCAAGTCATCGATATCAATCTGCCCGCCATGGTCGAGTTTGAGCGCCCGTCAGGCGGCGAAGCCGCTATCGCCGAGGCCGCCGCGCTGCTGTCGCAAGCCAAATCCCCGGTCATTCTGAACGGCGCGGGCGTTGTGCTGGCCGATGCAATTGCCGATACTGCCGCATTGGCAGAGCGGCTGACGGCACCGGTCTGCGTGGGCTACCAGCATAACGACGCCTTTCCGGGCTCCCACCCGCTCTTTGCGGGCCCCCTGGGCTATAACGGGTCCAAGGCGGGGATGCAGTTGATCTCGCAGGCGGATGTGGTTCTGGCCCTTGGCACGCGGCTCAATCCGTTTTCGACCTTGCCGGGCTACGGGATCGACTACTGGCCAAAAGACGCCAAGATCATCCAGGTAGACCTCAACCCTGACCGGATCGGTCTGACCAAGCCCGTCAGTGTCGGCATTGTTGGTGATGCAAAGCATGTGGCGCAGGCCATATTGGCCCAGCTATCGGACGAAGCAGGCGCCGGATCGAAGGCGCGGGCCGAGACCATTGCCAAAACGAAATCGGCCTGGGCGCAGGAACTTACATCGCTTGATCACGAGGATGACGATCCCGGCACAAGCTGGAACCAGCGCGCGCGTGCCTCTAAGCCCGATTGGATGAGCCCGCGCATGGCCTGGCGAGCAATCCAATCCGCGCTGCCGGTCGAGGCGATCATTTCCTCTGACATCGGCAATAATTGCGCGATCGGAAATGCCTATCCAAGCTTTGAGCAGGGCCGGAAATACCTGGCACCTGGACTTTTCGGGCCTTGCGGCTACGGCCTACCAGCCATCGTCGGCGCCAAGATCGCTTGCCCGGATGTCCCGGTTGTGGGGTTCGCCGGAGACGGCGCCTTTGGCATCGCGGTGACGGAGCTGACAGCCATAGGCCGACCCGAATGGCCTGCGATCACGATGATCGTCTTCCGCAATTACCAATGGGGCGCAGAAAAGCGCAACTCAACGCTCTGGTACGACGACAATTTTGTCGGCACAGAGCTCGACACCCAGGTCAGCTATGCGGGCATTGCCAAAGCCTGCGGTCTGCACGGCGTTGTGGCCCGCACGCAAGACGATCTGACGGCTGCCCTGAACCAGGCGCTGAAGGATCAGGCCGCGGGTATAACGACGCTGATCGAGGCGTTGATCAATCAGGAATTGGGTGAGCCCTTCCGCCGGGATGCGATGAAAAAGCCGGTCAAAGTGGCCGGGATCACCGCTGAAGACATGAACCAAGAGCTCGCATGATGCGGGCGCGGGCGTGGCACAAATCGGCGCGATGAGCCTGGCCGCGGGCGTGGTGCGCGCCGTGCATATGCGGCGTGTGCGCGCGGTTGTTGTGGCGTGATGGGCCCAACGCTCGTTCTCAATACCGGCTCCTCGTCGATCAAATACGCGGTGTTTGAGGGCGCCCAGCAACAGACGGCGGGCCAAGTCGAACAGGTCAGCGACCATGCCGAGGCGATGGGCCAGGTGATGAGCGCCGTGTCGTCTGCAGGTCTGTCGGCGGTGGCCCATCGGGTTGTCCATGGCGGGACGGAGTTTTCCGGCCCCGTCTTGATCGATGGCGATGTCGAGGCCCGGATCGAGGCGCTGTGCCCCTTGGCGCCGCTGCACAACCCGGTGGCGTTGGCCGCAATCCGGGCAATCCGTGCAGAGGCTCCGGACTTGCCGCAGATCGCGGCCTTTGACACCGCCTTTCACCGCACCATCCCGGAAATTCGCCAGCTTTATGCTTTGCCTGCTAGTGCGGCTGCCAACGGCATCCGGCGCTACGGCTTCCACGGTCTGTCTTATGCCGGCCTGACGCGCAAAATGCCTGAATTGGCGGGCCTGCTTCCCGATCGGCTTTTGGCCTGCCATCTGGGCAATGGCGCCAGCTTATGCGCGATCAAATCCGGGCAATCGGTGGCCACGACCATGGGCTATTCGCCTGTTTCAGGGCTGACGATGGGCACCCGCGTGGGCGAGATTGATGCCAATGCGGTGTTGCGTCTTGCCGCGCTGCACGGCGCGGAAAAGGCTGCGCTTTTGCTGAACAATAGATCCGGGCTCATGGGGTTGGGCGGGCTCAGCGACATGCGCGCACTTGGTCATTCCGGCCTGCCCGAAGCCGCGCGCGCGATTGAGCATTTCGCCGAAACCGCGATCATGCAGGCGGGCGCGATGATCGCCGCGATGGGCGGATGTGACGCCGTCGCCTTCACCGGCGGCATCGGGGAAAATGATGCCGGCATGCGGGCGCGGATCATGGCCGGTCTTGGCTGGCTTGGCCTGACCCTCGATTCCGCGGCCAATTCGGGCAATGCGCCGTGCATTTCCGGCGACGGGCCGGTCAGCGCTTGGATCGTCCCCGCCGAGGAAGAGGCCGAGATCGCCCGCCAATCACAGATGTTGTTAAGCTAGCCGCACCTAATTGGGACGTGCTGTGCAGCGCCCATCATCTAAACACGGATCGCCTTGCCTCGCCCAGTCCATTGGGCCAGAAATGGGCGATTGCCGCCTCGGAGAGCGCTGATGACCAACCTGCCTGCAGACATAGATGCCACAATCGCAGCATTGGCGGAGCAGGATTACGTCTGTGAGCGCGGCTTGGGCACGGTCGCTTTTCTTGCCATGACACTGGGCAAACCGCTGTTTTTGGAAGGCGAGGCTGGGGTCGGTAAAACCGAGATCGCCAAAGCCATCGCGGCCGCCCTGGGGCGCGATCTGATCCGGCTTCAATGCTATGAGGGGCTAGATGCCTCCACGGCGATTTACGAATGGAACTTTGCCGCGCAAATGGTTGCTATCCGCGCCGCTGAGGTCACAGGAGCCACGGATCGCACAGCGCTTCAGGCGGAATTGTTCTCTGACGAGTACCTGATCCGCCGTCCGATCCTTCAGGCCCTGGCGCCGTCGGAAAAGGGGCCGCCCGTTCTTCTTATAGACGAAATCGACCGGACAGATGCGCCCTTTGAGGCTTTCCTGCTTGAGATCCTGTCGGATTTTCAGGTCACAATCCCTGAGATCGGCCCGATCCAGGCAGCAACCCCACCCATTGTGATCTTGACGTCGAACCGGACGCGCGAAGTGCATGACGCGTTGAAGCGCCGCTGCCTTTACCACTGGGTCGATTACCCGAGCTTTGAGCGTGAACTGACCATTTTGCGCACACGCCTGCCGGGCGTTTCCGAGGCGTTGTCGGCGGAGATTGTGGCCTTCGTGCAGGCGCTGCGCACGGAAGACCTCTTTAAATCCCCCGGCGTTGCCGAAAGCGTCGATTGGGCGCGTTGCCTGGTCGCACTTGATGCGGTGGCGCTGACACCTGATGTCGTGACCGACACGATCGGCGCCTTGCTGAAGTACCAAGATGATGTCGCCCAGATCGCGGGCTCTGAGGCCGGCCGCATCCTGGAAGATACCAAACGTGCGCTTGCTGCGGCGTCGTGAACCGGCTGGCGGAAAATCTGACGCTTTTCACCCGCGCCCTGCGGGAAGCGGGCCTGCGCGTCGGAACCTCACAGCTTGAAACCGCCGCGCGCGCTGTCAGCCAAGTTGGCCTGCGCAGCAAGCGCGATCTCTTCTACACGCTAGAAGCCAGCCTGCTCAGCCGGGCCGAGGATCGCGCCGTCTTTGCGCAAGTGTTTGAGCTTTTTTGGCGCGATCCGGATTTTTTGGGCCGAATGCTGCATATGGCCTCTCCGCTGCAGCGCACCGATGAGAAACGGCCAGACCCAAAAGCTGCTCATCGCCGCGCCGTCGAGGCCATCGGCCAACCGCCCGAACGCAATGCCCCCCCGCCGCGCGAGGAGGTTACGCGCGACGCGCTTTTTAGCTGGTCTGGCAATGAGGTGCTGTGCGCGATGGATTTCGAACAGATGAGTGCGGCCGAGTTGCGTTTGGCGGAAGCCGCGATTGGCAGCCTGCAATTGCCCGTGCGTATGCTGCCCGCGCGCCGGTTTCGCACCGGTATCGGCAA
The DNA here is from genome assembly GCA_039191215.1 of Pseudomonadota bacterium. Classification (GTDB taxonomy): domain Bacteria; phylum Pseudomonadota; class Alphaproteobacteria; order Rhodobacterales; family Rhodobacteraceae; genus HKCCE3408. Next base: position 21,181 of record JBCCXT010000002.1, read on the forward strand.
GCGCCCCGATCCAAGTGCGACACTGCGCGCGGCACAGCGCAAGGTCGGAGAGATCACGCGGATCAGTTACAAAGCACCGCAGCCACGGCCGCCCGATCTGGTTGCGATCTGTGACATCTCGGGCTCGATGTCGGTCTATTCCCGGATGATCCTTCTCTATCTGCACAGCCTTGCCCATGCCCGGATCCGGGCATGGGGTATGGTCAGCGCCTTCACCTTCGGCACGCGGCTGACCAACGTGACGCGCGCGCTACGTCAGGGCGATCCGGATGCAGCGCTGAGCTTGATCGGCATGGAGGCGCCCGATTGGCAAGGCGGCACGCGCATCGGCGACGCGATTGAGCGCTTCAACAAGGACTGGTCGCGCCGGGTATTGGGGCAGGGCGCGGTTGTGTTGCTGATCACCGACGGGTTGGAGCGCGACGACCCCGACCGCTTGGCGCGCGCGGCCGAGCGGCTGAACCTCACGGCGCGGGCTGTTATCTGGCTGAACCCGCTGCTGCGCTTTGACGCGTTTGAGCCGCAGGCGCAGGGCGTGCGGGCCTTGTTGCCCCATGTCACCAGCCTGCATGCCTGCCATTCGCTTGATAGCCTTGCGCAGTTGAGCGTCGCCCTGGGCGAGCGCGGGCTCAAAGAGCGTCTGATCCGGGCTATGCGCATTGCGGCGTGACGTAACGCCACTACACGTCCGGCCGCGCCCGGCCCTGCCGTGTCCTGAAAAACTCTTGCTTTGTTTTATCTGGCTTATACCTTTGTACATATCAATTGCGGGCACGTGACCGGGGAGGGTCCGAAAAGCGCGCGACCAAGGTAGGTAAATTGCCCACCGAAAGGGAGGAATGGAATGACTGACGTCACCATGGTGGTGAACGGCAAGGCTGTTCAACGCAGTATCGACGATACGACACTTCTATCAGAATTCTTACGCGAAAATCTACGACTGACCGGCACCCATGTTGGCTGCGACACAAGCCAATGTGGCGCCTGTGTTGTGCATGTGAACGGTCGGGCGATCAAAAGCTGCACGGCCCTTGCCGCTTCGCTTGACGGCGCAGAGGTCACCACGATCGAGGGGGTGGCCAATGGCAAGGAACTGCACCCGATGCAGCGGGCGTTTAACGTCCATCACGGGTTGCAATGTGGCTTTTGCACGCCCGGCATGATTATGGCCGGGATCGATATGGTGAACCGGTATCAAGCATCCGGCCAGCCGCTGACCGAGGCCACCATCCGGCATGAGCTGGAAGGCAATATCTGCCGCTGCACCGGCTACCACAATATCGTTCGCGCGATCGAAGATGCCGCCCAGCAAATGGATGGCATGTCGAAGGCCGCAGAATAAAACGAAGATTTTCAGAGAGGTACGACGATGAGCGACGGTATCGGCGCCCGCGTGGCGCGAAAGGAAGATAAACGCTTTATCACTGGCAAGGGTAAGTACACCGATGACATTCGGATGGAAAACCAGGCCTATGCGGCTTTTGTCCGCTCGCCCCACGCCCATGCCCGGGTCACCGGCATCGATGCATCGGCAGCCGAAGCAATGGACGGTGTGATTGCGGTCCTGAACGGCCAAGAACTGACCGGTGACGGCATCGGCAATATCATTTGCGGCTGGGCGGTCACCTCCAAGGACGGATCGCCGATGAATATGGGCGCCTGGTCGGCGCTGGCCACAGAAAAGGTGCGCTATGTGGGTGACGCGGTCGCCGTGGTCATCGCTGAGACCCAAGCGCTTGCGCGGCTGGCAGCCGAAGCGGTCGATGTCGCGTACGAAGAGCTGACGGGTGTGGCTTTTGCCGATGCGGCCCTTGCCGCCGGCGCGCCCCAGATTCACGACAACGCGCCCGGCAACCTGATCTATGATTGGGAGATCGGCGACCAGGCAGCGACCGATGCGGCGATTGCCGGTGCCGCGCATGTCACCGAATTGCAGGTCACAAATAACCGTCTCAGCCCCAATCCGATGGAGCCGCGCAGCGCCGTGGCCACATTCGACGAATCCGAAGATCACTACACGCTTTACACAACCAGCCAAAACCCGCATGTCGCGCGCCTGGTGCTCAGCGCCTTCTACCAGGTCGCGCCGGAGCACAAATTGCGGGTGATCGCACCGGATGTGGGCGGCGGCTTTGGCTGCAAGATCTACATCTATCCCGAAGAGATCACCTGTCTGTGGGCCTCGATGAAGACGGGCCGGTCGGTCAAATGGACCTCGGACCGGACCGAGGCCTTTATGACCGATGCGCATGGCCGCGATCATATCTCGACCGCGAAGATGGGCTTTGATGCCAGCGGCAAGATCGTCGGTTTTGGCGTCGACACGATTGCCAATTTTGGCGCCTATATGTCGCTCTTCTCCAGCGCCGTGCCGACATATCTCTACGCCACGCTGCTCTCGGGTCAGTACAATATCGCCAATATTCACTGCAATGTGCGCGGGGTCTATACCAACACGGTGCCGGTTGACGCCTATCGCGGGGCCGGACGTCCTGAGGCGTGTTACCTCATCGAGCGGATGCTTGAGACGGCGGCACGCGAGATGGGCATGGACCCGGCTGATCTGCGGCGGAAGAACTTCATCGACAGCTTCCCGCATGAAACGCCGGTCATCATGACCTATGATGCAGGCGATTTCGCGGGCAATATGGATAAGGCCCAAGCCGCCGCCGATGTGGCGGGCTTTGCCGCGCGGAAGGCGGAAGCTGCGGGCCGCGGCAAGCTGCGCGGGCTGGGCTACTCTGCTTACATCGAGGCCTGCGGCATCGCGCCCTCGGCGGCTGTCGGATCGCTCGGTGCCGGTGTCGGGCTGTGGGAAAGTGCTGAGGTGCGGGTGAACCCTGTGGGCACAATCGAAGTCCTGACGGGCAGCCACAGCCACGGCCAGGGCCATGAGACGACCTTTGCGCAGATCGTTGCCGACCGCTTCGATCTGCCGATTGAGAACATCCAGATCGTGCATGGCGACACCGACAAGGTGCAGTTCGGCATGGGCACCTATGGTTCCCGCTCGGGCGCTGTAGGGATGAGCGCCATCGTAAAGGCGATGGACAAGGTCGAAGCCAAGGTCAAAAAGATCGCAGCCCATGTGCTAGAAGCCGCCGAGGATGACATTGTCATTGAGGGTGGTGAGGTGAAGGTTGCGGGCACTGACAAGGCGATGGGTTGGCACGAGGTCGGTCTTTCGGCCTACACCGCGCATAACCTGCCCGATGGGATGGAGCCTGGCCTGAAGGAGGGCGCGTTTTACGACCCGGTGAACTTCACCTTCCCGGCGGGCTGTTACATCGCCGAGGTTGAGGTTGACCCCGAAACAGGTGTGACCGAGATCGTCCAGTTCACTGCGGCTGACGATTTCGGCAATATCATCAACCCGATGATTGTTGAAGGTCAGGTCCATGGCGGTGTCGCCCAAGGCATTGGCCAGGCGATGCTGGAGCAGGTCGTTTATGACCATACCGGCCAGCTTATCACCGGGTCGTACATGGATTACGCCATGCCGCGGGCTGATGATGTGCCGTCCTACACGATTGAGCACAACACCACCGTTTGCCCGAATAATCCGCTTGGGATCAAAGGCTGCGGTGAGGCCGGAGCCATCGGGGCGCCCCCTGCGGTCATCAACGCGATCACGGACGCCATCGGCACCAACGATCTGCAAATGCCCGCCACCTCACAAGCGGTCTGGACAGCGATCCAGGCGGCCAAAACGCCGATGGCGGCTGAATAGGGAGCGCCAGCAATGTACGCAACGAAGTACCATAAGCCAGGCTCGGTCGCGGATGCGGTCGCCGCCCTTGGCAGCGCCGAAGACGCAAAAGTTCTGGCCGGCGGCCAAACCTTGCTGCCGACGATGAAGCAGCACCTGGCCGCGCCGTCCGATTTGATCGATATCCGCGCAATCGACGGGATGTCGGCGATTTCGGTGTCGGGGGATAGCGTCACAATCGGGGCTGGCACGACGCATATGGATGTCGCCGGCAGCGCGGCAGTGCAAGAAGCCATTCCCGGCCTGGCCTGCCTGGCCGCCGGGATCGGTGATCCGCATGTCCGTGCAATGGGCACTATCGGCGGCTCGGTTGCCAATAACGACCCCGCCGCCGACTACCCGGCCGCCGTACTGGGCCTGGGTGCCACAGTAATCACCAATGCGCGGGAGATCGCCGCAGATGATTTCTTCAATGGCATGTTCGAAACGGCCTTAAACGAGGGTGAGATCATCACCGAATTGCAATTCCCAAAGGCGCAATCCAGCGGCTACTCGAAGTTTGATAACCCCGCCTCCCGCTATGCCATTGTCGGGGTCTTTGTGGCGCAGACAGGCGGTGCGGTGCGCGTGGCCGTGACCGGCGCGGGCGCAGATGGCGTGCACCGTCATGCCGGGATGGAGGCCGCTTTGACCGCCGATCTCAGCCCCGCGGCCTTGGATGCGGTTGCTGTCTCTGCCGATGGCCTGCTGTCGGATGTGCATGCCAGCGCCGATTACCGCGCGCATCTTGTGAAGGTCATGGCCAAACGCGCCGTCGCGGCGATGTCCTGACGCAACGGCCAGGCCAGGCTTCTGGGGCGACCCACGCATTAAAACCGGGTCGCCCTATACCTGCCAGCGGCAAGGCTTGGTTACCGAGATGTCGCCACATCGGATGGCGGGATGGCCGCAAAGCTTCGGATCGGCCCGGTAGCGCCTGGCAAATGCGCTACGGCGACGGCCGCGACCTGCGGCCCGTCACCGCCCATCACCAAGAGCGGCCCACCCGAAAATCCGCTGACAACCGCGCAATCGAAACCAAGGAGCGCTGGCGCGATCAGCTCCGCGCGGCAGCGGTCATGCCCGCGCAAAAGCGTATCCGCCCCGGCAAGATAGCCGTAGCTGGCGTAAAACTCAGCGCGCAGACCGGCGATGAGTGGGATGGGCGTGATCAGCGTGTCGGGCACAGCGCGCGGCAGGCGTACAAAAGCCACGTCATGGCGCAAAGTCTCCAGCGTCGTGGCGCCGGGCACATAGTCGGGATCAACCCAGATCTCAGCGGCCGCAGAGCGCCACAGCGGCGGGCCATCGGCGCGCCAGCCAAACGTAATGTACAGGCCCGAGGGCCGCCCGGCGCGCGGGGCGGCGCAATGGGCGGCTGTCAGAACCAGATCGGGCGCGATCAGCGTGCCAGAGCAACCGCCCACGCCCACACCCGCTCCAGGTGCTGGCAAATGCGTCGCGACATGACCCACGGCTTGAAGGTCATTTGAAATATAGGCCGGTGCGATGGGTGGTGTGGCCTGCGCCTGCACGATGACCGGCGCCAGCGATAGCGCCGCCGCCATCAGCCAGTGACGCGCTGCCATCATAGGGTCACCGGCTGATCGATGCGTGCCTCAGACATATCAAGCGTGGCCTGCATGCGGGTTAGAAAGAGCTGCGCCGGGCGCGTCAGCGGGATAGACCGGCGCCGCAGAATCGCGATCTGAACATCGCCCAGAGCATCCAAAGCAGGGCGCATGGCATCAAATGGCAGGGCCGCGGCGGGTACTATTTGCGCTTCGGGCTCTGGTCCCGGCGATAAATTGGGCCAAAGACCGGCAAATGCCGCGGTGGCGCGCGGTTCTAACCTATGGGTGCGGATCATGTGATCCGCGGCGGCGCGCGTGCCAGATCCTTCGGGCGGTAGGATCAAACGGTAGCCTGCAAGTTCCGAGGCGCGTGTGACGCGCGGCCCGGCTGTCCGGGCGACGAGCGGGCTACTATGGCTCAGCAAGACCTCGACCGCGTCATGGGTCGAGGGCTGGGTCAGGATTGCCAAATCGACTTCGTGTGCGGCCAATTTGGCCGGCGTGTCGGCGACCATCACTTCAAGCCCGACCCGGGGGGCGGCGGCCTGAAAAGCGGCCAGCGTCTCGGCGATGCGCCCCGTTGTCAGCTCGCTTGCAAGGCTCAGGCGCAAGGTGCCGACCAGACCGCCGCGCATATCCGAGACCAGCGCCTGGAAATCGTCGAATGCGTTGAGATGGCTGTCGACGATCTGCATTAGATGCTCACCGGCGGTCGATAGCCGCACACCGCCCGCGACGCGATCAAAAAGCGGCACGCCCAGCTCATCTTCAAACCCCAACAGAGCCCGATTGAGCGCCGAATGTGACACAGAAAGAGCCTCCGCGGCCTTGCGAATAGAGCCTGTGCGGCGGATCAGGCGGATTGCCCTATATATACGCAAATGCCTCATAAATCCCCAATGGTGCAAAAACCGCACCACAGCATGGCAAACTTTGCGGCAGACAACAACACAGGAATAAGGTCCAAGTCTGGTCGGTCTAAAAACAAACTGTCCGACCTGGAGGGATACAAGTGAAGAAACTGCTTATGGCCACCGCAATGGCCACAATTGCTGCAACCTCAGCACAAGCCGAGATCCGCGTGGGCATCCTACACTCGCTGACCGGCACAATGGCCATCTCTGAGACGACGCTGCGCGACGTGATGATGATGCTCATCGAAGAGCAGAACGCAAATGGTGGGCTCCTGGGCGAAGAAATTGTGCCCGTTGTGGTCGATGGCGCCTCTGACTGGCCGACCTTCGCCGAACAGACTCGCAACCTGATCACTGTCGAAGAAGTTGATGTGATTTTCTGCTGCTGGACCTCGTCCTCGCGCAAGGCGATCCTGCCCGTCGCCGAAGAGCTCAACACCATGGTTTTCTACCCCGTCCAGTACGAGGGTGAGGAAAGCTCGCTTAACGTCTTCTACACCGGTGCTGCGCCCAACCAGCAGGCGATCCCGGCGGTGGATTACTACCTTGAGGAGCTGGGCGTTGAAAGCTTCGCGCTGCTGGGCACCGACTATGTCTACCCGCGCACGACCAACCGCATCCTGGAACAGTATCTGCTTGATGCCGGCGTGCCGCAGGAGAACATCTTCGTTAACTACACGCCATTCGGCCATGCCGACTGGTCGTCGATCGTCTCGGACGTTGTGGCACTGGGTGAAACCGGTGACCAGGTGGGCGTGATCTCCACGATCAACGGTGATGCTAATGTCGGCTTCTACACGGAACTTGCCGCCCAAGGCGTCAGCGCCGACGATATCCCGGTTGTCGCCTTCTCGGTCGGTGAAGAAGAGCTGTCGGGCCTTGATACCGAGCCGCTTGAGGGTCACCTGGCCGCCTGGAACTATTTCCAGTCCGCCGACACGCCGGAAAACGAGGCCTTCATCGCAGCCTGGCATGAGTTCACAGGCGACGACACGCGCGTGACCAATGACCCGATGGAGGCCCATTACATCGGTTTCCAGATGTGGGTTCAGGCTGTTGAGGCGGCCGGCACGACCGAAATCGACGCGGTCCGCGAGGCGATGTACGGCATCCAGGTGCCGAACCTGACCGGCGGTATCGCCGAGATGCTGCCGAACCACCACCTGACCAAGCCGGTTCTGATCGGTGAGATCCGGGCCGATGGCCAGTTCGACATCATCAGCCAGACCGAACCGGTCGCAGGTGACGCATGGACGGACTATCTGCCGGAATCGGCGGTTCTTGCATCCGATTGGCCGGGCCTTGGCTGTGGCATGTACAACACCGAGACCGAGACCTGCGTTCAGCTGGAATCAAACTACTAACGACATTTCCGGGGGCGGCATATAAGCTGCCCCCGGAACTTTAGGGGCGGGCAATAAGCACATGATGCGATGGGGCTTTCTCGCGCTTTTGGGCGCGGTGTTGATGTGTGCCGCCGCGCCGCAGGGGCGGGCTCAGACACTACAAGACTTACTGCAAGACAATGCCGAATTGGTCACCGATGCGTCACGTCGGACGGTCGGCGATGTGCTGACAATCCTTGCCGAAAGCGGTCTGCCCGAAGTGCCGCAATTTCTGGAGACCTGGGCCGCGAGAGAGCTTTTCGTGCGCGATGCGGACGGGCTTTTTGTTTATGTCGAAGACGAAGACGCCAACCCGCTGGTTCTGATCGATATCACCAGCGGTGAGGTTCTGGGCGAGGCTGGCAGTCGCGAGGTGACGCAGTTGCGCCCCAATGGCGGTGTGCGCCGCGTCATTGCCGGCGCCTTGGTGCAATTCCAATTAGCGGCCGATGATCCGGTTGCGCGTCTTGCCGCCCTTGCCGCGATTGATGATGATCCGGATGAAAGCCACCTGCCGCTGGTGGCCGAGCGGTTGGAGCTCGAAGAGGACCCGCAAGTGCGCGCAGCCCTTGAGGTCCTTTATCCCAAACTGACCATCGCCTTCGCCGATGATGATGCGGCCCGGGTTGAGGCGATCGAAGCGCTGGCGGGCAATATCAGCCTTGCTGCGCGCGCCACGCTCAACCCGCTTTTGCTCACCAACCGGGGGGTCGGATCAGACCTGCCCGAGGATGAGAATATCGCTCGCGTGCTTACGCCGGGCCAGGATATCGCGCGACATGAGGCTTACGCGCTGTTGGCGGATGCCGGCCTTGCCGCTCCGCTTATTCCGCTTGCGGCCCAGCTGCGAACGCTGGAGGCAAATGTAACAGATGGCCGGGTTGGCGGCATACCGGTGGCGCAGCTTAATACCGAAGAGGCGCGCGCTGAGGCCTATGCCGCTTTGGTGGCCGAGGGCATCGCCGATGCCGCACCCGATGACGCCGCCATCGCGGCCGCATTAGAGGCCAACGTGATTTACGAGGCCTACCGGGAGCCGTCACAAGCGGTCACTGACGCCGCGGCGCAGACGCTTGCTGGGATCGAGACCCGGGTCGGGTTCTACGAGGCGCTTGATTTGTCCCTCGACGGTCTGTCGCTTGCTTCAATCTACTTTCTGGCCGCTATCGGGCTTGCCATCACCTTCGGTGTGATGGGCGTGATCAACATGGCCCATGGCGAGTTCATCATGATCGGCGCCTATACCGGGTTTGTGGTGCAATCGATCATCCCGAATGAGACCGCGTCGATTGCGGTGGCCATTCCGCTTGCCTTTGTCGTGACCTTTGCGGTCGGCGTGGCGATGGAGCGTCTGGTGATCCGCTGGCTTTATCACCGTCCGCTGGAGACGCTTTTGGCAACCTTTGGCATCTCTCTCGCGCTCCAGCAGATTGTGCGCCAGATCTTTGGCCCGTTGACACAGCCGCTGACACCGCCCGACTGGCTGGCCGGGTCGGTGGAGCTCAATGACGTTGTCTCAATCAGCTCGATCCGGATCGCAATTTTCATCCTCGGCGCGATCTTCTTTGTGGTGTTGCTGCTCATTCTGAACAAAACACGGCTTGGGCTCGAAGTTCGGGCGGTCACGCAAAACCCTGCCATGGCCAGCGCGATGGGGATCAATCCCGACCGGATCAATATGCTGACCTTCGGGTTGGGCAGCGGCATTGCCGGAATTGCCGGTGTGGCCATCGGGCTTTTTGCCCAGGTCGTGCCGGATCTGGGCGCCAATTACATTGTGCAAAGCTTCATGACGGTTGTTGTGGGCGGCGTGGGCAACATCTTTGGCACGCTGGCGGGTGCGGCACTTGTGGGCTTCCTACAAAAGGGGATCGAGTGGATGAACCCGTCCAACACGCTGGCCGCGCAGACTTATATGATCCTCTTTGTCATCCTCTTCATCCAGTTCCGCCCGCGTGGGATTATCGCGCTGCGCGGGCGTGCGGCGGGGGATTGATCGATGATGCGCAACCGATCTGTTCCCATCTTCATCGTTACCCTCGCAATCCTGACGATCCTGGTGACCATCGCGTCGGAGGCCTATGGAACCGGCGCGATCTCGATCAGTTTCACCAAGGTTTTGGGCATGACTTTGTGCCTGTGCCTGGCCGCGCTCGCCATGGATCTGGTCTGGGGCTATTGCGGGATTTTGTCCTTGGGCCATTTCGCCTTTTTCGGCCTGGGCGGCTACATGATCGGCATGTGGCTGATGACTGCGCGAACCGAAGCGGTGGTGCGCGCCAATCTTGCCAACCGGGTGATCCCACCCACGGAAGCCGAAATATCAGAGGCCACGGCGCTGCAGATTTTCAGTGTCGTAGGGGCCGAGGACTGGCCCTGGATGTGGGCCTTTTCCGGCTCGCTGCCGATCCAGTTGGCGCTGATTGTGTTGGTTCCAGGTGTGCTGGCGCTGGTCTTTGGCTGGCTTGCCTTCCGGAGCCGGGTCACCGGCGTCTATTTGTCGATCTTAACCCAGGCGATGACCCTGGCCCTGTCGCTTTACCTGTTCCAAAATGACACCGGGTTGCGCGGCAATAACGGGCTGTCGGGTCTGCAGAACATCCCCGGCCTGGAAAGCGTGGGCCAGGCGCGGCTGTCGGTCTGGTTTTTATGGGCATCTGCGGTCGCATTGGGCCTGGGCTATGTCGCGGCCGCCTGGATCGTGTCGGGCAAGTTCGGCAACATCATCCGCGGCATCCGCGATGACGAACCGCGCGTGCGGTTCCTGGGCTATCCGGTCGAAGGCTACAAGCTGGCCGTCTTTGCGCTCACCGCCGTTATCTGCGGGATAGCGGGCGCGCTCTATTACCCCCAGGCCGGTATCATCAATCCAGACGAGATCGCGCCAATTGCATCGATCTACCTGGCTGTCTGGGTTGCCATTGGGGGCAGGGGGCGGCTTTACGGGGCGGTGATCGGGGCTGCCCTTGTGTCGCTTCTGCAGAGCTATTTCACGTCCGGGCGCGCGCCCAACTTGCCGCTCGGCCCCTTGGGTGAGGTGAGCTGGATCGATTGGTGGCCGGTACTTTTGGGCCTGGGCTTTGTGATCGTCACGCTTTTTGCGCCGAAGGGCCTTGGCGGCCTTATAGACCGGCTCTTCATTAGGAGGACACCATGAGCGCGCTTTTAGAGGTTCGCGGTGTGTCGGTCACTTTCGATGGGTTCCGGGCGATCAACGATCTGAGCTTTTCTATCGCCGAGCCGGAGATGCGCGCGGTCATCGGGCCCAATGGCGCGGGCAAGACGACGTTCATGGATATCGTCACGGGCAAGACCCGGCCTGATACGGGCGAGGTTTTGTGGGGCGATGAAAACCGCTCGCTCACGCGGATGTCGGAGGCCGCGATCGCGCGCCAAGGCATCGGGCGCAAATTCCAACGGCCGACGGTTTTCGAAGACCAATCCGTGCAAGAAAACCTCATGGTGGCACTGAAGAAGGACCGCGGCCCGCTTGCGTCACTGTTCTACAAATCGTCCGATGCCGATATCGCCCGGATCACAGAGCTTGCCGAAGAAATCGGGCTCAGCGATCAGCTTGAGACGCAAGCCGGTATCCTCAGCCACGGCCAAAAACAGTGGTTAGAGATCGGGATGCTGCTGGCGCAGGAACCGCGTCTGTTGTTGGTCGACGAACCGGCCGCAGGCATGACCAATGCCGAGCGCGACCACACGACCGAGCTTTTGAAAGAGGCCGCCAAAACCCGCGCGGTGGTTGTGGTGGAGCATGACATGGATTTTGTCCGCAAGCTCAACTGCCGCGTCACGGTCCTGCATGAAGGCGCGGTTCTTGCCGAAGGCTCGCTTGATCATGTCATGGCCAATCAAGACGTGATCGACGTCTATCTGGGGCGCTGAGCGATGCTAGAGACAAAAGATCTGACGCTGCATTACTCAGGCTCTCAAATCCTAAACGGGATCAGTCTGGAGGCGCTCAAAGGCCAGGTAACTTGCGTGATGGGCACAAATGGCGTCGGAAAAACCTCGCTTTTAAAGGCAATTGCTGGAACCCATGCCCGGTCGGGCGGCAGCGTCAATTTGGATGGTGAGGAATTGGGCAGGCTGCCCGCACACCAACTGGCGAAGAAGGGCATTGCCATCGTTCCGCAGGGCCGGATGATCTTTCCGCTTTTGACCGTTCGCGAAAACTTGGAAACGGGCCTGGCCTGTCTGCCGCCGTCCGAGCGTGTCGTGCCGCATTCGATCTTTGATCTCTTCCCGGTGCTCTCTGACATGGCCGAGCGTCGCGGTGGCGATCTTTCGGGCGGCCAACAGCAGCAATTGGCCATCGGCCGCGCCCTTGTCACACGGCCCAAATTGCTGCTGATGGATGAGCCGACGGAAGGCATTCAACCAAATATCATTCAGGAAATTGGCCGCGTCATCGCGCATTTGCGCAGCGAAGGGCAGATGGCCATTTTGCTGGTCGAGCAATACTTTGATTTTGCCTTTGATCTTGCCGATCGTTTCTATGTTTTGACCCGCGGTTCGGTCACCTTCAACGCCGAGAAATCGGATACGACACGTGATGCGGTTGCGGCCAGTCTCCACGTCTGATTTCTAAAAATTCGATCTTCATCGCTTATTAGCGCGTGGCCGATATGGGGGCCTATCCCAGTCTCCATATTGAGGAGTATCGACTGTGAAAATGCGTCTATTGATGCTGGTAATCCTGCTTCCGATGACAGCAATGACCGGCTATTTTGCTTTTTACGAATACCGCCATCTAATTGATCAGCGCGCCTCTTCGCGCATCACGGTGGAGCTTGCGGCTGAATTCCGGCTGATTGGCGATCTTGTGCACGAACTGCAGCGCGAGCGCGGCTATTCCGCTGGCCATGTCGCCTCGAACGGGGCGAACTTTGTCAGCGATTTGCAAGAGCAACGGGTTCGCACCGATACAGCGATGGAGGCCGTGATCGGCGGGGTCGGTGTGATGAACGGGGCCACCGTCAGGCATTTTGACGCGGGCCTGGCGCAACTGGAAGATCTGGTGCAAATGCGCGCCAGCATTGACGGCATCACAACCACTGTGCCTGAGCTTGCGCAGTATTATACCTACGTCATTGACGAATTTCTCACCGTGATCGGGCTGTCGACGGAATATGTCCAAGATCGGCAGATGCTGACACTGGCACTTGCGGCGGTACATGTCTCGCTGGCCAAGGAATCTGCCGGTCTTGAGCGGGCGATGGGGGCCACCGGGTTGGGCCAGGGTGCGTTTTCGGTCAGCGTATTCAACCGCTTTTCGGAACTGAACGGACGCCAGGATTTGGCCCTGCAAATCGCTGGGGAGGAGCTTGCCGATGACGAATTCGTCGAGCGATTGCATGCCCACCCCACTTTTGTGGCGGTGCAAGCAATGCGCGATCAGATCATCGAAAGTGTAAGTGGCGGCACGCTGGACGGCCTGACCGCGGCCGACTGGTTTGCCACCTCGACCGATTGGGTCGACCATTTGCGCGATATCGAAGTTGGCTTCACAGAAGAGGCGGCGCGGCTGGCACTTCAGCTTGAGGCGGAATCTTTTGCAGCGCTCCAGCAGCACACCATCTTTGCGGTGGTCTCGGTGCTGTTGGTGGCCGCGATTTCGATCTCAGGTTTCGAATGGATGATCTTCCGCATCAAGCGTCTGACCGAAGCGATGCAACAATTCACCGCCGGTGAATTCGATGTCTGGATCCCCGGTGTAAAGGGCCGCGATGAAATCGGGCTGATGGCCAATGCGGTTTACCGTTTCAAACAGGAAACCCTGTCGATGCGGAAAGACGCGGCCGAACAAAAGGCCAATGACGAGGCGCGGATTCTTGGCAAAGCCAAGCAGGTTGTCGATCTGGTCACCGAAGGGTTGGAGGCTTTGGCCAATTCTAATCTGACCAGAGATTTCAGAGAGCCATTGGCGGAGGAATACGACTCGATCCGCGTTGATTATAACTCCGCGGCGACAACATTGCGGGGCGTTCTGTCCCAAATCGCCCAGACAGCGTCGTCGCTGGAGGCAGGTGCCGCTGATCTGCAAAATGCAGCCGGAGATTTGGGCCACCGTACGGTCGAACAGGTCGACACGATCCGCGAGACCGCCGATCAGGTCGGTGCGCTGTCGAATGAGGTGGAAGGCTACGGCGATGACGTGCGCAAAGCCTCCGGCCTAGCGGGGTCGGCGAAGGAAAAGGCCGACCGTTCCGGCGAAGTTGTCCGCAGCGCGGTTGAGGCGATGGATCGGATCTCCGCCTCTTCAAGTCGCATCTCACAAATCATTGAGATGATGGAGGATATCTCGTTCCAGACCAATCTTCTGGCGCTAAATGCCGGGGTGGAGGCTGCCCGTGCCGGTGAAAGCGGAAAGGGATTTGCCGTGGTCGCGCAAGAGGTTGGGGAGCTTGCCCGGCGGTCATCGAATGCCGCCAATGAGATCAAAGCGCTGATCGATGAAAGTGGTCGGCATGTCGATGAGGGCGTGAACCTCGTCGGTGAGGCGGGAACCGCGCTGAACAACATCTTTGAGGAGATCATGCGGGTTGATGACGTCCTCAACCGTGTCTCCGCCGCCTCGGTGCGCCAGGTGGATGCGTTGCGCGATTTTGCCAGCTCAATGACACGCATCAACGATTTGGCCGGACGCAACACCGAAATGGCAGATGCAGCCGCGCGCGCCTCGGTTGAAACTGCCGAAAGCGCGCGCCAGCTGACCGGTCTCATCGGTGACTTCAAACTGCAAAACGGCCATGGCGGTACACAGCTGAGCCGTCGCGCCGCCTAGTTGCGGCCCGCCTGAACTGGCGCCGTGACGCCTCGCGGTCCCTCGCAAAGCGCCAACGCCCGGCATGAACTTTCGCCGGGCGCTTGCTTTCCTTCGGTCACATCTGTCCGCTCCAAACACCGCCTGTCACGGCAGTCTTGCCTTCTCAAGTGGGCGCCGTCCCACTGCAAAGGCTGTCAGACCGTCAGCCGAAGTTGGTTCAGTATGCCATCTGCAGAGATTAATCGGCGGCATTTACGGTTGGACATAGCGCAGCGAGACCTTGTGCAGGTCAATACAGTCTCTGAATTCCAGGTGCCGCTGGATCAGGCCTGGCGCAAAACATCGCCCCAGAGCCGTGCGTGCAAGGAATTGTCGGGCCTGCGCTCGATGAACGCACCGATTGCATCGACTTCCGAGCCAAGCCAATCGTCCAACCACAAAAGCAAGGCCGTGCGGATCCTTAGCGCCGTGTATTCGCAGGAGATGCGGATCTGGGTCTCGCCTGTTTCAGCGCTTTCGAGAGAGACCTCGTAGAACCCGGCGCCGAAGCGGCTGGCATCTTCATCAGATTCAGTCTCAAAATGATAGCGTGTATGGCGGGGATGTTCGCTTTCCAAGATGGTCAGCGACTTTTGTAGTACCGTGCCGTCGCCCAAGCGGTAGCGGGCCAGAAAGACATCCGGTTCGCGCGTCGCTGCCACCTCAGTTAGCGCGCCGATCCAGTGGGTTGAGACGGTATCGGGCCGCGGTACAATGGCGTTCCAGGCTGCATTGGGGGTCGCTTCGACCGTAAAGTTCTCCGTTCCCGAAAGCGGCCGCCAGAGGCCAAAGATGTCAAGCGCCCGGCCGTAGATCACATGATCAAGCGCCAGCGCCAGCACGACGAAGGCGCAGACTGCCAGAAGCGGTGAGGAAAACGGCGCACCCAGCCAGGCCAGCCCAAAATTCACAAATTCAAAGGCCAGGGTGGTGCCGGCAATGATCTCACATTGCTGGCGTTGCGCAGGCGCAAATCGCAGAACCATCAGGATTGCCATGAAAGCCAGCGTCAGCACAGTCGCCGCCGTCTGCAGCATGGCAAGGATCCCGGGCGCGCCGAAAGCGTCGGTCAGCCTGACCGCCCAATTGGCCTGACCAATCAAGCCTGCCAACACGACAAGCGTGGCAAGGATCATTGTTGTTACAATGCGGCGGCGCTGACGGTGATAGGCGATAAACATTAAGCAGGTCCCCACGGAGTGTTGCCGACATCCGGTGCCTTCAATTCGCCGAAAAAAATGGGCGAAATGTAGGCAAAGCTGTGAAATTGCGCAGAAAGGCGCGATCTCGCCGATGTGACGTTGCGCAAATCATTGCCCGTTGCGGCGGCCTGACGCGGTTTGTGCAACGATTTGTCCGACCAAAGAATTGCCCCAAGCCCTTGCCGCGGGGCGCCGCACGCGGCAGTGTCACCCGGTCAGGTGCGGTTGACTTCGCCTCCCAGCAGACCCATCTGGCTTAGTCTGACCGGAGAGGCGGGCGGGCTGCTGCGAAAATGCGGGGCCCCACAGGCCTCTTGCCAAAAACAAGGAAGGCAATATGCCAGGCAATCAGACCCCTTATCCTGTTCTGCCGCTTCGAGACATCGTCGTGTTCCCGCATATGATCGTGCCGCTTTTTGTCGGGCGAGAAAAATCGGTGCGCGCGCTGGAAGAGGTCATGCAGGATGACAAGCAGATCCTTTTATCGAGCCAGGTTGACCCAACGGTCGACGACCCGGACACGGATGGCATCTACACCACGGGCGTTTTGGCCGATGTCCTGCAGCTTTTGAAACTGCCCGACGGCACCGTAAAGGTGTTGGTCGAAGGCCGCCGCCGCGTGCGCATCGATGAGTTCATCGAAAACCCCGAATACTTTGAGGCCTACGCGACCGAACTGGCCGAGACCGAAGGCGATGCGCAAACCGTGGCTGCGCTTTTGAAGTCGGTCGGCGATGAGTTTGAGCGCTACGCGAAAGTAAAAAAGAATATTCCCGAAGAAGCATTGTCGAATGTCGCGGATGCGACGGAGCCGGCAAAGCTGGCTGATCTTGTATCTGGGCATCTCGGCATCGAGGTGGCTCAAAAGCAGGAGCTTTTGGAAATCCTCGAAGTGTCTGCGCGGCTGGAGAAGGTCTATGGCCTGATGCAGGGCGAGATGTCGGTTCTGCAGGTTGAGAAAAAGATCAAAACCCGCGTGAAGTCACAGATGGAGCGCACGCAACGCGAATATTACCTCAACGAACAGATGAAAGCGATCCAGCGCGAGCTGGGTGACGGCGATGACGGGGCCTCGGAAATTGCCGAGCTGGAAGACCGCATAGCTGAGACGGATCTGTCGGCAGAGGCCCGCGAAAAAGCCGAAGCAGAGGTCAAAAAGCTCCGCACCATGAGCCCGATGTCAGCGGAAGCTACCGTCGTGCGCAATTATCTCGACTGGATGCTGGCCATCCCGTGGGGGACCAAATCTCGGATCAAAAAGGATCTGGGCCGCGCCCAGGCCATTCTTGACGGCGATCACTACGGGCTTGTGAAGGTTAAAGAGCGGATTGTCGAATATCTTGCGGTCCAACAGCGCTCCAAGAAGCTGAAAGGGCCGATACTTTGCCTTGTTGGTCCGCCAGGCGTCGGCAAAACCTCGCTTGGCAAATCCGTGGCGCGTGCGACCGGGCGGGAGTTTATCCGCATTTCACTTGGCGGCGTGCGCGATGAGAGCGAGATCCGCGGCCACCGGCGGACCTATATCGGCTCGATGCCGGGCAAGATCATCCAAGCGCTGAAGAAGGCGAAAACGACGAATCCGCTGATCTTGCTCGATGAGATCGACAAGATGGGTCAGGATTTCCGCGGCGATCCGGCCTCAGCCATGCTCGAGGTGCTCGATCCTGAGCAAAACTCGACCTTCTCGGATCACTACTTGGAGGTGGAATATGACCTCTCAAACGTGATGTTCATCACCACGGCAAATTCCTACAACATGCCGGGCCCGCTTCTTGATCGGATGGAGATCATCCCGCTTGCTGGCTATACCGAGGATGAAAAGGCGGAGATCGCCAAGCAGCACCTTGTGCCCAAACAGGTCAAAAACCATGGGCTTAAGGTGAAAGAGTTCACGCTGCAAGACGGGGCGCTGATCGATGTCATCCGCTACTACACGCGCGAGGCCGGGGTCAGAAACCTGGAACGCGAGATCGCAAAACTGGCGCGAAAGGCGGTGACCACCATCGTTAAAAAGGTCGCGGACACGGTCGAAGTGTCAGCCGACAAATTGGAAGACATGCTGGGCGTGCGGAAGTTCAAATACGGACTTGCTGAGCGCGAGGACCAGATCGGCGTGGTGACAGGCCTGGCCTGGACCTCTGTCGGCGGGGATCTTTTGTCGATTGAGGCGCTGCGGCTGCCGGGTAAGGGCCGGATGAAGACCACAGGTAAGCTTGGCGATGTGATGAAGGAATCCATCGATGCAGCGTCGAGCTTTGTGCGCTCGGTCGCGCCGCGCATCGGCGTCAAGCCACCCCGGTTTGAGCGGTGGGACATCCATGTCCATGTCCCCGAAGGCGCCACGCCGAAAGACGGGCCATCGGCGGGTGTTGCGATGGTCACATCGATTGTCTCGGTGCTGACACAAATTCCGGTCCGCAAGGACATCGCCATGACGGGTGAGGTGACGCTGCGCGGCAATGTGCTGCCCATCGGCGGGTTGAAGGAAAAGCTCTTGGCCGCGCTGCGGGGTGGGATCACCACCGTTTTGATCCCGGAGGACAATGAAAAGGACCTTCGTGAGATACCGGACAATGTAAAGGACGGTTTGGAGATCATCCCCGTCGCCCATGTGAACGAGGTTCTGGGCCATGCACTTGTGCGCCCGCCGGAGCCGGTTGATTGGGATGAAGAGGCCGAAGAAGCCGCAGCCGCGGCACGCGCCACAGATGCCGGGGATGAGGCTGGTGCCGTCGCGCATTAAGCCTCATCTACAATCGCGATAACAGAAAAAGGCGGGCCCCAGGAGCCCGCCTTTTTCCGTCTTGGGTCCGATCGTGCGCTCAGTTAGAAAGCGCGGCGGCGAACATAATGAGCGCCATGATCGGGACGAGGATTCCGCCAGCACTTGAGCTTGTCTCGGTTACGATGACAGGCTCAGACATGACAGGGGCGATGCCCCCAGCCAGCGCGGGTGCGCTGGAAACCAACAGTGCAATGCCTGCGGCAGCTGCAAGCTTCTTCATTTCCAAAGTCCCCCTCCAGGTACATTAAGGAACAATCGGTGATCGAGCATTTAGATCGCCGCGATGACCCAGTGATGGCGGCTGCATGGGCAAATGCAAGCCAGCGCAAAATCCCAGTGCTGCCCCTGTTGCAGGAAAGCTAGCCATTGGGCAGTGCTAACGCTACAATTAGTGGTACGCGACGCCGATGGCACAAATAGAGGGATAGGCATGGCAGGACAAAAACTGGCTAAAGCCAAGCGTATTGCCCGCATTCCAGCAGTCAAATCCTCGCCGCCTGCGCAAAGCGAATCGGATGGGCCGCGTAAGCTTCTCAAACGCAACGATTTGCTGGCCGCAATGGCTGAGCGTTCTGACCTGCCGCGATCTGATTTGCGCGCTGTTTTAGAGCTTGCGCTCGATGAGATCGGGCGCGCGCTGAGCCAGGGTCACGATCTTGCCGTGCCACCTTTAGGTCGGCTCAAAGTAACCAAGACGCGCGATACCGGGCCGGCAGAGATTTTGAACCTGCGCTTGCGGCGGAAATCCACAGAAACCGAGGAATGAATGGTCATAACGTTAATTCTCCTTGCATGATCAACAATCTGTGGCGTTTTCGCCCCATTGGCCGCTAAACCGTCACACACTTACCCAGTTTCCGTCCGCACCCGGCCCGACCTTGTGGATAAGTCCAGGTGGGGCGGATGGATTCGGATGCGCAATATGACTTTGATCTCGCGGCGGCACTTGGTGACCGGACTTTCGGCGTTTTGCGCCGGCCAGAGTATTGCCCGTCCGCTTGCGGCGCAGACGACGGTGCCGCTTATTCTGACGCGGGCCACCCATGGCCGCGCAGAGGTCGCGCTGACTTTCGATGATGGCCCGCATCCGACGCTGACACCACAACTGCTTGACATCCTGGCCGCGTACGGCGCGCGGGCGACATTTTACGTCATCGGCCGGAATGCAGCGCGCTATCCCGAAATCTTGCGGCGGATGGCCGCAGAGGGTCATGAGATCGGCAATCATACCTGGTCCCATCCCAGCCTTTACGGCGTGTCCGATGGCGGTGTGCTGGCCGAGATCGACCGCACCAACGATGCGGTCCGTGCCGCGGTTGGTTTCGACCCGCAGAGCATTCGCCCGCCCTATGGCAATATGTACCCGCGGCAAAGCCACATGGTCTTTGATGCGCGCGGCATGACAACGGTGCTGTGGTCCGTCGATCCGCTGGATTGGCAGCGGCCCGGTTCGGGCGTGGTGGCAGGGCGCATTATCAACGGCAGCCATAGTGGTGCGGTTGTTCTAAGCCATGACATACATGGTCCGACGGTGCGCGCGATGCCCGCTGTGCTCGATGGGCTGCGCGGGCGTGGATACAGCATGGTGCAGGTCTCTGAGATCGTCGATCGCGGCGTGTGGCCGGCACCAGGGCGGCTGGCACGTATCTGACAATCTCGCCTTGCGTGGCTGCGCAAGGGGCGGTATCCCGCGGCGGGGTGATTAGCTCAGTGGTAGAGCGCTTCGTTCACATCGAAGATGTCGGGAGTTCAAATCTCTCATCACCCACCATCAAGTCTCTAAAATGCCCACTAAAAAACGTAACGACGCACTTTGTGCGCTGACGATCGATTAAGGTGCTTGGAATAACTCACCTCCTGTTCAGACGGAGGTATCGATGGAACGGCTTTCTATCTCGCAACGGATCGGCGCAGGATTTGGCTTTGCAATCCTGGCACTGGTCTTTGTTGCAGGCATCGCGATGTTCGGCACCCAGCGTATGGAGCGTGCGTTTCTCGACTTTCGTGAAGCGTCAATCAAAACGGCCGTTTTGAACCACTACCTCGAAGATGTGCTGGAAGCGCGCGCGGCCAGTCTTCTGTTCCGCGATGGCGGCGGTGATGCGGCGGTCGAAAGCGTCAACAGCAATGTCGAAGCGATTGTGAACTCAACCCGAGCAGATGAGGTCTTCGGCGACCATCCGGAGCTTCTGACTGCGATCAACGGGATCAAGGACGAGGTTGCCCAATTCCGTACGATCTTTTTGTCGACGCTGGAGCTTCAGGCCCGCCGCAATACGCTGGTCGACGAATTCCGGCAGGTGGGCTTTGACACTCGCGTGGAGGTGTCGAACGTCTTCGATCAGCTTGTGGCACAAAACCAGACGATCAGTTTGAATGCGGCGTCGCGCGTGACGGAGGGTCTGATCCTCGGGCGGCTATATGCGGAACGCTTTTTGCTGGGCAATGATCTTGCCGATCTTGAAACTGCCCATGGCCATCTTGCTGACGCGATGCGTCAGGCAGCCATCCTGGATCGTCTGGCCGGTGATCTGCCGGTGATTGGAGAGCGTGTCTCGGCCATCACCCCGGCGATTGAGGCGTTCGACGCCCTGATCGATGAGACGGCGCAGGTTATCTTGGAGCGCAACCGCATCAATCAAACAGAGCTTGACCCGTTCGGAACAGAAATTGCCGAGCATATCGAAGTGTTAATAGTGGGTCTGACCGAGGCACAGTCGGCCTCGGCCTCTGAAGGTCAGGCGACCATAACCAGCACGGGCATTCTTGTGATGCTTGCCGGTGCCTTGGCAGCAATCGGCGCGCTCGTTCTGGCAATTGTCATGGGGCGGTGGATTGCCGGCGGCGTGCAAAAGCTCGCAACGGTCACGGACAAATTGGCCCAGGGCGATTTGTCGGTGTCGATCCATGGCACTGAGCATGGCCATGAGCTTGGCCGGATGGCCTCCGCACTTCAGGTCTTCAAATCCGCGCAGCAGGAACGCGCGGCAAGCCAGGCGGAACGCGAGCGGACCCAGAAAGAAACCGCAGATGTGGTGCATGCCGTCTCTGCCCAATTGACGGAGCTGTCGCAGGGCAACTTAACCGCCAGCATTGACACGGCCTTCCCGGATGATTTCGAGGAGCTGCGGTCGAACTTCAACAGCGCGACCACGCGTCTGCGCTCGGCCTTCTCTCAGGTAGTTGCAACGGCGGGTGAAATCGGTGGCAATGCGCGCATCGTGGGCGATGCGACAGGCCAATTGTCGACCCGGACAGAGACCCAAGCCGCCACGTTGGCTGAAACCGCGACGACGATGAATGTCATGGCCGAGAACGTCTCGTCGACCGCCAATGGCGCCAAGGAAGCGGATTCTTACGTCGTGCAAACGCGGGAACGCGCTGCGGCCAGCACCGCCGTCGTCTCACAAGCCGTGACCGCGATGGACAGCATCAAAGATTCCTCCGATCAGATCTCAAAGATCATCGGATTGATCGAAGACATCGCGTTCCAAACCAATCTGCTGGCGCTTAATGCCGGGGTTGAGGCTGCGCGCGCAGGTGAAGCGGGGCAGGGCTTTGCCGTGGTTGCCTCAGAGGTGCGCAATCTGGCCAAACGGTCGTCTGAGGCGGCCAATGAGATCAAAGGCTTGATCACCGGCGCGACTGAAAACGTGGCAACCGGTGTGCGGCTTGTGGGCGAGACGGGCTCGTCGCTGCAAGAGATCGCGCAGATGGTGGAAAACATCGCAGCACTGGTCTCTGAAATCAGTGAGGCGACGGGCGATCAGTCAACCGGCTTGCGCGAGGTTAATGTGGCCGTGGCCGAACTTGAATCGGTCACGCAGCAAAACGCCGCCATGGTCGAAGAGACTGCCGCCTCAGCCCAGCAATTGGCCGATGATGCGACCGATCTTCTCGACATGACGGCGCAATTCCGCATTGAGGGCTCGGCCGAGATCGTTCCGATCGAGTACAGCGAAGCCAGCTAAAGCGTGCCATGCGGTCTTGCGCATCAGCGCGGGACCGCGCTAAGAGCGGCGCGTCGGGTGATTAGCTCAGTTGGTAGAGCGCTTCGTTTACACCGAAGATGTCGGGAGTTCGAGTCTCTCATCACCCACCATGACGGCCGCTCCGGCAAGGTCTGTGCTGGTGCGCGTTCTCGCTGGCGTTGCAAGCCGTGAGCGCGGTGCAAAATTGTTCAAGTACTCCCCTTGAGCCGGCATTTTTGCACATAATCTGTCCGTCGATCTGCGTATTCCCGTTTGCATTCGCGCACTAGGTCTGGTGCAGCACGAAAGAATGCCAGGAGACACGCCATGAGTTGGAACCCCGCACTCGACCCGGATTGCCCAATCGGTGAAGACATCGATGCAATCGAGACCGTTATCGTACCGCGCGCCCGCGATCTGGGCGATTTTGAAGTCCGCCGTGCCTTGCCCGCGCCGAAGCGCCAAATGGTCGGCCCGTTTATCTTCTTCGACCAGATGGGCCCGGCGGAATTCCTAACCGGTCAGGGGGTGGATATCCGGCCGCATCCTCATATCGGCCTGGCCACGGTCACATACCTTTTCAAGGGCCTCTTTCATCACCGCGACAGCCTGGGCACCGATCAATGGATCGAGCCGGGTGCGGTGAATTTAATGACGGCCGGGCATGGCATCACACATTCCGAGCGCATCGACGGCGACGCGCTGCACAATCCCTACACCTTGTCAGGCATTCAAACCTGGCTGGCGCTCCCGGCCGGGGCCGAAGATGGCAAGGCGACCTTCCTGCACGCGCCAAAAAAGACGCTGCCGATGCTCGAAGGCGAAGGCAAGGAGCTGCGCCTGATCCTGGGCACAGCCTTCGGCGAGACGGCACCGGTGCCAACGGCGTCGGAGATGTTTTACGCCGATGCCCTGCTCAAACCCGGCGCCAGCTTGCCGCTGCCGGATGGCCATGAGGATCGGGGGGCCTATGTTTTTGACGGATCCGTCGAGATCGCCGGAGAGACGTTTGGGAAGGGCCAAATGATGGTTTTTCGTCCGGGCGACCGGGTGTCGATGCGGGCTGGGCCGCACGGTGCGCGGGTGATGATCCTGGGCGGCGAAACCCTCGAAGGCCCGCGCTATATCTGGTGGAATTTTGTCGCCTCGTCGAAGGAGCGGATCGAGGCTGCAAAAGAAGCCTGGCGCGAGGGCGATTGGCAAAACGGTCGCTTCCAATTGCCGCCCACCGACAATGCCGAATTCATTCCCTTGCCGGATCGATAATCGGGCGTAGGGTGCGGGCCATGTGCCCGCACCTGTCCGATTGCCCGCTATGAGCCGCCAACACCGATTGGCCATCGCGTTGCTTTTGTTCGCAATGGTGGCGATGACAACAAACGATGTGGTCATAAAGCTGTTATCCGATAGCTACCCGCTGCATCAGATGGTCTTTGTGCGATCCGCTGTTGGCCTGTCGGTCGGGCTGGTTTTTCTCTATTTCGAAGGCGGGCTGAGCCTTCTACGCACCGAACAGACGGGCCTGCATGTATTGCGTGCCACGGCTATTGTGTTGGCCAATATGATCTTCTTTGCCGCCATTGCGGTGCTGCCTCTGGGCCTGGCGACCGGTATCTTCTTCGTCTCGCCGCTTTTTATCACGCTGCTATCCGTCCCGCTTCTGGGCGCTCGGGTCGGACCCCGACGCCTGGTCGCCGTTGGGCTTGGGCTTTTGGGTGTTGCCATTATCGTCTCAGGTGATGTGGCATTGCCGGTGGGTACGGCGCCCTGGGTCTTGATCCTGCCAATCGCAGCGGCGTTTCTTTATGCGCTGACAAATGTGCTGAGCTCAAAGCTCGGGCAACGAAGCCGAGCCTCGGCAATGTCGCTTTACATCCAGACGGCATTCTTGAGCGTCGCGTTGGTCTTCTACTTCGCCGCAGGTGACGGGCGATTTGCGGTGGGCCAGACCAATGGCAGTATCACCTTCTTGTTGCGGGCCTGGACCTGGCCCGCGCCGCAAGATGTGTGGCTATTTGGCGTTATGGGCGTTTTGGGTGGCGTCATCGGCTATGTTTTCAGCCAGGCCTATCGGCTTGGGCAACCGGCGACCTTGGCGCCTTTCGAATATGTTGCCCTGCCACTTGCGATGATGTGGGGCGCGCTTGTTTTTAACGAAGATCTGGGCCTGAGATTATGGATCGGCTCAGCGCTCATCGTTGGCTCTGGCCTTTATGTATTTTGGCGCGAGCGGCAGTAATGGCCGCTTGACGGGGCGGGGCCTCTCGTCTTACACCGGCCCGCACGCCAAAAGCGGTGAAGCGAGCGGTTGTAGCTCAGTTGGTTAGAGTACCGGCCTGTCACGCCGGGGGTCGCGGGTTCGAGCCCCGTCAACCGCGCCACCGCTTCGCCCCGACGTGTGACCGTGCGGTTGTAGCTCAGTTGGTTAGAGTACCGGCCTGTCACGCCGGGGGTCGCGGGTTCGAGCCCCGTCAACCGCGCCACATTCCTCCCTGATCAAATGATTGCGCATTTGAAACGCGATGAAACGCGTCTGAAACAGACGCGACCAATCCTTGAAACGTCGCTGGCCGATAGGGGCGCCGTCATATTGCAGCATGAAATGGAGAGAATGAATGCAAGCCTCTAGCCCCGAAAGGTCCACAAGTTGGGCACGTCGCAGAGCACGGCGGCGCGCCGCGCGTGTAAACCGGCCGGTTATTCCGGCATTTGGCATTCGCCACGCCGTGATTTGAGACCATCCCTTTGGGAAAGAATTAAAAGATGGATCAGCAATTGAATTTCGCCCGCATGCATCGCGGCCACCCCGCCACACACCGCGCCTTGGCCGCGCTGCGTTCAAAGCGGGCAGCGCGTGCTTGACGCCGAGCTTGGCGTTGCGGCCCGGCGGCCTAGGTTAGCCGCATGCGTTTGGGAGCCCTGTTCATAGCAATTGCATTGGCTGCTTTGCCTGTGCCCGGCTTCGCGCAACCGGCGGCGCCGGGTACGGTCGATTTGGCAGGTTTGATCGAATTGGCGCTTGAGCCGCGCCGCGATGCAGATTGGGTTCAGCAACGTTTGGCAGAAGTGCTGCCCGCACCTGAAATCGCCGAAGAAGAAGTGCCGCTGATTGTGCGCGATCCGATGGCATGGGTTGTGTCGGGCGCGTTTGGCCCAGTGGCGGAAACCGGCGAGTTCGGCGGCTATGTCTCGTGTTCGCGATATGGGTTGCCAACACGCGATTTTTTGGCCGAACGCGCCCTGTCAGATCCGGAGACATTTGCGCTTTTTAGCCTCTACCAGATCGAGGCGGATGAAGCCTCTGCCTGGCCCGATGCTGCCATGGCGCGGCTGTCGTGTCAGATTTCTTGGGATGACAGCCGGGCCGTGCGGATATTGCCTGAGGGTGAGGCGCGCGGGCCTTTGGAGGCGGCATTTGCTGCGGTGGACCGCGCCGAGCCCGCCAATCAGGCGTGGTTTTATGGCACCGACGGGTACCGACTGAATGCCGTGGGCGGCCGGTCGGACAGTGTCGTCGTATTGGACCGGATGGTTGTCATATTAACCTTGCGCTATCAGGTATTGCGGGTGCGCAGTTTTGCCATCGGCGGCGGCGTTTAGCGGCGTCTGCGCCGGGCGGCGGGGCGGGCCAGCTCAGACCCCCTAAAGGGAGCCGTTCGCCGACCCGTGCTGCCGCGGATCGGAATACAGGCTCGATCATACACGCTCAGGTTGTTATTGGGTCAGCGCGCGCCTTTCCAGATCCAACCGCCGCCGAATATTCGGCTGCCATTTGGATCGTAAAATACGCAAGCCTGACCGGGGCTGACGCCATCCTCGGCGGTGACCAATTCGACCTCCGCCTCGGTCGCGGAGACCGGACGGATGGTTGCGGCGCGCGGCGGGCGTGTCGAGCGGATTTTCACGTCCAGCTCCCAAGCTTCCTGACTGTCGAACGGGGCGTCGCCGAGCCAATTGACCTCTCGCACCGGGACAAGCCGGGTCGAAAGCGCGTCTTTCGGGCCGACAATCACGCGTTGGCGATCGGGGTCGAGTTTGACCACGTAGAGCGGGTCGGCCAACCCGCCGATGCCCAGGCCGCGGCGCTGCCCGATTGTGTAGTGGATCACGCCCCGATGTGTGCCCAGGACATTGCCGTCCGTATCCACAATCTCACCGGGATCAGCCGCGTTTGGGCGTAGCTTTTCGATCACGGCGGCATAATTGCCGTTTGGCACAAAGCAGATGTCCTGGCTGTCGGGTTTGTCCGCAACGCCCAGGCCGTATTTGGCGGCGAGCGCACGGGTCTCGATCTTGGAGCCCAGATGGCCGAGGGGGAACCGCAGATATTCCAGCTGTTCGGCCGTTGTCGAGAACAGAAAATAGCTTTGGTCGCGCGCAGCATCGGCGGCGCTGTGAAGCTCCGGCCCGGCAGTGCCCATCCGGCGTTGAATGTAATGGCCCGTTGCCATGCAATCGGCCTCGAGATCCTGTGCCGTGCCCAACAAGTCTTTGAATTTCACCCGCTCGTTGCAGCGAATGCAGGGCACGGGCGTCGCGCCAGCGAGATAGCTGTCGGCGAATTCGTCGATCACGGCATCTTTGAATGTGTTCTCGTAATCCAGCACATAATGCGGAAATCCCATCGCTTCGGCCACGCGCCGGGCATCGTGGATATCGCGACCGGCGCAACAAGTGCCTTTTTTGGCGAGCGCCGCTCCGTGATCGTAGAGCTGCAAAGTGACGCCCACGACATCGTAGCCCTCTTCTGCCAGGGTGGCGGCAACAACCGAGCTGTCGACGCCGCCCGACATCGCTACAACCACCCGCGTTTCGGCGGGTGATTTGGCAAATCCAAGCGAGTTAACCCGCGTCTCGACGTCGTCCCAGGCCATCTGGCCCTCCGGTCGTTAAGCTAGAGTGCCGGAATATAGGAAAATCCTCCGTATCCACAACCGGCGTCGTTACTCCGCCTTAAGGGGATTTGTCCACAAGCAAACCCGACGTGATCAGAGCGGTGGACCGGACATGTACATCCGACGCGAAAAAGGCCAGCAATCAGTGACCTTGCCAGATGGCAGGGTGATGACACGCGCGGACCTGCCAAGTGCTTCAACTCGTCGATGGGTGGCCTCACGCAAGGCCGCTGTCGTGATTGCGGTTGAGTCGGGTCTTGTCAGCCAAGAGGAAGCGCTGGAGATCTGGGGCCTTTCGACGGAAGAGCTTGAGGGTTGGACACAAGCCGTGTCACGCCACGGTATGGCCGCTTTGAAAGCAACATCTGTTCAAAGGTACAGGTAGCGCTATGTAACCAGTCTCAGAAAGATTAGGATGCACAACTTCTGGTAGGATAAAATTAACCAATTCAATCGAGCTTAAGAGCAGGCCAGAATTGATTCGGAGTATCAGCGTAATGCGCATCTTGCTTGTGGAAGACGACCCCACCACGTCCAAAAGCATCCAGATGATGCTCAGCCACGCGAATTTAAATGTCTATTCGACCGATCTGGGCGAAGAGGGCATCGATCTCGCAAAGCTTTACGATTACGATCTGATCTTGCTCGATCTTAACCTTCCAGACATGACGGGCCACGAAGTTCTGCGGCAATTGCGGATGAGCCGGGTTGACACGCCGATCCTGATCCTCTCCGGCGCCGATGACACCGAAAACAAGCTTAAGGGCTTTGGTTTTGGGGCAGATGATTACCTGACCAAACCGTTCCATCGAGAAGAGTTGGTTGCGCGAATTCACGCCATTATTCGCCGCTCGAAGGGACATGCGCAATCGGTCATTCGAACCGGCAATATCGCGGTCAACCTTGATGCAAAGACGGTTGAGGTTAACAGCGCGCCGGTGCATCTGACCGGCAAGGAATACCAGATGCTGGAGCTTTTGAGCCTGCGCAAAGGCACAACGCTGACCAAAGAGATGTTCTTAAACCATCTTTATGGCGGCATGGATGAGCCGGAATTGAAGATCATCGACGTCTTTATCTGTAAGCTGCGCAAAAAGCTCAGTGAAGCGAATTCGGGTGAGAACCATATCGAGACAGTTTGGGGCCGGGGTTACGTATTGCGCGACCCGCAGGGCTCAGCAGAGCCCGCCAATCTCGCTGCCAGCGCCTGAATAAATGGGCTCCGCGCCGCTCTGGACGCCAGCGGCGCGCGACGCCATAGTCCGCGGTACCAAAATCCGCGGGGACAAAGATGGGCCCAAGCCAAAGCGCGTCGAAAGAAAATCCCTCCAAACTTGATGAAAACGAAGCCAAGCTCCGGCTAGAGGAGTTGGCAGCAACGTTACGCGCGGCGGGGGATGCCTATTTCCAGGGTGACGCGCCGACAATCTCGGATGCGGACTATGACGCACTGAAGCGTGAGAATGCAGCACTCGAAGCTGCCTTTCCGCACCTCAAGCTTGCCGACTCTCCGTCGGAGAGTGTGGGCGCTGCCCCGGCTGATGGATTTTCCAAGGTTACACATGCGGTCGGCATGCTTTCGCTCGGCAACGCGTTTGACGAAGCTGATGTCGCGGAATTTGTCGCCAGCGTGCGGCGGTATCTGGGCTTAGATGAAACTGCGCCTCTTGCCTTCACCGCCGAGCCAAAGATCGACGGCCTGTCGCTGTCGCTGCGTTATGAAAACGGCCATTTGGTTCAGGCCGCCACCAGGGGTGACGGCACAACAGGCGAAAACGTCACCGAAAATGCCCGGACAATCGCCGATATTCCCCAGATCCTAAGAGATGCGCCCGGTCTTCTTGAGGTTCGCGGGGAGGTCTATATGAGCCACAAGGCATTCGCCGCGCTTAATGCCCGCCAATCCCAATCAAACGCGAAAACCTTTGCCAATCCGCGCAACGCGGCCGCCGGATCGCTCCGCCAACTTGACCCGTCGATCACGGCCGCCCGCCCATTGTGTTTTTTCGCTTATGCCTGGGGCGCGCTATCTGAGCCACTGGCCAGGTCGCAATCAGGCGCGATTTCGCGTCTCGCAGAGCTTGGCTTTCAGACTAATCCGTTAACCGAGCGATGTGACACGCTCCCGGCGCTTATCGCGCATTATGCACGCATCGAACAGGGCCGCGCGACGCTTGGCTACGACATTGATGGTGTCGTCTACAAAGTCGACGACTTGGATCTGCAACGCCGCCTTGGCTTGCGCTCAACAACGCCGCGATGGGCCATTGCGCATAAATTCCCGGCCGAACTTGCCTGGACCCGTCTTGAAGGCATCGATATCCAAGTGGGCCGCACCGGCGCGTTGAGCCCGGTTGCCCGTTTGGTCCCTGTCACTGTGGGCGGCGTCGTGGTCTCTAATGCGACGCTGCACAACGAAGACTATATCGCGGGGCGTGATGCAAACGGCGCGCCGATCCGCGGTGGCAAGGATATTCGCGTCGGCGATTGGGTGCAGGTCTACCGCGCAGGCGATGTGATCCCCAAAGTGTCCGATATTGATCTCTCGAAACGCCCCAAAGATGCCGTCGCTTTTGAATTTCCGCAGCGCTGCCCCGAATGCGATAGCGACGCCGTGCGGGAGCCCGGCGACGCCGTGCGCCGCTGCACAGGCGGCCTGATCTGCCCGGCACAAGCAGTTGAAAAACTAAAACATTTCGTCTCACGTGCGGCGTTTGATATCGACGGGTTAGGCGCCAAGCAGGTCGAAGCTTTCGCGCAAGAGGGATGGATCAAGGAACCGGCCGATATTTTCACGCTTCAGGCGCGTCTCGGCGCCGGCATCCAGCAGTTGAAGAACCGCGAAGGCTGGGGTGAGAAAAGCGCAAACAACCTCTTTCAGGCGATTGAGCAGAAAAGAAAAATCCCGTTGGGGCGGCTGCTTTTTGCCCTTGGTATTCGCCATGTTGGGGAGGCCAGCGCGAACCTTTTGGCAAGCCATTACGGCACTTGGGAGACGCTCGAAGCCGCGCTTAGCTCTGCGGGGTTGAACACCGGTGAGGCCTGGGACGATCTGATCGGTATCGATGGCGTCGGCGCGGTGATGGCGGCCTCTTTGGTGCACACATTCCATCAACCCGCCGAACGCGCCTCAATCGACCGCTTGGTCCAGTATCTAACCATCGAACCGGCCGCGCAACCGGACGTCACCGGTAGCCCGGTTGCTGGCAAGACAGTTGTCTTCACCGGCAGTTTGGAGCGGATGTCGCGGGCCGAGGCAAAGGGTCGTGCCGAAGCGCTCGGCGCAAAGGTTGCAGGCTCGGTTTCGGCCAAAACTGATCTTTTGGTCGCCGGGCCCGGCGCCGGATCGAAGGCCAAAAAAGCGGCCGAGCTTGGGATCGAGACGCTCGATGAGGCGGGCTGGTTAAGCCTGATTGGCGATGCCTAACCCGGTTGGCCGGCCCGAGCTTCTTTTCCCACTTTTTGCTGACCTCGAGGCGCTAGATGGGATTGGCCCCAAGACGAAGAGCAATTTTAAGGGCTTAGAGGTCGCGTCGCCAAAAGACCTTCTGCTGACACTGCCCATTGGAGGAATTGATCGACGTCGACGCACCAGCATCCGGGAAGTCATGCCACCCGCGACAGTGACAGTGGAGGTTCGCGTCGGGCCACATAAATCAAGCGGGCGTGGCCCATACCGCATTGCGGTTGAAGATGCCGCAACGAGCTTTCAGTTGGTTTTCTTTCATGCCCGAGGCGACTATCTGAAGCGGCTTTTGCCGGAAGGCAGCCGGCGCGTCATCTCCGGCAAGGTCGAGTTTTTTGATGGCGTCGCGCAAATCGCCCATCCCGATCATGTCGTCGAGCCCGAGAAGGCCGATACGATCCCTGAATTTGAGCCGGTCTATCCGCTAAGCGCCGGGATCACGCAGCGCGCGATGGCCAAAGCCGTGGCCTCGGCCTTGCCGCGCGCGCCTTATCTGGCGGAGTGGATCGATCCTGCACTGCTGCGGTCGCGCGGCTGGCCTGCCTGGCCCGAAGCGCTTGCAGCTGCCCATAATCCCGCCGAACAGGCTGACCTTGCGCCAGAAACACCCGCCCGCCAGCGTCTGGCCTATGACGAGCTTTTTGCCCATCAATTGACGCTTGCATTGGCGCGGGCAAAGGAACGCCGGGCGCGTGGTTTTGCCAGCGCAGGCGACGGCGCATTGCGCCAAAGGGTCCTCGATGCATTGCCGTTTGAGCCAACAGGCGCGCAATGCCGGGCGTTCGATGAAATTGAGGTCGATATGGCGGCGCCTGTGCGAATGAACCGGCTGGTCCAAGGCGATGTCGGTTCGGGCAAGACGCTTGTGGCGATGATGGCGCTGCTGATCGCGGTTGAGGCGGGCGGGCAGGGGGTCATGATGGCGCCAACTTCCATCCTTGCCGGTCAGCATTTCACAGCCCTCGCCCCATTGGCAGAGGCGGCGGGTGTGAAAATGGCGCTTCTGACTAGTCAGGACCGCGGGGCGGAGCGGCGTGCAAAGCTTGCAGCTCTCGCGGAAGGCGACGTTGGCATCCTGGTCGGCACGCACGCGGTGTTCCAAGATGATGTGCTTTTTGCCGACCTTCGGTTGGCGATCATTGATGAACAGCACCGGTTCGGTGTGCGCGAACGGGTGCGTTTGGGCGCCAAAGGTCGGGCCTCGGATGTGTTGGTGATGACCGCCACGCCCATACCGCGCACGCTAAGCCTCAGCCAATACGGCGATATGGATGTAAGCGTGCTTGATGAAAAGCCGCCGGGACGACAGCCGATTACAACGGCCACGGTACCGGTCAACCGCATGGCAGATGTGATTGCACGGCTGCAAAGTGCAGTCGAGGAGGGGCGCCAGGCCTATTGGGTCTGCCCGCTTGTCGACGAATCGGAGGTCTATGATGCCACCGCCGCGGAGGAGCGTTTCAAGGCCTTGCGCGCGGCCCTTGGTGAACAGGTGGTGGGGCTGGTGCATGGTCAAATGCCCCCGGCTGAGAAATCAGCCGCAATGACCGCTTTCGCGCGCGGGGATACCCGTGTCTTGGTCGCCACAACCGTCATCGAAGTGGGCGTGGATGTGCCCAATGCCACGATCATGGTGATCGAGCAGGCCGAGATTTTCGGGCTCGCCCAGCTTCACCAGCTGCGTGGCCGGGTCGGTCGGGGTACGGATGCGTCGACCTGCTTGCTGCTCTACCGGGCGCCTTTGGCCGAGACGGCCGCGCGCAGACTGCAGATATTGCGTGAAACCGAAGATGGCTTTCGGATCGCCGAGGAAGACCTGGCCATCCGCGGCGCGGGCGATCTGATTGGCACGGCGCAGTCCGGCTTGCCGAGATTTCGCATCGCGGATCTGGAGCGCCAGGCCGGACTGATGGCAACCGCGCAACAAGATGCACGGGCCCTTTTGGCGCAAGACTCAGAGATGATCGGGCCGCGCGGCCAGGCGGCGCGTGTTCTGTTATGGCTGTTGGAGCAGGACAAAGCGATCCGTTTGATTTCAGTGGGTTGATCAAAAAATCGCACTTTGTTCGCGAATGTTCTTAAAAAGTTCTTGCCTGCGACGGCGCAATATGAGAACAAAGCGTTAACAAAAAACTGCCCTACCCGCCAAAACCTGCCTGAGGAAGAGCCATGATTTCCGAACTTTTTGCGACTTTTGATCGCTCGCGCCGGACACTGATCGCTGATGTTGTGGGCGTGGCCATGCTCGCGGCGATGACGCTTGCTGTGCTCAATTTGCCGGGCCTCATCTGACCACCTGAATTCTTCTGCCTGCGGTCCAGCCGGGGCCTGCGGATGCGATCTGGGGTCGCGCCCGTATACCCTCACCTGCGCATCTCCGCCCGCCTAGCGGACATGCCCTGCGCCCTGGTCATCGGATACGCGACCTGCCGCCGCCTCCCGCCCCGGAGTGCGGCGGCTTTTTATGCCTGTTTATACGCCAAACGCAGCCCGCCCCAGTGTTTGCCCTGAACCGTGATCGGCGAGGACAGATCCTTCATCATGACCATGTTGCCGCCGCCCATATCGCGGCGATAGACCTGCAGCAAAAAGGGTGCCGTAGATTGCCCGGCTTTCAGCCCGACGCGGTCATCGAAGATGCGACGGTTTCGGCAATTGGCGGCATTCCAGATCGGATCGTCGCTTTGTGGCTGTGAGAACTTTTTGTTGTGCGTCGCCAGATACCCGCTGCGATCGACGGCCGCGCAAAAGACAACGCGCGGATCGCTGTCCAACATGCGTTCCTGGATCGCGGGCAATAGCGCATCCGTCAATTCGGTGAACCGGGTCAACACTTGCTGCGGATTGGTGTTTGGGATCGGCTGATACGAGGTATCAAAGAGCGCCGACAGGTCGATCCTGCCATCTGTGATAGCGCACTCAAAAAGTGTTGAGATCTCTGCCGCGGCGCCCTGTACCCGCGTGATCATCGCGACATCTTCGGTTGGTATTCCGGCATCAATTGTGGTTTGCACGATCCGCTCGACCCGATCGGCGGCGGTGTTCAGCGTCTGATGACCGGCCCGAATGCCGGTTACATTGTGCGCGATTTTGCTGGCGATATCGCTCAGCACGGGGGCAAAGGCCTCGTTCTCATCGCCCGCGACGCGGGCTTCTTCGGCGATGGCTTGGACATCTTCGGCGGTCCGGGTCATATCGCTGGCAATTTCGGCCAGCACTTTGTCGCTGCGTTCGGCCGTCTCGATCGTGACCTCGGCCTCGGAGCCCATGTCTTCCGCCTCACTTTTCATGGCGGTAACTTCGGTCGAGAAGCCGGAAATTTCTTCGGTGATGGTTTTGGTCACCTCGGCGGTCTGTTGCGATAGCTGGCCGATGGATTCGGCGACAACAGCAAAGCCGCGTCCTTCCTCACCCGCCCGTGCGGCTTCGATGCGCGCATTGATCGCCAGAATGTTCACCTCGGTTGCAATCCCGGCGATCCGTTCAGCACTTTTGCGCACGTGGTTGAGGCTGTCTTCCAGCGGTTTCATCCGCTGCGACAGGTCAGTGACCCAGGCCGCGACCGTCCGTGCATTTTCGCTGGAATGGCGCATCTGGGTGACCACGTCGCTGGCGCGATCGCGCGATTGCGCCGTGGCGCTGTCAATCTGATCGAGGCGTTCGGCCATGTGATCGACGGCCTGGCCAATCCGCGCAGCTCCGTCGGTGAGGCTGCCCAATTGGCCGGTGATGTTTTCGGTCGCCGAATTGAGGTCTTCGAGCATGCCCGCCGTATCGACAATCTCAAAGGCCAGTTTTGAAATGCCTTGGCCCAATTGCGCTTTGGCTGCGTCGCTTTGAGGATTGTGGTCGCCGGAATCCTGCGCATCATACATAAATCAAATCTCCGATCCCCGCCGGGGTCGGGATACGGCATAACCTCAAAAAATCTGGTTAATCAGGCGCAGGCACTGGCGGCTGCTTCGGCCATGGCTTGGGCAGTCGCCTCAAAGGCGAGCATGATCGATGCGTGGCGATTTCGGTAATCGCGGGCCGGTGTCAGAACGTCATAATCCTCCCATGGTGCCCCCGGCCCGTCACCGGTGCCCGCAAGCATCGCTGCCAGCGCGTCCCGGCCGGCTTCGATCTCTGCCCTGGTCCGGCCGATCACATAGCGTGCCATCAGCGCCGCAGAGGCCTGGCCTAAAGCGCAGGCTTTCACGTTTTGCGAATAGCCCGCGATGCGCCCGTCTTCCAAGTTTAGCGAAACGGTCACGGTCGATCCGCAAAGTGGCGCGCGCCGTTTGACCACGACATCTGGTGCGGCCAGCGGCTCGGTCAGCGGCATATCTGCGGCAAGCGCCAGAATGCGCTTGGAGTAAAGCTTGATAAGATCGCTGTCACGGGCCATTCGAATTGCACCTTTCATCATCGTGCCATACCTAACGCCGAAGGCGCGTTTTGCAAAGGTTGGCCATGGCATTTGATGCAACATCCCTGCGGTTCAATGCCGATGGACTGATCCCGGCCATCGCGCAGGAAGCTGACACCGGCGAAGTTTTGATGCTGGCCTGGATGAACGCCGAGGCCATCAAAAAGACGTTGGAGACACGGCGCGTGACCTATTGGTCGCGCTCGCGCCGGGCGTTTTGGGTCAAGGGAGAGACCAGCGGGAATGTGCAGGAGCTTGTCGATCTGCGCATCGATTGCGACCGCGATTGCTTGCTGTTGCAGGTGCGCCAGACCGGGCCTGCCTGCCATACCGGGCGGCGCGTTTGCTTCTACACGGCCGTCCGCGATGGCGCTGAGCTGGAGCTGATGGCACCTGAACAGGCGTGATCTCCTGTGCCCCGACCAGGACGCCTTGGGCAGTTTGCGGGCGGGTTCAGGAAATCCCCAGCATCATCCGGATATCTGCCGGGCTTTTGCCCTCGGCGCGGTAGCTGGCAAGTGAGCGGGCGTCATCGCGTTTGGCGAGCCGCTTTCCGGCCGCGTCACGGATCAGCCGATGGTGATGATAATCTGGCACCGGCAGGCCCAAAAGATGCTGCAGGAGGACATGGATTGGCGTTGCGTCGAAAAGATCCAGGCCGCGCGTGACAAGTGAGACCTTCTGTGCGGCATCATCAATGACAACCGAAAGATGGTAGGCCGGTGCGCCGCCTTTGCGGGACACAACGACGTCGCCGATGGTTTCAGTAAAATCGACCTCTGCAAACTGGTGTATGCCTGGGCGCTCCGGCCCCTTTTCGGTGAATGCGGGCAGCGCGCCAGCCAAAGCCAGGGCGCGGGCCATGTCCAGGCGAAGAGCATCGCCGGGCGTGCGGTCGGCCAAGCTGCGCCCGCGGCATGTGCCGGGATAGATACGGCCGTCTGGCCCGTGGCTCGGCACGCCTTCCTGCGGCGCGCCCGCAGCCTCTGCGATATCGCGGCGCGAGCATGAACAGGGATAGATCAGTCCAAGCGCTGCCAAACGGTCCAGCGCATCGGCAAGATGCGGGGCAGAGCTTGACTGGCGCAAGACCGGCTCGGGCCATGTCAGACCAAGCCAGGCGAGATCATCAAAGATCATCGCTTCGAATTCCGGCCTTGATCGCGCCTGATCGATATCATCGATGCGCAGCAGGCATGTCCCGCCACTGCGCTTGGCAAGGCCAAAAGCCGTCAGCGCCGAAAAGGCATGACCAAGATGTAGGGGACCTGTTGGCGACGGCGCAAAGCGCGTGATCATCGACGGCGCAAGACGTAGACGTCTGAGCCCATTCCCTTGGCCTTCAGATGCGGCCCGTATTCCTTCGACACAAGCTCTGCCAATTCGGCGCAGGCTGCATCCATCGCATCAACATAGCGGGCGTCTGCAAGGGTGGCGTCGTTATAGCTCAGCGCCAGGTATCCGCCCGGTGTCAGACAGTTCAGCAAGGTCGCAAGCATCTCAGGCGGGGCCGCGCCCAGGCTGACCACACCGGTTGCTGTGATCACCGCGTAATCGCCCGGCGTGATGTCCGGATCACCCGGCGCAGAGACCCAGAGCTTGGAATAGATCCCCTTGGCTTTGGCCTTGGCGATCATGCTTTTATTGATGTCGGTGCCGTTGATCTCGCTGAAACCGACCGCGACGAGCGCGGCACCCGAAAGCCCGGTGCCACAGCCAAAATCCAGGATGCGGGCAGATTTGTCCGGGACGGTGGCGGCCAAAGTCTGTGCCACGCGGGCGGGCGTTTGATAGCCCGCACCAGTCACATCGTCATCGTAACGCTTGGCCCAATTGTCATAAAGCGCCTGCGTCTCTTCCAGGCCGCGGGGCTTCCAAAGGTTGGGGTCGAACCCGTCATCGCTTTTATCGCTCATGCACCAGAGTTAGCCGCTGCCACCCCGCCGGTCCAGACATGGGCACGTAGGCGTGATGCGCCGTTAGGCCGGCTCCGTGACCGCCGCGGCGAGCCAGGCCTGCCACGCGGCTTTCGCGCGTGCCGTGTAGGCGCGGTAGCGATCCCGGCGGCCTTTGCGCCCCGATTTCAGCCCGTCCACCGGTGGAAAGAGTCCAAAGTTCACGTTCATCGGCTGAAACGTTTTTGCCTCCGCACCGCCGGTGATGTGGTGGACCAAGGCGCCCATTGCGGTGACCTGCGGCAAGGGCGGCAGCGCACGCCCGCTTAGATCTGCGGCGGCAAAGCGGCCCGCCAAAAGCCCCATCGCGGCCGATTCCACATAGCCCTCAACCCCGGTGATCTGACCGGCAAACCGCAAATGCGGCTTTGAGCGCAGCCGCATCTGCGCATCGATCAGTGTAGGCGAGTTCAGGAACGTGTTGCGATGGATACCGCCCAGTCGCGCAAATGCGGCCTCTTGTAGGCCGGGTATCATACGAAAAACAGAGGCTTGCGCGCCGTACTTCATCTTGGTCTGAAAGCCCACAATGTTAAACAGCGTGCCAAGCGCGTTGTCGCGGCGCAGCTGGACGACGGCATGGGGTTTGACATCGGGCGCATGCGGATTGGTCAGCCCGACCGGCTTCATCGGCCCATGGCGCAGCGTCTCTCGCCCGCGCTCTGCCATGACCTCAATTGGCAGGCAGCCGTCAAAATAGCCCGCAGTTTCACCTTCGCGGAATTCGGTCTTGTCCGCAGCTAGCAGGGCATCGATGAAGGCCTCATACTGGTCTTTGTCCATCGGGCAGTTGAGATAGGCGCGCCGCTCTGCCTCGGTGTCGCCCTTGTCATAGCGCGACTGTGCCCAGGCAACCGACATGTCGACCGTGTCGGCATGCACAATGGGTGCGATTGCATCAAAAAACGCCAGGCTTTGCTGGCCGGTCTCGGCGCCAATGGCCTGAGCCAGGCGGCCCGATGTCAGCGGGCCGGTGGCGATAATTGCAGGCTCTTGTGGCAGGTCGCCGATTTCGCCGCCGACAATTTCAATGCGCGGATGGGCGCGCAGGCGCTCGGTCACGGCTTTTGCAAAAGCCTCCCGATCAACGGCCAGCGCCCCGCCTGCGGGTAGTTTGTGGCGATCGGCCATTTCCATGATCAGACTACCGGCCTGGCGCATTTCCCAATGCAACAGCCCCACGGCGTTTTCCTCATCATCGTCGGAGCGGAAAGAGTTCGAGCAGACCATTTCCGCCAGATCGCCGGTCTGATGGGCGAATGTCCCGATCTCGGGGCGCATTTCGTGCAGCACGACGTTTTGGCCCAATTCGCCAGCCTGCCAGGCCGCTTCTGACCCGGCCATGCCGCCGCCGATGATATGCAATGGTTTTGTCTGTGTCATGGCCGGTCAGATAGCCCGGGCCCGTGACATTTGCAAAACATGCTTTTGGGCGGCTCTAGCGCGGCTCGGCGTAGTCGAGGAAGATGTTTTCGATCTCGTCCGAACCCAATGGCGCGCGCAAATCGGTGGGGCGGTTTTGCATGCGCGGCGCTGCCTGCAGGCGCGGGCTTGCCACGGGAGTTTGATCCGTGGCGCGCGGACTTGGTGCGTCGGGCGCGCCGGATTTCCGCGGCCTGAGCCGCCGTTTTGTGCGCAGCGAGATCGTTTCGACGGGCGCGGCGGAATAGGTCAGCATAAGCGCTGCGATCAGCGCGAGGTCACGCCAGAAATCTGCAAGATCGCCGCCACTGCCGGTGAAGGACACAAAGGCCGACAGAAACGTGATGAGCGACAGCAAAAGCGCTGCAACCCGCGTTTGCAGGCCGATGATCACCATGTAACTGAGTGCAAAGATCAAAAGGCTCGACAGCATGACCGCCTCTCGAAGCCCCGTAACTGTTTGAAAAAGAATGGTGAAATCTGTACCCGGGATCAGACCCAAAGCCACGGCGATAAAATAGGAGCCAATGAGCATTCGAAGCAAAGTATGCCCGTTACGCCCGCTTGATGTTTGCGGCGCGGTGGTAATGCCTTTGTCATGCATACGCAAATTCCTTCAAGCAGCAGAAAGCCTGGGACTGGCGCACGGGGGAAAACCAAATTTCGGGCAAATTCACCGTGAATTGCGGCAGGTTTATGATTGATTTACGGAAAATACGCCGTATTGGCCGGGGATTGTGCGCAGATCTGCGGGTGCGGGCGTGGCGGGAAGACTGCTCAACGACCGATGGCATGACCAGTACGACAAGACCGGCAGATACCTACCGCCCTTAGCTCTCAGGCGTGTCGCTGACCTCAGCCGCGCCATCTTCACCGTTTTCATCATCGTCGTCTTGGTCGGCAATCCAGGCGACAGAGACGACTTCCTCGCCTGAGCCTGTGTTGAAGACCTTCACACCGCCGGCGCTGCGCGAGCGGAAAGAGATGCCTTCAACCGGAACCCGGATCGATTGCCCGGTTGAGGTCGCCAGCATGATCTGGTCGTCCAGTGTGATCGGGAAGGAGGCAACAATGGCGCCGCCGCGCATCGCTTTATCGATGGCCGCCACGCCCATCCCGCCGCGGCCGCGCACGGGGAAATCATGGCTCGATGAAAGCTTGCCCAGACCGCCTGAAGTGATTGTCAGGATCAAATCTTCCGCCGCCGACATCTGTGCGTAGCGTTCGGGGCTTAGATCACCCGCAGGCGCGTCGTCTTCGTCGGTTTCCGGATCCTCGGTCACGCCGGCCATCAGGCGGCGTTGTTTAAGATAGGCCGCGCGCTCTTCGGCGGTAGCATCGAAATGGCGGATAACGGCCATCGAGACGACCCGGTCGCTGCCGGTCAATTTGATGCCGCGCACCCCCGTTGAATCGCGCCCCTTAAAAACCCGCACATCGGTCGTGGAAAACCGTATTGCCCGGCCTGAATCAGTGACCAGCATCACGTCATCTTCTTCTGTGGCAATGCGCGCGCCGACCATCGTGACGGCACCATCCTCCGGCAGCCGCATCGCGATCTTGCCGTTGCGCATCACATTGGTGAAATCGCCCAACTGGTTGCGCCGCACATCGCCTGCGCTCGTTGCAAACACGATCTGCAACTCGTCCCATTCATCCTCATCCCGGTCGACCGGCATGACCGCTGCAAGTGAGGTGCCCGGCTCGATCGGCAGGATATTTACCAGCGCCTTACCGCGACTGGTCCGACCGCCCTGGGGCAGCCGCCAAGTCTTGAGCTTGTAGACCAGGCCCGAGGTTGTGAAGATCAGCAGCGGTGTATGGGTATTTGCGACAAAGAGATTGGTGACAACGTCGTCTTCTTTCATCGAGCCGCCCGACAGCCCCTTGCCGCCGCGCTTTTGCGATCGGAATTCCGCCAGGGGCGTGCGCTTGACATAACCGCCAGCGGTGACCGTCACGACCATATCTTCGCGCTCGATCAGGTCTTCGTCGTCCATATCGCCGGACCATTCGACGATCTCGCTGCGGCGTGGGACGGCAAATTTTTCGCGCACTTCGCTCAGCTCTTCGCGGATGATCGC
Source organism: Pseudomonadota bacterium (assembly GCA_039191215.1). Lineage (GTDB taxonomy): Bacteria > Pseudomonadota > Alphaproteobacteria > Rhodobacterales > Rhodobacteraceae > HKCCE3408. The sequence continues at coordinate 61,810 of JBCCXT010000002.1, forward strand.
CAGGATGCGTTCGCGGCTAGCCAGAATGGCGAGGTAGTCTTTGATCTTGGCGGCCAGTTCTTCGAGCTCATCGGTGACCTCTTTCACACCGATCTGGGTGAGGCGCTGCAGCCTGAGGTCAAGGATCGCGCGGGCCTGGGTCTCGCTGAGATTGTAGCTGCCGTCGTCGTTAATCTTATGTGTCGGGTCGTCGATCAGCTTGATATAGGCGGCAATGTCTTGCGCAGGCCAGCGCCGAGCCATCAGTTTGGCGCGCGCCTCGGGCGCATCGGCAGAGGCGCGGATCGTGGCCACCACCTCATCGACATTTGACACTGCAACCGCAAGGCCACAAAGCACATGGGCCCGCTCGCGCGCTTTGCGCAGCTCAAATGCGGTGCGCCGGGCAACAACCTCTTCGCGGAAATCAAGAAAGGCGGTCAGAAAGCCGCGCAGCGTCAATTGCTCCGGCCGGCCACCATTCAGTGCCAGCATGTTGCAGCCAAACGAGGTCTGCATCTGTGTGTACCGGAACAGCTGGTTGAGGACGACTTCGGCTGTGGCGTCGCGCTTAAGCTCGATCACCACGCGCACGCCGATCCGGTCCGACTCGTCGGCCACGCCCGAGATGCCTTCGATCTTCTTTTCCCGCACCAGATCAGCGATACGTTCGATCATCGTCGCTTTGTTCACCTGATAGGGGATCTCGTCGAGGACAATCGCATAGCGATCCTTGCGGATCTCCTCGACCCGGGTCTTGGCACGGATAATGACGCTGCCGCGGCCCTCAAGGTAGGCCTTGCGCGCGCCGGATCGGCCAAGGATTAGCCCGCCTGTCGGGAAATCGGGGCCTGGAACGTAGTCTATGAGTTGATCGGAGCTCAGATCAGGCTCCTCGATCAGGGCCAGGCAGGCGTCGATCACCTCGCCGAGGTTATGCGGCGGAATGTTTGTGGCCATGCCAACCGCAATACCGCCCGCGCCATTGACCAGCATGTTGGGGAAGCGCGCGGGCAGGACCGACGGTTCTTGCTGCTTACCATCGTAATTGTCGACGAAATCGACCGTGTCCTTGTCGATATCGGCCAGCATATACGCCGCAGGCGGGGCCATGCGCACCTCGGTATAGCGCATGGCGGCAGGGTTATCGCCGTCCATCGAGCCGAAATTGCCCTGACCATCGAGCAGAGGCAGCGACATGGAGAAATCTTGCGCCATGCGCACCAGCGCCTCGTAGATCGCGCCGTCGCCATGCGGGTGGTACTGGCCCATCACATCGCCCACGGGACGCGCCGATTTGCGATACGCCTTGTCGTGGGTGTTGCCAGTTTCATACATCGCAAAAAGAATGCGCCGATGCACCGGTTTCAGCCCGTCGCGCAAATCGGGAATGGCGCGCGACACGATCACGCTCATCGCGTAATCGATGAAAGATGTCTTCATCTCTTTCGAGATATCGATCTGCGGGCCCGTCGGGCGCGGCATTTCGCTTTCATTTTCAGGGGGTTCTGGCGTGTCGCTCACGTTTTTTTGCTGCTTTGCTCGGTGGCCCAGATATTGTTGTGACGCAGTATACCTTCAACTGGATATGGGGTGCAATGGCCAAGAGGCGCGCCGCTGGCAGCCGCAGGTGGCGACTGCCAACACTTTGTTTTTGTTGATTGTTAATCCATGCCTTGCAACCATTTCGCGTGGGAAGGGGTATTGGTTTGATGAGGTGAGCAAAATGGATGGCAGTAACACCCCGCGATCAGAAACGGAGTTGATGCTGAAAGGTTATGGTCTGACGACAGCTGAAATGTATTACCGGATGCCGGATTATCGTAATGTTCTCAACAGTTTCGTCTGGCAGGACTACGATTTGGCGCCGGATTACCCGAAGCTTTTTGAGTTCATCGAGTTTTGGCAGGCAAAGATCGAAGGCCCGTTGCATTCGGTGCGCTTCACGCATCGCAAGATGATCGGACCGGGCGAATGGCGCAATGTTGTGGGTGAGCTCAGCTATCACTAACTGCGCCGCGACGGGCCGCAAACAGCCACAAAAGCGCAAGGGCCGCGCAAGCCAGCGCGTTCCAGGACGCCATTGAGAGGCCGAGGATGTGCAATGCCGCTTCGTCACACAGGACGATCTGCGGCCCTGTGCCGAAATCCAACAGGTCTGCGCCCGACATGCCGCCCAGGTCTTGCGCCGCTGATCCGCCGCAGACATTTGGCCCGTCCCACCAATTGCGCTCCACCCCGGTGTGGTAGAGGCCAAGGCTTGCATTGCCGGCCATCGTCAACGCACCCAGACCAGCAATCCAGGCCCGGGGCAGTGCGATGCCAACCGCGCCGATGGCAATTGCGGCAACATGGGGCCAGCGCTGCCAAAGACACATGGCACAAGGCAGAAAGCCGCCAATGTACTGAAACCCGAAGGCCGCGGCCAGCAAGGCGGCCGAGCCGAGGGTGGCTAGCCCGATCATGGCGACGGGCGTCATATTCCGAACCAGCCGCGGATCAGGGTGATGATGCTGACACCCGCAAAGATCAAAGCGGCGATCCAGGCTGTGCCCAAGACACTGCCCAGCAACACCAATAGGCCGTCGCGCATCAAAAGGCCCATCGCCACGATCACCACCGCAAAACCCGGCACCGTGTTGGTCAGCGGCGCGGGGAATAGGATCGAGCCACAAAAGAGCACCAACGCCAACCCGACGATGCGATCCAGCGGGGCTTGGGTCAAGAAAACAAGGCGTGGGTGGCTTAAGGCCTCAATGCGGCGCAGCCACGGCCCGGCGCGGCGCGCCAGGCTCTGCAGGCTCTCCTTTGATACTTCGCGCGCCGCAAGTTTCTCGGGCAGCCAGGGATGGTCGCGCCCATACGCGATCTGGGCCGCGATGAACATCAGGGGCACAGCAACCACTTGCGGGACGCCATAAAGAAATGGGATGCAGCAAGGCAGGGCAAGGACCAGAAGAAACAAGCCAAAGGCACGTTCATGCAATTGCGTCAGAATCCAATCGAGCGTGACCGCATCGCCCTCAGCATCTTCCGCCAATTGAGAGAGCCTCTGCGAGATTGCCATTGTTCCATCGGATTGAGCCGTCATCCGAGCTTCCCCTACACATGTTGGACCCGGTTGCAGCACGTTGGTCCCGCGCGCCGCCTAACAAATCAGGGTCAGGCGCGCCAGTGGTGGGCGAAACCGCAAACATGGCGCGGCGCGCGTTCGCAGGGATTGCGGATTTGGGCTAGACGGCGCAGATCGGCTTCGCTACTCAAGCCACCGCTGGCCCGAGTGGCGGAATTGGTAGACGCAGGGGATTCAAAATCCCCCGCCGCAAGGCTTGTCGGTTCGAGTCCGACCTCGGGTACCACATTGTTTTCCATGACATGGGCGCGTTATCCTTTTCAGCAAGGATTGGCGAAGCTGGGCGGGTCACATACGCGAGTCACACAATCTCGCTTTGTTCTTTCTCTGTTCGCTCGTCACATTCAAGTGCCGGAGTGCATTTCTCATTGCGCATGGCGCTGAATTTCCAGGCCCAAAAGTGGATGGTGTTGGCTGACCATCATTGGCTTATCGCTGCCTTCACGCGAGCGTCCACGTCCCTTTGATGCTCAGACGAAACTTTGAACAACTCATCGCCATCAGGATCGGCAAGATCATCATAAACGGCATTTTCGGAGGTATTTAAAAAGTCTGAGGTATCGAAAAAGATTTGCGGGGCGTTGGTCGTCGTTTTGCACCGCCTCACACATGTAGCCGCCGTCCTGTTCTTTCGTTGTAATTCGGACGGCCGTTACGCGGCTTTCGCATTCGGTAGGGTACCACTTCTCACAGTACCCAACCCATTGATTTATTTATTCTTGGGATTGGGGTGCGTTGGTGACACAGGACTTCTTTGAGACAATTGGTTAAATGCCGTACTCTGCTCCGACCTAAGGTGCATCATTGAAATTCATAAGACTTTGGACATTCCCCTGAATTCGATTTCGTAGTTTATTTTGGGTTGCCCCACGACGCGCTTCCACTTCACGTTTCGTTTTGCGGCCGTAGGGTGCGCTAATTCGATCTCAGTTTTAGCCTAGTTGCCAATGGTTTCAGGTCCGAGAGGATTTTGCTCCATCGGGTGCACTCTCACTAACACCGGCTGGCTGCAGTCAGAGTTACTTCGATGTCCGGCATATCTTTTGAGGATATCGCTGATTTCAGAAATACAAAGATGAATTCAGGTCTTAATGCTTGGCAAAGTGGCTGTTCTAAATTCCGCCAAGATCGCGTTAAAAAAGCCTATGAGTTCGGGCGGTATCTGTTGGACAGCCGCCCGAACCTTTCTTGTCAAGTTCCCGAGATCCAATAGATCGCAAAGGGAACACCCGCGGCGCACACAACTAAAGTCAGCAGGGCAACCAGAATCAATTTGGTTGAGTTGCCCTGCACCATACCGGCAAAAGTTGTGCTGTTTCCCTTGGATTTGGTGGTCCAAAAGAACGCCGCTTTGGTGGTCGAGCGTGAGCCGCCCGATCCACTTGAATCGCTTTCCATATAGTTCCTCGCTTTCATTAGCCGCCGAAGTAGCCAGCCATGAGGGCTTCTTCGACTTCTGTGAGTTCTTCTTCCGAACTTGGTGAAAGCCACGCACTGTCCGGGCGGGCGCGCGCGACTTCCTTGACTTTGGAAACGCCTTCGATCAAGCCGCGCTTGTAAGCCTCTTGATCGATGATAACCCCGTTATGCTCAGTCGCGGGATCGATGCACGTTTCAAAGATGCCCAAGACATCCAAAAACGAACCGGCTTCCAGGAGCTTCGCTACCTGGGTTGTCGCAGCAGAAAACGAAGCTGCCGTTACTGCTGCAGAGTGTTGATTCTGATATACTTGCATTTTCTTCCTCTCAGGTCCTTGACATGCGCCAATTGAGCCTTTCAATGAGGAAAGGCTGGCTAATCACGTCGGCTAACCGGCTGGGTTGGGGACGTGGTTCAAATACTTCCCGCCCGCCGGACTCTAATCTTTTCTACATGTTGATCCGCACCAACAGCCTTAACGCTGTTAACTTTTGTGGGCTAACCATGGTTGCCTAATTATTACTCGCGCGTTTTGCTCAGATGAGCGATCCTTGTGCAAATCCCTCGCTCAAAATTGCGATTATTTGCCCAAGCCAGCCGTGCAGATCATCGGAAGTTCCCAAATGGCCCCTGTGCGGAAAGCGTTTGTCTCATGCAACACAGGGATAAAGAAGTACCGGAGCCGCGGGGGCTCCGGCATGTGTTAACGGGCAGGGGTGGTGTTTACTGCCAGGACTGGATCAGTTCGTCATAGCTGACGGTGATCGGTTCTTCGTCCTCGTTTTCGAGCGCAGCCTGGGGTGAGCCTTCTTGCGAGAGCCAGAAGTCGGCATCCATCTCATCGTTCAGGATCGGGCCGATCTCACCTTGCACCCCGGCACGTTCAAGCCGGGCCAGGACCGCCTCTTGCTGGGCGCAGAGATTGTCGAGTGCTTCTTGCGCCGACAAAGCCCCGGACGAGGCATCCCCGATATTTTGCCACCAAAGGGGTGCAAGACGGGGGTAGTCCGGCACGTTTGTCCCGGTGGGTGACCACTGCACGCGCGCGGGTGAGCGGTAGAACTCGATCAGACCGCCCAGAAGGGGCGCCCGTTCCGTGAAGCTTTCGTGGTTGATGGTGGATTCGCGGATAAAGGTCAGGCCCTCATGCGACTTTTGCACATCAACCGTCATCGAGGTCACGAACTGCGCATAAAGCCATGCGGCTTGTGCCCGATCGACCGGGGTCGATTGCATCAGCGTCCAAGAGCCTGCATCCTGATAGCCGATCTTTTGGCCATCGCGCCAATAGACGCCATGCGGGCTGGGCGCCATACGCCAACGCGGGGAGCCATCATCATAAAGCACAGCCTCCGCGCCGTCGCCAACCATTGAGGCCGTGAAAGCGGTGTACCAGAACATCTGCTGAGCAATCCCGCCCTGCGAAGGAATGGGCCCGGCTTCTGAGAAGTTCATGCCCGCAGCTTCCGGCGGCGCGAAGTTGTTCAGCCAGCTTGTATAGCTTTCGATCGCATAGACCGCAGCCGGGCTGTTGGTCGCCCCGCCACGTGCCACGCAGGAGCCGACAGGCTGGCTGTTTTCGTTGACACGGATGCCCCATTCGTCAACCGGCAGGCCATTGGGTTCACCCACATCACCCATACCAGCCATCGACATCCACGCATCGGTAAAGCGCCAGCCGAGTGATGGGTCACGCCGGCCGTAATCCATGTGGCCATAGACCGTCTGGCCATCGATTTCGCGGCCCGTGAAGAACTCCGCAATATCCTCATAGGCCGACCAATTCACCGGCACGCCAAGCGGATAGCCGTATTCGGCCTCAAAGGCCGCCATGATGTCAGGATCGGTGAACCAATCGTAGCGGAACCAATAGAGGTTGGCGAATTGCTGGTCAGGAAGCTGGTAGAGCAGCTCATCCGGCCCGGTTGTGAAGGAAAGGCCGATGAAATCATCCAGGTTGAGGTTTGGATTGGTCACCTCCGCGCCGTCGCCAGCCATCCACTCGGTCAAGTTGCGCACCTGCTGATAGCGCCAATGCGTCCCGATCAGATCGGAATCGTTGACATAGGCGTCATAGATGTTCTCCCCGGTCTGCATCTGCGTTTGCAGCCGCTCGACCACATCGCCTTCGCCGATCAGGTCATGGGTCACCTGGATGCCCGTGATCGCGGTGAAGGCCGGGGCCAGAACATTGGCCTCATATTCATGTGTTGCGATGGTTTCCGACACAACGGTGATTTCCATCCCGGCATAAGGCGCTGCAGCATCAATAAACCACTGCATTTCGGCTTCTTGTTCTTCGCGCGTCAGCGTCGAGAACTCGATCTGCGCATCCAAAAACGCGCGCGCGGCGTCCATATCGGCGAAAACCGGTGCTGAGGTCAGCGACAGCGCAACCGCTAAGGCCGAGGTTGATGTAAGGGTCCGTTTCATTCATTTCCTCCCAGAAATAGAAAGTCTCGATCTTCTGTTCTGGCGGCCCGGTCTTATGGTGGAGAAAGGGCCGCTTTTGCCTGGTCGACTAAACCCACCTGAACACCGCCAACGCGTAGACAAGGCATACAAGCAGCGCGTAAGGCTGCTGTCCGACCTCCAGGCCCAACCAGATCAGGTTGATGAAGGCAGAGCCTAGAAGTGTGATGAAAAGCCGATCACCACGGGTCGTTTCGATCCGGAAGATGCCGACACGCGGCGTTTCCGGGTATTTAATCGCCAGAAAGCTCATGAAGATGAGGATTGCGGCGATCACGCCAAAAAAGATCGCCGTTTCCAATGTCCAAGCCATCCAAGCCATATCTGCGTCCCCCTTTCTTGGTCACACGCGGCCCAGGGCAAAGCCCTTGGCGATGTAGTTGCGGACAAAATAAATCACCAAAGCGCCGGGGATGATCGTCAGCACGCCGGCCGCGGCCAGCACGCCCCAATCGACGCCCGCCGCGCCAACGGTGCGGGTCATGGTGGCCGCGATGGGTTTGGCCTCGGTCGCGGTCAGCGTGCGGCTCAGAAGCAATTCCACCCAAGAAAACATGAAGCAGAAGAAGGCGGCCACGCCGATGCCAGAGGCAATTAAAGGCATGAAGATTTTGGTGAAGAAGCGCCCGAAACTGTAGCCGTCGATATAGGCCGTCTCATCTATCTCTTTCGGCACACCGCGCATGAAGCCTTCGAGGATCCAGACCGCCAGCGGTACGTTAAAGAGGCAATGGGCCAAAGCCACGGCGATATGTGTGTCAAAGAGGCCAACCGAGGAATAGAGCTGGAAAAAGGGCAGGGCAAAAACCGCAGGCGGCGCCATCCGGTTGGTCAGCAGCCAAAAGAACAGGTGCTTGTCACCCATGAAGCTGTAGCGGCTGAACGCATAAGCGGCGGGCAGGGCGACGGCCACTGAGATGACGGTGTTGAGCGTCACATAGATGATCGAGTTGATATAGCCGGTATACCAGCTCGGGTCGGTCAGAATCGTGCGGTAATTCTCGAAAGTCAGGCTTTGCGGCCAAAGGCTGAATTCGCCCAGGATCTCAGAATTGGTCTTCAGGCTCATATTGATCAGCCAATAGATCGGCAGCATCAAAAAGATCAGGTAGAGCACCATGACAAGGGCGCGCTTGTTGACCCGGATTCCGGAGCTCGGCGCTGCGACGGCGGCGGCGTTCGACATCAGACACCATCCCTTTTGTCCAGATTGGTCATCACCGTGTAAAACACGTAACAAATCAACAAGATGACCAGGTAGTACATGATCGAATAGGCGGCGGCGGGGCCGAGATTGAACTGGTTGATCGCCATGTTCACCAGATCGATCGACAGGAAATTGGTCGCGCTGCCCGGACCACCGCCGGTGACGACAAAGGGCTCAGTGTAGATCATGAAACTGTCCATGAAGCGCAGCAGTATGGCGATCATCAGAACCCCCTGCATTTTCGGCAGCTCGATATAGCGAAACACTTTCCAGCGGCTCGCCTGGTCGATCTTGGCGGCCTGGTAATAGGCCTCTGGGATCGATTGCAGCCCGGCATAGGCCAGAAGCGCCACCAGCGACGTCCAATGCCAAACATCCATGATGATCAGCGTGACCCAAGCGTCGAGCGCATCCTGGGTATAGTTGTAATCGATGCCCAATTCGCTGAGCGTATAGCCCAAAAGCCCGATGTCCACGCGGCCGAAGATCTGCCAGATCGTGCCGACGACATTCCACGGGATCAAAAGCGGCAGCGACATCAAGACCAGGCAGATAGACACCCAGATGCCTTTTTTCGGCATGTTCAGCGCGATGATCACGCCAAGGGGGATTTGGATGCACAAGATGATCGCCGAGAACAGCAATTGGCGCCGCAGCGAGCCCCAAAGCCGGTCAGAATTCAGCACATCCGTGAACCATTCCAGGCCGACCGGAAAAAACTCATTGCCGCCGAATGTATCCTGGATCGAGTAATTAACGACCGTCATCAGCGGGATGATGGCCGAAAACGCGACCAGGATCAGAACGGGCAGGACCAGGTACCAAGCCTTTTGGTTGACTGTCTTATTCACGCTGCGGCCTCCCCGTTTGGTGCGACGCGCCAATCGTCGGCGTAAACATTGATGCCTGCGGGATCGAAGCGCACAACGACATTATCGGCGGGGATCGGTTCTTCCTCCGGCACAATCGCGTCAAGCTTTTCGCCGGCCATTTCGACCCGGACGATTTTGTGCCGGCCGACATCTTCGACGCGTTTCACTTCCGCTGGTACGCCGCCGCCCTCATTGGAAAGCCGAACAAATTCGGGCCGCACGCCAATTTCGACTTTGCCGCTCAACGCCCCGTAGCCTTTGCCAAGAAACACCTCATGGCCAGCGATGCGGGCGGTTGTCCCTTCCACGCTTGCGGCCAGCACATTCATGCCGGGCGAGCCGATGAAATAGCCGACGAAGGTATGCTCCGGCCGTTGAAAGAGCTCCTCAGGCGTGCCGATCTGAACCACGCGGCCGTCATGCATCACCACCACCTTGTCAGCGAATGTCAGCGCTTCGGTCTGGTCATGGGTCACATAGATCATCGTATGGCCGAACTGGTGGTGCAGCTCTTTGAGCTGGGTGCGCAGCTCCCACTTCATATGCGGGTCAATGACGGTCAGCGGCTCATCGAACAACAGCGCGTTCACATCCTCACGCACCATGCCGCGGCCAAGTGAGATCTTTTGCTTTGCATCTGCGGTCAGGCCGCGGGCGCGCTTGTTCAGCTCCGCCTCCATCCCGATCATCTTCGCAATTTCTTGCACGCGCTGAGCGACATAGCTCGGGTCGGCACCACGATTGCGGAGCGGAAAGGCCAGGTTATCATGCACATTCATCGTGTCATAGACGACCGGGAACTGGAATACTTGGGCGATATTGCGCGCCGCGGTCGGCGCGTCCGTGACATCGCGATCATTAAACAGGATGCGCCCGCGTGATGGCACCAACAGCCCGGAGATAATGTTCAGAAGCGTCGACTTTCCGCATCCCGAGGCGCCCAACAGCGCGTAAGCCGCGCCATCGTTCCAGACGTGATCGAGCTGCTTGAGCGCAAAGTCATCTTCGCCACTTGGCTCGGCCAGGTAAGAATGGGCCAAATTGCTGAGCGTTATCTGTGCCATACCCTATCCCTCAGGCCGCATTGGCTTTGCCGACGGCGTAAGTGGCCGGTGCCACCAACTGCCCGTTCGTTGAAAAAATGTAGACATGGGCGGGATCGAGATAGGTCGACAGGAGCGCGCCGATCTCAAGCTCCCTTATGCCATGCACCATGCCGACCCATCGATCGCCATGATGGTCGAGATGGACAAATGTCTCCGACCCGGTCAGCTCAGTGACGATCAAGCGCGCCTGGAATTCGATTGCCGTGGCCGCATGGCGTTCCAGCTCCAGATGGTTGGGGCGAAATCCGGCGATGTAGCGACCATCGGCGAGTTTTGACAGCGCGCCCGTTGCCGGTGTCTTTTGCGCGTCGCCGAATTGTATGAGGCTGCCGGATTTGTGGATATCGAGGAAGTTCATCGGCGGGTCAGAAAAGACCCGCGCTGTCGTCACATCAACGGGCGAGCGATAGACCTTTGGCGTCGATCCGAACTGCGTCAAGCGCCCTTCCCAAAGCGCCGCTGTATTACCGCCAAGCAGAAGTGCCTCTTCGGGCTCCGTCGTGGCATAGACAAAAACTGCACCTGATTCCTCGAATATCCGTGGAATTTCAACGCGAAGTTCCTCGCGCAGCTTGTAGTCAAGGTTCGCCAGCGGCTCGTCGAGGAGCACAAGGCCAGCTTTTTTGACCAGGGCCCGGGCAAGGGCGCAGCGTTGCTGCTGCCCGCCCGACAATTCCAACGGTTTGCGGTCAAGCATCGGCGTCAGCTTGAGCATGTCGGCGGTCTCTCGCACCGCACGGTCGACCTCGTTGGCACTGGCGCCGACGATGCGCAGCGGCGAGGCGATGTTTTCGTAAACGCTCATCGACGGGTAGTTGATAAACTGCTGGTAGACCATCGCCACCTTGCGGTCCTGCACCCGCAATCCGGTCACGTCATCGCCATTCCAAACGACCTTGCCCGTGCTTGGCTTGTCGAGGCCCGCCATGAGCCGCATCAGCGAGGTCTTGCCGGACAATGTCGGCCCAAGCAGCACGTTCATCGTGCCGCCCGAAAGCTCCAGATCGGTCGGGTAGATATGGGTCTCCGCGCCGACTTGTTTTGAAGCGCCCTCAAGTATCAAAGACATTATTGTGCTCCCATACCGGCGAGAGTTTTGCGTTCAATCGCAGGCGATTGCAGGTCGCGCTGCATCCAAGCGTCAAGATGTGCGGCCTGCGTATTTGTCAGCCGCAGGCCCAGCTTACTGCGCCGCCAAAGAATGTCTTCGGCATCTTGGGCAAACTCCTGGGCGATCAGCCATCGAACTTCCGCCTCGCACAGCGTCCAGCCGAAATCCTCGCCCAATTCAGCCGCCGTGCGTGCATCGCCCAGAATGCGCCAAGCATCCGTGCCATAGGCGCGGATCAAACGCCTGGCCCAAGGTTGGGTCAGAAACGGGTAATCCGATTGAAGGCGCGCGATCAGCGTCGCCACATCTTCTACAGGAAAGTCGCCACCGGGCAGAGCCGCACCAGCGGTCCAGGGGCCGGATTTGTCAGGGAAATGCACGGCCAGCTCCGCCATCGCGGCTTCGGCGAGTTTGCGATAGGTGGTAATTTTACCGCCAAACACATTCAGGATCGGGGCCGCACCGCCTTCGGTTTCAAGCTTTAGCACATAATCGCGGGTTGCTGCCGTCGCGCTTGACGCGCCATCGTCAAAAAGCGGCCGCACACCGGCATAAGTCCAGACAATATCCTCCGCGCCGATCGGTGCGGCAAGATACTCGTTGATGAAGGACAGAAGGTAGCGCTGTTCGTCGGCTGTGCAGACCGGGCGCTCGGACGGGTCCGGATGCTCAACATCTGTTGTGCCGATCAGCGTGAAATCCGTCTCATAGGGAATGGCAAAGATGATCCGCCCGTCCGTGCCTTGGAAGAAGTAACATTTGTCGTGCTCAAAAAGCCGTCGCGTCACGATATGGGATCCGCGCACCAGCCGCGTTTGGCTCGGCGCGTTTGAGCCGGTGACGTTGTTGACAACATCGCTGACCCAAGGACCGGCGGCATTAACCAGCGCGCGGGCATAGCTGATCGAGACGCGCCCCGTCTGGCTGCAGTGCGTCTCAACCTCCCACAGACCGTTTGAGCGTTCCGCCCGGGTGACCTTTGTGCGGGGACTGATCTCCGCGCCCCGGCTTTTGGCGTCGCGCGCATTGAGAACAACAAGGCGCGCATCCTCGACCCAGCAATCTGAATACTCGAAAGCGCGTTGAAATTTGTCCTTCAATCTACGCCCTTCCGGCGCGTTCCCCAGATCAAGCGACGTTGTTGCAGGGAGCGTTTTGTGCCCACCCATATGATCGTAAAGAAACAGGCCTAAGCGGATCAACCAAGCTGGCCGGCGCCCTCTCATCCACGGCATAAGCCAGCTCAAAAGGCGCGATGTCGGCGTGTCGCTCTCAAACCGCATGTCGCGGTGGTAGGGCAGCACAAAACGCATCGGCCAAGCGATATGCGGCATGGCACGCAGCAGCACTTCGCGCTCGATCAGCGCCTCTCGCACAAGGCGGAACTCGAAGAACTCCAGATACCGCAGCCCGCCATGGAAGAGCTTTGTCGACCCGCTTGATGTGGCCGATGCGAGATCGCCCATCTCAGCCAAAACGACCGAATAGCCGCGCCCGACCGCGTCCCGCGCAATCCCGCAACCGTTGATCCCGCCGCCGATCACGTAAAGATCGACTGGATCCACTTCGGAGTGGCCGAGCTGCAAACTAATCCTCCCTCGTCGGTGCTTTCTGCCGACACCAAAAGGCTGCTACGAAGCGAGCAAAAAGGAAATCACTTTTTTGCGCCTTGGCAACGATTGGGTCGATTGATCTGAATAAGTTTATGAAAATAAACAAAAAGAAAATCCACTATGTGGAACAAGCTGGATGAAAACGAACATTGATCCACAAAAACGAAAGCGATTGACCAGCGCATTTTGTGATTCAATGATAGCCTTCAGTGTATTTGGAGACGGGTCGAGCGCATGAAAATCAGCTTCCGCCAAGTTGAGATCCTGGACATTGCACGCCGTGAGGGGATGGTCAGCGTGGATGATCTGGCGCAGCGTTTTGATGTCAGTGTGCAGACGATCCGCCGCGATCTGACTGATCTTGACACAGCCGGACAACTTGACCGCGTGCATGGCGGGGCGGTCATTTCGTCGAGCACGTCAAACTATGCCTATGATGAGCGTCAAAGCCATCTGGCCGATGAAAAGGCTGCCATCGCGCGGCTTTGCGCCTCCAAGATCCCGAATGATTGCTCGGTCTTTCTTAATATCGGCACCAGCACCGAAGCGGTCGCGGCAGAGTTGCGCCACCACAAGAACCTGTTGGTGATCACCAATAATATGAATATCGCCAACACGCTGGCCAGCAATTCCGATTGTGAGGTTGTGGTCACCGGTGGCACGGTGCGGCGCGGGGATGGCGGCCTAATCGGGACGATGACGGTCAAAGCGATCCGAAGTTTCAAGTTCGATTATGCCGTGATCGGCTGTTCGGCCTTGGATGAGGATGGCGACGTGTTGGATTACGACATCCAAGAGGTTGGCGTCAGCCAGGCTATTATCGCTCAGGCCCGCGCGCCGCTGCTTGTGGCCGACCACTCAAAGCTGCACCGCTCCGCCCCGGCACGCATTTGTTCGCTGGCACAGATCGATGCGGTGTTCTCGGATAAGCGATTGACAAAGAGGCTTAATCAGGCCTGCGCGAATTGGGGGACAGACGTCTTTATCGCCGATCAAAGATCACGCAGCCCGCGCGTCAGCCAGGCGTGACCAGGCCGGAAAACGTGGTGTCGCCCGGGCGGGTAAGCACGCCGGGTTGGAAAGGCTATGCCGCGGCGCGCTGGTCGCTACAGGGTGATTTCTCATCGGCATAAAGTGAGATGATATCGAGAAGCGGGCCAAGGCTGTCGGAGGCACCCGTCGCGTCGCATTCGCGGAAGGTCCGCGTGTCCGCGCCGCGCCAGCATTGCCGTCGTTCACGGTGACAGTTGGCAGCGACCGGCCGGCGGTTATGAATGTGTGGCTGATAATGGTGCCGGTTGTTTCTGCTGCCGCGTCACCACCGAAATCCTACGAAAAACTCAGCGTATCGCCGCCCGCTTTGGTGTGGGGCAGTTTCATAAAGGCAGGCCCATATTCGAAATTCGCAGGCGGGGTGGGTGTGTGGCCCGTGGCGTAATCGTTTGGGAATGGGGCCAGCCATGGTTCAGGAAAGTCGGGCCATCGGCCCGCATGGCATCGATCTCTTCCGGGCCGCCGTCGGTGACCTCGCCCATATAGATATCGCCGGTAGGTTCATCGACCGTCAGCTTTCAAGAGTTCCGCACGCCTGTGGCCCAGACACGGCTGATAGTGCTCATGCAGGTCGTCGATGACCAGCTAGGTCGACAGATTGGCGACATTTGGATTGGCGGCGTCGGCGGCGATGCGGAGCAGCCGCCTGCCGGCGGCGGAGTTGAAGGTCGGCTCATCGGGATTTTCGAGGTTAATCTCGACCACGTGGTGCAGATAGACGCAGCCATTTTCGGCAAAATCTGGGTCCACCGCGATGCCCATCAAGCCACGGGTGTGGTTAGAGGTGATCTCTTCGTTCAGATCGATGAACGCACTGACGATGACGCCGTTCTCAACGATTTTTCCCGGCCCGCTTTTTCGGTCACGAAAATCCGGCTATCGGTCGCGATGTCGAAGGCGATCGGTTGGTCAAGGCTTTCTGCGATGGTTTCCGATACAAAACCGCCAGTGGGCGGCGGCGGTGGCGTATAGTCGCCCTAGACCAAAACACGTTGTCAATGAGCGTGCCACGATCGTCGGACGCGCCGGTTGCGTGCATTCCTGCAAGGTCGGCCCGTCCAGGCCGCCTGTGCCTGTGACCGTGATCGTATGGGTGGTCTAATGCGGCGATTGCGCTGTGAAACCATCAATCGCCAGGCTGGCGCCATTGCCGTCGACATGAACCTTCTCCGACTCGCTCGTGGTATTGCCGCACCGCGATTGCATATCGAACACGATCGTCTAGGTCTGCCCAATTGCGGCTCGGATGTCCTGGTAGAGGCCATCAAGCGACGCGCCGCCGTTATGGTCGATCTCCGGGAGAGCATCGCCATTGGAAGCCTGGCAGCCGCTATGGCCAATGCCCCAAAACTCAAGGCGTTCTCCGTTCAGGGATTGCCACTCATCAATGGTCGCAAAAGGTGTCCACGCGCCCGCGTTGACCAAAACCGTTCCAAACGACCCATTGGTCAACAGGCTGGTCCCATCTGCCCACATGCCATGACGTTAATGGATTGTTAACTAAACAAGGGCTTATGACGTGCCACGAGGCCGCGCATCCGGGCAAGTGAATTCCGTGAATGAACGGAAACAAACAATTCCAGGGCGTTGGAAGTGTTCCTGAGTCGCCGGTGCGCGTGGGCAAAATTTGTCAAAGTCAAATACAGTTTGATGCTCCGCCGCATTTTTGCCTTGATTTGCGGCAAATGCCGCGAAAGGGGGCGGACGCTCCTGTTGTTGCAATATTAGAAACAATGATCGGTCATGTGGAGCATTTTTGCTCAAGGACCGACAAAATGGGCGAAATCTCTGTGAAAGCCGCGTCAGGGCAGGCGCTGAGTTTCGAAAAGCTAGTGGTTTTCCGTCGCCGTTTGGGTGCGGTTTACATGGCCGCTAGGCCACAGGATTGCCAAGATTGACGTAGTGTCACGTAGTTTTGCTGCGAAACATAAGTCCGATAATTTATAGTTAACGCGCTTGTCTGGGGCAGGCGCTGTTTGGCCGGGCTGCGGGCGGGGAGCGACCATTCTGGGAAGGGTCACCACGCACGCGGCCTTGAGGGGGCCGATTTGAGGCCGCGCCGCGATGTCATACGCGGCGCGGCCCTTTATTTTGCTGAGCGTTGCGCCATTCCGCCCATGCCTCCGGCGTGTCGAGATCCAACACAGCCTGTGGACCTATTGGGTGCAATGCGACGCGGTCCGGTTGGCCCGATAGCAGGCGGCCGGCGCCATGATCGCCAGTCAGTTTGGCCATCTCGGCTAGCATTTCGGGTGGCAAGATTACCGGATGTCCGGGGGTGCCGTCATGGTCGGCGCCGCGCAGGATCGGCCCCGCACCGGCCTGCCACAAGGCCTGCAACGTTGCCATGTCATGGGCGCTGATATCGGGCATGTCTGCTGGCAGGATCATCGCCGCACCGGTCAAGCCGGCCAAGCCCGCGACAAGCGATGCGGCCATACGTTGGCCCGGGGCAACGGTGACATGATCAACCGCCAACCCCTCTACCGCATCCCGGCGGCTGTGCTGATCGGTTGCCGTGACAACCCGTGTGGGTGCGACTTTCAGCGCCCGGGCGGCCACAACCCGCAGGATTGGTGTGCCGTCAACATCTTGCAGCAGCTTGTCCGCCCCGCGCATGCGTTGCGACCGACCGGCCGCCGGGATGACAATTGTTAGATCAACCAAGTTTGCGGATCTTGAGCTGGGTCAGGCGGTTTTTCTCCCGCGCGGCGACTTCGAATTGAAACCCGTGAAACGAGAACCGTTGCCCGACATTCGGGATCATCTGCGCTTCGTGGATCACAAGCCCGGCGACGGTGTTCGCCTCCTCATCCGGCAGCGCCCAATCGGCGGCGCGGTTGAGGTCACGGATCGTCATCGCGCCATCGATAACGTATTGGCCGTCGGGCCCCGGTGTCAGCGCATGCGGCTCTTCGACATCAAACTCATCGGCGATCTCGCCGACGATCTCTTCTAGAATATCCTCCAGCGTGATCAGGCCCTGGAGCGCGCCGTATTCATCGACAACCAGGGCAAAATGCGTGTGACGGCGCAGAAACTCGCGCATTTGATCGTCGAGCGTGGTCGTGTCGGGCACAAAATAAGGCGGGTTGGCAACCTGACCGATGTCAAAGCCCTCTAGCCCCGTCGCATCACCGCCGCGCAACAGGCTGTCCATCGCGCGCAACAAGTCTTTGGCATGCACAACGCCGATGATGTCTTCCTTTTCACCGCGGAACACCGGCAGGCGCGTATGGCTGGAGGCGAGCGCCTGGCTCAGGATCGCCTCAGGCGGGTCGGAGGCATCGATCATTTCGATGTCGGAACGGTGCAGCATGATTTCATCGACATTGCGTTCATGCAGGTCGAGCGCGCCGAGCAGCCGGTCGCGCTGCTCTTTCTCAACCACGCCCTCTGAATGTCCGATCGAAAGCGCGCCGACGATCTCTTCCTGCACAGACAGCATCTGCTGGTCGCTGTCGATCACCACGCCAAACGGGCGCAAAACCCCGCGCACGATGATGCGGACGACGGCCACAACAGGCGCCAGGACCGAGATGATGATGCCGATGGGGGTGGCCGCGCGTGCAGCTGCCCGTTCGGGGTCATTGATGGCATAGGTCTTGGGCAGGACTTCGGCAAAGATCAGCACCAGGGCCGTCATCACTAGGGTCGCCGCCGCGACGCCGCTTTCCCCCATTAGCCGGGTGAAAAGTGCTGTGGCCAGCGAGGTTGCCAGGATATTGGCCAGGTTGTTGCCCAGAAGGATGCCGCCGATCAGACGCTCATTGTCTTCTTTCAGCTCCAACGCTCGGGCCGCGCCGCGATCGCCACGATCAGCCGCGTTGCGCAATTTTCCGCGTGAGGCGGCCGTGAGCGCCGTCTCTGACCCGGAGAAGAGCCCTGAACAGACCAGTAGAAAAAGGATCGCTGCAGCGCTGATCCAGGCATAGGTCGGGTTAAATTCGGCAAGTATGGGATCGGCCATCTTTTGGTGCCTTTAGCTTTCGTCAGCCAGCGGATGATGGTCGAGGACCAGCGATTTGAGCCGCTCATCCAGGACATGGGTGTAGATCTCGGTTGTGGCGATATCGGCATGGCCGAGCAGCGCTTGGATGGCGCGCAAATCCGCGCCACCGGCCAAAAGATGCGTGGCAAAGGCGTGGCGCAGCGTGTGCGGGGTCACCTTGTTGGGGGCGATCCCCGCCACCACGGCGATCTCTTTGATCAAAGTATAAAAGCGCACGCGGGTCAGATGGCCGGATTTGCCGCCGGAGGGAAACAAAAACCTTGGCACATTGCCGTCCTGCGACGCCGCATCGAGATGTTCCAGCCAAGCGGCAGAAGCCGCGCGGGCAGGCGCGGATAAAGGCACCATCCGCTCCTTGTTGCCCTTGCCGCGAATGAGGATCATCGCCGGATCGCCGCGCAGGCTTGCTGTTGGCAGGGAAACCAATTCGGTTACCCGCAAACCGGTGGCATAAAGCAGCTGCACCAAGCAGGCGTTGCGCAATCGATCCGGATCGGTCCGGCCGTGATGCGCGGCCGCACCAAGCAGCCGGTCAACCTCATCATGGTCCAGCGTTTTGGGCAATCTGCGGGCTTTGCCCGGGCCTTTGAGCCGCAAGGCGGGATTGTCCTGCCGCAATCCGTCTTCATGCAGAAAGCGAAAGAATTGCCGCAGCGCTGACAGCCTGCGCGCACGCGTTGCCTGCGCCAGACCTTGTGCCTCAAGATCAATGGCATAGGCCTCTATATCGGTGCGCGTAGCCTGGATCGGATCGAGGTCGCGCCGGGCAGCCCAACCCAAATAGTCCTTCAAGTCACGGCCATAGGCCAGCAGCGTGTTGCGGGCGGCATTGGCTTCGGCGGCTTGTGCCTCCAAAAAAGCCTGCAAGATGTGCGTCGGCGCGGTGCTCATGCGGCAAAGGTATCCAACAGCAGGATCTGAAGGGCGGCGCGCCGTGCCGTATCTTCAAGCCCGAAGGTCCGGAACAAGCGCAGCGCATCGGCAACATCATCGCCATCAGCCCCGTCCGACATCAACACCATCACCGCGCTCAAAAGTGCCTCACCCAATCGGCCATCGATGATCGTGCGTGCATAGCGCTGCGGCCGGTCTGAGGCGCGGAAGGCTTCGGCAACCGCCAGGCTTAACGGATCGCGGCTGGGGGCCGCAGTTGCCTCGCCGCGGGCAAGGGCAAACAAACACGCCTCTTGCCGAGTTTGCGGTGTGGCGCGTGTGGCCAGACGCTCATATGCGGGCGACAAAAGACCGATGCGATGGGCCACTTCGACGCTGTCGCCCGTCAGAGGCAGTCGCATCAATGCCTCGCCGTAGATGGTGGCAAAGGCGACCGTCAGACCAGCCTCATCCATCGCCGCCACCGCATTTGGCAAAAGATCAGCAACTGCGCCGACATCGCCGGCCAAGATCGCGGCATCAACGGCCGCTAAAAGTCGCGCGCGTTCCCAGATGTCGCCCGAGATCGAGGAACTATGGGTCGTCGCGATGGCCAGCCATTCTTGCGGCGCGATTGCATTGTGCCGGATCAGGCGCTCCGCGGCGGCCAGTTGTGCGCGCCAGCCTGCGACATCGGCCAGGTCGGCATAGCTGAAGGCGGGTGGCAGACCGGTCGCAGCCGGTCGCTCTCCGACGGCCGCGCGCATTGTGTAAAATAGCGGCGTGATGGCTGGGTCCGGTGGCAACGGCGGCTCGCCCTCAAAAAGCTCCGGGTCGAGGAACCGCGCGATCAGATCGGCCTCAGCGTCCGGGATGTGGCCTAATGCGGCGCCCGTGCCAAGCGACAGCGCCGCGGCCGACCAATCACCGGTGCGTGCCAGGCAGAAGATGCGGGCCGGGAAGGCAGGGGCGATATCGGGATTGGCCCGCATCGCAGCACAAGCGCGGTCGGCTTGGCCGGTCAAAAGGCTGATATCGAAAAAACGGCGGAAAAGCTGCGGCTCCGTCGGGCCCGCGCGTTCGGTCAAGGCGCGCGCAGGCTGCAGCGCGCCGCGCGCCAGCAGCATGTCGATCCGCGCCAAAAGCAGCACTGGATCAGGCCCGGCATCAACGGGCGCATCCAGTTCGGCCAGGGCAAGGCTTTGAGTGAAACTCAGCATTGCCGGCAGCCCGTCGGGCGGCAAAGCGCGAAAGAGCCGCGCCAGTTCGCGCGTTTCAGACGGCCCCCAGAGATTGGCCGGCAGGCCGGTGACGGCCGGCGATAAAAGGCCCACCGCATCAAGCCGTGACGCGCCCAAGGGCATCGCGGAGATCGGCGCCGGGATGGCTGAGGTCGCGATATTGCCATGCGGCGCAATGATCACGTCTGAAAGCCAGGACGGCGCGGTAAATTCCTGCGCCGACGCCGTACCCGACAGCACAAACATCGCCAGGGCCGCGCCCGTTTGAAGGACCCGGCGACACGCAAGTCGCGCCGCGTTGTTTGACGAAAAATCGGGCTGATCGCGCGTCTTACTGACCATCCAAGGTGACAGGTGCTGAGATATCTCGGGTCTCCGGCGTCATGAACCCAGAATAGGAATAGCCGATCAGGCCGACGACTGCCAGCACGACCAAAAATACAATCAGCCAAAACAGACGCCGTACCATTTTTGAAGTCCCTGCTCGGACGAAGCTGCGTTTGCCCGCCGCTTGCTTTCCATATAAGCCATGCGAGGTCGGGATTGGCCAGGGCGAAGGGCATTTTTCTGAAATGGGCGAAAGCATGCCAGAAACGCAGGGGCCGGATGTGTCTCGGCTGCAGCGGACGCTTGTGCTGGTTGGCATGCCTGGGTCAGGAAAAACGGCGATTGGGCGCGCCTTGTCGGCCCGGCTGGGCGTGGCGATGCGCGATTCCGATGCAGCGATTGTGGAGCGCGCAAGGCTGAGCATCGCGGAGATTTTCGAGCGCTACGGCGAGGCGTTTTTTCGCGAGCGCGAAGGCCAGGTCATTGCATCCCTGCTCGGGGGTCCGCCAACGGTCTTGTCGACCGGCGGCGGGGCCTGGCTTTCAGCGGCTAACCGCGCCCGGATTGCCGCTCAGGCCGCCGTCGTTTGGCTGCAGGCCGATCACGAGTTGCTTTGGTCCCGCGTCCGGCATCGCACCACGCGCCCGCTTTTGATGACCGACGATCCCAAAGCAACGCTTGCTGCGCTGCAAGCCGAGCGCGAGCCCGTCTATGCCAAGGCCGAGTTTACGCTGCAGGTGCGGCCGGAATGGTCAATTCTGGCCACAACCGATGCGCTCGAGGCGCTATTGACCGATGCCGGTGTCGTCGTGCCGCAAAGGCAAGACCGATGAGCGAAACGGTACATGTTCCGCTGGATGGCCGGGCCTATGACGTGCGGATCGGGCCGGGCCTTCTGGCGCGCGCCGGTGCCGAGATTGCCGATCTGTTACCGCGGCCAAGGGTCTGGGTTGTCACGGAAACCCGTGTCGCACGGGCGCATTTGGGGGCATTGCGGGCAGGGTTGGATAGCCAGGGGATTGCCATGGCTGAGTTGGTCTTGCCGCCGGGTGAGGCCACGAAAAACTGGACGGATTTGGGTCAGACCGTTGAATGGCTGTTGTCCGAACGGGTTGAGCGGCGCGACGTTATCATTGCTTTTGGCGGCGGTGTCATCGGCGATCTGGTCGGCTTTGCCGCCGCAATCCTGCGTCGCGGTGTGCGGTTCGTGCAAATCCCCACGACCTTACTGGCGCAGGTCGACAGCTCCGTCGGTGGCAAAACCGGGATCAACAGCCCGCATGGTAAGAACCTGATCGGTGCGTTCCATCAACCCAGCCGCGTTTTGGCCGATATTGACGTCTTGGACACGCTGTCGCCGCGCGATTTCCTGTCCGGCTACGGCGAGGTGGTGAAATACGGGCTTTTGGGCGACGCGGCGTTTTTTGCCTGGCTTGAAGTCAATGGTCCGGCGCTGGCGGCGGGTGATGCCGCAGCGCGCGCGTATGCGGTGCGCCGCGCGGTCGAGATGAAAGCTGAAATCGTCGTGCGCGACGAGACAGAGCAGGGCGATAGAGCTTTGCTAAACTTGGGCCATACGTTCGGCCACGCGCTGGAAGCCGCGACGGGCTATTCGGACCGGCTGTTGCATGGCGAAGCCGTGGCGATCGGCTGCGGCTTGGCGTTTCAGCTGTCGGCGCAGCTGGGCCTTTGTGCACAAGAGGAGCCAAGCCGGGTTTCCGCTCATCTGGCAAAGATGAACATGGCGCGGGAATTATCTGATATTCATGGGGAATTACCCGATGCGGATGGGCTCATGGATTTGATGGCACAGGACAAAAAAGTGGTTGCCGGTCAGATGCGGTTTGTTCTGGCCCATGCGATCGGACAGGCATTTGTCACGGCGGATGTGGCGCCCGATGCCGTGCATAGGGTTTTGACCCAAGCGCTTGCCGGGCGCGGCTGAATGTTGGCGGTCCGTCAGTGCGACTTCTATCCCGAAGTGCCGCGATACGGCTCAACATATTGCAGCGCCATATCCCAAGGAAAGAATATCCAGGTATCCTGGCTGACGCCGGGGATGAACGTGTCAACCAACGGCTCTCCCTTCGGTTTTGCATAGACGGTCGCAAAATGCGCGTTTGGCAGCAGCGCGCGCACGACCTCTAGCGTTCTTCCGGTATCAACCAGGTCGTCGATCACCAAAACGCCCGTCCCGTCGCCGACCATTTCCGGGTCGGGCCGCGACAGAACAACAGGCTCGGCTTGAGTCGTGTGATCGTAGGACTTCACGGAGATCGTATCGACCAGACGGATATCGAGCTCTCGCGAGATGATCATGGCCGGGGCCATGCCCCCCCGGGTGATCGCAACAACGGCCGTCCAGGAACCGTTGGCACCGGGGCCGCGTTTATCGAGACGCCAGGCGAGCGCGCGGGCATCGCGGTGGATTTGATCCCAGGAAACGTGGAAGCCTTTTTCATGCGGCAGTGGATTGATCATGGCAGGCCCCTCGGACATCGCTGTGCTTGCGATGTAGCGAAGCGTCGCAGGATTGGCCAGTGGGACCGGGCGCCGGTCACTCAATCGACGCCTGAAACGCCACGGCTTCTGTCGACGCGCGGGCCTAGCCGTCTTTCTTTTCTAGCGTCATGTCGGGCGCTTCAGGGTTCTTCATGCCAACCACATGGTAGCCTGCATCGACATGATGCACCTCACCTGTCACCGACGACGACATATCCGATAGAAAATATAGCGCCGATTGCCCGACCTCATCTTGCGTCACCGTGCGCCGCAAAGGGGAATTATGTTCGTTCCATTTCAGGATGTAGCGGAAGTCGCCGATGCCGGATGCGGCAAGCGTTTTGATTGTGCCGGCCGAGATTGCGTTAACCCGGATGCCCTGGCGCCCCAGATCCTCGGCCAGATACATCACGCTGGCCTCCAGCGCGGCCTTGGCCACTCCCATCACGTTATAGTGAGGCATGACCTTCTCGGCGCCGTAATAGGTCAGCGTAAGCAAGGATCCGCCCATCGGCATCAGTTTTTCGGCGCGTTGGCACACAGCCGTGAATGAATAGACCGAAATATCCATCGTCATCGAAAAATTTGCCGCGCTTGTATCGACATAACGGCCGCGCAATTCGGATTTATCGGAAAAGCCGATTGCATGGACAACAAAATCGAGCTGACCCCAGGTCTTCTCCAAATTTGCAAATAACCCGTCAAGACTGTCCGCATCGCCAACGTCACAAGGGTATACAATGGATGAGCCGACACTTTGGGCCAAGGGGGCAACGCGTTTCAGAAGGGCCTCACCTTGGTAAGAGAAGGCAAGTTCCGCACCTTCCGCCGCTGCCGCTTTTGCAATCCCCCAGGCAATGGATTTGTCGTTCGCAAGGCCCATGATCAGCCCGCGTTTGCCCGTCATGATCCCCATTTGCCCCACATCTCCGCCGATTATTCTATCGCTTTCGTTTATTGTATGAACCCGGGCGCATCAAGCGCGGCTGAGACCGCTTGCAGGCTGCTAAACGGGTCAGTACAAGATCGTCCGAGGGACAAATGATGGGACAAGGGCGGTAATGGTCGACCGCGATGGTATCTTTGACGGTGATGATCCATTTGTGATCGCGCAGGCGTGGCTGGCAGAGGCCGAGGCGAAAGAGGTTAACGACCCCAATGCGATGGCGCTCGCCACGGTCGACGACACCGGTTTGCCGAATGTGCGCATGGTCCTTTTGAAAGATATCGAAGACGCGGGCTTTGTCTTTTACACCAATTACGGATCGGCCAAATCGGTTGAAGCCGAAAGCGCCGGCAAGGCAGCTTTTGTGATCCACTGGAAGAGCTTGCGGCGCCAAATTCGCGTGCGCGGAACGGTTAGCCGTGAAGAGGGTGCGCAGGCTGATGATTACTACGCCTCGCGCTCGCTAAAAAGCCGACTTGGCGCCTGGGCGTCTGACCAATCGCAGCCCCTCAGCAGCAGGGCGAGCCTGATGGCAGAGGTTGCGCGCGTGACCGCAGAACAAGGGCCCAATCCGCCGCGACCGCCCTTTTGGGGGGGCTTCCGCATAACCCCGTCGGAGATCGAGTTTTGGGCTGACGGTGCATTCCGACTGCATGACCGATTTAGATGGCGTCGCGTCACCTCGGATGCGCCATGGACAATTCAGAGACTAAACCCGTAATGAGAAATGCTGGAAAGAATTGGCCGTTACAATTTTTGTATTTTGCAATTCGTGAAATACCATATAATTGTTCGCAAAAGGAAAAGTGGCACCCGGTTGTAGACGTGCTAATGTGTAACATTGTGAAACGACCCGTGGGGCTGTGGTACAGTGGGGCAGTGCGGTAAGGAAATGAGGATGACGGAGGAAAGTTTAGGCTCCGCTGGCGGCGTGCAAGGACGGGTAAAGTGGTTTGATGCCGCTAAAGGCTTTGGCTTCATCGTGGCTGATACCGGTGGCCCGGACATATTGCTTCACGCCAATGTGCTGCGAAACTTCGGTCAGGGTTCGGTGGCCGACAATTCCCGTATCACGGTAATTGTGCATCGCACGCCCCGCGGTGTGCAGGCCCAGGAAATACTCGATCTTGCGCCGCCTGAGGCCAACGGAATCGACCCGACCGGGTTTGAAGGTGTCGAAAACCTGACCGATGACGTCCCCTTTGTGGCCGCTCGGGTGAAATGGTTCGACAAGGCAAAGGGCTTTGGTTTTGCAAATGAATTTGGCAAACCGGCCGATGTATTTGTCCATATCGAAGTCCTGCGCCGCTTTGGCCTTGCTGATCTGATGCCGGGGGAGGCGATCACGATGCGGGTCGTTGATGGCCCAAGGGGCAAAATGGCCGGAGAGGTGCGCCCCTGGGACTACGTCCGGGACGACGAATGAGCGCCTTTGGATTTGCCCGCCTGACGCTGGCGGTAGCTGTGATCGCGGCGCCACAACTTGCATTTGCCTGCAGCGACAGCAGGGTCGAGTTGCGTGGTGAGTTCGGCTCCGCGCGATTTTCCGTTGAAGTTGCCGTTACGCGCGAGGAACGCAGCCAAGGCCTTATGCATCGTGAGAGTCTTGCCGCAGGGGCAGGTATGCTTTTTGTATATCCTGTCGAAGAAGAAGTTGGCTTTTGGATGGAAAACACACTCATCCCGCTCGACATGGTTTTCTTTGACGCGTCCGGCACGGTTGTGAAAGTGCACGAAAACGCCGTGCCGCTCGACCGGACGGTCATCCGCAGCGATTTCCCGACACAATATGTTTTGGAGATCAATGGCGGGCTGGCTGAGCAAATTGGCATCACCGCTGGCGCCGAGTTGCGCCACCCCGCTGTGGCCCAAGATCTCGCTGTGTGGCCATGCGAAAACTAAACCCTTTCTTCGGTCGTCGACTGATTGTATTGGGCAGGACCGTCGGGGCGTAGCGCAGCCTGGTAGCGCGTCTGTTTTGGGTACAGAAGGTCGTGAGTTCGAATCTCGCCGCCCCGACCATATCCAGCGCGCCGCCTGCGCCAAATTTCAGGCCACCGCACGACCCGATCACAGTGAAATCCCCCCGATTCAGCTTAGATGATGGTGTCCCTGGTGTCTCAACCACAACATATTGCTTGTTTGCGGGAAGGAAGGCTTTCGCCGCGCTGAAGGTGGGCGCGACAGGCTAAGCGCTTCGCGTTCAACGAATTTTTCGGCGCCTGGTTTTTCGTGAATCACCCGCACCTGTGTCGGAAAAGCCCGACGCGAATTTGCAAGGTCAAATTGTGTCAAAAAGATGTTGACGAAAATGCGTCTCCCGCTGCAGGTTGTGTTGGCTGGCGGCCATCACACTAGATGTAGTGGCAACCAGTGCGGGAGACGACTTTTCACCCAGTTCACCCCGAATGGGGGGCGCCGCTTCACCGAAGCGGGCTGGCAAGGCGTTTCTCACACACGAACAAAACAGGTCCGAGCGCAACGACGCTGGCAGGCCAAAGAACTTGGGACCAGGGCTAATGAAAATCGAACGCAGATTCACAACCGCAGGCGCCGACGCTTATGTCGGGGTGGATTTCACGACCACCACATCCGAGATCCGCAACCCGGATGGAACGATTGTCTTTAAGCTTGATGACGTGGAGATCCCGACCGGCTGGAGCCAGGTCGCCTCTGACGTGATCGCGCAGAAATATTTCCGCAAGGCCGGCGTGCCAGCAGCATTAAAGCCTGTCAAAGAACGCGGCGTGCCGTCGTTTCTATGGCGCCACGTGCCCGACCATGACGCGCTTGAGACGATGCCGGAAGAGACACGCTTTTGCGGTGAGCGCTCTGCCAAGCAGGTCTTTCGCAGGCTTGCCGGTGCCTGGGCGTACTGGGGTTGGAAGGGCGGCTATTTTTCCACCGAAGACGATGCGCGCGCCTATTTCGATGAGATGCAGTTGATGCTGGCCCGCCAGATGGCCGCACCTAACAGCCCGCAATGGTTCAACACAGGCCTGCATTGGGCCTATGGCATCGATGGGCCGAGCCAGGGTCACCATTACGTCGACTACAAGACCGGCAAACTGACCAAATCGAGCTCCGCCTACGAACACCCACAACCCCATGCCTGCTTCATCCAATCGGTCGCCGACGATCTGGTTAATGACGGCGGCATCATGGACCTCTGGGTTCGCGAAGCGCGGCTCTTTAAGTACGGCTCAGGCACAGGCACCAATTTCAGCCGGCTCAGAGGTGAGGGTGAACGCTTGTCCGGCGGGGGCAAATCATCTGGATTGATGGGCTTTCTGAAAATCGGTGACCGGGCCGCCGGTGCCATTAAATCGGGTGGCACAACCCGACGCGCGGCCAAAATGGTTATCGTCGATGCCGATCACCCCGATATCGAAGACTTCATCAACTGGAAGGTCATTGAAGAGCAGAAGGTCGCCTCGATCGTTGCCGGCTCGAAGATGCATGAGAAGATGCTCAATGGCATCTTCGCAGCCATCAGCGCCTGGGATGGCAGCCTGGACGATGCGGTTGACCCAAGCAAGAATACCGGCTTGAAAACCGCGATCCGGGAAGCGAAAACTTCGCTGATCCCAGAGACTTACATCAAGCGCGTGCTTGATTATGCGCGCCAAGGTCACGATCACATCGAATTCCCGACCTACAATACCGACTGGGATTCCGAGGCCTATTCGAGCGTCTCGGGTCAAAACTCCAACAATTCCATCCGGGTCACCGACGCGTTCCTCTACGCGGTTGAGAAAGACGCCGATTGGCAGCTTCTTAGCCGGGTTGATGGCAAGGTCACAAACACGATCAAGGCGCGCGATCTGTGGGAAAAGGTCGGCCATGCGGCCTGGGCCTGCGCCGATCCCGGCATCCAGTTCCACGATACCGTAAATGCTTGGCACACGTGCCCCGAAGACGGCGCGATCCGCGGGTCCAACCCATGCTCGGAATACATGTTCCTCGACGATACCGCCTGCAACCTGGCCTCGTTGAACCTGCTGACCTTCCTGCATGACGGCCAGTTTGATGCCGAAGGCTACATCCACGCCACACGCCTTTGGACACTTACGCTGGAAGTGTCGGTGACGATGGCGCAGTTTCCGTCGAAGGAAATCGCCCAGCTAAGCTACGATTTCCGCACGCTTGGGCTGGGCTACGCCAATATTGGCGGGCTTTTGATGAATATGGGTTGGAGCTATGACAGCCCGGAGGGTCGCGCGTTATGCGGCGCGCTGACCGCGATCATGACCGGCGTGGCTTATGCGACCTCGGCTGAGATCGCCGGTGAGCTGGGGCCGTTCGCAGGTTTCTCCAGAAATCGCGAACATATGCTGCGCGTGATGCGCAACCACCGCACGGCCGCCTATGGCCGCACGGATGGCTATGAGGCGGTGAATGTGGCGCCCGTTGCCCTTGATCAGGCCAATTGTCCGGATAAGCGGCTTGTTGATCTGGCCCGGGGCGCCTGGGATGAGGCGTTGGAGCTAGGCGAGAAAAACGGCTACCGCAACGCACAAGCAACCGTTATCGCGCCGACCGGCACAATCGGGCTGGTGATGGATTGCGACACAACCGGAATCGAGCCCGATTTCGCCCTCGTAAAGTTCAAGAAACTTGCCGGCGGCGGCTACTTCAAGATCATCAACCGATCGGTTCCGGGCGCGTTGGAAACCTTGGGTTACTCATCGTCGCAGATCGAAGAGATCATCGCCTATGCGGTTGGCCAGCCAACCCTTGGCAATGCGCCGGGGATCAACACTACCGCGCTGATTGGTCATGGGTTTGGCACGGAAGAGCTGCAAAAGGTCCAAGACGCCCTGCCGACTGCTTTTGACATCCGGTTTGTGTTCAACCAATGGACGCTTGGGGCGGAGTTCTGCACCGAAACACTTGGCATCCCGGCCGAAAAACTGAACGATCCGACATTTGACATGCTGCGCCATCTTGGATTCTCAAAGGCCGAGATCGACGCTGCCAATGATCATGTGTGTGGGACGATGACGCTGGAGGGCGCGCCGTTCTTGAAAGACGAGCACCTGGCCGTTTTCGACTGCGCCAATCCCTGCGGCAAAAAGGGCAAGCGGTATCTGTCGGTCAATAGTCACATCCATATGATGGCCGCCGCGCAAAGCTTCATCTCTGGCGCGATCTCAAAGACGATCAACATGCCGAATTCGGCTACGATCGAGGATTGCCAGGAAGCTTATGAGCTGTCCTGGAGCCTCGGCGTGAAGGCCAATGCGCTCTACCGCGATGGCTCCAAACTGTCGCAACCCCTTGCATCGGCGCTGATTGAGGATGACGACGAGACCGCCGAGGTGCTGGAAAGCGGAACGGTGATGGAAAAGGCCCAGGTGATCGCGGAAAAGATCATCGAGAAGGTTGTTGTCAAAGAAGTCATCCGCGCGCATCGCGAAAAGCTGCCGCATCGGCGCAAGGGTTATACCCAAAAGGCGATTGTCGGCGGGCATAAGGTCTACTTGCGCACGGGTGAGTTCCAAGACGGCTCTTTGGGTGAGATCTTCATCGATATGCACAAAGAAGGCGCCGGTTTCCGGGCGATGATGAACAATTTCGCCATCGCCGTGTCGGTTGGTCTGCAATACGGCGTGCCGCTGGAGGAGTTCGTCGACGCCTTCACCTTCACCAAGTTCGAACCCTCGGGCATGGTGCAAAACAACGACTCGATCAAGAACGCCACGTCGATCCTCGACTACATCTTCCGCGAACTGGCGGTCAGCTATCTTGATCGGACCGATTTGGCCCATGTCGCCCCGGAAGGCGCCAGTTTCGATGAGATCGGCAGGGGCGCCGAAGAAGGCGTGCGGAATTTCGAGGAAATTCCCGACAGCCATGCCTCATCGCCGATCGATGTTCTCAAACAGGTGGCATCCACCGGGTATCTCAGAAAGCGCGCACCGCAACAGCTCGTCGTTCTCCAGGGCGGGACTGACCTCGAGGAAGCGGTTGCCATGGTTGCTCCCCAGGCAAACCCAGGCACGGTTGCAGCAATAAGCGGGACAACCGCGATCGCAACCGGCGCTGCGTCCATGGACGCGGCCACGCGCGCCAAAATGCAAGGCTATGAGGGGGAGGCTTGCGGCGAATGTGGCAACTACACGTTGGTGCGCAACGGCACCTGCATGAAGTGCAACACCTGCGGCGCGACGTCGGGGTGTAGCTAAAGAATTGAGAGTTGGGGACCGGTGTTCCAGCACCGATCCCCGGCTTATCCGCCGCCTGAGCTGTGCGGGCGACGGATGAACCCAAGGTCCCGAGGGGCCTAATTAGAAAGGAAAGGGCACGTTCTACACGCTGTTTCAATGCGCGCAGCAAAACTCACAGGATATGCACAGGGATGTCAAAAACCTTTGCTCTCTTCCTGTGGAAGCTTGGAGGTTTACGATGAGTAAACGGAAGGGCAATTTGGAAGTGACCAGTCGGCGAGCCGCATCGGCCGCTGGCAAGGTTCTTGCAAACCCAAAATCAAGCAAAGCTGCCAAGACAGCGGCGGCCTCGGCGCTCACGCAGCGACCGAATAAGAAATGAAGGATGGAAAGGCGTCCGCGCCATTCCAGACAAAGTTCCGGGGCGGGTGCGCTCGCCCTTGACGCGGATCAGGCCGCAGGCAGAAACCGGGCGGTACAAAGAGGAGCCTGATCAGCGAAACTCAACGGGGGGCCCAAGGGTCCCCCTTTTTCTTTGACCCGATCACTCCGCATAAGCTGGTCTGCAAAAACCCGTCGCGTTACGCTGCCGGAAACGAGCCAGGGACAAAGGGGTGTCGATGTCAAATACGAACGATCGCAGCAGCGCAATCGTCGCGGCGGCCTATCGCGTCCTGAACACAAACGGTCTGGCGGGCTTTTCCTTTGATGCCGTGGCAAAGGAGGCCGACCTGTCGCGCCAATTGCTGCGCTACTACTACAAAGACTTGGAAAGCCTGGTGCTTGATCTGGCCGACCAATTGGCCGTCCCCTACCGCGACACGCTTTTGCGGCTTGTAGGCCAAGGCGACGGCAAGGAACGGCTCAGCACGTTTCTGGATTTCTACTTCGATCTGATCGAGGCCGCGCCCAAGCCTCGTGATGACCAGGCCTATGACGCGGTCTTGTCCTATGCTGCCAGCAGCGCCGATGTGAAAGCGAAACTGCGCCTGCAATACGAGCTTTTGGCCAATGTCGTCTCGCATGAGGTGCAGCTTGAATATCCATCACTCCGTGCCGAGCATGCCAATGAGATTGCCTATCTGTTTGTCGTGACGATGTATGGTCACTGGAAGATGGCCGCATCGCTTGGCTTTCCGGAGGAGCGAAAAACCGTGGCGCGGGCCGCGCTTGAGCGTTTGATTCGGTCCTATCTGCAAACCTGAAGGCCGCCAGCAATTCTGACCCTCCGGTCAGACTTTTCGTTTGGAAAAAAACTCGGCTGGCCCGTGCATTAAACTCACTTTGGCTGATCCCCTGATCAAGGACTTATGGCGTGAAAAGGGATGCGATAGCATACAACGCAGTTTTTCGATTTGAAAAAACCAAGGAAAATCGCTTCGCACCAGCGCGGAGGCATGGTGTCCTGCCTGCCGGACCGCATCGTGCGCCGAATGAAGTATGTACCTGGGGGAGAGCAAGGTCATGTCTAGAAAGTCTTTTTTCATTGCAGCAGTGGGATATGTGGCGCTGTCGGGCGCCGCCATGGCCTGCCCCAGTTTCGCCAGCGTGGGCAATGAGGCCTATGATATCGCGGGCACAACCGGCCCGACAACTTTCTCGGTTGTGGCCGGTGGCAGCAATCAGGCCGAGTTCTGTGGCGGGATCTTTCCGGTCAATGCACCATCTGCCTATGGCTACTTCATCTCGCCGCCTGACTTCTCGTTCTTCCTTGCCGGGGCGCCGGGCGCGACGGTAGTGGTGTCAACGAACTCGCCCAATCCGTCCTGCGATACCGTCCTGCTGTCAAACACGCCGAATACAAACTGGTATTTCAACGACGACGCCAATCAGCTTCAGTCGCGCATCGAGATGCCAAATGTCGCCGAAGGCCGCTTGGATGTCTGGGTTGGTACCTTTGACGGGACATTCTGCCAAACAAACCTGATCCTCGAAGTTGTCGGCGGTGCAGCGCCAGCGGGGGGCGATGGCTCTAAGCCCGAGGATTCGACGGTGGAAACGGCGCCAGCACCGGCAGCCGAGGCAGCCGTTGAAGCGGAAGCCACAACTGCCGCAGATGCCGAAGCGCCCGCCGAAGAGCCGCTGGTCGAAGCGCCCGCGCCCGGTGGCGGCGACGCGGAAACGACTGACGAGACCGTGGCTGTTGATGCTGCTCCGGCTGAGGCCGAGGCCGAGGCGGGCGCCGGAGGCGGCGACTCGGCTGTATCCAAATAACCCAATTCCGCGGGAGGCGCCCCTTGGGTGCCTCCTTGCTGCATTCCAGCCGGTCGCTTGAATCTGTGGAGGTGACGATGACCTATTGGCGTATTTTATGTGCGGCCCTGCCCATGGCGGCAGTGATCTCGGTCGCGGCACCGGCGCCGGTCGCTGCGCAATCCATGCAGCAATCGACCTGCCGTGGGATCACGATAACAATCCGCGGCAACGGCAATATGAGCTCAAGCCAGCGGCTGACCGGCGCCTGTTTGGCCAGTTTGAATGAGAACGAGTTGATCGTGCGCCGCAATGAAGTGGAATTCAACGGCGAGACCTTTGATGTGGCCGCCGCCGAGGAAGTTATTTTAGAAGAAGCCCGCGGCGGGGTCGTTTTAACGGTCGACGGCAACGTGGTGGCAGAGATCTCCCCGATTGCGGAGCTTGAAGAGGCCGCCGAGGCAGGCGATCTTGAGGCTCAGATCGAGCTTGCGGTGGCTTATTTGGAAGGCAATTGGGTCGAGGCGGATGCAGCACGCGCGGCTGAGCTGTTCCTCGCCCCCGCTGAGGCCGGGAATGCCCAGGCGCAGCGAAACCTGGCTTTCATGTATTTTGATGGCGACGGTGTCGAGGCTGACCGGGTCGAGGCGATGCGATGGGCGCGCCTTGCGGCGGATCAAGGCGACCGGATTGGGCAGCGCTTTTTGGCCTATGGGCTTTACAACGAAGAAGGCGTCGAACGCGACGTTGCGCGTGCATTGGAGCTTTGGGCGGCCGCGGCAGATGCGGGCGATGCGACCGCTGCGTTTAACATGGGCATCGTGATTTCTGAAGGCAACCGGGTCGCCTTTAACCGAGAACGCGCCCTTGCGTGGTTCGAGCTTGCGCTTGAATTGGGTCATGAAGGCGCGCAGGCGGAGATCGACGCGCTTCAGGCCTCGGAGTAAAACCGACCGCTATTCGGCGGCCGTGGTATTCACGACAATCACGGGCTCCATCCGGTCCAGAACGTTCTCGGCCAAATGGCACTTGATCTGGTGACCATCGCTAAGCGTCCTGAGCGGCGGGACCTCGGTCTCGCAAATATTGCCCGGCACCTCACCCTTCCACCGACACCGGGTCTGAAACGGGCAGCCCGAGGGCGGGTTCATCGCCGATGGGATGTCGCCTTCCAGCACGATGCGCTGCTTCTGAACACTTGTATCCGCGATGGGAACGGCTGACAAAAGCGCCTCAGTATAGGGGTGATAGGGCGGGCTAAACACCTGTTCGGTATCACCAATTTCGACTACATGACCAAGATACATGACCATGACCCGGTCGCTCAGATAGCGCACAATCGACAGGTCGTGAGAGATAAAGAGCAGTGTGGTCTTTTCGGTCCGTTGGATCTCCATCAGCAGATCTGTGACGGCCGCTTGCACCGACACATCAAGTGCTGAGACCGGCTCGTCCGCCACCACAATGCGCGCACCACCGGCGAAAGCCCTTGCGATGCCGACGCGCTGCTTCTGACCGCCGGAAAGCTGGCGCGGCATGCGATCACCAAAGGCGCGCGGAAGTTTTACAAGATCGAGCAGCTCAAGCATGCGGTTACGCCGGTCGGCGTCAGACTCGCCATATTTGAAAATCTCAAGCGCGCGAATGATCTGCCGGCCAACTGTCATCGATGGATTGAGCGTGTCGAACGGGTTTTGAAAAACCATCTGGATCGATGACACCGTATTGGTTGCGCGGTCTTCGATTGCCGTTGATTGGATGTCATGATTGTCGAGTGTCACGGTGCCTTCGGTGGCCGTCTCCAGCCCCATCAGAACCTTCGCCAAGGTCGATTTCCCGCAACCGGATTCGCCAACAATTGCAAGGGTTTCGCTTTCGCGGGCCTCAAAGCTCAGCGTCTCATTGGCTTTAACCACTTTCGTGGAGCCGCCGCCGAACATCTTGTTGGCCGCAACCTCGTAGTATTTCTTCAGCTCATCGATTTTCAGGACCGTGTCCCCGATCTCAGCTTTAACTTTTTCTTCAGAGACTTGGATCGGTGCGTGCCAGTCGATTTCGGTGGCGCGCAGGCAGCGTGTGTCATGGCGGTCATCGCCCGCAACCGGCGTCATCACGATGTCGGCGGCATCGCAGCGGCCGCCGTCGAAATAGTCGCAGCGCGGTCCGAAATTGCAGCCGGGCGGGCGTTCATGGGGCAGAGGGAAGTTACCCGGAATTGCCACCAAAGGGCGTTCTGATTTGTCCGCGCCAGGCAGCGGGATGGACCGAAACAGCGCTTGTGTATAAGGGTGCTGCATCTTGTCGAACACGTCCTTGATGGAGCCTGTTTCGACCGCCTCGCCTGAATACATCACACAAAGTCGGTCGCAGGTTTCCAGGACTAACCCTAGGTTATGGCTGATAAAAAGCATCGATGTGCCGTATTTATCGCCAAGGTCTTTTACAAGATCGACCACGGCCGCCTCGACCGTCACATCTAGTGCTGTTGTCGGCTCATCGAGGATCAGAAGGCTTGGCTTGGACATCAGCGCCATGGCGATCACGATGCGCTGCTGTTGGCCGCCGGATAGTTGGTGGGGGTAGCTTTTCAGCATCCTGTCTGGGTCGGGCAGGCGCACATCGGTGACAACCTCCAAAGCACGTGCCATGGCCTCCTTTTCGCCGACGCCTTCATGGATCATCGGCACTTCGGCAAGCTGCTGGCCGATCTTCATTGCCGGGTTAAGCGACGCCATAGGTTCTTGATAAATCATCGCAATTTCCGAGCCGCGCAGATCGCGCAGCTCATCATCGGACATCGTGTTGAGGTCGCGGCCCTTGAACTTGATCGAGCCGCCGACGATGCGCCCGTTTACGCCCAGATCCTGCATGACCCCAAGCGCCACCGTGCTTTTGCCGCAGCCGGATTCGCCGACTAAGCCCATCGCCTCCCCGGGCATGACCGTGCAGGAAAAATCCATCACAGCAGGGATTTCGCGCAGCCTTGTAAAAAAGGAGATCGAGAGGTTTGAGATCTCTAAGATCGGGCCGTCATAGGCGTCTCGGTCGGTCATTTTTTCTCTCCCTGGCGTATAGCTTGGTAGATGAGGGCTGGGCGCTAAGGCCCATATAGAAGTGGTATATCTGCGGTATAGTGTTGGTAGATACCCGATTTGCGGGCCAAAGGTCCGAATTTCGGTGTCGGCAATCGTCGTATCTGGTGCCCGCGATGCGCGTTCTTATTGGTGGATCTTGCCAAAGAATGCCCGATCCAAATGGGGCAAGCTTCGTCGAAGTTAGCCTGGCTGTTTGGACCAGTGCAGCTGCGGCGCCCGTCGCCGAACGGGCGTTGCCGAAAGCGGGTCTGACCCGCATCCGGCGCACAAATGCGAATGGGTGCATCCCGTCTTTTCGGCGCAAGGAAATCGAACGCCAAGGCCCCGACCATAGCGCCAAAGTGAAAGGGGATCGCCATGCGTCCCGTCAATCCTTCAAGCTCTCTTCGCGCAGGCCATCGGCAAGCAGATTGAGGCCCAACACCATGCTCATTAGCGCAAGGGCGGGTGGCAGGGGCGGGTGCGGATAGACGGTCAGAAGCCGGCGGCCTTCATTGATCGTGGAGCCCCAATCCGGGCTTTCAGGGCTGACGCCGAGACCGAAGAACCCCAACGTGCCCAAAAGGATCGTCGTGTAGCCGATCCGCAGGCAGAAATCGACGATCAGCGGCCCGCGCGCATTGGGCAGAATTTCCCAAAGCATGATGTACCAAGGGCCCTCGCCACGGGTCTGTGCCGCGCCGACATAGTCGCGGGTTCGGATATCCAGGACGATGCCGCGCACGATGCGGAACACGGTGGGTGAATTCACGAAGACGACCGAAACAAAAACGATCAGGATGTTTTTCGGCACGTCGATGAAGTCAAGAGACCCGGGCACAATGCGCAGCAGGCTTTCAGGATCACGGTCGCTGAGAATGGAGAGATAGGCCCAGCCGCCAAAGACCACGACAATTCCCACCAGCAGGTTGCGCAGCGAGGCCTGGGTGTGGAACCGCGAATTGAACAGCGTGACAAAGAATAGGATCGGGAAGATGAACAGTACCCCGCCCATGATGATCGGGATCCAACTGTCTTGGATCTCTGGTGTGACCAGCAGGTAAAAGAGCAAGATCACCGGGAAGGCCAAGACGAGATTGGCCAGGAAGGTGATGATCGTGTCGATCCGGCCGCCCAGATAGCCCGCGGGCAGGCCAAGCGAGATGCCGACCATAAAGGCAAAGAGTGTCGCCAGCGGGGCGATGCGCAGGACCGAGACGGCGCCATAGACCATCCGGCTGAAGACGTCGCGGCCAAGGCTGTCGGCGCCAAGCAAGTAGTAGGGAAAGAGCCCCTCTTCGCCATCAAGCCCGACGCCCGGTGTGCCGTTTCGCACCGCCGAGATCTGGGTCAGGGGGTCATGCGTGGCGATCATCGAGGCGAAAAAGGCGGTGAAGATCCAAAACATCACCAGGCCAAAGCCAATCATGCCAATCGGGCTGTCAACGAGCTTGCCGTAAAGGCCAAGCTTGCGTTTGAAGATGATCGAGACGGTGAAAAGCGCAATGAGCGCGATCCAGACAGGCAAGAACCTGAGCCCAAGGGCGCCGAGTATGCCTTTGGCCTCGAGCCCGGGCAGCAAAATGCCGCCCAGAATGTAAATCACGCAACAGGCCAGAAACAGCAGCACCGCGTATTTCATCGCCATCAGCGCGTAATCGGACGGCGTGCGGATGATGCTGAGCGTGTGGTCGGGATTGACCACCGTCTCACCCGGAGTCACGCCCGCAAATGCCAGCCCGATATTGGAGATGAAGGCGAGAAAGAAGACCGCCACTGCGGCCAACATCAGCGGGCTGAGGATAAATCCGAGACTACCTGTCCAGGTTAATGGGTCCATGGTCCAAGCTCCTCAGGATATCCGGATACGGGGGTTTAAGAAAACATAGCCGATATCGGATATGAGTTGGGTCACCAGGACCACCAGCACGGCAACGATGGAGCAGGTCAGCAGCAGCTCAATGTCGTTGTTCGATGCTGCCTGGACCAGTGTCCAGCCGAAGCCATTGTAGTTAAACAGCGTCTCCACGATCACAACGCCGGTCAGCAGCCAGGGAAACTGCAACATGATGACCGTGAAGGGCGCAATCAGCGCGTTCCTGAGCGCGTGTTTGAGGACGATCTTGCGAAAGCTCACGCCCTTGAGCCGCGCGGTGCGGATGTATTGCGCGGTCATCACCTCGGCCATTGAGGCGCGGGTCATGCGCGCGATATAGCCCATGCCGTAAAGCGCGATTGTCATTACCGGCAGGGTGAAATTCCAGAAATTGGCGTTTGTCATCGCCTCGCGCGCGGAGCCCTGGAAAATCGTGCGCCCCTCGATCCAGCCCCATTCCGCGAAAAGCGGTGATAGCCCGGTTTGGGACGAGGCCAACACGACGATGAAAATCACGCCCGAGACATATTCCGGCGTTGCCGTGGTGGCGATGGCAAAGGTCGATAACGATCGGTCGAGCCGGGAGCCTTCGCGCATGCCGGCCAGAACACCCACCAGAAGTGCGGCCGGGACCATGATGGCAAAGGCCCAGAACATCAGCTTGCCGGTCAGCGCAAGCCGCCCGCCGACAACCGCGGCCACTTCGTTGTCCGAGACGGTGGAATAGCCCAGATCCCCCTGCAGGACGCCGCAAAACGTGGGCGCTTCGGCCGGATCATCGCCCTCATTAATGCAGCGTCCGGTCATCTCACCGGTTTCTTCGTCTTCCAGCGTCCAGCCGGGCCAGACCCCCAGCCATTGCCCGTAGCGGATGAAAAGCGGGCCGCCATAGCCGTTGCGGTCGAGCCAGCTTTCGACCTCGGCATCTGACATCCGCGCATTGCCTTGCGTCTTGGCCAGCTTTTCGAGGTTGGGGTCGAGATTGGTCAGGAAGAAGACAATAAACGTCAGGCACAGGGCCGTCAGCGCCATCACGCCGAGCCGTTTTAGGATGAATAAAGCCATTAACGCGTCCCTGTTCTTGGGCTAGCCAGTCTGATGCTGGCCTGAACGAGAAAGGGCGGCGGATTGCACCGCCGCCCCGTCTTGATGTCAGGCAAGTCCGAGGTAATGGACGTTGATCTCGAACTTGGGATGCATCTCTGCGTTCACCACATTAGGTGCCGCATGGCGGTAGAGTGAGCGCCAATAGGGCTGACACACAACCGCGTCGTCGCGCATAATGGTCTCAAGCTGTGCCATGATCTCACGCCGTGTATCGGCATCCTGGATGCCGTTGGCCTGATCAAGGAGCGCATCGAAATCGGGGTTGGAATAACCCGCTTCGTTCCACGCCACGCCCGAGCGATAGGCGAGGTTGTAGATCTCCACCCCAAGCACACGGCCGTTCCAGCCGGTTGAGCTCAGCGGGTAGTTCAGCCAGTCGTTCCAGAAGGTCGAGCCGGGGATGATCACGCGCTCCACATTGAAGCCTGCGTCCCGCAGCTGCGCGGCATAGGCGTCGGTTGTGGGTCGCTCAAACCCGCCGTCAAGCGAGGTGATCTCGAAGACATGATCGGCAAAGCCCGCCTCGGTCAGAAGTGCCAAGGCGCCTTCTTTGTCGACCGGGACCGGATCGACCGCGGCATATTCCGGGTGGATCGGTGAGACATGGTGGTTTTCCGCCGCCGTGCCACGGTTGTCGTAACCCAACTCCAGCACCTCGTTGAGGTCAACGGCCATATTGATCGCCTGACGGACACGCGGATCGTTGTAGGGCTCGTTGTTCTGGTTCGGACGGATCACAATCGTCGCCGCAGTCGGCGTTTCGTAACGCGTCCAGCCGATGGCGTCGAAAATGTCGATGAACTCGCCGACCGTTTCATATGTCATGTCGAACTCACCGGCATCGGCGCCCGAGAACCAGGCCGCCGGATCTGTGCCAAGATCGATGAATTCGATCGTGTCCAGATAGGCCTCACCCCAGTAGGTGTGATCGGGGTTCTTTTCCAGGACGGCGCCGACACCCACTTCGTGGCGGGCAATCCGGTAGGCGCCTGTGCCAACGCCGTGGCTGACCGGGTCCTGACCGATATAATCCATATGCTGGATTGGGCCGGGATATTCGGCCATGGCGGGCACGATCACGATATCAGGGCGCTGCAGGTTCAGTTGCACCGTCAGATCGTCGACGACGACAATGGCGCCCTCGGCTGCCTGGGTGCCGCCTTCGGCGATCAGCGAGGCCATGCGGGTGGCCATCGAGTTGCCCTCGACCTCCGTGTCGCACCACGACTCGAAGTTGGCCGCGATATGTTCAGCCGTCAGCGGGTCGCCATTGTTGAAGGTCACGCCAGGGCGGACGTTGAGCGTGTATTGCGTCGCATCCTCATTGGCTTCCCAGCTTTCCAGCAGCACGCCGCTGAACGAGCCATCAGCATTCAGCTCGATGAGGTACTCGGTGATGCCGCGGGTCATGTTGGCAAGCTCATTCCAGTCATAGGTGCGCGGGTCCTTGCCCGCCCGCACGCTCATCTGGATGCGCAGGTTGCCGCCCGCCGAAGGCGTCGCGCGATGGCCATCTGCCGATGCCGGGGACATGCCGATCAGCGCATAGGCCGCTGCGGCACTGACCCCAAGGGCCGTTGTGCGTGCCAGGAATTCTCGTCGGTTCAAATCGCCTGCGAGACATTCCTCGGCATACATTTTCGCGGCAGGATGCACATCCCGACAACGGTTCTGGTCTTTCGACATACTTTTCTCCCTGTGTCGAACTTATCTTTTTAGTCTGTCGCCCCGGGCCCGCGCTTAGTTTTTTGCGCAAACGACGATCCCCACCGCGGCTCCGGGCTCATTCGGCACGCTTTAGTTGCCCGCGTCAACGGTGCACGGCGGCAAATCATGTAAAAAATACGACATCTCGGATGACGTTTTTGGGCTGCTCGTCAAACCCGGCGGGGTCCGGGTCGGCGAAATTCCGTGGGCGTCAGGCCGGTATAGCCAGCAAATGCGCGGGTGAAATAGGCCGGAGAGGAAAAGCTCAGCCGCTCGGCCACGGCCCGCGCGCTGAGCTTTGTGTCGCTCAAAAGCACACGCGCTGCGTGCATGATGCGCTCATTGAGCAGCGCATGCGCCGGTCGGCCTGCTGTGTCGCGACAGACGCGGCTGAGATGGGTTGGCGTCACCCCCAGCTCCCGGGCGAAATCGGCCACACCAAAGCCCTGATGGTAGGAGCCTTCCAAAAGGGCTGAGAACCGGCTTACCAGTTTGTGGCTCGGCTTGTGGCCCAAAGCGCCGTCCTGGCGCTTCAACTCACGCTCTAGCGCGGTCGACAGGAGCAGACCGTAAGCCCGCAAGGCGCGGTCCATCGCAGGCGCCCGCCCGGCCAGTTCGCGCTCGATCCGCTCGACGATTGAGGTCAGATTGCCCTGCGCCTCGATGTTCGAAATTCGCAGATGTTGCGGATCGGGCGGCAAATTGAGCGGCTCATCGGGTGGCACCTCAAGCACAAGGCCCTGGATCTGGTTTGGCAGCTCTAGTGCCATGACCGTGCCGGCGGGTACCCAAATTGCGGTGTTTGGCCCATATCCCCTATTGATGCAGGAAATGATCACCCGACCCTGGCCGCGCGTGATCCAGTAAAGATGGTGGCGGTCATTGCCGTGCAATTCCTGCATGCGCCAGGGCGCCATCATGCGCAATTTGGTCAGCGAGGTGACGGCATAGCTTGTCATAGCGCAAAGCTAGAGGTTCCAAAATGGAAAGGAAAGCGCCGTTCAGTGTACGGTCAGCCGCTGTGCCTTTTGCATGACGTCCAAAAGCCGCCGACGGCGCGCTTTACGGCAGGCTCACCGACCGCCAAGTGCCCATTCGGGCGCGAAACCAGGTCCTCTGGCGCTTGGCATATTGCCGGGTTGCCAGGATGGCTGCCGCGCGGGCTGTATCCAAGGTCATTTCACCGCGCAGATGGGCGATAAGTTCGGGCGCGCCGATGGCCTTTGCAGCCCCGCCGGCGCTGTCCCACCGGGCCAGATTGGCGTGCGCTTCCTCTAAGGCGCCGCCCGCAAGCATCTGGTCGAACCGCGTCTCGATGCGTGCTGCAAGCCAGGTTCGGTCGGCATCAAGCACCAGCGCTGTGCACCCCGACAGCGGCAAAAGCGGCGGCCCGGTTTCATCCTGCCAGGCGCTGAGCGGGCGACCGCTGGCGCGCCAGACCTCCCAGCCGCGCTGAACGCGGGCGCGGTTATTCATGTCGATGTGCCGTGCCAATTGCGGATCGATCCGGGGCAGGGCTGCTTGCAGATCGGGCCAGGCCATCGCATCCGCCTCGGCCCGGATGGCGGCGGGCACATCGGGGATCTCGGCCAGCCCCTCGGTCAGGGCGCGGAAGTAAAGCCCTGTGCCGCCAACGATAATTGGCCGCACACCTGCATTTAGGACGGGTGCCAAATCGCGCAGCCACTGGCCCACGGAATACGTTGCACCCCAAGCGACATGGCCATAAAGCGCGTGCCGGGCGCGGGCCTGATCGGCCTGTGAGGGGCGCGCGGTCAGCAC
This sequence comes from Pseudomonadota bacterium, assembly GCA_039191215.1. GTDB lineage: Bacteria > Pseudomonadota > Alphaproteobacteria > Rhodobacterales > Rhodobacteraceae > HKCCE3408. Next base: position 103,586 of record JBCCXT010000002.1, read on the forward strand.
ATGCCAGCCGTCATAAACCTGAAGCGCATCGGCATTCACGATCATACCGCCAGAGCTTTCAGCGATGGCCAGGGCCAGGCCTGATTTCCCGGCCGCCGTTGGCCCGGCGATCAGGACCGGGCGGTCGCGGTCGATGGCGGCAAGATTAAGCTCCATCTTTGGCCTTGTGCCTGTGTTGAACCGTTGGCGCAATTGCGCCATACCTCGCGCAGTTGCCAGACCGAAGGGGGGTTTGATGCCAGACGATACCGCGCCGATGCGCCCGCTTTACGACCGCGTCATGCTGAAGATCTCGGGCGAGGCGCTGATGGGGAGCCAGGGGTTTGGTCTGCATCCGCCTACCGTTGAGCGCATCGCCCAGGAGGTCAAATCGGTTCACGATCTGGGTGTCGAGATCTGTATGGTGATCGGTGGCGGCAACATCTTTCGCGGCCTGCAGGGCTCTGCCCAGGGGATGGAGCGGACGACGGCCGACTATATGGGCATGCTGGCGACCGTGATGAACGCGCTTGCGATGCAATCGGGCCTGGAGGCGGTTGGCGTTCATACCCGCGTGATCTCCGCGATCACTATGAATGAGGTGGCCGAGCCTTACATCCGCCGTCGCGCCGTGCGCCATTTGGAGAAAAAACGCGTCTGCATCTTTGCTGCGGGCACCGGCAACCCGTATTTCACCACCGATACCGCCGCCACGCTGCGCGCCAATGAGATGAAGTGCGAGGCGATCTTTAAGGGCACCAAGGTTGACGGCGTCTATGACAAGGATCCGGTCAAACATCCCGATGCCAAGCGCTATGAGCAGATTAGTTATGACGATGTGCTGAGCCAGCATCTGGGCGTGATGGACGCCTCCGCGATTGCGCTGGCGCGCGAAAACGACGTGCCGATCATTGTCTTTTCGCTCGATGAGCCGGGCGGCTTTCGTGGCATTCTGGCGGGCAAAGGCGTCTATACGCGCGTCGGCTAAACTTTTTTCAAAAAAGTCTGAACCTCTCCTCCGGCTGCTCCGACAGACGGATAACAGCCAATGAGGAGAACGTTATGACCACAGCATCTTTTAACTTCAAAGCTCAGACCGGTGGCCGCTCCGAGCCTGTTCCGACCGAAGAGATTACGTTGAATTACGAGGCCATCACCTGGGATTACTCCAAGGAAAACAATGCTGAAGAGACAAAGGTTCTAACCAATGTCGGACCCGATACGGGCATCCACGGCGAGCCCGATGAAGAAGACCCGCTGCAGACCCGGCCCAATCCTGCCGAGGATCTGGACGCGATGGGCCTCAATGTCGAAGACCCGACGGACGACAACCCGACCGCCGCTGATCACAATCATAAGAAGTGGATCGACATCCAGTCTTTCAGCACCGACATCCATCGTCCCGCAGGCGACAGTTTCGAATTCACCTCTTTTGAGGCGAAAGAAGCCGACCCGGATGTGTTTGAGATCGCCATCATCGCCCAGTCCGACGGCGCGGCCCCGGATCGCGCCGGTGAAGTGTCCGAGACACCCCAGCCCGACGACGAAGACGGCCCGCCGTTTTTCGACACAAACGGCGACGCCTTCATCTTCTGATCCGTAGCCGGCACGTATGCCCCGGGCGGCGTCCGACCCACGGATGCCGTCTCAATTATTGTGCCACCTGACCCGGTGCTTTGGCCTCCAGGCCCATTCATGCCTATGGCGCGCAGATCCTTTGCCGCGCTATACATCTGCCGCAAGCTGTGCCAGAACCACAAAAAATTTCCGAGCGGAGAACAGCGCCATGTCTGACGAATTTGAGCTGGACACCGATGATCTTGAACGTCGGATGGACGGCGCAATCGGCAGTTTGCGCACGGAATTTGCCTCTCTGCGGACCGGCCGTGCCTCGGCCCAGATGCTCGAACCGGTCATGGTTGATGCCTATGGCGCGGCGACGCCGGTCAATCAGGTCGGCACGGTCAATGTACCGGAGCCGCGCATGGTCACGGTGAATGTCTGGGACAAAAACCTGGTCGGCAAGGTCGAGAAAGCCATCCGCGAAAGCGGCCTTGGCATCAATCCGCAACTCAACGGCACAATCATCATGCTGCCGATCCCTGAATTGAACGAAGAGCGTCGGCGCGAATTGACAAAAGTTGCCGCGCAATATGCCGAAAACGCCCGCATCGCGGTCAGAAACGTGCGCCGCGACGGGATGGACCAAGTTAAGAAGGCGGAAATCTCCGAAGATGATAAGAAGTTCTGGGAAAGCGCGGTTCAGGAGTTGACCGACGGCCATATCGCCAAAATCGACACCGCTTTGCAGACCAAGCAAGATGAAATTATGCAGGTCTGAGGGATCGGGTCTGCGCGCAGTGAGTTAAGGAGGCCAGATGGCCGAACGTGATCGTTTAAGACCGGCACATGTCGCAATCATAATGGACGGAAACGGCCGCTGGGCGCAGATGCGTTCGCGGCCGCGCCTTGTCGGCCATCACGCCGGTGCGCGCCGGGTCAAAGAGATTGTCCGGGCCTGCCCCGACCTGGGTGTAAGATACCTTACCATCTTTGCCTTCTCGACCGAGAACTGGAAGCGCACGCAATCCGAAGTGGCCGGTCTCATGACGCTTTTCAAGCGCTATATCCGGCGTGAGAGCCAGGCGCTTTTCGACGAAGGTGTCCGGGTTCGCTTTATCGGTGACCGCGTCCGGTTGGAGCCGCAACTTGTTGATCTGATGGACAGTTTAGAGCTGCTCACGGCCGAAAACGACAAAGTGCATCTGACGATTGCGCTTAATTACGGCGGGCGTGATGAAGTGGCGCGCGCAACCAAGCGCCTGGCGCAGGATGTCGCGGCTGGTCGCCTGAACCCGACCGATATCAATGACGAGACCTTGCCGCGTTATCTAGATACCTGCTTTTTGCCCGATCCCGATCTGGTGATCCGCACCAGTGGCGAGGCGCGCATCTCTAACTTTTTGCTGTGGCAATCGGCTTATGCCGAATATGAATTTGTCGAGACCTTCTGGCCCGATTTCGATCGCGAAGAATTCGCGCGGGTCCTGTCGCGGTTTTGCCGCCGCGAACGCCGCTTCGGCGCTGTCACGGCCTGACGCGCGTGCCTCGGCCCGGCGCCGATTTCACCGATCTGGTGACCCGGACAGCAACCGGGGTGGCGCTTGCAATTGTGGGCCTATTTGCGGTTTGGCATGGCGGGCTCGTCTTTTTGGCGCTGGTCTCGGTCACTATGGCGGCACTCACCTGGGAGGCCTTGCGTTTGGCCGGTGTCACACAAGCCGTGATCCGCATCGCTGTTGCATCGGGGCTAGTGTTTGCCGCGGTGTTTCTGGTCGACACTGCGGCAACGACTGCACTTCTCGCCCTGCCAAGTGTGTTGGTCTTGCTCTTTGGTGGCTTGGGTGCCGGGGCAGGGCGGAGCGGCCTGGCGGCCGCAACGGTTCTGGTGATCATGCTGGCAGGCTATGTGGCGGTGGCGTTGCGCGATGGCGGCGGGGTGATCTGGATTTTATGGGTCATTCTTGTGGTCGTGATCACCGATATCTGCGGCTATTTCGCCGGGCGCGCCATTGGCGGTCGGAAATTTTGGCCGTCGATTAGCCCCAAAAAGACCTGGTCAGGCGTGTTGGCGGGCTGGCTTGGCGCGGGCGCTGTTGGCGCGGCATTCATGCCCAGCACCGATACGGGCGAAGGGCTGATCGCGGTGTCGATTTTTCTGAGCTTTGCCAGCCAAATGGGCGATATCGCCGAGAGCGCGCTGAAACGCCAGGCCGGCGTCAAAGACAGCTCCAATCTGTTGCCCGGCCATGGCGGCGTTCTCGACCGTCTCGACGGGGTGATCGGGGCATTGCTGGTTTTGGGTTTTGTCGCTCTTTTGACGGATTTCCCAGAAGCGCCCATATGATGCCGTACTTGTCCTTTTAACCGGTCGGTGCCATTTCCTCCCCATCTGGGCAAACGGAGCATCCATGGACTTCCTTCCCAATTTTGGCGATCTGCCGCTGACCATTGTTGCCTTCATCGTGGCGCTTTCGATCATCGTGGCCGTTCACGAATACGGCCATTACATCGTCGGCCGCTGGACCGGCATCAAAGCGGATGTGTTTTCATTAGGCTTCGGGCCGGTGCTGTTTAGTCGGTTTGATCGGCATGGCACGAAATGGCAGGTCGCCGCGCTGCCATTTGGCGGTTATGTGAAATTCAAGGGCGACAGCGATGCGGCCTCTGGCCAGGATGCGCAGGCCATCGCGTCGATGGGCGACACGGAACGGCGCACAACGATGCATGGCGCGCCGCTTTGGGCCCGCTCGCTTACCGTGGCTGCGGGGCCATTTTTTAACTTTGCCCTGTCGATTGCCATATTTGCCGGCGTGATCCTCTTTTCCGGCCAAGCCGATGACGAGCCGCGCATTGGTGCGGTGCGCGATTTACCGGCCGATATGGCGCTTTTGCAGGAGGGCGATCTAATCCTGGCCGTTGAAGGCACCGAAGTCGACAGCCTGGGCGATGTGCTGGCCGCGGCGGTGGAGCTCGGCGCGAACGAAACCGTCGGCTACACGATCGAGCGTGCCGGGTCGGTCCTCGACGTTGAGGCCAGCCTGCCGATGGTGCCAATCATCGACAGTGTGACCCCGCGATCGGCCGCGATTGAGGCGGGCCTGGAGGTCGGCGATGTGATCCAAGCCGTCGATGGCGTACCGATTTATGCCTTTGGCGAGATCCGCGCCTTGGTCGAGGCTTCGGGTGGCGAAGAGGTCGCATTGAGCGTCTGGCGCGACGGCGAAGTGCTGGAATTTGCCCTAACCCCCCGAATGACCGATCTGCCCTCGGCCGATGGCGGTTTTGAAAGCAGGCTTCTGATCGGCATAACCGGTGGTTTGTTTTATGAGCCGCCGCGCCAGCAGGTCGGCGCGGCTGAAGCGGCGCAATACGGGGTTGAGCGCACCTGGTTTGTCATCACGTCGTCCTTGTCGGGCCTCTACCACATCATCGTCGGCGATATCGGCACCTGCAATCTGCAAGGCCCGATTGGCATTGCCGAGACGTCCGGTGCCGCTGCCAGCCAAGGGATCGACAATTTCGTCTGGTTCGTCGCGATCCTGTCGGCGGCCGTGGGGCTCTTGAACCTCTTTCCGATCCCGGTCCTGGATGGCGGGCATTTGGTGTTTTTCGCCTATGAGGCCGCGGTTGGCCGGCCGCCATCTGATCGTGCGCTTCGGGTCTTTATGTCGGTGGGTCTGACGCTGTTGTTGTCGTTGATGCTGTTTGCCACGTTCAACGATTTTGTGTGCTGAGATCGCGCGCAATTTAGACGCCTCATTGGCGCCATAATCTCGGGCCAGAACGAAAGGCGTCACAGCCGCCCATTGGCCCGAGGATTGCGAGATGAAGTCGATTGCACGAAACACACGCGGTTTGGGCGACCTGATCAGTGTCAATATCGACCGTCTTTTGGTGCCGCTGATTGTTGTCGCGGCCCTGACATTGGCCGGTTGGGTGCTGTCTTACGCCACAGTTTCGTAAGCCCGCTGTCCCCGCGAAAATCACGGGCCCGCGTCGGCCCGTTTTTTTGTGACGCTGCCTGCTGATACCGATAATCAACACTCGGATTTTTAACACAAACGGCGTTTTGACATTCGCTCCGCCGCGATCTAGGGATGGTCAAAACAAATGAACCACCCGGGGGGGCGGATTCGATGATGCGGTATTGTATGCGGCAATGGGCTGGGGCCCGGATCGCCGCTTTCATTGTCATCTGTTGGGCGGCGTTTGCAGGCAACGCCGATGCGCAGACATTTCGGTTCACCAATTTTGAGGTGACCGGCAATTTGCGCGTCGATGACGCCAGTGTCCTGACCTATGCCGGGATCGCACCGGGAGAGACGGTAAGCGCGGCGGCGTTGAACGATGCCCGCCAGCGCATCCAAGGCTCCGGCTTGTTTGAAACCGTCGATGTTGTGCCACAAGGATCGACGCTGCAGATCAACGTGGTGGAATTTCCGACGATCAACGAGATCGTCATTGAGGGCAATCGGCGCCTTGATGACGATGATCTGACGCCGCTTTTGACATCACAGCCGCGGCGGGTCTTCAGCCCGTCTGTTGCCGAAGCGGATGCTGCTGCGATCACGGATGCCTACCGGCAGGCCGGTCGTCTGGCCGCCACCGTGCGCCCGGTCATCATCCGGCGCGACGATAACCGCGTCGATCTGGTCTTTGAAGTCACCGAAGGCCGCGTGGTGGAGACCGAGCGCATCGCCTTTAACGGCAACCGCGCCTATTCCGACCGGCGTCTGCGACGGGTGCTGGAATCCACCCAAGCCGGTCTCTTCCGCCTGGTGGTCAACCGCGACACCTTCATCGAAGACCGGATCGCGTTCGACAGCCAACTGTTGACCGATTTCTACCAAGACCGGGGCTATATCGATTTCAGCGTTCTGTCGGTCACGTCCGAGCTTGCCCGCGAACGCAACGCGTTTTTTGTCACCTTCAACATCCGTGAGGGGCAGAGCTATTCCTTCGGCGAATTGACCGTGACCTCTGACCTGGCCGAGATCGATACGGTGGCCTATGCCGACACAATCCGGGTGCGACGCGGCACGACTTATTCGCCGCGCCTGGTTGATGCGACGATCACCCGGATGGAACGGCTGGCGAGCGAACAGGGCCTGCGCTTCATCCGCGTCGAGCCGCGGGTGACGCGCAATGACGCGACGCTGACGCTGGATCTGGAATTTGTCATCAGCCGCGGCGAGCGTGTTTTTGTCGAACGCATCGATATCGAGGGCAATGCCACAACGCTGGACCGCGTGATCCGGCGCCAATTCGACACGGTTGAGGGTGATCCGTTTGATCCCCGTGAGATCCGTGCGGCAGCTGAACGGATTCGGGCGTTGGAGTATTTCGCCAATGTTGAGGTGCAGGGCCGCGAAGGCTCAGCCCCGAACCAGGTGGTGATCGATGTCGATGTCGAGGAACAGCCGACCGGGTCGCTGGGCTTCTCGATCGGCTATTCGACCGATACCGATGCCAGCCTGGCGGTCGATTTTTCGGAGCGGAACTTTTTGGGCCGCGGGCAGACCGTGCTTTTGTCGTTCAACACCGCGCAGGACAGCCAATCGCTGCGGTTCAGCTTCATTGAGCCCGCCTTCCTGCGCCGCGATCTGGCCTTAAACACGTCGCTGTTTTATTCCGAGACCAACAACAACAACAGCTTCTTTGACACCGTCAATATTGGCGGTGAGGTCGGCTTGGGCTTCCCGATCAGTGAAGATGGCCGCGCGCGGGTCTATTATACTGTCTCTGAAGACACCATTGATGATGTGCGCACAACAAGTTCGGAGATCTTGCAGCGTGAAGAGGGCACGTCGATCACGTCTGCCATCGGCTACCAGTTGAGCTATGATACCCGGACATCCGGCCTCGACCCGACTTCGGGCGTGTTGTTGGAGTTCGGTCAGGAATTTGCCGGTCTGGGCGGCGACAATCAGTATATCCGGACGACCGCCTTGGCCCAGGGTGTCACCACCGTGGCACGCGAGGAGGTCACGCTGCGCGCAACGATCGAAGGCGGGGCGCTGAACTTCCTTGACGGCAACAGCCGCATCACCGACCGATTTGTGTTGTCGGGTCGGCAATTGCGGGGATTTGAGCCGTTTGGCATTGGCCCGCGCGACCTGGCCTCCGACAATGAGGACGGGTTGGGCGGCAATTACTTTGCCGTGGCACGCTTTGAGGCGGCCTTCCCGCTTGGGCTACCCGATGAATATGGCATCACGGGCGGCGTGTTCTTCGATGTCGGCACCGTCTGGGGGCTTGACGACACGATCGGCACCGGCGCCACGCCGGTGGATGACGATGCGATCCTGCGCTCGACCATCGGCTTTTCGATCTTTTGGGACACAGTCCTTGGCCCGTTGCGGTTTAACTTCTCCCAGCCGCTTGATGAGCAGGATTACGACGAGACGCGCAATTTCGACCTAACGGTCGAGGCGCGGTTCTAAGCATCGCGGGGCCGGGCATGGCGCGGCTGATCCTTTCTCTGATCACGATGGCGCTGCTGCCGCTGGCCACGCTGCCGGCGGCGGCCCAGGAAGCGGTGGCGCCGGCCGGTATCCTGATCCTCGACCAGGAACGCCTCTTTGCGATGTCGGCCTATGGCCAGCGGGTCCAACGGGAGATTGACGCGGCGAGCCAAGCGCTTGTTGCGGAAAATCGCGAGATCGAAGCCGCCCTGACCGCCGAGGAGCTTGACCTGACGGAGCGTCGGGCGGCTTTGCCGCGCGAAGATTTCACCATCCTGGCAGAAGAGTTCGACGCCCGAGTCGAGGCGATCCGGGCGGCCCAGGACGCGAAGGCTCGCGCACTTGGCACGGCTGTCGACCGCGCCCAGCAGCAATTTTACGACCTTGTTGTGCCGATCCTGCTTGATCTGGTGCGCGACCGCGGCGCGGCGGCCTTGTTGGACAGTCGAACGGTGCTGCTGGCGGCTGATACGGTTGATATCACCGATGCCGCGATTGAAGCGGTCGATGCCATTGTTGGCCAGGGCTCTGACGCGCCGCTGATCGATCTGACGCCGGAGCCAACGCCGGAGGTCGCCCCCGAGACCGAGCTGGAGCCGCTGCCACAACTCCAAGCCCAGCCTTAGCGGGCGGCCACTTTGCCGCCAGCCGCCCAATCGCGATGAGCGGATCGGCGCGCGGCGATTTCGGGGCAAAGCCCGGCCTCTGACGATTGCCTTGCCGCCCCGAGGCCCAGTTGCTATCCCCGGCGCCGAGGGAAGCGGCGGAAGGACAAAGGCCTATGGATGATGCGACAAGCGCCGATATTGCCACCATCCAGCGGCTGATCCCGCATCGCTACCCGTTCCTGCTGGTCGACCGTGTCACCCAAATCGATGGCTTTAGCGGTGCTGTGGGGATCAAAAACGTCACCTTCAACGAGCCGCATTTTCAAGGCCATTTCCCGGGCGCACCGATCATGCCCGGTGTCACCATCATCGAGGCGATGGCACAGACGGCAGCCGTGATGGTCGGCCATTCCGCGGGCATGCATGACCAGGAATTGCTGGTCTATTTCATGGCCATCGACCGGGCCAAGTTTCGCCGCAAGGTGGAGCCTGGCGACGTGTTGGAGCTGCATATCTCAACCCTCCGCGGCAAGCCCGGCGGCAAGGTCTGGAAGTTTTCCGGCCGTGGCCAGGTTGGCGGTGAAATGGCTGCCGAGGCGGAGTTCACGGCAATGATGGACTTGCCTGCCCCGGTTGAGGCGAGCGCCTGATGGCTGTCGATCCGAGCGCCCAGATCCATGCCTCGGCGGTTATCGAAGAGGGCGCAGTTGTCGGCCCGAATTGCCAGATCGGGCCGTTTTGCGTGCTGGGGCCAGAGGTGACACTGGGCGCGGGCGTGCGGCTGAAAAGCCATGTCGTTGTCTCGGGCTGGACCGAGGTCGGCGATGAGACCGAAGTTTTCCCCTTTGCCGCGATTGGTGAGATCCCGCAGGACAAGAAGTTTTCCGGCGAGCGGACGCGCCTGATCATCGGCCAGCGCAACCGCATCCGAGAGGGTGTGACGATGAATACCGGCACAAGTGGTGGCGGCGGTGTCACGCGGGTGGGCGATGACGGGCTGTTTCTGGCCAATTGCCACATTGCGCATGACGCCCAGGTCGGCGACCGGGTGGTGATGGTCAATTGCGCCTCGTTGGCGGGCCATTGCATGGTTGGTGACGATGTGATCATTGGCGGTCTGTCGGGCGTGCACCAATTTGTGCGTATCGGGCGCGGCGCGATCATCGGGGCAGTGACGATGGTCACCCATGATGTGATCCCGTTCGGGCTTGTTCATGCCAGCCGCGGCACGCTGGAGGGGCTTAACCTTGTCGGGCTCAAGCGCCGCGGCGTAGCGAAAGAGGATATCACGGCACTTCGTGCGGCATATCAAGCACTTGCACAAGGCGAGGGCTCGTTCCACCAGCGCGCTGAGCGGCTGGCTGCGGAAAATCCCAATTCACCATATGTTCGCGATGTGGTGGACTTCGTTCTTGGTGCCAGTGACAGGTCATTTTTAACACCAGGCTGATTACTTTTTGGAGGAATTTCAGGTCATGACACGTGCGATCTTGGCCGGCACGGGGGCTTTGCCGTGGCTTTTATTGGAAGCCGGACCGGCAGAAGTCATCACCTTTGCCGGGACCCAGGCCGACTTGCCCCATGGGGTGACGGCCAAGCAGATGAATTTTGAAGAGTTTGGCACCATGTTCAAATACTTGCGGGCCAAAGGTGTGACGGAGTTGTGCCTAGCGGGCGGTATGGGGCGGCCTGCGCTTGACCCGTCGCGCATGGATACGGTGACAAAAAATCTCTTGCCGCGCTTGGTGCCGGTTTTGCAATCTGGCGATGACAGTCTTTTGCGCGAAGTTCTGGCGATTTTGGAGGAGGAGGGTTTTGCCATCAAACCGGCCCATGAAATCCGACCCGACCTTTTAGCCACGCCGGATATCGCGACGGCCGAGCCATCGCCGCGGCAGGCCGCCGATGCGGCGCGCGGGCGCGATGTGCTGACGGCTCTGGGACCGCAAGATGTGGGCCAGGCAGCGGTGGTGGCGCGCGGCCAGGTTTTGGGCATCGAGACCGCCCAAGGCACCGATGCGATGCTGCGTTTTGTGGCGGCCAGCGCGCCGAATAGCCAGGGCGTATTTGTTAAACGCCCCAAGCCCAATCAAGATCGTCGCGTTGATTTGCCTGCCATTGGCCCGGCCACGGTCGCACGCGTCGCTGAGGCTGGTCTGTCAGGCATCGAATTGGCGGCTGGATCGGTCCTGATCCTGGGGCATGAGGCGGTGTTGGAGGCGGCCGGCGCGGGTGATGTGGCCATTTGGACGGCGCCGTGAGCACAGCCGCGCGCAAAGTGTTCCTGATCGCCGGTGAGGCGTCGGGCGACGCGTTAGGCGCGGCCCTTATGGCGCGGCTGCGGGCCTTGGATCCCGGGCTCGAATTTCTCGGCATAGGTGGGCCCAAGATGGAACATCAGGGGCTGCAAAGCCTCTTTCCCATGCAAGAGCTGTCGGTGATGGGTCTGACAGAGGTCTTGCCACGGCTGCCCGCGCTTTTGCGCCGCGCGCGCGAGACGGTCGAGGCGATTGCAACGCTTGGCGCCAGCGCGCTGATCACAATCGACAGCCCCGATTTCTGCCTGCATGTCGCCAAACGCGCTAAAGCGGCCAATCCGGAACTGAAGACGATCCACTACGTCGCGCCCACAATCTGGGCCTGGCGGCCGGGCCGCGCGACCAAGATGGCGGGCTTCATCGATCATGTGCTGGCGCTTTACCCGTTTGAGCCGCCGCTGATGCATGATGCAGGCATGGGCTGCGATTTTGTTGGCCATCCGGTGGTGGCCGAGCCGACGGCAAGCGCTGAAGACATTGCCGCGTTTCGCGATGTGTACGGGTTGGATGACGCGCCGATCTTGTTGGTTTTGCCGGGCAGTCGGGCCTCGGAGGTCAAACGCCTGTCGCCGATATTCGGGGCTGCCGTGGCCAAGGTACTGGCCAAAGCGCCCGGCGCGCGCGTGGTCGTGCCTGCTGCGCCTGATGTGGCAGGCGAGGTCAGTGCGCTTCTTGCCGGCTGGGTCGGCGCGCCGGTGATCCTCGACCCGCGAGAGATGAGTGCCGCCGCCTTCGCCCGCGAAAAGCGCGCCGCCTTTGCGGCATCTGAGGTAGCGCTGGCGGCATCGGGCACGGTCAGTCTGGAATTGGCCGCCGTCGACACCCCAATGGTCATCGCCTATGATATGGCGCCGATTAGCCGGATGCTCATTGGCGCGATGCTGAAGGTCGACACCGTGACGCTTGTCAACTTGGTCTCCGAGACGCGCAGCGTGCCGGAATTCCTGGGCCGCAAATGCCAGCCCGAGCCCATTGCCGAAGCCCTGTTAACGCTGTTGAGGGAACCCGCGCTGCGTGAGCCGCAATTTGATGCGATGGAAGAGACGATGACGCGTCTGGGCCGGGGCGGGGAGCCGCCCGGTCTGCGCGCCGCGCGCGCCGTCTTGCAGGTCTTGGGCTAGATAAACGCGGCCTCCTTCGCGCCTGATACCACCAGCAGGTCCTGCGGTACGATCGCAAAGATATGGCGTTGCATGCCGGCTGCGGCATAGGCGACAGGAAAATCCGGCGATCTGTGGTCATACCAGGCGCAGCTGAGGTTCCAGGTGGCCGATGGGGGCCACACCGCCAATGGCAAAACCGGTCCGCGCGCGATTGAGCGCTGCATCGGCTTTCTCCAAGGCGAACCCGCCAGCGCGGCAGCTTTTGTGTCATCCACCTTGGCGCCGCCTGCGGTGATGAAGAGCACAGCATCGCCCATTGCACCGGTCCGAAAGAGGAAGGCTTTTGTGACACAGGGCTGGTTTTCGGCTGCGCGGGAAAGGCCGAAGCCGCGCGCGTGGCAATGGCGCTGTTGGCTTGTGTAGGGCTCTGATGCGGCTGTTTTGGGATTTGGCCGACCTGCCTGGCGATTGCGGTGCTGCGAGCGCACGCAGTGACAAACCGTGATGTCCAGTCTGGCTCATAGCGGAGATTTAATCATGATTTGCGACAGAGTTATGAGACAGCTAAGGCGCGAAGCTCATACGACCCAAAGAGCTGCGTCAAAACCAATCGGCTTCTTTGTGTGGTCGCATCGGCGGCGGGCGGGTGCCTGTTTGCATCTCTTGGATGTCATGGCCCAGCCCGGCATCCGCCAGCGCACGGGGCCACATTCTAAAAGCTTTGGCGCATCGTGCTTGATTGAACGGCGAAAAGACTGTTTTCAAGGCGTAGCAGGAAAGGCAGCCGCGGCGTGACCATGTATCAGGGGCAATTCGTTTGGACCGATCTTTCGAGCTATGATCTGGGCGCGGCGCGGTCCGATTATGCCGCACTTTTTGGCTGGTCGATCGAGCGCGGCGGCAGCTACGATATGGCCCGCATCGCCGGGCAAGACGTGGCCGCGCTGTTCACCATGCCGGCACCACTTGCCAAGATCGATATGCCGTCCTTTTGGATGTCTTATGTCGCAACTGGCGATCTCGACGGCACGGTTGCCAAGGCCATGGCGCAAGACGGCGCGATCCTCGAAGTGGCCCCGCAAGCCTTTAACGGCGACGCCCGGATTGCCCTTATCCGAGACCCCGCAGGCGCCGGTTTCACGCTTTATGAAGGGCCGGATATTGCCTCTCCAACGGGCGCTGCGGGCCAGGTTATGGGCCGCTACCACCACTCAAAAGACATCCAATTGATCGCCGCCTTCTACGGCGATTTGTTTGGCTGGCGCTTTGTGCCACGCGCGACAACGCCTTGGCCTGTCTATGATATCGTGCATCCGGGCGGCGCCGTGATTGCACAGGCCGAGGAAGTGCCACCAGATGTGCGCGGCAAATTCAGCTATTGGATGCCGAGCTTTGGTGTGGCGTCACTGGAGCAGGCACAGGCCGCGCTGGCGGAACGCGGCGGGACGGCGCTCAGCGCGCTTGGACGGACCCGCGCACTTGTCGCCGATCGTCAGGGCGCGCATTTCATCTTTGAGACCCTCTAGCGCTTGGCGATTGCGATGCGCGGGCCGGCGCGTAAGGGTAGGGCGATGAGCTTCGCCGACCGCCTGACCCGCATGCCTTTGGCCTTTGACCCGGAATTGGGCCGGGGCGCGGCCGAAGCCGTGCCGGGCCGTTCCGGGCCGGTGTCGGATTTGCTGGCGGGCAGCGCCGGTTCGAGTCCTTATCTCAGCCGCTTAATCGCAGGCGAGGCAGCCTGGCTGGGCGAGATACTGCCCGGCGCGCCCGAGCCCGCGATGGCGGCCCTGACCCGTGCGGCCGCGCAAACCACGGGGCCTGAAACGGCCGCCACGCTACGCGCGCTCAAGCGCCGGGCGGCTTTGCTGATAGCACTGGCCGATTTGGGCGGTATCTGGGATCTCGAAACCGTGACCGGAGCGCTTACGGATTTTGCCGAAGCGGCCACCCAGGCTGCCCTCGGGGCAGCGTTGGGTGTTGCGGCGCGACGCGGGCGCATTCCCGGTATGGATGAGGATATCGACCCACAGGCCGCCGGTATTGTGGTGCTGGCCATGGGCAAGATGGGCGCGGGCGAGCTGAATTATTCCTCCGATATCGATCTGATCTGCCTCTTTGATGAAACGCGGTTCGCGCCGGATGACGAGGTCACGGCCCGCGCGGGTTTCATTCGCGTGACCCGGGATATGGCGGCCACTCTGTCGGCGGTGACCGATCAGGGATACGTGTTTCGAACCGATCTGCGCTTGCGGCCGGATGCGGGAACCACGCCGGTTTGCATGTCGATGGCCGCAGCCGAGCGCTACTATGAGGCCGAAGGCCGCAACTGGGAACGCGCGGTCTATATCAAGGCGCGGCCCGTTGCCGGTGATCTGGCCGCGGGCAGGCGGTTCTTGCAGCGCCTGCGGCCGTTTATCTGGCGGCGGCATTTGGATTTTGCCGCGATCCACGACACCGCGATGATGCGCGACCGGATCCGTGCGCATAGAGGGCTTTATGACAGCACGCTCGAAGGCCATAACTTGAAGCTTGGCCAAGGCGGCATTCGCGAGATCGAGTTTTTCGCGCAGACTCGGCAGTTGATCGCAGGCGGGCGCGACCCGGCTTTGCGTCAGCGCGCCACGGTTGATGCGTTGCGCGCCTTGGCGGCGGCCGGTTGGATGGCGCCCGATGAGGCCGAGACGCTGCAAGGCGATTACCGGGCTTTGCGTGAGGTCGAACATCGCTTGCAGATGATCGGTGATGCGCAAACCCACAGCCTGCCGCGCAACGGGGATGGGTTCGACCGGCTGGCAAGGCTGTCAGGCCACAGCGACACGTTGGCATATCGAGGCTGGATTTCGGGCCATCTGCAATCGGTCCACGAGCTGACAAAGCCGTTTTTCACCCCTAAAACGCGGGCCGAGCCAGAACCCGACCTGTCGGATGCCGCGCGTGATATTGTCAGCCGTTGGCCGAGTTATCCGGCGCTCCGGTCCGAGCGTGGTCAGGCGATTTTTGACCGACTGCGCCCGGAACTTCTGTCACGTCTGATTGGCAGTGCCCGGCCGGATGAGGCCCTGGCCAATTTCGATGGATTCCTGCGCGGATTGCCCGCAGGCGTGCAGCTTTTTTCTCTATTTGAGGCCAATCCCACACTGATTGACCTGATTGTTGACATATCGGCAACAACGCCGGGCCTGTCGCGTTATCTGTCGCGCCATTCGAGTGTGCTGGATGCGGTTTTGGCGGGTGAGTTTTTTGCCCCCTGGCGGGGGGCTGCGGAATTGGGCGCAGAGCTTACCGCCGCACTGGCAGGCCTCGATTATGAAGCCGCACTTGATGCGGCACGGCGCTGGCAGAAGGAATGGCATTTTCGGGTCGGCGTGCATCTTCTGCGCGGCTTGATTGCCGCGCCTGAGGCGGCCGCACAGTACAGTGATTTGGCCGAAGCAGTTGTTGCGACCTTGTGGCCGTTGGCCCAGGCAGAGGTCGCGCGGCGCCACGGGCCTGCGCCAGGTAAAGGCGGCGCGGTCGTGGCGATGGGCTCACTTGGCTCGCGCGATATGGCCGCGGCCTCGGATCTCGATCTTTTGGTGATTTATGAGGCGGCCAGGATCGAGGCGAGCGACGGGCCGCGTCCGCTGCACCCGCGCGCCTGGTATGCCAAGGCGACAAAGGCGCTGGTTGCGGCGATCTCTGCGCCGACCGCGCAAGGTGTGATCTATGCCGTTGATATGCGGCTGCGCCCGTCCGGTCGCCAGGGGCCGGTGGCCACGGGCCTTGGCGCGTTTCGGGACTATCAGCGCCATGAGGCCTGGACATGGGAGCATCTGGCCTTGACGCGCGCGCGCGCCATTGCCGGGCCGGCCGAGCTTGGCCGCCAAATCGAAGCGGTGCGCCTGAATGTATTGGCCGAGCGCCGTGACCGGGCGGCCGTTCTGGTCGATACGGCTGCGATGCGCCAGCGGCTGAGCCAGGCCGGACGCCAGGGCGATGGGATCGCGGTGAAGCCGGGCCCTGGCGGGATGCAGGACATCGCGTTGCTGGCCCAGGCTGGCGCGCTTTTGGCGGGCTCACATGCCCGCGATGCAACCGGCCAGATCGCAGCGGCTCAGGCGACCGGACTGATCGATGCGGCCGCGGCCGATGCGCTTTCGCGCGCCGCCGCGCTTTTCGGTGCGATAAGCCAGGGCAGCCAATTATTGGGCGACCGGCCACTCGCACCTGAAGCGATGGGGGCAGGCGGGCGGGATTTCCTGGCCAGACTTGCCGGCGCGTCGGACTGGGAAGCCCTTTTGTCGCAATCAGCGAGCGCACGGGCTGAGGCCCAGGCTATCATCGCCCACGCCTTGCCTGACCTGGAAGAGCCATGAGCCCCGCCAATCCGCATGATCTGGAAGACCCCAAAGGCCTGATCCGGGAGGCCTACCGGATCGACGGGATCGCGGAGCCGGAATGCCGGTCGATCTTCATGGATTGGGCGCTGTCGAGCAGGGCCGACGATCCCAAAGCGCTGATCGCCGATCTGCTGGCGCGCTATGGTGCCGACCAGCCCGATCATCCGATGTCGAAAGTGCTGCGTGAGGGATTAAACAGCGCGCCCAAAGCGCGCCGCCGCGGCGGCCGCGCGGCACGTTTGGCCGGCAAAGCTTAGCGTGATCCAATTGCCGCGCGTGCCGCGCGAAGTCTTTAAGTGCGTTTGGCGCCCGTGATCGGGCGGCGTTTGCTGTGCAGCCAACCGGGCGGTAGCGGCAGCGTTGTCAGCGCGGAGCAAAGCCTTTGGACTAGGCGCCCGCCGCTTGTGCGCCGCGTTCACGGTAAGGCGTGGTGTTGTAATGCGCACGATAGCATTTTGAGAAATGTGATGGCGAGGTGAAGCCGCAAGCAAGGGCCACGTTGATCACGCTCATATCAGTCTGCATCAGCAGATTGCGCGCTTTGGCAAGGCGCAGTTCCATGTAATAGCGTTTTGGGCTTCGGTTCACATAGCGCCGAAAGAGCCGCTCAAGCTGCCGCGTCGACATGCCGACCTGGCTGGCCAGGATGGCCGGGCTGATCGGTTCCTCGATATTGGATTCCATCATCCGAATGACCTGGCTGAGCTTCGGATGCCGCACGCCGATCCGGGTTGGGATCGACAGGCGCTGCGTGTCCTGGTCGGTGCGGATTGAGGTGTAGATTAGCTGGTCGGCGACTTGAGTTGCCAATTCTTCGCTATGATCGCCTGCGATGAGTTTCAGCATCAGATCAATGGAGGACGTGCCACCGGCGGTGGTCATGCGATTGCCGTCGATCACAAAAACCGACTTGGTCAGCTCCACCTCGTCAAATTCCTCTAAAAAACTGTCCTGGTTTTCCCAGTGGATGGTGGCTTTCTTGCCGTCGAGAAGACCGGCTTTGGCCAGCGTATACGCCGCCGTGCAAAGCCCGCCGACGATCGGGCCCTTGCGCGCCTCGCGCCGCAGCCAGGCGATCAGTCGTTTGGTTGTCGACTGGGAGACATTGATGCCACCGCAGACCATGATCGTCTCTTCGCGCCCGATCTCGTCCAAATCGCCCGAGACCGGCACGGCGATCCCTGCCGAAGACGTGACGTCCGCGCCGCCTTCACCGATCAGCCGCCACTTGTAAAGCGGTTTGCCGGACACGCGATTGGCAATCCGCAACGCCTCAACGGCGCAAGAAAACGACAGTAACGTAAATTCGTCGAGTAACACAAAGGCTAGCCGGCGAGAGCCGTAACTGGCTGTGTCGAGCGTCACCATTGTCCTTCCTCTGCCTTCCCACGGCTGGTGATCCGAAGCAGAAGCACCATTTTTTTGCAAACTCAAGCCGCAGATTGGCATGGTAACCGTTAAGCGAGCCTTTTATAGAGGCACCGGTTTGATGGAAGGAGGGTCCAGACATGACCGGTGCATGGACGAAGTCGACCTGGCGCGCTTTGCCGCGCGTGCAGATGCCGGATTACCCCGATGCGGCCGCCTTGGCCAGTGTCGAGACGCAATTGTCGGCCTATCCGCCGCTGGTCTTTGCCGGCGAAGCGCGGCGCCTGAAAGCGGAACTGGCCGATGTTGCGGCGGGGCGGCGATTCTTGCTGCAAGGCGGCGATTGCGCCGAGAGCTTTTCGGAGTTTTCCGCCGACGGGATCCGCGACACGTTCAAGGTCATGCTTCAGATGGCGATGGTGCTGACCTATGGCGCCAAGGTGCCGGTCGTGAAAGTAGGCCGCATGGCCGGGCAATTTGCCAAGCCACGCAGTGCGCCCACCGAAGTCAAAGACGGCGTCGAGCTGCCCAGCTATCGCGGCGATATCATCAATGAGTTGGGTTTCACGCCAGCCGCGCGCAACCCCGATCCCGGTCGGATGTTGCAGGCCTATACCCAGGCCTCGGCGACGCTGAACCTGTTGCGCGCGTTCTCAACGGGTGGTTTTGCCGACATCCACCGGGTCCATGCCTGGACGCTGGGCTTCGCCGAAGGCTCGGGGACGGAGCGGTATAAGAATATGGCGGGCCGCATCCAGGATGCGCTCGACTTCATGACCGCCGCGGGTCTGACGGCGGAAGCCAATCATCAGCTTGAGACGGTTGATATCTACACCAGCCACGAGGCGCTGCTTTTGGAATACGAAGAGGCGCTGTGCCGAATCGATTCAACCTCCGGCAAGTGGCTGGCGGGGTCTGGTCACATGATTTGGATCGGCGACCGGACGCGGGAGCCGGGTGGCGCGCATGTCGAATTTGCCCGCGGTGTGCAGAACCCGGTCGGGTTGAAATGCGGCCCCTCGATGGAGCCTGACGATCTCAAACGGTTGATGGCGGCGCTCAACCCCGAAAATGAACCGGGCCGGCTGACGCTGATCACTCGGTTTGGAGCAGGCCAGGTTGATGCGCATCTGCCGAAGCTGGTCGAGACGGTGATAAGTGAGGGCGCACATGTCGCCTGGGTCTGCGACCCGATGCACGGCAACACGATCAAATCCAATACCGGCTATAAGACGCGGCCGTTCAACCGGGTGCTCGAAGAAGTGCAGCAATTTTTTGCTGTACACCGCGCGATGGGGACGGTTCCGGGCGGGGTCCATTTTGAGATGACGGGCCGCGATGTCACCGAATGCACCGGGGGGGTGCGCGCGGTGACGGAGGAAGATCTGAGCTCGCGCTATCACACGGCCTGCGATCCGCGGCTGAATGCCAGTCAATCGCTGGAATTGGCATTTTTGGTGGCAGAAGAATTGTCGGCGGTGCGTGAGGCCCACCAGGCGGCGGCGGGCTGAGCGGCAGCTACACGTTTCGGCCAGTCCTATGGGCCGACCGGCCGCTTTTAGCGGGCTGGTTGGCCGCCCCTGAAGTGCAGCAATGGTGGGACGGCGCGGTTGAGCCGTTTGATGCCGAAAGCTTCGCCGATAGCCGCGTGGCGCGCTGGATTGTGAGCCACGAAGCGCGCCCCTTCGGCTATATCCAGGACTATGACCCGCAGGGCTGGGACGGCCATCCTTTTGCGCATCTGCCGCTGGGCAGCCGCGGGATCGACCAATTTATCGGGCCGGATGTGATGCGCGGCCAGGGCCATGGCCAAGGCTTCATTTCTGCGCATATGGACCGGCTGTTTTCGGAAGGTGCCCCGGTGATTGCCACCGATCCGCATCCCGGTAATGCTCGTGCGATCCATGTCTATGAAAGCGTTGGGTTTTCCATAGAAGGTCCGGCGCGGATGACACAATGGGGCCTGATCCTGCCGATGACAGCGCACAGATAAGACCCAGCAATCGAGCGGCCGCGCGTACCGCGCGAAGTCTATTTTTAGGTTATTGCAACCGCAACACTTGCCATCAGCTTTTGCCGCTTGGTAGGACACGCAGCCGCTGCGGCGCGGCGCTGCGCCGGGATGGGATCGCGTGCGGGGTTTGGAAGAACGCCATGTCCCGGCCCATGCCCGCCGGCTGCGAAGAGCGGCGGCCTTTCAGGACCGGCACGCCTGGCTTAAGCGGCGCCAACGCGAAGCCGCGCGTGCTGCTCGAGGTCCAGGGTTTAGGTTGTCGCAAGCGCCGGCAATAAACTCAGCTTTTGCCGCCTTGCAGGACACGCAGTTTTGGCGGCTCGGCGCTGCGCCGGGGTGGGATCGTGTGAGGCGCATGGAAGAACGCCATGTCTTCGCCCATGCCCGCCGGTTGCAGCGAGCGGCGGCTTTCGAGGACGGGCATACCTGCCTCAAGCGGTGTCAGTGCGAAGCCGCGTGTCATGAAGCGCATCGGTGGGTTGATCACGCGGCTGTCGGTCACAAAGACACCAAGCGCGCGGTTGATCTCTGCGCCATTGGTCGAGAGCGGTAGCAGCGCCATACGGGCGCGCACTGGCGCCTCTTTGCCCTGGTCGGCCCGCAGATCAACTTCAAGCAAGGCCGGTTCGGCAAAGACACGCTCCACCTGATCCATGAAACGCTGTCTGTAGGGCACTTCGCACAAGGCGCGGACCGGCATTCCACGGGCCTCCATCCCCAGCACATCATTGAGATGCATGCCGGACAGGCGGAAACGCACAGAGCCGGGGCGGGTGCGGTCCAGGATGAACGAATAACTCAGCGCATTTTGGATCTCACGCGGGTCAATCTCTTCGCGCTGCGGCACAAGCCGGCCCGCGCGCAGACTATCCCAGTACCGGGTGACGGAAGTGATGAGCGGATGGGCCATTGCGGCATCCTCAGAATTTAGCGCAATCACATTGCCTGAGTCAGGTCCCGTTTCAAACATCAGCACGCTCCACATCGTTACCGGCAAGAACCGCATATCGAAGCGCCACAACGGGTGCTTCCAAGTTAGCCGGGAAATCGTTACTCATATGTTAATACCTGAGATAAGAAAGAATTTAAGGGGACTTTTCGTCAAATGGTTAACTCGATGACGGGCTTCGCTTCGGTCGAAGGCGCGGCTGACGGTGTGTCTTGGAGTTGGGACATCCGCAGTCTGAATGCCCGTGGATTTGACTTGCGCCTGCGGCTGCCTGAACGGGCGCAGGGTATCGAAACGGATATCCGCAAAAAACTGAGCGCGGCGGTCAAGCGCGGCTCAGTGCAGGTTGGTTTGCGGCTCAGGCACGATGCGGCGATCGGGTCGAATGCACCAAGCCCCGATCTTCTGGCCAATGCGGTCGCAGCGGTTGAAGCCGCCCGGCAGGCCCTTTCGTCCGCAGGGCTGCCGGCCGGCCCGGTCGACCCGGTCCGCTTGTTGGCTTTGCCAGCCCTGTCCAGCGAGCCGGAGCAAACCGACCTGCCGGTGGGCGCCGTTCTGGCCGATTTCGACCGCATGCTTGCGGCATTTCTGGCAATGCGCGCCGAAGAGGGCGCAGCGCTGGCACGCGTGATTGCCGGGCAAATCGATGAAATCGAAGAATTGTCGGGTCAGGCCAATCACCGGGCGGGTTTACGCGGCGCGAGCGCAGCGGAGCGCTACACCGCGCAAGTATCGGCGTTGGTGGCGGCAGCCGGCCAGGCGGTCGATGCTGAACGGTTGAGCCACGATCTGGCCGCGCTGACCGTGAAGGGCGACGTGACCGAAGAGCTTGATCGGCTTGCCGCGCATATCGCTGCCGCACGAGCGCTCCTTTCCGGCGGCGGGCCGCTTGGGCGCAAGTTCGATTTCTTGACGCAGGAATTCAACCGCGAAGCCAACACGCTTTGTGCGAAATCAGCCGATACGGGTCTGACACAAGCAGGCCTTGACCTGAAGGTGGTCATCGATCAGATGCGCGAGCAAGTGCAAAACGTGGAATGAGCGCGCCTATGCAAGGTCAAGCCTCTCGCCGAGGGTTGTTGATCATCCTGTCTTCCCCCTCCGGCGCGGGCAAGTCGACCTTGGCCAAGCGCTTGATGGTCTGGGATCCCAGCCTGTCGTTTTCGGTCTCGGCGACAACCCGCGCGCCCAGGCCAGGCGAGATCGATGGCCGCCATTACCATTTCCTCGATGAGGCGGCGTTTAAGTCGATGGTCGGGGCTGGCGCGATGCTCGAACATGCCCATGTGTTTGGCCATTTCTACGGCTCACCCATGGCACCAGTGGCGGACGCCATCGAGGCCGGGCGCGACGTGCTTTTTGACATCGACTGGCAGGGCGCCCAGCAGATCCGCAACTCCGATTTGGGCAAACACACGCTGTCGATCTTCATTTTGCCGCCATCCATCGCGGAATTGCGGCGCAGGCTCGAGGCCCGCGGCCAGGACGCGGCCGATGTGATTGCCAAACGGATGCGCAAATCCTGGGATGAGATCAGCCGTTGGGATGGCTACGATTATGTTTTGGTCAATGATGACTTGGATAGCACCGAGGAACGGCTGCGGACCATCGTGACGGCGGAGCGGTTGCGACGGGAACAGCAGCCTGATCTTGGCAACCATATACGCCAGCTGCAATCGGAGTTTGAAGGGGGCAATGCGGGATGATCTACGCGCTTGACGGGGTGGCACCAAAGATTGCGGCGGATGCATGGGTGGCGCCGGACGCAAATATCATCGGCAATGTGGTGATCGAGGCGGGTGCCAGCATCTGGTTCGGCGCCACACTTCGGGGCGACAATGAGCCGATTGTCGTTGGTCCCGGCTCCAACGTACAAGAGCTGGTTGTGATGCACACCGATCCCGGCTTTCCGCTTGTGATCGGCGCGAATTGTACAATAGGTCACAAGGCTTTGCTGCATGGCTGCCGCGTCGCCGATGGCAGCCTCGTTGGCATGGCGGCAACAATTCTGAACGGGGCCCAGATTGGTGCCGGATGCCTGATCGGTGCAGCCGCCTTGGTCACTGAAGGCAAGGTGATTGATCCAGGCAGCTTGGTCATGGGAGCGCCCGGCAAAGTCGTCCGCGCGCTCGACGCCAATGCGCGGGCAGACCTCTTGGCGTCGGCTGAGCATTACCAGGCGCGCGCACGGCATTTCGCAACGACACTGACGCCCATTGAGACGTGATCCAATTGCCGCGCTGCCGCGCGAAGTCTAATTCTGCGGCATGCGGCTTAGGCTCTGTCTCGCAACAATGGCAAACTCAACAGCGCCCAGAACCGCTTGTGTGACGGCTGTAATCGAGCTGGAGCGCTTTGCGCGACCGCGCTGACGAGCCCTCCCCTGTGGGGAGGTGAGAAAGCGCGCCGACCGCCGCTGCGGCGCCTCAGGCCTCCACGGTGAGCGTCGTTTCGGTCGCATCAACGCGCACAACCCGGTCCTGCTTGAGCGCCTCTTGCGCGAAAAGCGCAAACTGCACTTCAGCCGGAGCAAGCGGTCGCATCGGCGTGACGCCTTTCAAGATCGACCATAAATCAGCGTCCATGGCGACGCGCTTGCCTTCCGCATGCAGCCTAAAGACACTGTTGGCCTCGTTGATCGTGATGACGCCGCCGAGCTGCAGCGCGTGTTCGGCGCAGGCCAGCATCAACAGCCCAATTTTGGCATCCCCGCGCGGCAGCTCTGCCTCCGGCTCCCACACAACTTTCAGCCGCCCGCTATGGCCATACAATCCGTCGACAATTTCGATGATTTCGCGTCGAGCGATAAGATTATCCGTGCCCGTCTGGCCGAACGCGATGCGAAAAAATCGGATGCGGGCCTGGGCGTCACGCACGGCCTCTTCGATCAGCGACACTTCCGGCCCCGTTGAACCTGGCATCATGGCCAAAAGTTCCACCCCGTTGCCGATCGCGCCAAGCGGGTTTATCAGATCATGGCAGAGCCGCGATCCTACCAAGGCGGTGATATCGTCAGCCATCATCGGTTGGTCGTCCATTTCTTCAGGTCCCCATCATGTCCCAAGACTGCCCACCAAAGCCGCCCCTTCTGGGCCTAAATGGCATGCTTGCGCCAGGTATGTTCGTGCGCCATCCTACTGAGCCGGATTGGGGCTTGGGCCAGGTTCAATCTAATATCGATGGCCGTGTTACCGTTAATTTCGAACATCATGGCAAAGTTGTTATCAATGGTGCGCAAGTCGCCCTAGACCCAGAATGGGACTAGCCAGAAAAGCGTACCGAGCCATTGGTTAACAGTCTACTAATTGCACGCAACAAGGACATCGCTTGCTCTGGCGAAGTGGCTTGGATCACCTGCGCGTCAATGATGCGTTTGCCGCGTGCAAACAGATTGCAACACGCCAACGGGCTGCCCGCAAGCCGCAGCAACGGGCCCATGACGAGGCGTCTTCTCCGTTGCAATGTCATGCCGATTGAGCGCCTGGACGGGGCCCGCCATTGGTAACTTGGTTTTCCGACGACACGCCGCGTGCGCCCGTATCCATTGGCTTTATTGGATGGCTTCGTGTGACATTGCGCGGCGGGTTTATCCTGGTAATTCTGCTGATCTCCTTTCCGTTGCTTTTGGCGCTGCGGCCGGTTGAGCGGTTCACTTTTGGGGTGCAGCGGCCATTCACACCCTGGATTACGCAAACTGTATGCGCGCTCTGCTGCGCGGCCTTGGGGCTGCGCAGACACGTATTCGGCAGGCCCACAAAAGCCGCAGCACTCTTCGCTTCCAATCACGTCAGTTGGCTTGACATCTTCGTGCTCAACGCAAACCACCGCGTGACCTTTGTTGCCAAATCGGAAGTGCGCGCCTGGCGCGGGATCGGTTGGCTTGCACGCGGGACGGGCACGCTTTTTATCGACCGGCGCAAAGGTGCTGCTCGCGACCAGGCGCGGCAGATCGCGGCCCGCATAGGCCGGGGCGATGCATTGCTGATCTTCCCCGAGGGTACAAGCACGGATGGCTTGCGTGTTTTGCCTTTCAGATCAACGGTATTTGCGGCGCTCTTCATGCCGGGCATGCCGCCTGATCTTGTCGTCCAGCCGGTCACGTTAAGCTATCACGCACCACCCGGTCGCGAGGCGCGGTTTTTCGGCTGGTGGGGCACGGCCAGCTTTCGCGAGAGCCTGCTCGAAGCTTTGGCCCAGGCGCCGCAAGGCTGGGTCGAGGTCACCTGGCACGACCCCTTGCCGTTGGCGGGACAAGATCGAAAATCGCTCGCCCGTCAGGCCGAAGAAGCCGTTCGCGCGGGTCTTACCTTATCGGGGCCGCCAGATCCGTCAGGGCCTTGAGCGGATCATCCGCCGACCAGATCTCAGGCCCGATGGCGAAGAAATCAACGCACGGGGCCAAGGCTTCGATCAGGCTTTGATCAAGCCCACCTTCCGCCACAACCGGCAATTCGATCATCTCTGACCACCAGGCAAAAAGCTCCGCCGGTGCGCGCGTGCCATCACCCAATCCGGTCTCTCCGACAGGGCCGAAGGCGATGTAATCCGCACCGGCCTCTCCGGCGCTGATCCCGTCATGGCGCGACGCACCGGCAGAGACGCCGATGATCGGATCGGCGCCCATCTCTTTGCGCAAAGCGCCGATGGCGCGGGTATCGGCCAGATGCACGCCGTCAAGCCCAATCCGTTCGACCAGCGCCACATGGCGCTCAATCACCAACGGCACGTCGCGGGCATGGCTCGTTTCGCGCACCCTGTCAGCAGCGCGGGCAATTGTGTCTGCATCGGCGGCCAGGCTGAGCCGCAGGCAGGCCACAGGTAGGGCGTCGAGGATCCCAGCAAGTTGCAGCGTGAATGCGTCCGGCTCAAAGGCAGGTGGCGTGATCAAATAAAGCTGCGGCATCTCGGACATGAGGGCGCTGATAGCCCTGCTGTGCGGGCCTTGCAATGGGTTGCCGGGCGGGCTTAGACCCGGTCCCATGACCCAGCCCAGATTTATCCTCGTGCGGCCCCAGATGGGCGAGAACATCGGCGCCGCTGCGCGCGGGATGTGGAATTTCGGCCTGGATGCGATGCGCATTGTCGGCCCGCGCGACGGTTGGCCAAATCCGCGCGCTGTGGCGATGGCCAGCGGCGCGGGCCGGGTGCTGGACCAGGCGGGGCTGTTTGATGATCTGCCCAGTGCGATTGCCGATTGCACGCATGTCTTTGCAACAACGGCCCGGCCCCGTGGGCTGACCAAGGAAGTACTCTCGCCAGAAGAAGCCGCCCGCCGCGCCCGAGGGATCGGTGCCGCCGGCGGGCGGGCGGCGTTTTTGTTCGGGCCGGAGCGGGCCGGTCTCGAAAACGACGATATCGTGCGCGCCAGTGCGATCATCAGCGTGCCGGTGAACCCGGACTTTCCGTCGCTGAACCTCGCGCAATGTGTATTGTTGTGCGCCTATGAATACAGTCGCGCGGGTGGTGCTGGAGGCGCGGTCATGGAATGGGCTGGAACCGAGCCTGCCACCGCCGAAGAGATCACCCGGCTTGGCGATCATTACGAAAGCCGTCTGGCAGAGGCGGGGTTCTTTTTCCCCGAAAGCAAGGCTGCCGGTATGAAAAGCAATCTGCGCAATTTGTGGTCGCGGCTTGGGCTGAGCCGGGCAGAGGTGCAGACTTTTCACGGCGTCCTGCGTCAGATGGTCCGGTGGGCGGAACGCCGCGGCCCGCTTGATCGCGACAGTGAGGGCGGATAATTCCGCCATGATAGGAGGCGTGACGCCATGGCCGAGAGACGCGCAATCTTCGAAGACGTCGCAGAGACGCAGAAACCCGCGGCAACACCCGGCGGCGTCAGCCGTGGCGGCTCTGCTGCGCGATTGGCGACGCGGGCCTGGCTGGCCATCTTGTTTGTGCTGGTTGTGATCATGATCGCTGTTGGCGGGGCGACACGGCTGACCGATTCCGGGCTGTCGATCACAGAATGGGCGCCCATTTCCGGCGCGATCCCGCCGTTGAGCTTGTCGGAATGGATGGATGAGTTCGCCCGCTACCGCCTGACGGACGAATACCGGCTGCAAAACCAGGGCATGACGATGGCTGAGTTTCAGTTCATCTATTGGTGGGAATGGGGTCATCGGCAATTGGGCCGCTTCATCGGGCTGGTTTGGGCTGTGGGCTATTTAGGCCTGTGGCTGACCAAGCGAATCCCGCGCGGCTGGCATGGGCGTTTGGTGATCCCAGGTGCACTTGGCGGTCTGCAGGCGGTGGTGGGCTGGTGGATGGTCTATTCCGGGCTTGCCCCGGGCATGCTCGACGTGGCGAGCTATCGCCTGGCGATCCATCTTGGCCTGGCGTTTTTGATCTTGGCTGTGCTGGCGGGCTTTATTCTGCGGCTGAGCCGGTCTGAGGCCGAACTTATGCAGGCCCGGCGCGCAGGCGACCGAAAGCTGCGCGGCATGACAACAGGGGTACTGCATTTGGCGTTTTTGCAGATCCTTATGGGCGCCTTGGTGGCCGGGATCGATGCGGGGCGCAATTATGTCGATTGGCCGTTGATGGCGGGTGAGTTCACACCGCCGGCAATGTGGGCGCTTGAGCCCTGGTGGCGCAACCTTTTTGAGAATGACGGCACGGTACAGTTTTTTCATCGCATTTTGGGCTACCTGCTGGTGGCGTTTGGAACGGGCGTCTGGATTGTGTCGCGGCGCAACGGTGTGGCCAGCACACGGCGGGCTTATAATTGGCTGGTGCTGGCGCTTTTGGCGCAAATTGCCATTGGCATCGTCACGGTCATGCATGCCTCACCGCTCAATCTTGCCTTAGCGCACCAATTTGGTGCCGTCATCGTCGTCTCGATGGCGCTGCGTGCGCGTTTTCATGCAGCCCATCCACTGCCGCAATCGGTGAGGACGCAATGAGCGCTTTAGAAGAGCTGTTTGACTTCGACGGCACCACCGCTGCTTTGGGCCAGGTGATGGGCCGTCTGAACTGGGACCAGGAAACCGTGATGCCACCGGGCGCGGCCGATCAGCGTGCCGAGGAGATTGCCGCCCTTGAAACGGTGCTGCATGCCAGGCGCCAGGATGCGCGGATCGGCGATTGGCTGGAACGGGCCACACCTGAAACGGCGTCCGACGGCGCGCGCCTGGCGCTTTTGCGCCGCGATTTCGAGCGTGCGCAGCGCATCCCGTCCGATCTGGCTGCGGAGCTGGCGCGGCTTGCCTCACGTGGGCAGGGTCTTTGGGTTGCTGCCCGGGCGGACGAAGATTTGGCCTCTTTTCTGCCGGTTCTGGCAGAGATCGTGGCGCGAAAGCGTGAGGCGGCATCCGCCTTGGC
>JBCCXT010000003.1:0-120531 GCA_039191215.1 Pseudomonadota bacterium
CTTTTTGACGCAAAAGAAGAAGTACACCTACTTCCAGCCGAAGTTCATCTACTACGCGACCTATCTGTCCGAGAAGATCGGCTATGCGCGCTATATCACGATCTTTCGCCATCTCGAGCAGCACCCAGAGCACCGCTTTCACCCGATCTTCAAATGGTTCCGCGAATGGTGCAATGACGAGTTCAGCCATGGCGAAGCCTTCGCGCTTCTGATGAAGACCGATCCGAAGCTCACCTCGGGCCTGAATGTCTATTGGATCAAGTTCTTCCTGACGGCGGTCTATTCGACGATGTTTGTGCGCGACCATCAGCGCCCGGCATTTCACGAAGCGCTTGGCGTCGATCCGGAATGGTATGCCCATGAGGTGTTTGAAAAGACCTCCGAGATCTCGCGCCAGATCTTCCCGATCACGCTCGATATCGATCATCCCCGCTGGCTGCCAACGCTGCAGCGGCTGCAACGGGCAAACGCCGATCTCGATGCGCATCGGAAGTCCGGCAATGTCTTCGGCCGGATCGGCGCAACGCTGCGCTCGGCTACAGCCTTTATCTCGCTTCTGACCATTCCGTCGAAACCCAATGAGGTGCCAGCCAGCACACGATTGGAGCCAAGCTACTGATGTTTGCCCTGCCCTGGATCGCGGGCCTGATTGCCCTGTTTCTCTGGTGGTTTTCCACCGGGGCGATCTTATGCGCGGTTCGCCATGTCGACCGCGCGGGGCAGCGGGCCAGGCTTCGGGCGGTGTTTTTGGCGCTGCCGCTTATGTTGGGCGGGGCGGCAGGCTTTATGTTGACCTTGGGCGATACCAGCTTGGCCAGCATCTATATCGCGTTCATATCGGCGTTGGCGCTTTGGGGCTGGATCGAGCTGACTTTCCTAGTCGGCGTCATCACCGGGCCGAACGACAACCATTTGCCGCCCGCTACACCCGAATGGGAACGTTTCATCCGGGCTTGGGGCACAATTGCCTATCACGAATTGCTGTTGGTGCTGGCTTTCATCACGATGTTGATCCTGGCGCGCGGCGCGGAGAACCTGTTTGGCGTGCTGACCTTCGGCATCCTCTTTGCCGCCCGGATCAGTGCGAAGCTAAACCTCTATCTCGGCGTCTCAAAGATCAATACGGAGTTTCTGCCGGGCAGCCTGACACACCTGCCAAGCCATTTCCGGACCGCGCGGATGAACTGGCTCTTTCCGCTGTCGATCACCGCACTTTCCTTCGCCTCCGCCTTCTGGCTGGAGCGCATCTTTGATGCCGTAAGCCCGGCCCATGCGGCTGGCTACGCCCTTCTTGGCGCGCTCAGCGCGCTGGCCCTGTTGGAGCACTGGTTTTTGGTGCTGCCACTCCCTGACGAAAGGCTTTGGCGCTGGATGCTGCCAGAGCCCAACAAAACACAAGCCACCCGACTAAGTGAGGAAGCCCGATGAGTTTCGATCACCTCTTTCAAGCCCAGCTTAACGCCCTCAAAGAGGAGGGGAATTACCGCATCTTCGCAGAGCTACAACGGGAATGTGGCGTGTTTCCGCGGGTCCGCAGCCATGGCAACGGCCCCGATGAAGTGACGGTCTGGTGTTCGAACGACTATCTTGGGATGGGCCATCACCCCAAGGTCATCGATGCGATGGTTGAGACGGTCAATACCTGCGGCGCAGGTGCGGGTGGAACGCGCAACATCTCGGGCAATGCGCACCACCACAAGCTATTGGAGGCCGAACTTGCCGATCTGCACGGCAAGGAGGCCGCGCTGCTCTTTACCTCGGGCTATGTGTCAAACTGGGCGGCGTTGTCGACGCTTGGCAGCCGGCTGCCTAATGCGGTGATCCTGTCGGATGCGCTCAACCACGCCTCGATGATCGAAGGCATCCGCCATGCGCGTTGCGACAAGCGCATCTGGCGGCATAACGACCCTGAAGACCTGGATCGAAAACTGGCCGAACTGCCCGCCAATGCCACGAAGATCGTCGCTTTCGAGAGTGTCTATTCGATGGATGGTGATATCGCGCCCATCGCCGAAATCCTTGATGTCTGCGAAAAGCATGGCGCTATGAGCTATATCGACGAGGTGCACGCGGTGGGCATGTACGGGCCCCGCGGCGGCGGTGTGGCCGAGCGTGAGGGCCTGATGGACCGCATCACGTTGATCGAAGGCACACTTGGCAAGGCGTTCGGCGTGGTCGGCGGCTATATCACCGGCTCTGATGCGCTGTGTGACTTCATTCGCAGTTTCGCCAGCGGTTTCATCTTCACCACGGCACTTCCGCCGGCTGTAGCGGCTGCCGCGCGGACGTCAATCCGCCATCTTAAAGAAAGCCAAGTGGAACGCGATCTGCAGAAGCGCCAGGTTGCGCGGCTCCGGGCGCGGCTCAATGCCGAGGGCATCCCGCATGTCGACAATCCCAGCCACATCATCCCGGTGATGGTCAAGGATCCGGTCAAATGCCGGATGCTGAGCGATTATCTGATGGAACAGTTCGGCATTTACGTGCAGCCGATCAACTATCCGACCGTGCCGAAGGGAACCGAACGCCTGCGGTTCACCCCGGGTCCGCTCCATTCCGACGACGATATTGAGTATCTCGTGCAGGCATTGAAGTCTTTGTGGAAGCAATGCGCCATCGCCCATGCAGTTGCGTAATGCACTGAAAACCCACCGGACTTGAGCGCGACAGCATTCCCTGTTGCCCGCTTCTAACGTGTCAGCATGCAACCTGATGATGCGCAAGATGTGTCTCGTCGCTGCAGACACCTGGCTCGACAACCCTGCAAGGGGGATAGGCACGACTCCTCTGCTTCACGAAATTGGCGACCCGTCGGTCGCCTGTTCTAGGTTGCATGTTTGGCGAGAAAGCTTTCGATGCGGGCGGCGATCTGGTCCGGCGCCTCTTCATGGATCAGATGGCCAAGCTGGTCCAAAATCTCAATCTCGGCCCGCGGCATCGCGCCTGCTGCGCGGTGTGCGACGGCCGGGCGGACCGCCTCATCGCGCGCGCCATGCAGATAAAGCGTCGGGATGTCGATGCCCTGCAGCTCTTTTGTAAGGGCATCGAGAGACCAGGACGCCATCATCGCAAGCGTGCCGGAGACATGGCGGCGGTCGCTGATCAGATGGCGGTAGGGCGCCATCGCTTCCGCTGGCAGGCTGGTTCCGGTCCCGTTGATAACCCGTTCCACCGCGCCGGGACTTTGCGCGGTCCGCGCCAGAAACGGTGCCGCAAACGGGTTTAGCGCCAGCACCCGCGCCATGATCGGAAACATCACGCCGGCAAGGCCACGAAAGTTCTCCAACGCGCCGCTCAGCACGACAATCGCCCGCGGCGGCTGGGCCAAGCGCTGCGCCAGCGACAGGGCGAGCGCGGCACCGGCGGAATGGCCAACAAGGACCGAAGGCTGCGCGCCGATGGCAGCAAGCAAGGCCAGAAGATCGGTGGTCATGTCGACCAAGCCCGCGCGCATGCCGCGGCCGCGGGTGATCCCATGGCCCGGTAAATCAGGCGCAATCACGCGATAGCTTTGGCCGAGAATGGGCGCAAGCCCGCCCCAGGAATGGGCCGAGGCGCCAGCACCGTGTAACATGATCATGTCCGGACCGGAGCCCAGCATCGCCACATGCCAGCGATAAGGTGAAACGGCCGCGCTGTGGCTCGCCTCGGCCAACGGCCAGCCATCGGGCAAGGCTTCCGGTGGCCCGGGCCGCAGGCTCATGCGCCCAGGCTTTCAGATACGGCGCGCGATAGGCCCTGGGCATCCGCGCGGGGTAGCGGCAGGTAGCCCGCGCCCATATCCAGGGCCAGACCATCAAGGCCGCGTGTCGGCCGTAGGCCTGTATCGATCACCAGCGACGGAATCTGAGCGGCGTGGATCAGCCGAGCAAAATTTGCCGCTTCCGCCGCGGCCTCGGCGCGTCCGCCGGTGCCGTCCAAGGTGACATTGGCCCGACCATCGGTCAGAAGGGCCAGCGCCGGCGTGAAGCCGCGAGCGCGCAACTTTAGCGAGAGATCCAGGGCGTCGCGCAAACCCGCGGCCAGTGGCGTGCCGCCGCCGCCTGGCAGGCTTGCCAGCCGCCGTTTCGTCTGAACCAACGAGCGTGTCGGCGGCAAAAGCAGATCGGCATCGGTGCCGCGAAATGCGATCAGGGCGACATGGTCGCGTCGCGCATAGGCCTGCGCGAGCAGAAGCTCCACCGCGCCTTTGGCCTCGGCCAGCCGTGCCAAGGCGGCAGAGCCCGAAGCGTCGACCACAAAGATGACCGCCCGGTCGTTGCGTTCTTCGAATTGCCGAAGCTGGATGTCGGATCGCGCGATGTGCAGCCCGCTATGTTCCGGACGATTTTGAGCGCGCAGCTTTTGCCACGGCGCGGCGGCCCGGAGCGTCGCAATCAGGTCAATCCGGGACCGGCCATCGGGCTGGCCGGGGCGCGATGGCAGGGGCCTGCCGCGCGCATTTCCGCGGCGCCTGTCGCCCGCGCCCGATCCGGCTTGTGCCGCGCGCACGGCCCGTTGGGTGGCCAAACGGTCAAGCAGATCAGGCGGCAAAACGGCACGGGCGGCCTCCAAAAGCATCTCTGCTGGTATGCTAGCATCGGGCATTGAATCGTCTCGATTCTGCCGATCAGGCTCTGAATCTGGCGGCTTGTCGGGCGGTTCCTCCTCAACAGGCGGCGGGGCGGGCAAAGAGGTCGCCCGGGGCGCCAGAACCAAAGCGGTCGCTGCCGAAAGTGCCGCCTCATCGACCTCGGTGCCACCTTCCCACCGGGCTAGGGCACGGGCCGCGCTCAGCGCCAAAAGCGGCGCACGCAATGAGGTCACGCCAAGCGCTGTGGCCGTGACGGCAAGCGCCTCGATCGCTGTGTCTGGAACACTGGTCTCAGCGGCCCTAACAGCATCGAGGCGCGTGGGATCGAACGTGATCTCGTAGGTGTCGGCCCATGCGACGCCTTCCAGGTCAATCTGCAGGCCGAGCCGGTCTGTAAGCGCGGGGGCAAGTGCTTCGTCTTCGCTGCCTTCGTCCAGCGCGAGCAGGGACAAACAGTCCCGATCGTCGAGCGCATGGGCCAAGCGGGCGGCCAGGCCATGGCGCGCCCGCTCCGCCATCGGCAGAATCAGCAGGCCCTGATGATCCAACGCGCCGCTCGTTTCGATCAGGGAGCCATGGGCCAGTGTCGCCGCGACATCGACGCCGCCAAAGAGCGCCTCATCACTCATCTCTGGGGCGAGCCGGCGGATGGGTAGGCCAAGCCTTTGCACCGCTGCCAAAAAACGGTCGCGCAGCGGGCTGGCGCGGGCGCGCAGCCGCAGACCGCCAAGGCCCGCACCATCGATGGCCAGACACAGGAGCGCCTGCTCGGCCAGTTTCCAGCGGGCCGCGCCGGGGGTCATTTCAGGACTTCCGCAAAAACCCGTTCGACGCGTGTGGTGCTGCCCGCCTCATCCAACGGATCGCGTCGCAGCCGATGGCTCAGCGCCATCGGGGCCACGGCGGCGATATGGCTGCGTTTGATCTCTGCTTTCCCTTCAAAGGCGGCCAGCGCCCGGGACGCGCGCAGCAATGTCAGCTCGCCACGCAGGCCGTCCGATCCCAAAGCCACGCAAAGCTCGGCACAATCGCGCAAGGCATCCTCTGGCGCCTCGACCCCCGCCAGCCCGTCGCGCGCGGCCACGATCTTGCGCCGAAGTGCCAGGTCCTTGCGCCGCCAGGCCTTGGCAAATGCCGCGCGGTCACGGTCATAAGCGTCGCGCCGCCGGATCACCTCTATCCGGGTCTCGATCTCTGTCGGAGAGGTGACCTCAACCGACAGCCCGAACCGATCAAGCAGTTGCGGGCGCAATTCGCCCTCTTCCGGGTTGCCTGAGCCAACAAGAACAAAGCGCGCGGCATGGGTGATCGACAGGCCTTCGCGCTCGATCACATTGACACCCGATTGAGCCACATCCAGCAGCAGATCGACCAGATGATCATCCAGAAGATTGACCTCATCGATGTAAAGGTAGCCGCGGTTGGCACGGGCCAAGAGACCGGGTTCAAACGCTTTTTCACCGGCGCTGAGGGCGCGTTCGATATCAAGGGCACCAACGACCCGGTCCTCGGTCGCGCCGAGCGGCAGGTCGATCACCGGTGTCGGTTTTTGCACGATCCGTCGGTCAGTGACATCGGCCCAGGCTGGAATATCGGCCTCTTCGGCCGAATTGACAGGGCAACCGGCCACCGCATGGATCGGCGGCAACAGGGCCGCTAGGCCGCGAACGGCGGTCGATTTCCCGGTTCCTCGATCGCCGAAAACCAAAACCCCGCCGATGCCGGGATCGATGGCGGTCAACACCATCGCCCGCTTCATTGCCTCTTGGCCGACAATGGCGGTGAACGGAAAGGGTGCGCTCATGCCGCCTCGGCAAGGGCTGCGCGCATATCGCGACCCTCCCAGCTTCCGGTGACATCGGTGATGGCAAAGCGGGCATAAAGCTCTTCTGAGAACCAGCGGCCCTCCCGGACTGCGCGGATGGCGCGGGCATGCGGGCCTGAGACGCGCGCGAACCGGTCCATTGCTCGGGCAGACGGCCAGACCGAGAACGTGACCTGATGCAACAGGGGCACCTCACCCACGCCGATTTTAAAGATCACATCCGTGTTGGCGCCGACCACATCAGAGATGGCAGGAACCTTGCGCCAAAACTGCATCGCGATGCGCGGCTTGATCGTGGCGCGGGTCAGTGCCGCAACCGGGCCCTGGGGCGTAACCGCCTCGGCGTTAAATGGCGACTGGCCGGACCAGCTGCCGCGCGCGGTGGCCGTGCTGAGATGCCAGGTACAGCTTTCGATCGACATCGCGGCGTAGCGGCGAAAGATACGCGCCTGGGACAGCGCGTGGTGCGCGGCCTCAGCGCTCTGCCAGGTGGCAAGAATGGCATAGACGGCGGTGTTGGGCACCGGGGTAAAGCCTTCGCCGGTGCCAGAGCCGCAGAGCTTGAAAAACCCGATGCCGGGTGCGCGGGCAATGGAAAACCGGGCCGGGCCCATCTGCGCAAATGCCCAAAGCCGCGCATGAATGGGACCGAACCGGTAGAGGGAAAGGGTTACGGATTGCATCGGTCGTTTCAGCATCTGTCAACTTATACTTACAGCGTTTAGCGCAACTTGGAAGGAAAAATCCCATTTTAAGCAGCGCGTAAATCGTGTTGTAAATTTAACTAGACAGGCTAGGGTAGTTGGCATGAACGACCCGTCGGAAGCGATTGTCATCGGCGCGGGCCTGGGCGGCCTGGCGTCTGCCATGCGGCTGGGCGCGAAGGGTTATCGTGTCACGGTGTTAGACCGGCTCGACACGCCTGGCGGCCGCGGCTCGGCGCTGCTGCGCGGTGGGCACCGGTTCGATCTTGGCCCGACGATTGTCACCGTTCCGCAAGTATTCCGAGAGCTTTGGGCGTTTTGCGGCCGCGACTTCGACACGGATGTCGATCTGCGTGCCATCGATCCGTTCTATGAGATCCGCTGGCCCGATGGGTCGCGCTTCCGCGCCAGCCAAGATGCCGACGCCATGCGCGCTGAGATCGCGCGGCTGTCGCCGGCTGATGCCAAGAATTACGATCG
The DNA here is from genome assembly GCA_039191215.1 of Pseudomonadota bacterium. Classification (GTDB taxonomy): domain Bacteria; phylum Pseudomonadota; class Alphaproteobacteria; order Rhodobacterales; family Rhodobacteraceae; genus HKCCE3408. The sequence continues at coordinate 7,583 of JBCCXT010000003.1, forward strand.
GTTCTTGCGGGACTCAAACGAACGCTATCACTTCGGCTTCGAAGACCTCGGGCGCCGACCGATGCACAAGCTTTGGGATCTGATCAAAGTACTGCCGAGGTTCGGGATCTTGCGCGCCGACCGGTCGGTTTATGCCCATGTCGCGCGGCGTTTCCAGGATGAGCGCCTGCGCATGGCGTTCAGCTTTCATCCGCTTTTCATCGGTGGCGATCCGTTTCGGGTCACCTCCATGTATATCCTCGTCAGCCATCTGGAGAAGGCTTACGGCGTGCATTACGCAATCGGCGGGGTCGCTGCGATCGCCAGCGCCATGGCGAAGATCGTGCACGAACAGGGCGGCCGGGTGCGCTACGGTGCTGAGGTCGATGAGATCCTTTTAAAAAACGGCCGCGCGACGGGGGTTCGCTTATCCGACGGTGAGACATTGGGCGCGGGCACCATCGTGTCAAACGCAGATGCCGGGCACACCTATGACCATCTGCTCAGAAATGCGCGGCGGCGCCGTTGGACGCCTGCCCGGCTGAAACGGTCGCGCTGGTCGATGGGTCTGTTTGTTTGGTATTTCGGTACAAACGGCACCCGAGCGATGTGGCGTGATGTGGGCCAGCACACGATCCTGAACGGGCCGCGCTATCGCGGTCTGGTCGATGATATCTTCATCAAAGGCAAGCTTGCCGAGGATATGAGCCTTTACGTCCACCGGCCCAGTGCCATTGACCCGTCCGTGGCGCCCGCCGATGGCGACACGTTTTATGCGCTAAGCCCGGTTCCGCATCTCGGCCTTGATAAGACGACCGACTGGTCAAGTATGGCCGAGACCTATCGCGCGCGCGTGCAGAAGGTTCTCGAAGAACAACTTTTGCCCGGCCTTGGTGCCCGTCTGACGCAATCTGAAGTCTTCACGCCTGAGACATTCCGCGACCGCTATCTCAGCCCGCACGGGTCGGGCTTCTCGATTGAGCCGCGGATCCTGCAATCGGCCTGGTTCCGGCCGCATAACGTGTCGGAGGAATTGCCGGGCCTCTATCTGGCAGGTGCCGGCACCCATCCCGGAGCGGGCCTGCCAGGCGTCATTTCATCGGCCGAAGTGTTGGGCAAACTTGTTCCCGACGCGCCCATCAGACCCGCAGCGGAGCTCGCAGCGGAATGATTGCGCCGCACGATCTGGCCGCTTGTCGCGCGGCAATCCAGGAAGGATCCTATTCCTTCTACGCGGCCTCGAAGCTTTTGCCTGCCTCAGTGCGCGATCCCGCGCTGGCGCTTTACGCGTTTTGCCGCCTGGCCGATGACGCGGTCGATTTCTCCGAAGAAAAGCCCGCAGCCGTCTTGGGACTGAGCGAGCGGCTGGAGGCGGTCTATGCCGGGCGGCCGCAAAACACCGCGCCTGATCGCGCCTTTGCCGCGATTGTGGAGCAGTTTGAGATGCCGCGCGCCCTGCCGGAGGCGCTTTTGGAGGGGCTTGCCTGGGACGGTATCGGCCGCCGCTACCGGACGCTGTCGGACCTGCGGGCCTATTCGGCGCGGGTCGCCGCTGCCGTGGGCGCGATGATGTGTGTGCTGATGCGCGTGCGTGACGGCGATGCATTGGCGCGGGCCTGCGATCTGGGCGTGGCGATGCAGCTGACCAACATCGCCCGCGATGTCGGCGAGGACGCCCGTGCCGGGCGGCTATATCTGCCCACATCCTGGTTGGCGGAGGTCGGGATCGACGCGGATGCCTTTCTAGCCGATCCGCAGATGAGCCCGGAGCTGGGCTATCTCATCCGGCGCCTTTTGGTTGAGGCGGAGCGGCTCTATACCCGGTCTGAGGCCGGGATTGCTGCGCTGCCGATCACGGCCCGGCCGGGGATTTTCGCGGCCCGACATATCTATGCGGCAATCGGCGGCGTGGTTCGGCACCAGCGCTATGACAGCATCACGCGGCGCGCGCGCACGACGGCCGCGACGAAGATCGCGCTTTTGGGTGTGTCGGCAATTCGCGCCGCCTGGGTCGGCGCCATGCCGCGCAACCCGGTGATTTTTGCGAAGCCCCTGACCGAGACGGCGTTTCTGGTCGAGGCGGCTGCCCATGCGCCGCGTGATGCAGGCCGTTGGAGCGAAAGTGTCCTCGATGTGTTGATCGAGCTGAAGGCCCGCGACCACGCGCAAGAGCTGGACCGGCGTGGCAGCGCGCCTATCTGAGCGTCATGGATTGGGTGATCTTTCTTATCTTCATGCTTGCCAGTGGCGGGGCCGCATCGACAGGTGCGATGTTTCCGCCCGGCGCCTGGTATCAGCAGCTCAACAAGCCACCCTGGGTGCCGCCGAACTGGGCTTTCCCGCTGGTTTGGACGATCCTTTACATCGCCTCATCGGTCGCGGCAGCACGGGTTGCAGTCCTGCCGGGTAGCGGGATCGCCATGGCGTTTTGGGCGATGCAGGTATCGTTCAACGCAATTTGGTCGCCGGTCTTTTTCGGTCTGCGACACATGCGGGCATCCCTGATCGTGATGGCCCTGCTTTGGGTGGCCGTCACGGGAACAACGGTTGCATTTTTCACGCATGATGCAACCGCCGGGCTTCTGTTCTTGCCATATCTGGCCTGGGTGACGGTCGCGGGCGCGTTAAATTTCAGCGTCTATGCCCGCAATCCCGACGTGGAACCGGTAACGCTGTAACATGCATCTTGTTGGTCTGCAGATCGTGCACACTAGATGTATCCACAGAAACATGGACGGAACCAAACCCAATCTGGAGCAAGGAAGGTGTAGCGGGAATTAGCCGTTAAACCTTCAATCGCTTCTGCGGTGCTAATCAAAGCAGGGTCAGAACCGCACCGCGATGGACTCTGGTCAAGCCCGGAAGCACTCACGCCCTACAAAGGGCAAAGTGGGCAAGGCCCAGAAAGGACTTTGACATGATGCTCAGAGTTTTTCGTGACAACCAGAATTTTTGGCGTTGGCGTATGAAGACCCAAAACGGTCGGACAATTGCCGACTCTGGAGAGGGTTATCACAACAAACAAGATTGCTTGCATGCAATCGACTTAGTCCGGCGATCAGGGTCAGCCGGAATTGGCTAAAGGTAGGGGCCGAAAGGCCCCTACTTTCCAGAAAGTTAGGCCAGGGTGCGTTCGACTTCCTCGCGTTCGAAAATCTCGATCACGTCACCCTTGCGGATGTCATCGTAATTCTCGAACGCCATGCCGCATTCCTGGCCGCTTTGCACTTCTTTGACCTCGTCCTTGAAGCGCTTGAGCGTCTTCAGCGTGCCTTCATGGATCACCACATCGTCGCGTAGCAGGCGCACACCGGCGGACCGGCGCGCGATACCCTCGGTGACAAGACAACCGGCAACCATACCGACGCCGGAGACGCGGAAGGTCTCTTTGATCTCGGCATAACCGATGAAGTTTTCCCGCACCTCGGCGCTGAGCAACCCACTGGCCGCGGCTTTCACGTCATCGACCAGGTCGTAGATTACCGAGTAGTAGCGGATCTCGACGCCCTTTTGATTGGCCGATGCCCGCGCCGGTGAATTGGCCCGTACGTTGAACCCTATTACGGGCGCGGAGGATGCCTCAGCCAGGCCGATATCGCTTTCCGTGATCGCGCCGACGCCGGAATGCAGCACGCGGACGCGGACCTCATCATTGCCGATCTTGTCCATCGCTTGCACGATTGCCTCGGCAGATCCCTGGACGTCGGCCTTCACCAGGATCGGCAGCTCGGCCACATTTTCATCCGCCTTGGCCTTGGCCAAAAGCTGGTCGAGCGTTGTGGCCGCACCGGCCGCGGCGCGTTTATCCTTTGCAGCCTGTTCGCGGTACTCGGCGATTTCGCGCGCCTGCGCCTCAGTATCGACGACGTTCAGGACGTCACCGGCTTCGGGCGTGCCGTTCAGGCCTAAGACCTCAACCGGAACTGAAGGCCCGGCGATTTTCACCCGCGCGCCTTTGTCGTTTTCCATCGCCCGGACCCGGCCCCATTGTTCACCGACAACAAAGATATCGCCCTGATTGAGGGTGCCGCGCTGGACTAGCACGGTGGCAACCGGCCCACGGCCGACGTCAAGCTGCGCCTCGATCACTGCGCCTTCGGCAGCGCGGTCGGGATTGGCCTGTAACTCGAGAATTTCTGCCTGCAGGGCAATGGCCTCAAGCAATGTGTCGAGCCCCTGTCCGGTCATGGCGGACACTTCGACGTCCTGAACCTCGCCCGACATCTTTTCGACGATCACCTCGTGCTGCAAGAGATCAGTGCGCACCTTGTCGGCATTGGCCTCGGGCTTGTCGATCTTGTTGATCGCCACGATCATCGGGACCTGGGCCGCTTTGGCGTGATTGATCGCCTCGACCGTCTGCGGCATCACCGCATCGTCGGCCGCAACAACCAGCACGACGATATCGGTAACCTGGGCACCGCGCGCGCGCCTCGAGGTGAAGGCTGCGTGTCCGGGTGTGGCGAGGAATGTCAGCACTGTGCCACCCTCGGTCGTGACTTGGTAGGCGCCGATATGCTGGGTGATGCCACCCGCCTCGCCCGAGACGACTTTCGCATTGCGGATCGCGTCCAACAGCGAGGTCTTGCCGTGATCGACATGGCCCATGATCGTGATGACCGGTGGCCGTGCTTCGAGGTCTTCGGCTTTGTCCTCAACCGTGTCGATGACGTCTTCGACATCGGCATCCGAGACACGCTGGACGCGGTGGCCGAACTCTTCGACGATCAGTTCAGCAGTATCGGCGTCAATTGCCTGGTTTTGCGTGACCATCATGCCGTTTTGCATCAGCGCTTTGACCACATCGGCCACCCGCTCTGACATCCGGTTCGCCAGTTCCGAGACAACGATGGTCTCGGGCACCTTGACGTCGCGCGTGACCTTTTCGCGATCCTGCTGGCCGCCCATTGCCTTTTGCCGCGCGCGTTCCTGCTTGCGTTTCATCGCGGCAAGGCTGCGCTGTCGGCCACCTTCGCCCCCTGCGAGCGCCTGATTCACCGTCAGCTTTCCGGAGCGGCGGCCGCCATCGCGGTCGCCCTTGGAGGCGCGGCCACGGTCGCGTTCGGGCTTGCGGTCATCTTCCCGCCGCGCCGGTGTGGTCGGACGTGCGGCACCACTTTTGGCGGCGGCGGCTTCGGCGGCGGCCTGGTCGGGTTGAACCGGCGCGCTGGCCTGTTCGTCCGCGCCTTTCGGTGCGCGCCTGCGGTCCTCATCCTCGCGCTTGCGGCGCTCGTCTTCCTCGGCACGGGCCTTAAGCGCTTCTTCGCGCTCACGCTCCTCGCGTTCTTTTGCTTCCGCCTCGAGGCGGCGGCGCTCACGCTCGGCCTCGCGCTCTTGTTCTTCCGCTTGGCGACGGGCAGCGTCTTCGGCCTCTTGTGCCTTGGCGGCCTGCAACGCTTTTAGCCGACGCTCCATCTCCGCATCGGACACGCCCTGCGGACGATCGGTGCCTTCGGCGTTCTTGGCCGCCGCGGTCTGCGCGCCCGGTTTTGGCACCATGACCCGCTTGCGCTTGGTTTCCACCACAACGCTTTTCGTCCGGCCGCGTGAAAAGCTTTGGTTCACACGTCCTGCGCGGGCCCCACCGGAGAGGCCAAGGGGTTTCTTTCCGTCCTGATCGCTCATGCGTCTTTGTCGTCCTTCCCGGCAGCTTTCCTGCCGTCTGCTTGGCGCAGTCCCTGGAGCTTTGCGGCCCCCTCTACAACAAGGGAACTGAGTCCACCAGCGCCGAGCGCGCCATGTATCACACTTTGGCGCCCGAAAGCCAAACCCAATTCGGACGCTGTTAAACAGCCAAAATACCGCGCCCCGGTGGGCGTCCATAACTTCGACTTGCCACGAACCGACCCGTCCGAGGCCTGTAGGAGAACCCGCACCCTGCCGTCATGGGCGAGCCAATCTTTAACCTTTTCAAAACCGGCCACTGCCTGGCCTGCCTTGCGCGCCAGGCCGATCAGGTCGGTCACGCGACGCGCCAGCAAAGCTTCGACCTGGTCCGACAGATCACTCGCCGCGGAGACCGGTGCCTTTGCCCCGCGCGCGAACAGCTTTTTGCCGACTGCAAGATCAATGGCGGCGCGATCGGCACTGACCCAGATGCCACGCCCGGGCAGCCGTTCGATCAGATCGGGAACAATCTGCCCGTCCGGCCCGGCGACAAAGCGGATCAGCCCCGATTTGGGGCCCGTCTCACCGGTGGCGATGCAGCGCCGTTCCGGCCCGCGCGCCTCTTTGGTTTGTCCGCCGCGCCCCAAGCGCCAGAACCCGGGGCATCACGCCCCGGCCTCCTGCGCGTCAGCGCCAGCTTCTTCGGCTTCCGCCGCGGCAGCCTCAGCCGCGGCCTGGGCCTCGAGCTCTTCGATGGTCACCCAGCCAAGCTGCAGCCGTGCCGTCATGACCATGTTTTGCGCCTCTTCGAGGCTGACATCAAAGCTTTCCAGCAGGCCGTCATCCTTGTGCCGCTCGCCATTTACGGTTGTCCAGCCGCCGGCCAATTCCCAATCCGCGCAAGTGGCGAAATCTTCGAGCGTTTTCACGTCATCCTCGGCCAGGGCCACCAGCATTTGGGGTGTGAGGCCTTCGAAGTCAATGAGGCTTTGCTCAACCCCCATCTCCTGCGCCTTTTCCAGCGCTTTTCGGTTTTGCTCGTCGATATAGTCGCGTGCACGGGCCTGAAGCTCTTCGGCTGTGCCCTGATCGACCCCGTCGATTACTAGAAGCTCGTCAATCTCGACATAGGCCACTTCCTCAAGCGAGGTGAAGCCTTCGGAGACCAGAAGCTGGGCGAAAAATTCATCCAGGTCGAGCGCATCGACAAACATCTGCGTGCGCTCCTGGAATTCCGCCTGACGCCGGGCGCTTTCTTCTTCTTCCGTCAGGATATCGATATCGAGTGCCGTCAATTGCGAGGCCAGGCGCACATTCTGCCCGCGCCGGCCAATCGCCAGGCTCAATTGATCCTCCGGCACGACAACCTCGATGCGTTCGGCATCTTCGTCGAGCACCACCTTCGATACCTCAGCAGGTTGCAAGGCGTTCACCAGAAAGGTCGGGGCATCTTCGTTCCATGGAATAATGTCGATCTTTTCGCCCTGCAATTCGTTGACCACAGCCTGAACACGGCTGCCGCGCATGCCGACGCAGGCCCCGACCGGATCGATGGAGCTGTCATAAGAAATCACGGCGATTTTCGCGCGAGAGCCGGGGTCGCGGGCCACGGCCTTGATCTCGATGATGCCGTCGTAGATCTCCGGCACTTCCATCTTGAACAGCTCAGCCATGAATTCCGGCGCCGTTCGGCTGAGAAATATCTGCGGGCCGCGCGTCTCGCGCCGGACATCCTTGATGTAACAACGGATGCGGTCGTTCGGACGGTAGCTTTCGCGGCCAATCTTTTCGTTGCGCCGCAGCACCCCTTCACCGCGCCCGACATCGACAACCACGTTGCCGTATTCCTCGCGTTTGACGACACCGTTGATGATCGTGCCCGCGCGGTCGTGGAACTCTTCGTATTGTTTGTCGCGTTCAGCTTCGCGCACGCGCTGCAGGATGACCTGTTTAGCTGATTGCGCCGCGATACGGCCCATATCCACGGGCGGCACACTTTCATAGAACGCATCACCGATCTGCGGCTCGCCGGACGGCTCAATCTGTGTCCCTTCGCGCAGCCAGTACTCTTCGCGGCCATCACGGGGGGGCACGAAATAGGGCTTGGCCTGCTCGACCGTCATTTCGGCCTTTTCGTTTTCCAGCTCCTCGGCATCGACCACCGTACGCACCCGGGTAAAGGTCGCCCGGCCGGTCTTGCGGTCGATTGAGACATGAATGTCGAGCTCGCTGCCGTAGCGCGATTTGGCGGCGCGCGCGAGGCTCTCTTCCATCGCCTCGATCACCTCGCTCGGATCGATCATCTTTTCGCGTGCTACGGCTTCGGCGGTTTGCAGAAGCTCCAGCTGGTTTGCGGACGTGATTGCCATCGCTTAGTCCTCCGCCCTTTCGGGCTCTTCTTGGATATCGTCGAACTTTTCCGGATCGATCCCGGATGCTTTGCGCTGCTTGAGCATTTCTTTGACCAGGTCGTCGGTCATGATCAGCTTGGCGTCAGCCAGCCACTCAAACTTCAGACCGACCGTACCGAGATCGAGATTGATCAGCACCTCATCGCCGCCGATGCCTGCCAGCACGCCTTTGAACCGCCGCCGCCCATCGATAAGATCGGTTGTTTCCAGCTTGGCCTCCCAGCCTTCCCAGATCTCGAAATCCTTCATCCGCGTCAGCGGTCTGTCGATCCCGGGCGACGAGACCTCCAGCGTATAGGCATCTTCCAGCGGGTCTTCGACATCGAGAATGGCCGATACAAGGTTCGAAATCTCAGCGCATTCATCGACATGGATCGTGCCATCAGGCCGCTCCGCCATGATTTGTAGGGTCTTCGTCTGGCCGCCCATCAGACGGATACGCACGACTTCGAACCCCATATCCTCAATCGAGGGGATCAGGATCTCCGCCATGCGGCGGTCAATCGAAGTCTTGGCGACAAGATCGTTCATCAAGGTCCTAGAAACAAAAAAACGGGCCAGCGGCCCGTCGGTTTATCCGGTGGTGCGCTTCCGGTTTGGACCCGGCGGCTCCGCTGTTGACTGCTACATAGGGGGAATCGGGGAGGGGTGCAAGGCGGCTTATGCCTGACCACGCCCGGCGCTATCGATTACCCCGCCATCCAAGTTAAGCGAATGTCGCGCGCCGTCGGTGTCACGCAGCGCATCAATGGGTCACTTGCTTAGAGCGTCGTGGTCGAAGCCGACAGGTTCGGACGGCATTGAAGGGAATTGCGCAGCGCAACCGCAAACCATATCCGCCGCGCGCAGACTTGCCGAGCAAATGCCTCGGCATTTCAGTGATATATTATAACGCGTTGCAAAAAGTACGACTTTCGATAACCCTCATATGCAAGGATTTCAGGGAGGAACGTGATGCGCACCCGTGCTGCTGTGGCCGTGCAGGCCGGAAAACCATTGGAGATCATGGACGTCAATTTGGGCGGGCCGCAGGCGGGTGAGGTCTTGGTGGAGCTAAAAGCCACCGGCATTTGCCACACCGACGAATTCACGCTTTCCGGCGCCGATCCCGAAGGCATGTTTCCGGCAATCCTAGGCCATGAGGGCGCAGGCGTTGTGGTCGAGGTGGGTGCAGGTGTCACCAGCGTTGAGCCGGGCGACCATGTTATCCCACTTTACACGCCGGAATGCCGCGAATGCGAATACTGCTTGCACCCAAAGACGAACCTGTGCCAGGCGATCCGATCGACCCAAGGGGCCGGCGTGATGCCGGACGGGACGTCGCGTTTCTCAACGCTCGATGGCGATCCGATCCTGCATTACATGGGCTGCTCGACTTTCTCCAACCACACCGTTCTGCCCGAGATTGCGGTGGCCAAGATCCGACCCGACGCGCCCTTCGACAAGGTCTGTTACATCGGCTGCGGTGTGACGACCGGTATCGGCGCTGTCATCAACACAGCCAAGGTGGAGATTGGTTCCCGCGCTGTTGTCTTTGGCCTGGGCGGCATTGGGCTGAACGTGATCCAAGGCCTGCGGTTGGCGGGCGCCGATCAGATTGTTGGCGTTGATATCAATGATGACAAAAAGCCGATGGCTGAGCATTTCGGGATGACCGATTTTGTGAACCCGACCGAGCTTGAAGGCGATCTGGTGCCCTATCTGGTCGATCTAACCAAAGGCGGCGCCGATTACACTTTTGATGCAACAGGCAATGTCCAGGTTATGCGCGCCGCGCTGGAATGCGCCCATAAGGGCTGGGGTGAATCGATCATCATTGGCGTAGCACCCGCGGGGGCCGAGATCTCGACGCGCCCGTTCCAACTTGTCACCGGGCGGTCCTGGCGCGGCACGGCATTTGGTGGCGCAAGGGGGCGCACTGATGTGCCACAGATCGTCGATTGGTACATGGACGGAAAGATCGAGATTGATCCGATGATCACCCACACGCTGAGCCTCGACAACATCAATGACGGCTTCGATCTGATGCACAAAGGTGAATCGATCCGCTCCGTCGTGGTCTATTGAGGCGCCTGGGCGGACCGGCCTGCAACAGCAAAATCGTGACGAACATACGCTAGGCTTTTGTTGAGACGCTTTTTTTTGTATACTCTGCTCAAAATAAAACGAGCAGGTCGGTAACTATGTCAAAATGGAAAGTCTGGGCGGCTTCGGCCGTGGCAGTCGTGGCGGGTGCAGGGTCAGCCGCGGCTCAATCAACTGATTTCGGCCCGATCACTGTAAAAACAACAGGCGGTACTACAGAAGCGGTTTTTGTCGTTGATCCAAGTGCGACCGGAGTGGCGACGCTGGATCTGACCTATGCCGGCGATGTCCGCGGCAATCAAAACAACGAAGAGGTGCGCGTTTTCATCGATGGCAACCTCCTTGCCACGCTGAACCCGACGCCGACTGATTGCACATCAACCGGTCGGCAGACCTTGGCCATTTCGGCCACGGATTATGCCACCGCCGCCGCTGACGGCTCTATCGTTGTCACGTTCGACACCGGATCGAGGGTGCAGCCAAACGCTTGTGATAACGCCAATTTTGACTATGTGGACCCGTTCACGGCGTTTACCGACGACAGTACAGGATTTGTCGTGCAGGGTCGTTTCACGCCACCGCTGGCCGCACCCTTGGCATCGGGCGGGCCCGGTTCGACCGAAAGCCAGGTTGCCAGCGTCGCCGGAATGCGGGGTGGATTGAGCCTGCTTTACACGCCCGACCCGCAGGACCGGATCGACCGGTTAGATGGCCGCGCGGGTCGCGGGTCGGTCAGTGTGGCAGGTCTTGGCCTGTTAGAGACCGACGGTGTCGATTTGCAAGTCGACCGCGATCATCTGGCGTTTTCCTCCGGTGCGATGGCGGCCCAAGATTTCACGTTTTGGAGCGAAGGGGCCATTGTGCAGGTCGATGATGGCGCGTTTGATGACGGCCGCTTCTACATCATCCATGCCGGGATCGACCGCCGGGTCGGTGATCGGGCGCTGGTCGGCCTGAGCCTTCAGGTCGATCACCTGAACACCACCAATGCGGCAACAGATGATGAATATGACGGCCGCGGCTGGATGTTCGGGCCCTATGGCACGATGCGTCTGCGCGATGCCTTGTATCTCGACGGACGATTGGCCTTCGGCCAGGTTGCAACGGATGTCACGCTTGGCGCGGGCGGCGCGGAGGAATACGACTCCGATCGCGCCCTGCTGGAGCTGCGCCTGACCGGCGCGACCGCACTGCGCTCCTTGACGGTCGAGCCTTATGCAGAGCTGAACTATTACAGCGAGGAGAGCGACGCATTCGGCGCGGTGGCGGCGACTGAAACGGATATCTCGCAAGGTGTGCTGGGCGGCCGCGTCTCGCGCGAGATTGCCTATTCCAACGGCGTTCTTGTCCCTTATGCCGAAGCCGCGATGCTGTATTCGGAGGTTGCATCAGATGCCACGCTTGCCACGGGCAGCTATGCCCAAGGCATCGACGGCGTCAGCGCAGAGATCGAGCTTGGAACCTCTTTTGCCAATCCAAACGGCACCGCCTGGTCGTTCAATCTGCGGCACCATTTGGGCGACGACATTTCCTCGACTGGGCTTTGGGTTGACCTAACTTTACCGTTCTAATGCGGTCTTTGTCGGCCCTTGCATCTGCGGCACCGAGACCACAATTTGGGCGGGTGGAAATCCCTCCGCCTTCCGCCCGCCAAAGAGGTCCTTATGCGCCCCACCACATTCGAAGACAAAAAAGACGACAAGCCTGAGGAGCCCACCGGCGGCGCGATCGGACAGCTCTTTTTTAAATCCCGCAATGTCCTGATCACCGGTGGCATCGACGACAAAGTCGCGCGTTCAGCCGTCACACATCTCTTGGCGCTGGCCGAAGACGGCGACGATCCGATCAACGTTTTTATCTCATCGCCCGGCGGGCATGTGGAATCGGGTGATATGGTCCATGACGTGATCAAGTTTATCAAACCGACCGTGCGCACGATCGGGTCGGGTTGGGTGGCCTCAGCGGGGGCGCTGATCTTTATCGGCGCTGAAAAGAAGAACCGCTATTGCCTGCCCAATACCCGTTTCCTGCTGCATCAACCCGCGGGCGGGATCGGTGGTCAGGTGACCGATATTCAGATCCAGGCTGAACAGATCAAAATCATGCGGGAACGGTTTGAGAAACTCTTTGCCGATGCAACCGGCCAGACCCCCGAAAAGATTGCCGAGGACACGCAGCGCGATTTCTGGCTGACCACGGACGAGGCCCTGGCCTACGGGCTTTTGGGCAAGGTCATCAATTCGGCCACCGAACTGGGATGATCATCCGCGCCGCAGGGCCCGATGACGCGCATGCGCTTTGGGCTTTGTTGGCACCGGTCTTCCGCGCAGGCGATACATACGCCATTGATCCGTGCATTGATCGCGCGGGCGCCCTGGCCTTTTGGCAAGCGCCTGAGAAGACGGCGTTTATTGCCCAGGATGACACAGTCTTAGGGACCTATTACATCAAGCCCAACCAAGGCGGTGGTGGCGCGCATGTCTGCAATTGCGGCTATATCACCGCGAAGGCTGCCAAGGGCCGTGGCGTGGCGCGCGCGATGCTGGCGCATTCATTGGAAACGGCAAGATCGATGGGCTTCGTGGCCATGCAGTACAATTTTGTCGTTGCCTCCAATACCCGTGCAATCGAAATCTGGGAACGAGCTGGTTTTAGAACGGTTGGCCGTCTGCCGGCAGCGTTTGAGCACCCCGAACAGGGTCGCGTGGATGCGCTCATCATGTGGAAGGACCTGTAAGCTTGGAACCCGATGGCCTCAGCACATTCCTGGCAGCCGCAATCGCTGCCATGAGCGGCATCGTCGGAGAGCCCGGGGCGCAGAATTTTGACCTGCAGGCGGGTAGCGCCGGCCAGCCGCCAGCCCTTACGATCTCGGGAATGGGCCGATCCATCAACCTGGGCCCGGGCGATCTCTCGGCCGTGCGCCTTGAAGTTGAACCGCAGCCTGCGCTGATCATCCGGTTTGAGGCTGAGGGCGCGGCATGGATGGCGGAGACAACAACGATGGCTCTGGGTCAGCCGCTGGTGCTGTCGGTTTGCGGCCAGCAAGTCGCGGCACCGATCGTTCATGAGCCGATCACAGGCGGCGAGGTGATGATCAGCGGGGCCTTCGATTCCGAGACGCTGACCGGCATCGCGGGTCTGATATCAGGTCAGGTGCTTTGCCCAATTCCGGCTGGCCAGAAATAGCCAGCGCAGCCCTTTCCGGGCCAAAAACATTTGTGAAATAAAGTTTTAGACGGGTGGGCTTTACCGCCCGTAGCGCGCCAGAAACGTCCGCACGGCCTGTCGGGCATGCGTCTCGATCGTCTCATCATCCGGCTCTGCTGCGACGCCCATCAGACGCTGCAGCATCAGATCGGAACGGCAAAGCTGCATCAGCGTATCGGCAGCCTGACGCGGGTCGCTGATATCAAGTGCGGCCTGCACATTCGGGCTGGCCATGAACGCGGTCAATTGCTCGATCCCGTTGCCGGGACCTGCATCGTAATAGGCCTGGCCCAGATCAGGGAAACGCTGCGCTTCGGCAACGCAGGTCCGAAAAATGGCAAGACCGGTTTCAGACAGAAGGAAATTGAGCGCCGAGGACACGATGTGATGTAGCGCTGCCGGGACGTCGACATCCTGGCAGGCCAGATCCAACTGGGCGCGCTTTTGGATGTTACACTCGCCCTGCAGAACGGCCAGAAACAGTGCCTTTTTGTCAGGAAAGTAGCTGTAGAGCGTGGCCTTTGAAACGCCAGCGTCGCGTGCGATCACATCGACAGACGCGCCCTCAAAGCCCTCTCGCATGAAGACTTCGCGCGCTCCGGCGATCACCTGATCAAACTTGCGGCCCTTTTTGAATTGGGGGTCGGCGTTCATTCGTCCCTCTACTCACTCCAAGCTCAGTGTAGACTGAGCGGTTCATTCCGATCAAGCCCGCGCCCCGACCATGCCAGGTAAACTGACACATGGCCGGGGTCTGGTTTGCACAGGTTGGGAGGTGCCCTGCGCCTGAAGTTGAACTAATCAGTTTAGTTTTGAATTTCAAGAACAGCGCGCGCTGGACAGCCACAAACGGATCGACTAGCGCGGTTGTGATGGTGGAGATCTTTCTAAAAACGCTGCCGTTTTTTGCCTTGATCGGCTTGGGATTCGGCGCAGCGCGTCGCGGCTTTTTCTCGGCCGACGCGACGGCTTATCTGACCAAATTTGTGTTCTACTTCGCGCTCTCGGCGATGCTCTTTGGCTTTTCCGCCAATCTATCGTTAGCCGAGACGTTTTCCTGGGCGTTTGTCGGCGCCTATCTAACCGGATGTCTGGCCATTTATGTGCTGGCCTTTGGCATTGCATTGGCGCGCCGCCGCCCCGTGCCTGAGGCGGCCGTTGAGGCGCAATGTTCGGTCATCGGCAATACCGGCTTTCTTGGCGTGCCGATGCTGGTGGTGCTGATGGGCGAGGCGGCCGCCGCGCCGGTCCTTATGGTCCTGGCCGTTGATCTGGTTGTGTTCTCTTCGCTCATCACGATGTTTATCACCGGTGGCGGCGGGGGCCGTCCGGGCAAAGTCCTGGCGCAAGCAGGCCTCGGATTGGTCAAAAACCCGATGATCGTCTCGATGGCTTTGGGTCTTACCGTGTCCTCCATTGGCATGCCGATCCCGGTTCCGGTGAACGAGTTTCTGGCCATTTTGGGTGCCGCAGCCACGCCATGTGCGCTTTTTGCAATCGGCGCGTCGCTGGCGGGAAAATCGGCCGAACGGCTCAGCGTTGCGGGCTGGCTGACATTTGCAAAGCTGGTCCTGCACCCCACGGCTGTCGCGGTTGCGGCATTGGTTATCTTTCCGGTCAACACATTCGATGCCGCGGTGATGATTGCCGCGGCCGCTTTGCCCGTCGCCGGCAATGTCTACATCCTCGCGCAGCATTACGGCGTGGCACCACAGCGTGTATCGGCCGCAATCCTGATCTCCACGATCGTCTCTATCGTGACCGTCTCGGTGGTCATCGCCTGGGTTTCGGCGCTTGCGGGCCTGTCCTGACACCGCTACGCCTTTGACAGAAAACGGGGGAGGCGCGCGATGGAAACGCTTTCGGAAAACCGCTGCTTCGGCGGCACGCAGGGCGTCTATCGCCACAGCTCAGCGGCAACCGGCACCGATATGACCTTCGGTCTGTTTTTGCCGCCCGAAGCCGCCGATGGCGCGGTGCCGGTCCTATGGTATCTGTCGGGCCTGACCTGCACCCATGAAAACGCGATGGTCAAAGCCGGCGCCCAGGCCTGGGCGGCGGAACAGGGTATCGCGCTGGTCTTTCCCGATACCAGCCCACGGGGCGACGGCGTTCCCGATGATGACGCCTATGACCTGGGCCAAGGCGCGGGCTTTTATGTCAACGCAACCGAAGACCCGTGGGCCGAGCATTTTCAGATGTGGGACTATGTGACTGACGACTTGCCGCGCCTGCTTTTTGACCGCTTTCAATTGGATGAGGCGCGCCAGGCCATTACCGGCCATTCGATGGGCGGGCACGGCGCGCTGACCATCGCCATGTCCTTGCCGGAGCGCTTCGCCAGCGTCTCGGCCTTTTCGCCGATCTGCAACCCGTCTGACAGCGATTGGGGACGCAAGCAGCTCAGCGCATATCTGGGTGCCGATGAAGCCGCTTGGTCGTCCCATGACGCCACGCAGCTGATGGCCGCGCGTGGATTTCCCGGGCCCGTTCTGATCGATACCGGCACGGCCGACCAATTTGGCGATTTGCTGAAGACCGAAGCGCTTGCTGCCGCGATGGCTGCGCGCAGGCAGAATGCGACGTTGCGGCTGCAGCCCGGCTACGACCATTCCTACTTCTTCGTGTCGACCTTCATCGAGGATCACCTGACCTTCCACGCAGAGGCGCTTTATACCGCATGATCAAGGCTGTCATATTTGACATCGGAAACGTGCTGATCGGATGGCAGCCCGAGCATTTCTATGACCGAGAGCTAGGCCAAGAGAGGCGCGAGCGCCTGTTTGCCGAGGTCGATCTGCACGGCATGAACCTGGCCGTTGATGCAGGCGCTGATTTCAAACAAACGATCTACGACAAGGCGGCTGAACACCCTGAATGGCAAGATGAAATTTGCATGTGGCATGACCGCTGGTTGGAGCTGGCTGGGCCGACGATTGAGAGATCCGTTCGGATCATGCGCCGCCTGCGCGCTAACGGTACACCCGTCCATGCGCTCACAAATTTTGGCGTTGACAGCTTTGCCTTGGCCGCGCGGCATTACGATTTTCTGAACGAGTTTGACATGCCGTTTGTCTCTGGCCGGATGCAGATGGTCAAACCGGACCCCCAGATATATGCCGCGGTTGAGGCGCAAACCGGCCTGGCGCCGGAGGTGCTGTTTTTCACCGATGACAGGGCTGACAATATCGACGCCGCATCAGCGCGCGGCTGGCAGACCCACCTGTTTGATGGCCCGCAAGGCCTCGCTGACCGGCTGGCAAGCCTGGGCCTCCTGAGTACGGCGGAGGCCAAATGACCGCCCCGCTGCTCATCGGGCCAGAGGCCGAGGCCTATCTGTCCTGGCCAGGCGTGGCTGCGGCAATCGCGGCAGGGCACAAACGACCAAGGGCCGAGATTGACGATACGTTTCTTTATCGTGGTGACGACACGCTTCTAAGCCGGTCGGCTTGGATTGACGGCTTGGGCATACTGGTGAAATCCGCCACAATCTTTCCCGGCAATGCCGCGGCAGGTCAGCCGACCATCGGCGGTGGCGTTTGTCTGTTTGACGACCAGGACGGCACGCTGGCCGCGGTGATCGATTTTCGCCTGCTGACGAAATGGAAAACCGCCGGTGACAGCCTGCTGGGTGCGATGCGCCTGGCCCGCAGCGATAGCCAGACGATCCTGGTCGTGGGCGCCGGAACGGTTGCGGGCTCGCTGATCGATGCCTACCGCAGCCACTGGCCCGCGGCCGCTTTTCTCATCTGGAACCGCACACCGGCCAAGGCCGCGGCACTTGCCGCCAGCAAAGGCGCGCAAGCGGTCGACGATCTTGGTCCGGCGGTCATGCGCGCAGATATCATCGCGTGCGCGACTATGTCGACGCAGCCGGTGCTGCAGGGCAACTGGCTCCGCCCCGGTCAGCATGTCGATCTGATCGGCGCCTACCGCCCCGATATGAGGGAGATCGACGACACCGCGATAAGCCGCGCTGAGATCTATGTCGATAGCCGGGAGACAACGATCGGCCATATCGGCGAGCTCAAAGATCCGATCGCGCGCGGTGTGATCTCAGCCCAAGACATCCGCGCCGATTTCTATGACGAGCGGTTTGAACGCAGCTCGGCCGATGCGATAACGATTTTCAAGAACGGTGGCGGGGCGCATCTGGACCTGATGGTCGCGGCCCATATCAAAGCCTCCATCTGAGGCACGGGCCACTGCGCCAATCAGGCCGCCTGCGCGGCTAGGGGCCGCTCTCGGATTGGCAGATGCACAATCGCGCTCAGCGCGCCGACAGCGACACCAACCCACCACACAGCGGTGTAGTTGCCGTAAATGTCGAACATCCACCCGCCCAGCCAGACGCCCATGAAGCCGCCCAGTTGGTGGCTGAAGAACACGATACCATAAAGTGTGCCCATATAGCGCAGTCCGTAGATGTAGCCCACGAGGCCCGAGGTAAGCGGAACCGTAGCAAGCCAGAGTGATCCCATGACCACTGAGAACACCACAACCGATAGCGGCGTGATCGGCAGAAGGATGAAGATACCCGCTGCAATTGTGCGGCCAACATAAATCCCCGCCAGCAGGTATTTGCGGCTGTAGCGGCTGCCCAGCCAGCCGGCCAACAGCGTGCCACCGATATTGGCGAAGCCGATGATCGCAATCGCCGCCGCGCCCAAGGCGGACGTGGTGGTGATGCCGACATTATGCAGCAATGACCCCGACGCGATTGGTCCGCAGAATTCGGTGATGAAGGCCGGAAAATGCGCGACCACAAAGGCCAGCTGATACCCGCAGGAGAAAAAGCCCACAAAGATCAGCGTGAACGACGGGTCGCGCAGGGCCTTGCCCAGGATCTGTCGTAGCGTTTCCTCTAGCTCAGCTTTGGAGGCCATTTCAGGCGCCCGCAGCATCGGCAAAAACAACAGCGCCGCCAGGATCACGACGGCAAGAATGATCATGACCGTCTGCCAGGGATAGCTGCTGAGAAAGAGCTCGGTCAGGGGTGGTCCGACAAGCTGGCCTGCCGATCCGGCCGCCGTCGCAATCGCCAGAGCCATCGACCGGTTCTTGTCAGAGGCTGCCCGCCCGACCATGGCCAGGATCACGCCAAAGCCCGTACCGGCGATGCCAAACCCGATCACGGCGTTCAGCAATTGGTGGCCCAAAGGTGTGATCGCATAGGCCGAGAGCACCAATCCCACCGCGTAGAGTACGATGCCTGAGATGATCGCGATCCGGTCGCCGACTTTTTCGGCATACGCACCAAAGAGCGGCTGGCCTATCCCCCAAAAGAGCGCTTGGATTGCCAGTGCAAGGCTGTAATCGCCGCGTGACCAACCAAACTCAACCGAGATCGGGATCTGAAACAGCCCAAAGCTCGACCGGATCGCGTTGCCGAGCAGCAGGATAAAAGCGCCACCGAGCAAAACCGGCGTGATGAGGGCAAGCTTGCGTTCCATAAGTCGGAAGGTGGCGGCTTGGCCGTGCCGGGTCAAATCGAGAATTTTGATGTACCAGTTCAAAGGGATTTGTGCGAAGCCACATGTCCATGGGGCAGGAGCTTACCGCACTTTACGACACGCGCGTGGCCGAAGGATTGCTGCGCCGGGACCCCGCGCAACGTGACGCGCTTGAGCGGCTGGAGCCGACCCGCGCTGCGCTTGAAACCGTGCGGCCCAAGGGATTTCTCGACCGGTTCCGAAAGGCCGAAGCGCCAAGCGCGCGGGGCCATTATATCTGGGGCGGCGTTGGGCGCGGCAAGTCGATGATCATGGATCTCTTCCATGCCCATACCGGGATAGCGGCCAAAAAACGCGTCCACTTTCATGCCTTCATGCAGGACGTCCAAGCCGCATTGCATGCGGCGCGGCAAACAGGTGTCGATGATGCGATCAAACCGGTGGCCGACGACATCGCCGCAAATGTGCGTCTTTTGTCCTTCGACGAGATGCAGATCACCGATATTGCCGATGCAATGATTGTGGGCCGGCTGTTTGAGCGGCTGTTTGCGGCCGGTGTGACCATTGTGACGACCTCGAACCGGCCGCCGAAAGACCTCTACAAAGACGGGTTGAACCGGCAACTCTTCCTGCCGTTCATCGAGCTGCTGGAGGCTAATTTGGACGTCTTCGAGCTCCATGCCGACACCGATTACCGACAGGACCGGCTGGCTGGCGAAAAGGTCTACTTCACGCCCGCGGGTCGCGCGGCACGCATGTCGATCGATCTGATCTGGAAAGATTTAACGGCCGGTCGGGAGGAGGCTTTAACATTGATGGTCAAGGGCCGCGAGGTGGTTTTGCCGCGGTTTTGGGGAGGCCAGGCCCGCGCGGGTTTTTGGGATCTCTGTGGCCAGCCCCTGGGGCCTGCGGATTATCTCGCCATTGCCGAGGCGACGTCCCTGTTGGTCCTGGAAGACGTGCCGCAGCTTGACGCCAGCAAGTTTAACGAGGCGAAACGTTTCGTGACCCTGGTTGACGCGCTTTATGAGGCCAAGACGAGGCTGATCATGTCGGCTGAGGCGGCGCCAGAAGCGCTCTATGTGGACGGGGCTGGCAGTTTCGAGTTTGAACGCACCGCCAGCCGCCTGCGCGAAATGCAGGCCGCCGATTGGGGCCGATAGAAGCCGTATCTCTGCGCTTCGCATTTGATATAGTCTATGACCCATGGCCGATCTGCCACCTCTTGCGCTTTCCGTGCGCCAGCCCTGGGCTTGGGCCATCTTATGTGCGGGTAAGGACATCGAGAACCGCAGCCTTGGTTCGATCCGCGCAGGTGGTATGGTGCCCGGTCGCATCGCGCTGCACGCCGCGGCTGACATGACACGGGACGAATACCATTGGGCCCTTTGGCGTATGGGTCAGGACGGGATCACCGTGCCATCGGCTGATACGCTGGTCCGGCGCGCCATCATCGGCAGCGTTGAGGTGGTTGAGATCGTGACGCACAGCTCAAGCCGCTGGTTCGGCGGCGCGGCAGGGCTGCGGTTGCGCGACCCACAGCCCTGCGACCCGATCCCCGCGCCGGGTGCGCTGGGCTACTTCGAATGGAGCCCGGGCGGCAGCGCGGCACCCGCTTTGCCGTGGATGTCACGCGATGGCGGCCCGGGGCTTTTCGCTGATCTGCCTGCCGCATTCAAAGACCCGCCCAAACGGCCTTTCCGGTCAAATAAACCTTGAAATCAAGGATACCAGCATTGGCCATCTTCCATGGCAATGCGGGCCGACGATGGCTCCCGAAGGGGGCCTGAGGAGGCGTGCCCCGCCCGTTCCGGATCAGCTCACCGGCACCTGATTGGCACAATTCGCTTCTTCGCCAGGCCCCGCTGCTGGGAAAGGAGTTGCCGGCTCGATCGAGCTGTCGGTGATCCAGGTATTGTCGATGCAGACATCCTGAAAGAGATTACCGCCGTTGAAGCCAAATCCCCCGGGCCCGCAATCATTGACCTCTCCATTGGCATTCCATTGCTGGTAGCTCTGCTCGATTGATGAACCGCCAGTGGGAAATTCAAGGCTGCGCGTATCGAAGTAAAGCTCCCACGAGGTTGTCGGCGTCAGCTGGTCGAGCGACCAGGACCCAACCGGCACCTCATTCAACAGCCCAACGATGCGAAACTCCGTCACTTGCGCCTCAGTGATGACGCCCGTGCCCAAGAGATCGGCAGCAAAACCGATGACGCCGCGCATCGTGTAGCCGGAATTGCCGAACCAACAGAACTCAAACCGCGCCGTCTCGGCAGTTTGAGCGGATGTGGCCAGGCTGAGGCCAAGGGCCGTTGTGATGAAAGACATGCGCATGGTCTAAGCCTTAGCGGCCCTGCGCACGCCGTCAATATCGACATGACCCAAACGCGCATCGGGCCGCTACCGAACTGAGCGGCCTCCGGCCGCACACGATTGTGCGTTTTGCGTTGAGTTTCCTGGCTGTCGTTAACGCCACGAGGGCCGTGGGCTTCGGTTGGCCAGCCTCTCAGAGCGAACGGCTACCGCAACTTCGCCGGTATCAGGCATCCTTGCGCCGCTAAGAACCAAATTAGTCGAATGTCGCTATGAGCTCCGCTTAGCTATGATCCTTCAGGATATCACCCGCGAGGTAGAGAGAGCCGCAAATCAGGATGCGCGCCTGGGCGTCTTGGTTCGATATCTGCGCAACCGCCTCAGCGACCGTATCAGCAATATGCGCCTTGTGACCGGCTACCAGGGCCGCGGCTTGGGTCTCGGCCGCACTGAGCGTCGCGGGCTGGCCCGGGATCGTGACGGCATACAAACCTTCGCTCAGCGGGACGAGGTGCAGCAAATAGCCATCGACATCTTTGTTGCGCAGCATGCCGACGATCAGATGCGTCGGTCTTTTGGTCAGATCTGCAAGCGTAGCGGCGATTGCTTGCGCGGCATGGGGGTTGTGGCCCCCGTCGAGCCATATCTCGGCCTCTGGTGCGTGCTCCAGAAGCGGGCCTTGGCGGAGCCGCTGCATTCTTGCGGGCCAATAGGGCTTTGTAACGGCGACAACCGGTTCACCTCGACCGATGGACCTGAGCGCTGCAAGCGCGATGCCGGCATTCTCGATTTGGTGCGGTCCGTGCAGCGCCGGTAACGGAAGATCCAAAAGTCCTGTTTCATCTTGGAAAAACAACCGCCCATGCTCAGTGCCGACGTGCCAGTGTTGGCCCATAGCATAGACCGGGCAGCCCAGCCGGGCGGCCTGACGCTCGATCACGTCCAGCGCTGCAACGTGCTGTCGGCCGACAATCACCGGGACGCCGCGCTTTAGGATACCGGCTTTTTGCGCCGCAATATCTTCGATCCGATCGCCAAGAAATTGTTGGTGGTCGTAATCGACGGGGGTAATGATTGTCAGTTCAGGTCGTGCCACCACATTGGTACTGTCCAGCAGCCCCCCCAACCCAACCTCCAAAATCGTGTAATCCGCCGGGGTGGTCGCGAAGGCCTGCAGCGCGGCGGCGGTTGTGATCTCAAAATAGGTGATCGGGTCGGGGCCATTTGCTGCCAGGCAATCGTCAAGGATGACCGATAGCGCCTCTTCGCCGATCAACTCACCTGCAACGCGAATGCGTTCATGGAAGCGCACAAGGTGGGGCGACGTATAGGCATGGACCTTCAGGCCTGCGCCTTCGAGCCCTGCGCGGATCATCGCCTGTGTTGAGCCTTTGCCATTGGTACCTGCGATATGGATCACAGGCGGCAGGCGGTCTTGAGGATTGTCGAGCGCGCCGAGGATGCGCCACATTCGGTCTAGCGTCAGGTCGATCAGCTTGGGGTGAAGCTGCATCATCCGGTCGAGAAGGAGATCAGAACGTGGTTTCATAGCGTGTTTCGTGGCGGTGAAACCCGCCGCTCGCAAGTGGATTGTGATCGCCAGGCAGAGGCCGGGTTGGTCCAGGACACGCCATGATGCGGTGTAGCGGATCGAAGGGGCTGTGTGCCATTAGCTCCGATGGCGCTATTTCAGGGTTGGCGCGGCTCCTCAGGCCCCTATTGGGCCGTCGTCGCCGCGCGTGCTTCGAGGCCGCACGGGCCCTTTGCGAGGGGTGAACCCCTCGC
The DNA here is from genome assembly GCA_039191215.1 of Pseudomonadota bacterium. GTDB lineage: Bacteria > Pseudomonadota > Alphaproteobacteria > Rhodobacterales > Rhodobacteraceae > HKCCE3408. The sequence continues at coordinate 30,429 of JBCCXT010000003.1, forward strand.
GCTCCCAGATCTTTCCGATCCGTGGTAACGCGGTCCGAGGAGTGGCTCCCTTTAGGGGGCCTGACGAGGAGCGCCACCCTTGGGATGTCAGCTTTCGACCGCCGGATCGGCCTCGGACGCGGCTGGTGCAGGCGTTGGTGGCGGTAAATCACCCGCAATAGGCGGCGGTTGCCGCATAAGCATCCGGGTGATCGCGATTAACTCCTCGCGCAGCTTCTTGCGGTGTGAAACCCGGTCAAGCATGCCGTGATCTAACAGGTACTCCGCGCGCTGAAACCCTTCGGGCAGTTTTTCACGAATGGTCTGCTCAATCACCCGCGGCCCGGCAAAACAGATCAGCGCGCCTGGCTCCGCAATCTGTACGTCACCCAGCATTGCATAACTCGCCGTCACGCCGCCCGTAGTCGGATGGGTCAGCACAACGATGTAAGGCAGCCCCGCCTCACGCAGCATCTGGATGGCCACGGTCGTGCGCGGCATCTGCATCAGGCTGAGAATACCCTCTTGCATCCGCGCGCCACCTGCGGCCGAAAACAGGATAAACGGCCGGCCTAGCTCGGCCGCGCGGCTCGCCCCGGCAATGATCGCATTGCCGACATACATGCCCATCGACCCGCCCATGAAGGAAAAATCCTGCGCTGCCGTGACAATTGGCGTCCGGCCCATCTCACCTTGCGCAACCAGCATGGCTTCAGTTTCGCCGGTCGTTTTCTGCGATTGGCGCATCCTGTCCGGATAGCGTTTCTGGTCGCGGAAATGTAGCGGGTCCAGAAGCGGTGCGGGTACGTCGACTTCGGTGAAAACGCCGCCGTCGAACAGGGTCTCGAACCGGCGCCTGGGGCTGATGCCCATATGGTGGTCGCAATTGGTGCAGACATGCAGATTTTCGGACAATTCGCGGTGAAACAGCATTGTGCCGCATTCATCACATTTGGTCCAAAGGTTCTCGGGCATCTCGCGGCGCGAGAAGATCGAGTTGATCCGCGGGCGGACGTAGTTGCTGATCCAGTTCATGAGTGCCTTAATTTGCCTGCCAGCAGGGAAATAAGCCGCGACGCTTGGAAATGCAATCAAGCCCGGATCGCGACGCACGCTGCAAGCCAGACCAGCACCAGGTGCACAAGCAGAAGGGCTGTATCGACAAGGGCTGCCGGGTTAAAGCCAACGGCGCCCGCGTCGGCTTGATCGGGCTCTGGCAAGGCGAAGACCCAAAAGGCCAGCGGCGTCTTCGACCCGCCGTCGAAACCATAGATGCAAAACAGGCATTCGTTATGGGCAAAGTGAAATCCCATGGCTGCGCCGAGCGTGCCGGAGCGCGCAGTCAGGTCTGCGGCGAAGAAGCCGAAAACGCCTGTATGGATTGGTGTTTGCATGATCTCTGCCGTGCCAGCGGCATTCAAGACATTTGGCAGGCCAAAACGGCCGAGGGCAGCACCGCCCAGGTGATCGGGCTTCGAAAACGGGCAGCCAGGGTGCTTTGCACGAAGCCGCGAAAGGAGACCACTTCGGATGCGATTTGAATGCAAGTGGCGATCAGCGCCATCGGTAGGATCAAAAGCCAGGTGCAAAACGGGCGCGTTTAGACGGCCCGATCGGCGAAGGGCTGGACAAAGAGCAGTGCCAGGCCCAGCATAACGCCGCCCGACCAAGTCAGGGCACCAACGAAATCAGCAAACGCTGTTTGGCTGGGCGACAGAAAGCTGATCCAGCTCCGGTTTTGAAACAAGCGCAAGGCAATGCCCGCCGCGAGCCATATCAGACCCGTGCCAAGCAGCGAAACTGACGCCTCCAGCGCCGTGCCGCTGCCAAAAAGCCTGCTATAGCTTGCGGCGAAATAGGCGCCGCCGCCGACCCACCAGACAAATTCCACCACCAGGACACCGCGTGCCAAAGTGTGGAGGCTGGCGGCGCCTTCGCCCTGTGGTGCCATGGCCGATTGCGCGGCGTAGGCACCGTGTCGCCTCATCGCCGCAAGACGCGGCGCAGGATGAGCCAGATCGCAGCGATGATTGCCGCGTCGCGCAGGACAATCAGGCGAAACAGGCCGTCGGGCAGGCTGCTATCGGGAATAAGGAAAAGCGCCAGGCCAGAAAGCGGGCCATCCATCGTCACCAGCAACAGCGTCAGCGCGTTGTTGATGAAGTGAAACCCCCAAGCCGCCCCGATCGAGCCGGTGCGCGCGGTCAGGTCTGCAGCCATGATGCCAATCGCAGAGATGTAGATCACAATCGCCCAAACATTTGCGCCAAGATGGCCGTAGGTGGCGACATGCAAAAGCCCAAATGCAATCGACGGCAGAACCATCCAAACCAGCGGTGCGCGAAAGCGCGCAGCAAGCTGTTGCTGGATATAGCCGCGAAAAAAGACCTCTTCGGCGCCGGTCTGAACCAAAACCATCGCGAGCGACATCGGCAAGAACGTGATCCAGATATTCAGATCAAGGCCGGGATCGGTCGCAACCCGCGGCGGTATTACGAAAGAGACGGCCAGAATTGGTGCAGCGACCAACAGCGCGGTGCCAAAATCGCGCAGGCCTTGCGGCAGCGAACCCATCAGCGACAGCAGGCTGCGTCGATGCAGTAGACGGGCGGTCGCCCAAACGCCCAGCCATAGCGAAACAAAGCCTGCCAGGTGAAAAAGCGCAAAAGTTGGCGTTAGGCCATAAAGGATTTCTGCGGCAAGCGTGTATTGGCTGGCATGCGTGCCCTGCGCCACGACAAGCTGCATCTCCTGCAGCGTGGCCATGCCGCCATTGGCGTAACCGGTTGCCAGGATGATCACTGAGGCGCCGAGCTGCCAGACGACAAAGGCCAGCACCACGCCGACGCCCAGACGCCAAAGCTGCGATCGATCGCGGGCCGGGGCAAAGAAGCCCTCATGCGCGGGGTAAAGCATCGAAATTGCCTGTACTGCTTGGGTATTTTCGTACGTTTTGTCGCACCATGCCTGTAAATTGCGCCTGCGGCAATCGCGCTTGTACCAAGTTAGCCTGAGCCCTATTGATTTTGCGCAAAGATCAACGAGCGATATTGGGGGGCCCCGCCATGCTGAAAGGCAAGCCAGACAAATCCAAGCTGCCAAGCCGACATGTGACCGAAGGGCCCGCCCGCGCGCCGCATCGGTCGTATTTCTATGCGATGGGCCTCAACGAGGAGGAGATTGCCCAGCCGTTTGTTGGTGTGGCGACCTGCTGGAATGAAGCCGCCCCTTGCAATATCGCCCTCGCCCGGCAGGCCCAATCGGTCAAGCTTGGCGTCAAACATGCCAACGGCACACCACGGGAATTCACGACCATCACCGTGACAGACGGGATCGCGATGGGCCATGAGGGCATGCGGTCATCGCTGGCCAGCCGGGACGCAATTGCCGACACGGTTGAGCTGACCATGCGCGGGCATTGTTATGACGCCATTGTCGGCTTGGCTGGGTGCGACAAGTCTTTGCCGGGAATGATGATGGCGATGGTCCGGCTGAACGTGCCGAGTGTCTTTATCTATGGCGGCTCGATCATGCCCGGCCGGTTCCAGGGCCGTGACGTGACCGTCCAAGATGTGTTCGAAGCGGTCGGGCGCTACCAGGCGGGACAAAATTCCGACGAAGAACTCAAAGCGTTGGAGCGTGTGGCCTGCCCGAGTGCGGGTGCCTGTGGCGGCCAGTTCACGGCCAATACGATGGCGTGCGTGTCCGAGGCGGTCGGCCTGGCGCTGATGAATTCCTCCGGTGCGCCTGCGCCTTACGAAAGCCGCGATGCTTACGGCACGGCCTCTGGCGAGGCGGTGATGCGGCTTTTGTCAGCAGACATCCGGGCACGCGATATCGTCACGCTCAAAAGCCTGGAAAACGCCGCGCGTGTTGTCGCCTGCACCGGGGGGTCAACAAATGCCGGGCTGCATTTGCCGGCCATCGCGCATGAGGCAGGGATCGAGTTCACGCTTGACGATGTTTGCGAAATTTTTCGCGACACGCCCTATTTCGTCGATCTCAAACCGGGTGGGCAATATGTCGCGAAGGACCTCTACGAGGTGGGCGGCGTGCCGGTTGTGATGAAGGAGCTGCGCAAAGCCGGGCTGATCCACGAAGACTGCGTCACAGCAAGCGGCCACACTATGGGCGAGGAGCTTGACCGGATCGAGGCCGAGGCCGATGGCAAGGTGATCTTCCCGATAGAGACGCCGATTACCGCAACAGGCGGCGTGGTCGGCTTGAAGGGCAACCTCGCACCGGACGGGGCCATTGTGAAGGTCGCAGGCATGAGCCGCGAAGAGCAGGTCTTTACCGGCCCGGCCCGCGTTTTCGAATGCGAAGAGGATGCGTTCGAAGCGGTCAAAGCCCGCGCCTATAAAGAAGGTGAAGTGCTGGTCATCCGCAATGAGGGCCCGGCAGGTGGGCCCGGTATGCGAGAGATGCTGGCCACAACGGCAGCACTTTCGGGTCAGGGCATGGGGAAAAAAGTGGCGTTGATCACCGATGGCCGGTTTTCCGGCGCCACACGCGGCTTTTGTGTCGGCCATGTCGGACCGGAGGCGGCCCATAGCGGGCCGATTGGGTTGTTGCAGGATGGCGATGTGATCACCATCGACGCGCTCAAAGGTGAGATCAGCGTTGCGCTGAGCGACGAGGAATTGTCGACGCGGCGGGCGCAATGGACTGGGCCGCGGCGCACGATCTACACTTCGGGTGCGCTTTGGAAATACGCCCAGCTGGTCGGTTCGGCCCGGTTTGGCGCCGTAACCCATCCCGGAGCGAACGAGGAATCGCATGTTTACATGGATCTTTAGGCTTCTGCCGATTGCCCTTCTGTCGGGCTGTATTGGCCTGGGGCTGGGCGGTGAACGCAATGCCGTCACCGTCACGCAAGATGCAATCAGTGTCACCGGGCCGCGCGGCTTTTGTATCGATAACGAGGCGCTGCGCGATGACGGCCAGTCGGCATTTGTGCTGATGGGCAATTGCGCCTCGATTGCGGGCAGCAGATTCGTTGGCCAGCCACGCGATCCGGCTGTTTTGACGGCGGCGATTTCTGCGCCGGGCGAGGCGGGTGGCGTGACAGCCTCGCTGTCGGAATTGCCGGAATACTTCGCCTCGCCTGATGGCCGCACCGTTCTGAGCCGGACCGGCAATCCCGAAACGGTTGAGGTTTTGCAGAATTTCATCGCCGGTGAGGTACTTTATCTGCGTGCGCGCGACACAAGCCCGGGTGTGGTCCCGGGCGTGGAGGACACTTATTGGCGGGCCTATTTTGACATCGGCCCCCGGATCGCGACGCTGTCGGTTCTCGCGCTGCAAACGGGAGGCACAGACGAGGCCGCCCAGCTTGCCACGCTTGAGGCTTTTGTGTCGGCAACGCGCGCGGCCAATCCCGGCGGACGTGCCGCAGAACCAGCGCCGCAACCCGGCCTATTCAGCAGTTTCCGTGGCCTTTTTGGCGGTCGCGGTTAACGCTTGTCTTGACCCTTTAACTTTTTCTTCATTCGACAGATACTGCGTTCAAATCGGGCGCGGTAAGGCCTGGGAAAGACCCTTAAGCTAAGGGGCAGGGCATGAGACAAGAGGGCAGCACCTTTCTGCACAAGCGTCGGTTGGCGCGCGCGCTCCGGCGCGCAAGCGAGTTGCCGGATCAAGCCGCGCGACTTTCGCCGCAGGTACTGGCCGAGGCCGAGGCCGATACGGAACGTTTGCGCCAAGCAATTGATGCGGCCGATCAGGCCACCGAAATGGCGCGTGCCAAACTTGCCGCCGGATCGCAGATTTCTGCGCCTGAACAGTGCGATTTTGCCCTGCGCCCCGACATTTGGTGCCAGCCTATTCGCCCGCGCGGCGGGGTGGCCATCGGCTCGCCCACCGCATTGTCGCCTTTTACGACGCTGCATCACGATTGCCACGCATCTGAGATCGGTTACCGCCAGATACGCGCCGCATCCGGGATCGCGCGCTATCATTTGGCGCTCGAGGTCTACCGGTTCACCGGCAGTTTTCTGTCGCTTGTCCATCCCCTGACAGATGGTGCGGTGGCCGGGCTGACCCGTGGTCATATCTTCGTTATCGCGCTAGAGATCGAGTGGGACGAGCCGCTAGAGATCTATGCCAGGCTGAACCTGCAATCGGGCCCCAACACCGAACAAATGGTGCGCGAGATGCCGGTTCGCGGCGGCCACGCGGTGGCGGAATTCGACCTCGCCTATACTAAGATCAATGAAAAACGGATGGGCAATGTCTGGCTCGACCTGATCCTCGAAGCGCCGCAAATGAACCGCGTCCTGCTGCGCGATCTGACCATCACGCGCGCGCCGCGGGCGGATATTTAAATGTCGCAAGCGATGGAATTGACGCGGGTTGAGCTTAAGGCGGGGCGTTATGAGGGCCATCTGCGCAATGCCAGCGCCCAGGCCCCGGTGATCGAGTTGGTCCATCAAGACCGCGTCGTCGCCCATGCTACGCTGGAGACGGTCGAAAATGGGCACCGTGTCATCGCAGATCTGCCCGCAAGCGTGCTGTCGGACGGGGTCCAGGTCATCGCCTTGCGATCGGCCGCAGATGGCGTGGTGCTCGATCGGCTGACGCTCTTGGCTGGGGCCGGGCTTGATGGTGATTTCCGGTCCGAGATGGCTTTGATGCGCGAGGAGTTGGAGCTTTTGAAGCGTGCCTTCCGACGCCATTGCCTAGAGACCGGGGCCGATTGAGGCAGCATAAAAGAAGGGCAGCATCCGAAGATGCTGCCCCGAACTCGCCAAATTGCGGAGGCACCCCGGCAGGGATGTCCGAACACTCGTTACGCACCTGAAAAATCGAAGAACACGGCCGGGAAAATATCCGGGGCCGCGTGGGGGACATGGGGCCTGCGGCCCCGTCACTCGTCACGCTGTCTTACGGCTCCCAGCAGTAGGTGCCAGGTGTTTAGATTGGGTGAACGAAAGGTGTTCAAAAGCTAAAGAATGGCGGCCAGCCGGGTCCCTTGATTGATGGCCCGTTTCGCGTCGAGCTCAGCGGCGACATCAGCCCCGCCGATCATATGTACCCGCCGGCCCTGAGCACTAAGCGCATCGGCCAGGCTGCGCTCGGGTTCTTGGCCGGCGCAAAGAATGATCGTGTCGGCCCGCAAAAGCCGGATATCGTCGTGCGCCGCGCCAAAGCTCACTTCGATCCCGTCTGCAACGATGCGCTCGTAATTGGCGCCCGTGATCATCTCCACACCTTTCATCTTAAGACTGGCGCGGTGGATCCAGCCGGTCGTCTTGCCCAGCCGCTTGCCCATTTTCTCGGCCTTGCGTTGCACCAATGTGACGTGACGCGCAGGCGCCGCCGGGCGCGGGCCTTCGGGGGCCAAACCGCCGCGATGCTCTGCCGGGTCGGCCACGCCCCATTCGCGCTGCCACAAGCTCTCATCCTCCGCCGGGCTTGCGCCCTGATGGGTCAGAAACTCGGCCACATCGAAGCCGATCCCTCCCGCGCCGATGATCACAACCCGCGCGCCGACCTGCGCGCCGCGGGCCAACACATCGATGTAATTGACCACATTTGGCGCAGACTGCCCTTCAATGCCCGGATCGCGCGGGCGGACGCCGGTTGCCAGGATGACATCGTCAAAATCCACCAACAGTTCCGGCGTGGCGGTAATGCCCAGGCGCAGATCCACCGCGCGCCGGTCAAGCATCGTGGCAAACCAATCGACAAGCCCGTGGAACTCCTCCTTGCCGGGGATCACGCGCGCCATGTTAAGCTGGCCGCCGACCCGCGTGGCTTTGTCAAACAGCGTGACATGGTGGCCGCGCCCTGCGGCAGCAATGGCCGCTGACATGCCCGCGGGCCCGGCACCCACAACCGCAATGCGCTTGGCGGTACCGGCCGGTTCCAAATTGAGTTCGGTTTCATGACACGCGCGGGGATTGACCAGGCAACTTGTCAGCTTGCCCGAGAATGTGTGATCGAGGCAGGCTTGGTTGCAGGCGATGCATGGCGCGATTTCATCGGCCCGCCCATCCGCCGCTTTGGCGACAAAATTGGCATCGGCCAGAAACGGCCGCGCCATCGAGACCATGTCCGCGCAGCCCTCCGCCAGCACCTCTTCGGCGATCTCGGGCGTGTTGATCCGGTTTGACGTGATCACCGGGATCGCAACCTTGCCCATCAGTTTGCGCGTGACCCAGGCAAAGCCTTTGCGCGGCACCGAAGTGGCGATGGTGGGGATCCGCGCCTCATGCCAGCCGATGCCGGTATTGAGGATCGTCGCACCGGCCGCCTCAACGGCCTGGGCAAGCTGCACAACTTCAGCGTGGGTCGACCCGCCTGGGATCAGATCGATCATGCTAAGCCGGAAGACAATGATGAAATCAGGCCCGACCGCTTCGCGTGCGCGGCGCACAACCTCAACCGGCAGGCGCATCCGGTTTTCGTATGATCCGCCCCAACGATCCGCGCGCTTGTTGGTATGCGTGACCAAGAATTGGTTGAGGAAATAACCCTCAGACCCCATGATCTCGATCCCATCGTAGCCAGCTGCCCGCGCGCGCTCAGCGGCGGTTGCGATGTCGATGATCTGCTTTTCGATCCCCGCTTCGTCCAGTTCTTTCGGCGGAAAGGGCGATATCGGCGACTTAACCGGCGACGGGGCCACACATTCGGGACTATAGGCGTAGCGCCCCGCATGCAGGATCTGCATCGCGATGCGGCCTCCGGCGGCATGCACCGCATCGGTGACAACGCGGTGATTTGCGATGTCCTGGTCGGAGAAAAGGCCCGCGGCACCGGGAAAGACACCGCCCTCGCGGTTGGGTGCCATGCCGCCTGTGACGATCAATCCGACGCCGCCTTGGGCGCGTTCGGCATAAAAGGCGGCAACCCGCGCCCAATCTTTGGTCTCCTCTAACCCGGTATGCATGGAGCCCATGAGAACTCGGTTCCTCAACGTCACAAATCCCAGATCAAGCGGTGTGAGCAAATGCGGGTAGCGCGTCATGGGGCGGGTCCTCCTGCGCCGACACCTAGGCGCAAATTGACGTGCACGTCACCTTGAACGCAGCGTCATGGCCGTGCTTGCTCGGATCGCAGCTCGCCACCTTGCGGCGGAAATCACCTGAAATCTGACAACGCGGCCGGGGGGGGTCTGGGGCTGGCCCACGGCGGAAGCATCTCGTCGCGCGTCAGCGCGGCAATTGGATTACGGCCAAGGCGCGCCTGCTCAGATGCGGCGGGCCAGTTCGATCTCGCCGTCAATAATCCGCCCGGTCCGGGAAAACCCGGCACTTTCATAAAGCTTCAGTGCCACGTTATTGCCATCGACCGCTGAGGTCACCATGCGCGGCAGGCACATGCCGCGGGCCCAATCGAAACAAAGGCCAAGCGCGAAACGGCCATAGCCGCGGCTTTGATAGGGCTCAGCGATCATCAGGCGCCACAAGAAGGCGGCATTGGTATCTTCATCCTCTTCCGGTTCATGCACCTGGCGCAGATCGATTAGTGCCAAAAAGCCAACCGGCTCATCGCCGTTCCAAATACCAAACGGATAAGCGCCACCCTCATAGGGCGCCTGGGCCAGTGTGACCAGGTTCGAGGCCACGAAACTGCGTTGATGCTCGGCCGTTTCCAGCTTCCACAAACGCCGCAACGTCTGGCGTGTCGGCGGCCGCAGCTCCAGCATTAGCCCAGACGCCGGGCGCGCGCTGCCAAGAGCTTTAGGCGGAGGGCGTTGAGCTGGATGAAGCCTTGAGCGTCCTGTTGATCATAGGCGCCGGCATCTTCTTCAAAGGTCACATGGGCCTCGGAATAAAGCGAGTGCTCGGACCAACGCGCAACGGTCCGGGCCGCGCCTTTATAAAGCTTCACGCGAACGGTCCCGGTCACGTGTTCTTGGCTTCTATCGATGGCCGCTTGCAGCATCTCGCGCTCGGGCGAGAACCAAAACCCGTTATAGATCAGCTCTGCATAGCGCGGCATCAGGCTGTCCTTGAGATGCCCCGCCCCGCTATCGAGCGTGATCTGTTCGATTCCGCGATGCGCCTCCAGCAAAATGGTGCCACCTGGCGTCTCATAAAGGCCGCGAGATTTCATGCCGACAAAGCGGTTTTCAACCAGATCGAGAATGCCAATGCCGTGCTTGCCGCCCAAAATGTTGAGCTCCGCAAGAAGCGTCGCCGGTGACACCTCATCTCCGTTGATGGCAACCGCGTCGCCCTTTTCAAAGGTGATCTCGACCATTTCGGGCACGTCCGGCGCATCCTCCGGCTTGGTGATCCGCTGCAGCACAAAATCCGGTGCTTCCCTGGCCGGATCCTCAAGAATTTTCCCTTCCGACGACGTATGCAGCAGGTTCGCATCTACCGAAAACGGCGCCTCGCCGCGCTTGTCCTTGGCAATCGGAATTTGATGCGCCTCGGCGAACTCGATCAACTTGGTGCGCGAGGTCAGCTCCCAGCTGCGCCAGGGGGCGATGACCTTGATATCGGGGTTGAGCGCATAGGCCGACAGCTCAAACCGGACCTGATCGTTGCCTTTCCCGGTGGCGCCATGGGCGACGGCATCGGCGCCGGTTTCGGCCGCAATCTCGACCAGGCGCTTGGAGATCAGTGGCCGCGCGATCGACGTGCCAAGCAAATACAGCCCTTCATAAAGCGCATTGGCGCGCATCATCGGAAAGACAAAATCGCGCACAAACTCTTCACGGACATCTTCGATGTAAATCTTCGACGCGCCCATCATCTCCGCTTTGGCGCGTGCGGGTTCAAGTTCTTCGCCCTGGCCGAGATCAGCCGTGAAGGTCACAACCTCACAACCATATTCGGTTTGCAGCCATTTCAGGATGATCGAGGTATCGAGACCGCCCGAATAGGCGAGCACGACTTTCTTCGGCACTGACATGGGATCCTCTTACGGCGCGACTTGACAGAGCAGGGGGCTAACGGGTTTTCAGAGATGGGGCAAGCATCCGGGAGGTGCGGTCGTGGACTACGGTATAAAGCTATTTCGCCACGTGGTGGATCAGGTATTTGGAAATCTCGGTGCGGCGGCGCGCATTTCGGTGGTTCCCGCGCTGATCATTGCAGCGGTCAGTTTCTGGGCCTTCGGAAGTTTGTCGACGGCCGGCCCAACAATAATGTCGTTGGAGGAAGCCGACGTCTTGGCAGGGCTTGATGCGGATACCATGGCGGCGATTATGGCCGCGGCGCTGCGCGGATTGGTGGTCGCATTGGTTGGTGCGGTGTTGTTCGGCTGGCTGGCGGTCGCTTGGCATCGTTACGTTTTGACCGAAGAGATGGGCGGCCTTGTGCCGATGTTTTCTCCGGCGCGTGTCTTTGGTTATCTGGGTTGGAGCATCCTGATCGGGCTGGTCCTGTTTTTGGTGATGATCCCGATCCTGCTCGTTTTTGGAGGACTGGCGACCATTTCTTTTGGATTTGCGCTGCTGCTTGGGGTTGGGGTCAACATCTTGCTGAGCTGGATGTTTGTGCGCTGCGCGCTGGTTCTGCCCGCGCGCGCCATCGATCAACCGCTAAACATCCAGCAAAGCTGGCAGGCCACAAAAGATGTGTCGGGCGAGATCCTGGTGCCGATTGTCGGGTTTGCCGTGATCTTCGCGCTCATCGTGCAGAGCATGGATTTGTTTCCGGCCAATCTGGTCACGACGCTGCTATCCGCGGCCGTCTATTGGATTCAGATGTTGGTCAATCTGGCGCTTTTGACCACCCTGTATGGCAACCGGATTGAGGGGCGCGCGCTCAACTAGCGAAGAGATCGCCGATCTCATCGAGAGCGCGGCGCAGGCTCAATTCAAGCGAGGCCAGATCAACCGCTGACCCGGCGCGGGCAGAGGCCTCTGCATCGGCGCAAACCTGGGCAAATTCCTGCAGGCCGAGGTTGGCCGCAGATCCGCGGAGATAGTGAAAATCCGCCGCATCTTGTTGCGCTGCTTCGGACATTTCTTGTAGCCGCGATTCCATTTCGGCGACAAACATGCCACCGACCTCGATGAAGTCCTCTTCACCAAGCTCAGCTTGAAGCTCTGCCACGCGGTCCCAGTCGATCATTGGTTCGCTCTCAGAATTTACGCGCGTTATGTTAGGCGGATGAGCCTTAACACCGCTCTGACACCCAACTCGAAAATGCGAAAAAGTCTCGCATTTACCCATCTTTAAGGCAGCGCGTGTGAGGGCGCTGGTAACTGCGCCTGCCGAAGGTCCCCCGTGAAGCACGATATCGACGCCGCTTCCACCGCTCACCCTGTCGTTGCCGCGACGGGCGATGAGCCGCGCGTGCTGCTTGTCGATGACAGCGCAGCACAACGCCAGCTCTTGTCGAAAGTGCTGGCGCGCGTGGGCTATCAGGTTGCTACCGCGGCGGACGCCCAAGAGGCGCTGGCCCATCTTGATGATGCGATGCCGACGGTTGTCGTTTGCGACTGGATGATGCCGGGCATGTCGGGGCCGGAATTTTGCGAGCGCGTGCGCGAGCTCGACCATGTGCATTATGTCTACATCCTGATCCTAACCTCGCTGCAGGATGACAGCGCGCCCGCCCAGGCCTTGGAGGTTGGGGCCGACGATTTTCTGACCAAACCGGTCAAAGCCAATGAATTGCGCGCGCGCCTGCGGGCCGGCGCGCGGGTCGTGCGGATGCAGGCAGAGCTTGTGGCCCAGCACAAGACCGTCTCGGTGGCGCTCGACCGATTGCAGGAGCTTTACGCCGCGGTGGAGCGTGATCTAAACCAGGCCCGCGCGCTTCAACACGCGCTCCTGCCCGCACCGGAATGCCAGTTCGGACAGGTCAAGGCTGGCTTCATGCTGCAATCGGCGGGCAAAGTTGGCGGCGATCTGGTCGGCCATTTCCCGGCTGGCCCTGGTCGGCGCGGCATTTATTCCATTGACGTGTCAGGCCATGGCGTGGCCTCGGCGATGCTGTCGGTGCGGATGGCAGGCATGTTTACACGCACAGTGGCCGATGACGGGCTGGCGATGCGTCGCAACGAAGACGGCTCGGTCGTGCCGCGCAGTGCGGTTGAGATCGTGCGCGAACTCAATGACCGCATCCTGTCCGATATCGACACCGATCTCTATCTCACGCTGGCGCTGGTGATCTTCGATGAGGCCTCCGACACGACAGAGCTTGTGCAGGCCGGTCACCCGCACCCGCTACTGCGCCGCGCCGATGGCACGGTCGAATCGGTCGGCAGCGGCGGCCTTCCGGTCGGCATGCTGTTTAACGCCGATTACGAGACGACCGAGCTGGAGCTCAGGCCAGGCGACCAGCTGTTTTTGCAAACTGACGGTTTTGTCGAATGTGAGCTGCCCGATGGCGAGATGCTGGGAGAGGCCGCATTGATCGAAATGCTGCAGCAGATCGACGTGAAAGACGCCCCGGCCGAAGTGCTCAATATCCTGCTCGACAACCTTGCCGAGGTTGCGGGAACAAATGATTTCACCGACGATGTGTCGGGCGTTTTCATTGAGATATCAGACGCCTAGACTAAGCGCGTACCGCAGGAAATGCCGGTCGCCAGAAACGGCGAGCTTTTTGGCCGCCACGTCCCAGGGCAAGATCAGCGCCCAATGACCCGGCTCTGACGGTGGGCCCAGCCGTCGCCCGATGCGCGCTAGGTAGACATGGCAAAGCTTCTGCGCCCAAAGATCGTATTCCGGCATATAGGTGAAGCGGTGAAACATGCCCAAGCGGCGTAAGCCGTGGATCGTATGGCCCGTTTCCTCGCGCACTTCGCGGTGGAGCGCCGGCAGAACCGCTTCGCCGGGATCGACCCCGCCGCCGGGCAGTTGAAATTCCCGCCGCGGTTCTTCTTGAAACGTCACCAGCACGCCATCGGGCGCGGCGATGATCGCGTAGGCGCCCGGGCGGGGCGTATACCGGCGGGCGGGGTCAGGCAGGGGTCCGAAGCGGCGGTTCATGCCCGGGCCTTAGCGCAACTCTGCGGCTCTGTTCAACGCCCACGCGGTGCGGTATGGGGCGGCCCATGACGTCCACCCCACTCGATCCAATTGCCACCGCAAAGCGCGTGCTGGAGACTGAGGGCGCAGCCGTTAGCGCCCTCGCCGCAGATTTGCCGGAGGATTTTTCGGCTGCCGTTGCGGCAGTGCTTGCCACGCGCGGTCGGGTCATTCTGTCTGGCATTGGCAAATCCGGGCATATCGCGCGCAAGATCTCTTCGACCTTCGCATCGACCGGCACGCCATCGGGCTTCGTGCACGCAGCCGAGGCAAGTCATGGCGATTTGGGCATGGTCACACCCGACGATCTGGTCATCTTGATCTCCAATTCCGGGGAAACGGCGGAGCTTACGGATTTTGTTGCGCATACTGGCCGGTTCTCGATCCCGATGATTGCGATTTCATCCAAGCCCGACAGCACGCTGATGCGCGCCGCCACGCTGCGCCTGACCCTGCCGCCGCATCGAGAGGCCTGTATCAACGGGCTCGCGCCGACCACATCGACGACGCTGACGCTGGCCATGGGCGACGCATTGGCGGTTGCGGTGATGGAGCAGCGCGGATTTGAGCCCGAGGCGTTCCGCACGTTCCATCCTGGCGGGCGATTGGGGGCGCAGCTTGCGCGGGTCGGTCAGTTGATGCACGGGCCCGATGCGCTGCCGCTTGTCGGTGAGGACACGCCGATGGCGCAGGCGCTGATTGTGATGACGGAAAAAAGCTTCGGTGTGACCGGCGTGACCGCGCAAGGACGCCTGGTTGGCGTGGTGACTGACGGCGATTTACGCCGCAATGTGGACCGGCTGATGACGGCACGCGCAGGCGATGTCGCAACCCGTGCGCCTTTGGTCATCACTGCGGAGGAGTTGGCCGTTGAAGCCCTGGCAATCATGTCGACGCGTAAGATCACGGCACTTTTTGTCACCGATGAAGATATGCGCCCGGTCGGCTTAATCCATCTGCACGATTGCCTGCGCGCAGGGCTTGCCTGACTAGTCGCCCGGCGCGCAGCGCACGCCAGGCGATTTTTTGGATCTTTAGTTATCGTCGTCGCGCGATTCTGCTTCGAGATCGTCAAAGATGTCCTGGGCCAGGTTGGTGTTGCCAACGATGGTCAGGAACATGTTGTTGATCTGATCTTCCGACATTGCGGCGTTCATGTTGATCTGGTCGAGCACTTCGGCCAGCGTCATGTCCTGCGTGATGTCAACGAACATCGGCTCTGATGTCAGCGGCGTGCGCTCCAGCGGGTTGTCTTCGGACTGGTTGAACACCATGACCGCGACCGAACGGGCGTGGCCGTCTGCCAAGGCGGGGGTGGCGAGGGCTGCGGCGGCCAGAGCGGCAAGAGCAAAATTTTTCATCGTTTGGGTCCTTTCAGCGTGTAGGTCCGACGTCGTGGTCGGGAGAGAGTTTCGGTGGCCGGGTCCTCCCTGCCACGCCGCAAACCTGATCGTTTCGAGGCCGCCGCTCAACGGGCCTCCGCCGAATGTAAACGAGCCGGTAGAATTTTGAGAGATTGCGTGAGCGGACGAAAATACCGTTCCGCTAGGGAAGGGATTTACCGCTCCTTATCAATAACTTAAATATGTTACAGGCCGTGACGCCGGTGTTACCGCCCGACAGCGTTATGCACGCCGATGCCCGCTTGTGTTACATCGGCCGGAGAAGAGGTGTTTCTGCGGTTCGCAAGGCGTAATGTGCGCATCGATTGACGCAGTCGCTCGAGGTCGAGCGCGCAGAATTCGTTCCACCCCGTCAGAATCACACTCAGGTCGGCCTCGCGTGCCGCATCATAAGGATCGTACATCCCTTTCACGCCAGGCAGCAGCGTCTCGCCTTCCCGGCGGCCCTGTGGACCGACAACCCGCACCTTTGCCCCACCGCCGACACGTGCCGGCGCAATCGGCAGCAGCGGCGCCTCGCGCAGAAATTCGGGGTTTGAGGCCACATCGAACGGCGCTTTGGGCTTGGCGTTGCGGATCCAGCCCTCAACCTTGCGGTTGGTGCCGGCGGGCACGGTCGATTTCGTGACCACGACACAATAATCGGTGAGCGCGGCGGCGACCTCTCAGGCGGCGGCTTCGATATGTGTCAGATCGGCATGGCCGTCGCCGCGCTGTGTGGGCGTGCCCGCGGCGATAATAACTGTCTCGGCGCCATCGACGGCCTGCGACAAGTTGGTCGTAAAGGTCAAACGCCCGGCATCGAGGTTGCGCGCCATTAGGCTGTCGAGCCCGGGCTCATGGATCGGGACTTCACCCGATTTCAGCATCTCGATTTTGGGGTCTTTGTCGACGCAGCCGACGCCACGGCCTAAATCAGGGAAACAAATAAGTGTGACAAGGCCAGCATAGCTCGTTCAGATCGTGGCAACACGCATTCAACGTGTCATTTTGCGTTCTGGCCCGACGGGACCTTAGCATCAGCTTGCTGCCGATGCGAGTTGTCACGCGTTGTAGTAGTCGCGGTACCAGGAAACGAAGTGTTCAACGCCTGTTTGGACCGGCGTTTGCGGGTTTTGGCCGGTCAATGTCTGCAACAGCGCCGTGTCGGCCCAAGTCGCGGGAACGTCGCCGGGCTGCATGGGTAGCATGCGCATTTCCGCCTCGCGACCGGTGGCAAGCTCAATGGCTCGGATGAAATCCAACAGCCGCACAGGTGTCGCATTGCCGATATTGACGATGCGGTAGGGTGCCATGGCAGACAGGCTGTCGCCCGGCACCGGCCAACCGATTTTGGGCACTGCATCGTTCAGCTCTGCGATCATTGCCACCAGATCATCGATATAGGTGAAATCGCGGCTCATATTGCCGTGGTTATAGACGTCAATCGGGTCGCCCTGCAGGATGGCCTTTGTGAATTTAAACAGCGCCATATCCGGCCGACCCCAGGGGCCATAGACGGTAAAGAAGCGAAACATCGTCACTGGCAGATCGTAAAGATGGGCGTAGGAATGGGCCATCGCCTCATTGGCTTTTTTGGTCGCGGCATAGAAAGACATCTGTGTGTCGGCTTTGTGCGTCTCGCTATAAGGCATCGTCTCATTGGCGCCGTAGACGCTGGAGGTTGAGGCCAAGAGGCTGTGCCGCGGCGGATGGGCGCGCATTGCTTCAAGCAACCGGAATGTGCCGATCAGGTTTGCCTCAACATAGCTTTCGGGATTGTCGATTGAATACCGCACGCCGGCTTGTGCGGCGAGGTGCACGACAAGCTGCGGCTTTTCTGAGGCAAAGAGCTTGTCGAGCGCACCCGGTGTCTCGACCCGTTCCTCGACGAATTCGAACTCGGAATGTTGCATCAGCATCGCCCGGCGGCGTTCTTTCAGCGATACATCATAATAGTCGGTCATCGCATCAAGACCGATCACGCGCCAGCCCCGTTCCATCAACGCAGCCGACAGGTGGTAGCCGATGAAACCGGCAGCACCAGTGATTAGGGCAGTTTCCGCGCTCATATTCGTTCAGTGACTCCCTTAGCCGGAGGAGCCGTAGCAGGATGGCACGGAGCCGACCATGGTGGGATCCGGAAAATCTCTGTTCAGGTTAACGGCAAGTTCATGCCTGTGGCAGCATTTTAGCCGCGTTCTCGCGACCGCTTGAGGATTCATGTACCATCCCTTGACAGACCTGACTCGAGGCCAGAAACGCACCCTGCTTTTGGTCACGGATGCATCACTATCTGTGCCTGCATTGGTCATCGCCTTGTCGCTGCGGGCGGAGACGGGGCTGACCTTCTGGGCACTGGCGCCGACGCTTTTGGCGATGGTGGCCGTAGCCCTGCTTGGCTCCCATCTCCTCGGCATCGCAAATACCAGGATCAGCGCCTATGAGGAACGCGCGGTCGCCAAAAGCCTTCTCTTGTCCGCGTTGATGGGCGTGGCCTTCGTTGTTGCTGCTTGGGGCATAGGCAGTCCGGTTTCTGTGGGCTTGGGCGTTTTGTGCATCGCGGCGCATTTCGCGCTGGCAATAACGGCGCGGTTGGGCATGGCATGGCTATTGGCGCAGGCCTATGCCGCCAAACACAAGCGGCGTCGATTGCTGATCTATGGTGCCGGGATGGTCGGTCTCCAGGCTCTGAAGGCGCTGCGCGCCAATCCCGCTTTTGAGCCAGTCGGATTCATCGACGACAATCCCGCCCTTCATGGCGTGATCATTGGTGGGCTTCGGGTCCATCCGCCGCTGCGCCTTACCCAGCTTGCCGTGCGGTTACGTGCCGAAGATGTGCTGATCGCACAAAGCGGCTTGGCGGTGGAGGCGCGTGCCCGCCTGACCACTCAGTTAGAGGCAGCAGGGCTTGGGGTGACGAGCGTTCCGGCATTTGCACATCTTGCTGAGCCCAGTTCAGCCTCGCAAATCGCCCGGCTCAGCAATCCAGATCTGCAACCAAGTTCTACGGCGTCGCGATGTTATGCAGGTGCATCCGTGATGATCACGGGCGCTGGGGGCTCCATCGGGTCGGAGCTTTCGCGCCAAGTGCTGGCCTTGCGACCACGCCGGTTGGTGCTGCTCGACAATAGCGAATATGCGCTCTACCGGATCGATGCCGCGCTCAGGCCAGTTGCAGAAGCTGCGGGAATTCCGCTGCAGGCCGTGCTGGGCTCGGTCGGCGATGCGGCCCAAATGGCCCGCGTGCTGAAAGCAAATGAGGCGGAGGTTGTGCTGCACGCGGCGGCCTATAAACACGTCCCATTGGTCGAAGCGAACCCGGCAGCCGCTCTTGCCAATAACGCCCTTGGCACCGAGGTCTTGGTCTCGGCCTGCCATGAGGCCGGCGTGCGGCGGTTTGTTCTGATCTCGAGTGATAAAGCGGTTCGCCCGGTCAGTGTCATGGGGGCCAGCAAGTGGATCGCGGAACAGGTTGTGCGGGATTTGGCCGCCCGCTCGCCCGGTCTTGACGCGGCGGTGGTCCGGTTTGGCAATGTGCTGGGCTCTTCCGGATCCGTTCTGCCGCTTTTTGAGGCGCAGGTGCGCCGGGGCGGGCCGGTGACAGTGACAGACCCGCGAATGGAGCGGTACTTTATGAGTGCCGATCAAGCGGTGCATCTCGTACTTGAGGCTGGCGCGATGGCCCGCGACGGTGAGGTCTACCTCTTTGATATGGGCAAGCCGGTGCAGATCGAGACTTTGGCCCGTCAGGTGATCCATGCCGCGGGCTACACCGTGCGCGAGCCTGGCCAAACCGAGGGTGACATTGAATTGCGCATCACCGGTGTGCGCCCCGGTGAGAAGCTGCGAGAAGAGCTAAGCTGGGCCCATCGTCACCAAGCCACGCCGCATCCGCGCATCTACACGGCAGCCGACCCGGCCTTGTCCGAACTTGAGGTCGCGCATCTGCTGCGCAGCGTGCGCCATGCCGTGGCCGAAGGCCGCGACATCGACATCGCGGCGCTACCCATTAAGCGATTGTTCCCGGCTCATTCCGCGCCGTCGCCGGGACACCGGTCAGGTCGGACCGGATAGGCCTTCTTGGCACCGCATCGCGGCGCCCAGGTCTCTATACTTGAAAGCGCCAATACCTGAAGCCTATCGGCCGGCCAGAAGCGCGGAGCCGCTTTGCGGCGACCGCGGCGAGGAGGGCTCCCGCATGGGGGCGTGACGCGCCGCGCGGTCCCTTTCAGTGACCGCTGCGCTGGCCCAGCCGGGCGATTGTCCGACCCAGAATGAGCAGATCAAATGCAATGCTCGCATGGCGTTGATAGATCAGATCGAGCTTGGCTTTGCGTGGCACACAGCGCCGCGAATAGATCATGTCGGTCTCCCGGGCCGACGCACTGCCTCGTAACAGCTGCATCTCAGCCCGGTGATAGATCAATGTCGCAAGCCCCGTCAGCCCTGGCTTTGCGGCCAACACATCGGCGTAGACATCTGCATGCCGGGCCACATAGCGCCGCAAAGGCGGGCGTGGGCCGACAAAGCTCAGATCCCCGCGCAAAACATTCCAAAGCTGCGGCAACTCATCCAGCCGGTAGGCCCGAAGCCACCCACCGGCCGTGGTAACACGCGCGGACTTGTCGCCGCCCGTGGCGACACCGTCCCCAACAGCGGCCTGCATCGTGCGAAACTTCCAAAGCCAAAACGGTCGCCCCTGCCATCCGATCCGTTCGGAGATAAAAAACACCGGCCGTCCCTGTAGGGCCCATAAAAATAGGCAGATTATCGCCGATAGGATGGCCACAGGTAGCAACAGGACCAGCGCCAGCGCCAAATCGAAGGCGCGTTTTGTGACGATGAATCTGGAAGACCACGTGCTGCTAGATGCGTCTGAAGCGGTAAACCGCCCGCGCTTGTGTAAAGGATTTGTCAACAAGTGCGACATAAGCAAGGCAGGCCTTTCGTTCAAAACTAAATCAAATTTTTTGCTTACTTTTCAGCTTCTTGCTAACGTATCTTTGGTTAGCGACTGGTAAACGGGCCGCGAAAACAGCGCCAAAACGCACGCAAATGCGTCCGGCGTCGTTTCACTGCCCCCAACGATCCGCTGGAAATCCCCGGTTTGGCCTGCCCCTCTCCGCAATAGCGCCTCATTTGGAAACGATACCGCTTCTCACCAATTACAAAGGTGTGCAGGTGTACCAATGGACCGTTTAACGGAAATGGAGGCATTCGCGACCGTAGTGGATCAGGGGGGATTCACCGACGCTGCCAAAAAGATGGGGATATCGAAGTCTGCGGTATCCAAACATGTGTCATCGCTCGAAAGTCGCCTGGGGGCGCGCCTTTTGAACCGTACGACACGGCGCGTCAGTCCTACGGAAATCGGATTGGCCTATTACGATCGCGCCCGGCGGGTGCTTAACGATGCTGGCGAAGCGGATGCGCTTGTGACAGCGATGCAAAGCGCGCCTTCTGGCATGCTGCGCGTCTCGGTTGCGACCGATTTCGGCGTCAATCATCTCTCTCCCGTGCTGGGCGACTTCTTGCACGCCTATCCCGACATCACCGTCAACATGGTGCTGAATAACCGCTATGTGGAGCTGATCAGTGAAGGGTTCGATCTGGCAATCCGTGTGGGTGAGCTTGAAGACAGCTCGCTTCGGGCGCGTAAGCTGTGTGAGACCAACAAGCGCATGATCGCGGCGCCCGGCTATTTCCAGCAATTCGGGCGGCCGCAGAAAATCGACGATCTCAACGAGCACAAGCTTTTGCATTACTCGAACCAAGCATCGGGCAATGTCTGGAAAGTGACCGCACCTTCGGGTGAGAAGCGTCAGGTCCGCACCGCAGGTAGCCTGACGGTCAATGATGGCCAGTCGCTTCTGAATGCCGCCATCGGCGGCCTGGGGATCGCTTATCTGCCAAGCTTCCTCTATGCGGAATCGCTGCGGCAGGGTCTTCTAGAAGATGTCATTCCCGAGCTTCCGATGGAGGTTCAGGGCATCTACGCGATCTACCCGCCGGGCCGCTATACGCAGCCGAAAGTGCGCGCGTTCATCGACTTCCTGGTCGATCAGTTCCGCGACAAAGGGCCCAACGATTGGTGATTTAGTGAGTATGAAGCCTTCCCTCGTCTAAGGCTTTGGGGACAGCAGACGGGCCCGTCCAATCGGACGGGCCCTTTTGCGTTGCATCATTCGGTGTTGATGACCACCGCCTCGACGCGGCGATTGATGTCCCGGCCCTCTTGTGTGGTGTTCGGCGCAAGTGGCATCAAAAAACCTACCCCGTCCGCGCTTAGCCTGTTCGGCGCGATGCCAAACTGCGTGATTAACGCGTCGCGTACGGCAGCAGCCCGGGCACGGCTGACGCTGATATTGGAGCTCAGGCTGCCTTCGGCGTCGGTATGGCCAACAAGGGTCAATCGGATCTCGGGATTGGTGTCTAAAAACTGCGCAAGCTCGCCCAGAACAGGCGCGTCGGTATCGCTGATCTGGGTTGATCCGTATTCGAACGTAATCCCCGGCAAGGGCGCACGACCAATTGTGCTCAAAGCTCCGGCCAAATCGCCGGGTAGGCCCGGCCCCGCAACGGATGCGCCTTCCGCTGCCTGCTCAGGTGAGCGGCTTGAAAGCGTTACCTCAGCAATTTCGGCACCTTCGGGGGCTACATGCACAGATTGCACAAAGCCGATGCCGCCACCTTCGCTTACCAACAAGATTGCATAGTCCGAGGCCCCTTCACCGGCATCCCGCCATGCCGCGTAATAGCCAAAATCGGCGAGGTTCACATGCATGATCGGTTCCGGCGCGACATCAAGCGCGAAGCGGAAATCGAAGCCGCCGCAAACTTGCGTCGTGCAGGAAAAGAGGGGCTCAAAACCTGCCTCAGTAAGCTGGTCGGTCAGAACGGTCAGCAGCACGCCGGTGCCAGCGGTGAAATCGGCGATCTGCCAGACCTCTCGCGTCAGCACGCCGCTGGCCTCAAATGCAGGCATGC
Source organism: Pseudomonadota bacterium (assembly GCA_039191215.1). Classification (GTDB taxonomy): domain Bacteria; phylum Pseudomonadota; class Alphaproteobacteria; order Rhodobacterales; family Rhodobacteraceae; genus HKCCE3408. The sequence goes on from JBCCXT010000003.1 coordinate 52,726, forward strand.
CGGCGCCTGACCAGGGCCCAGTCGGCACCACATATCGGCCCGCCAATTCCCGCTCATTGAGCGCAGCCTCTGCGCTGTCGGGCAGGCGCAGAAGGCTTTCCGCCGCACCAGGTGCCGCCAAAAGCGTCGTCGTCAAAAGAAAGGCGGCGCGACCCATCAGATCAGCGCGCCTGGCCGTGATAGTCGGCATTGGGCTGCATCGCGACCGCCGAAGCCATCCGGTTGGACATATTAAAAAAGGCTGCCACGCTGGCAATGTCCCAGATGTCGCGATCACTGAAGCCGTTGTCGCGCAAGGCCTGCCGGTCGGGCTCTTCGACCTTGGCACTGGCCTCCGTGACGCTGGCGGCAAAATCCAGCATCGCCCGTTGGCGGCTATCAAGGGGTGCGGCGCGGTAATTCATCACCAACGCCTCGCCAAGCGCGGGATCGCCCGACAGCGCGCGCACCGCGGCGCCATGGGCGACCTGGCAGTACCAGCAGCGATTGATCGAGCTGACGACAACTGCGATCATCTCGCGTTCAAGCTTTGACAGGCCGCTGGCGCCCAGCATCAGGTCGTTATACATCGCCGTGAAAGCGTTCAGCTTGTCGATATCAAACGCGTAAGCGCTGAGCACATTCGGCACCATGCCGATCTTGTCGACGCATAGGTCGAAATAGGCCTTTGTCTCGTCGGGAAGCGGCGCGACGGGGGGCAGGTCCAGTGCCGTCGGAAGGGGCGGTTTTGTGCTCAAGAGACGGCCTTTGTTGGTTTTATTCTGTAGTGATAGTGTCCCACAACTTGGAACCCCAGGGAAGTGTAGAGCGCGATTGCGGCAGTATTGGCGCGCGTCACCAGTAGCGTAAGCGGGTTTGCGCCGGCTTCCAGCGCCCAGTGGGCCGCGTGCTGCATCATGATGCGTGCGAGGCCTCTGCGGCGAAATTCCGGGGCCACCTCCAAGGCGTGTAACATCGCGCCGCCGTCATGGCAGGCCAAATAGGCAACACCGGCCGGTCGATCTGCGATACGGCCAAAAAGGGTGGTTTTGTGGCCTTGGGCCCGCTCCATGATCGCAAGTCGTTCCGAGCCGATCCCTGCGTCGGCCCAAAGCTCCGTTTGGATGGCCAAGGGTGGCCAGATGTCAAACGAGGTCACCGAAGGCGGCATTGCGGCCAGTGCGCCTGGCTCAACCGCCATGGCGATGGTTGGATCCATCACGCTAAAGCCTGCCTGATCGAGCGCCTCATCAAGTTCTTCTTCCCCGGCGCGGACCATGACCAGCGGCACGTCCATCTCAGCGCTGAGTTTCGCAATATCAGGCGCGCCCGAGCCGCTCCAGGTTGCCGCCGAAACCCGGCTGCCGCCACCGGCGCCGTCACGCAACGTCCAGCCGCCGCGATCCCAGGTCTTGGCAGGGGGCCAGGTGGCCGCCAGCAATTTGCGAATTTCCGGTGTCACCGCGCCTCCGGAAATGCCGTTCGAAGCGCATCCATAACGCGGATCACGGCACCCGGATCGGCGCTGCGCACAACAACATTGGACCCATGCAGGCCATCTTGCTGGTAAGGGTAAGATCCGATCGACGTCTCCGTATGCGCCTCGGCCAGCGCGCCAAGGGTCTGGGCGATATCGCCCTCGCCGCGGGGCACGCGCAGGCTTTGTGAGACGAGCGGCGCGCCGCCCTGCAAACTGGGCATCACGCTGGCCACCATCGCCTGAAAGATTGCGGGCACACCGGCCATGACATGCACGTTGCCCAGGCTAAAACCGGGCGCCGCTGAGACCGGGTTGTCGATCAGCGCGGCGCCTTCGGGGATGCGCGCCATGCGAAGACGCGCGGCGTTAAGCTCCTGGTTGCGGGCGGCATAGTGCCTTTCCAGGATGGCACGCGCATCATCGCGCACATCAATCGCCGCGCCAAAGGCCGATGCAACCGCATCGGCGGTAATGTCGTCATGGGTTGGCCCGATCCCACCTGATGTGAAAACATGGGTATAGCTGTCCCGCAGCGCATTAAGCGCGGCGACGATTCGCGCAGTGCCGTCGGGCACGATGCGGACCTCGGCGAGGTCGATCCCGGCGTCGGTCAGCACACGGGCCAGGAAATGCGTATTCGCATCGCGGGTTCGGCCCGACAGGATCTCATCGCCGATGACCAGCATCGCGGCTGTGGGGTTTGGCATTGCGCTGGCATCCCTTGCAGTGCGTTCCGACCGGGTATAGGGCCGCTTTGATGCGCTTTCCAACCCCTCTCATCCGCGCGACGCTGATCCGCCGCTACAAACGCTTTCTGGCTGACATCCGGCTGGAGGACGGCTCTGTGGTAACGGCGCATTGCCCCAACCCGGGATCGATGATGGGGCTGGCGGAGCCTGGCATGACTATCTGGGTGGAGCCGAATGACGATCCAAAGAAGAAGTTGAAATATGGCTGGCGCTTGGTCGAACTGCCAGATGGCCACATGTCGGGCATCGATACGGCCGTTCCCAACCGCGTTGTCGGTGAGGCGCTTGCCCAAGGCGCCATTGCTGCTTTTCGTGCCTATGACAATATTCGGGCAGAGGTGACGTACGGCAAAAACAGCCGCATCGATTTTCTGGCCCGCCATGATGGCCTGCCCGACGCCTATATCGAGGTAAAAAACGTGCATTTGCGACGTATGGGCGATCTGGCGGAGTTTCCCGACAGCGTGACAACCCGCGGCGCCAAGCATCTGCGCGAGCTGTCTGATATGGTGGCACTCGGGCACCGGGCGGTCATGCTCTACCTGGTGCAACGCACCGATTGCGCGCGTCTATCCTTCGCACGCGACCTTGATCCAGACTACTGCGTTGCGGCCCATGCGGCACATCAAGCAGGTGTTGAGTTTTTGTGCTATGGCACCCATGTCACCCCTGACGCGGTTCAAATCGGCCCGCAATTGCCTGTTGAAGGCTCGCAGACGTGAATTTGTGCGATGAAGAAGTGCGGCTAGGTCACTAGAAATACATATTGGCATGCAATAATTAAGGGTAACAAAAAGGAGTTATCCGCCGTGGAGGGCTATCACGGTCGTCTGACCAAGGACGGCATCCGCATCCACAAACCCGAAGACGCCGCCGGTATGCACCGCGCGGGGCAGGTCGCTGCGCGCATTCTGGACGAGATCGGCAGTCACATTCTGCCGGGTGCGACCACAGCTGCGATCGATGACCGCATTCGCAAGATGGTGGCTGAGTGTGGCGCGACCTCAGCGACAATCGGCTATCGTGGCTACCAGCATGCCAGCTGTATCAGTGTTAACCACGTGGTCTGCCACGGCATTCCCGGCCACAAAGTTCTGAAAGACGGGGATATTTTGAATATCGATGTCACCGTCATCGTCGATGGCTGGTTTGGCGATACAAGCCGTATGTTTGTCGCCGGAAAGATCGGGCGTAAGGCGGAGCGTCTGGTTCAGGTGACCCATGACGCGCTGATGCGCGGCATTGAAACAGTCCGACCCGGCAAAACCTTCGGCGATATCGGCCATGCCATCCAAAGCTTTGTTGAGGCGCAGCGAATGAGTGTTGTCCGCGATTTCTGCGGACACGGCCTCGGTCAGGTGTTTCACGCGCCGCCCAATGTGCTGCATTACGGGCGCCCCGGCACCGGACCGGTGCTTGAGGAGGGGATGTTTTTCACCATTGAGCCGATGGTCAATCTCGGCAGGCCCGAGACAAAGGTTCTGGCCGATGATTGGACGGCTGTGACGCGGGACAAATCGCTCTCGGCACAGTTTGAGCATTCGGTCGGCGTGACCTCGGATGGTGTGGAGATATTCACCCTGTCACCGGCGGGGTCTTTTCACCCGACATGGATTGCCTGACGCTGGTAACGCCCAGTTAACCAACGCGCGGCATCGTTTCCGCCATGAGTGTGAAGAGATCATTTGCCGAAGCGCCCCTGCCTGGTCTTGAGCCACATACGGGGACTATTGTGTTACCGCGGCTGCCATCCGTTGAAGAGCACCGCAAAGACCACCGCACGCGCCTACGCCAGCGTTTCACCGATGGCGGTGCCGATGCGGTGCCCGATTACGAACTTCTGGAAATGCTGCTTTATCGGGCGCTGCCCCGGGGCGATACCAAACCGCTGGCAAAGTCGCTCCTTAAAGCCTTCGGAGACATAAACCATGTCATCGCTGCGCCGCGCGCGCGTTTGAAAGAGGTCGACGGCGTCGGCGATCGGGTCATCTTTGAGCTGAAGCTGGTCGAGGCGCTCGGCCACCGCATGGCGCGCGCGCGGGTGATGCAAAAGCCGCTTTTGTCGTCATGGGATGCGCTCTTGGCCTATTGTCAAACAGCCATGGCCCATCGCGATCTGGAACATTTCCGGATACTCTTTCTCGACCGGAAGAACGTACTTGTCGCTGATGAGGAACAGGCAAAGGGCACGGTCGATCACGTCCCGGTCTATCCGCGCGAGGTTGTGAAACGGGCGCTGGAGTTGAACGCCTCAGCTCTAATTCTGGTCCACAACCATCCCTCCGGCGATCCAACACCAAGTCAGGCGGATATCCAGATGACCGATGCTATCCGCGATGCCGCGGATGTGTTGGGCATCGTTGTGCATGACCATTTGATCATCGGAAAAGCCCGCGAGCTCAGCTTTCGCGCCGAAGGCCTGCTCTAGGGTGCGTAGCGCGCGGCCGCGGCCGAAGGCCGACCGCGCGCTACGCCCAACTGGCGCAGGCCGGAGGCCGAGCCGGGCGGGAGCCCTTGTTTTGCCTGCATCGCAGGTGGTCGGCCCTCGTCGGTGCCCCTAAAGCGACCCTCCTCGGGCCGGTCGCGGGTTACCCCGCTCCGGCGCGCGGCCGCCGGATTATTCCAGCCAGATTTCGACGCGCCGGTTAATCGCGGCACCCCAATCGTCGGTATCGCAGGCAATCGGCAATGCTTCTCCGAAACCTGCGGTGCGAAAACTCACCGCACCCAAATCTGCCGCAAGTGCGGCCGCCATAACAGCCCGCCGGACTGAATCAGCCCTGTTTCGCGATAGGTTCAAATTCGCCGCGGCAGACCCGGCCGCGTCAGAAAAGCCCACAAAGACCAGCGTCCTGCCATCAAATTCCCCGTCCTCAATCGCCAACGCAAGCCGAGAGATCGCGCTAAGGGACGGTGTGTCAAAACTGCTGGACCCATCCGAAAATCGAATCGTCGGCGACAGCCGCGCCGTACCCGTCATCAGTGCGGCAAGGCGTTGCAGATCAGCCAAGTCCGTCTCCTCGCCCGCGGCTTGGATCGCATTGGCCAATCGGACGCCTTGGGCATTGATCGGCGTGCGAATTATCGCCTGGCTGACGAAGCCCGTGCGGCGGATCACCCGCTCTGCCATTCCGGTTTCAAAAAATCCCAAAAACTCACGCACGAGGCGTGGAAGGCGCCGGTTGGGCGTGTAGACGAAAAGCGGCGCCGTCAGAGGGTAGTCTTCGGATTTCACTGTCTGCGGCGTTGCCTCAATGGCAAAGCCGCAAGGACCGGCCAGCGCCAGCGCCCGGGCATTGCCCACAGCCGATAGCGTCGCAACACCCAAGGCCAGCGGATCCCGGGAGACCGCATCAGACAGATCGCGCGGATCGTCATGGCGTGTGATCCCCGCCGCCAAGGTGCCCCCATCGGGGAGAACGCGGCTTTCAAAGGCTTGCGCCAGGCCGCTTGACGCGGCGGGGAAATGCAGCTCGATCGGCGCGTCAGGGCCGCCGAGATCGGCCCAATTTGTGATCTCACCGGCAAAAAGTGCGGCCAGGCTTTCCGGGGCAATCTGGCTCAGCGGATTTGACCGCGCGGTGACCGCAACCAGCGCATCCAGAGCAATAACGCGGGCCCTTTGGCTGAGGTCTTGCCCGCCTGCAGCATCAACGGCGCGCTCCTCCAGCGAAAGTGGCTCCCGCAAAGTCAGCGCCACATCCGTTTCGTCGTTCAGAAGCGCCAAAAACGCATCATCTGTGGTGCCAGGCGCGACGCTAAAGCGCGCGGCCACGGAGCCGTCCGCGCGCGCCATCGTAAAGGTCGTGACGCCCTCGGCATCGATCCGGCGGCTCAGGTCAAAACCTTGGTCCAATGCAAAGGTTTCAATCAACTCCGGCAGCAGCCTGTCGGCGATCACGGCGGCGCCGGTGAACCTGGCTTCGGCCACAAATGCCTCCAAATTGGGGCAACCGGGGCCGTCGCACCGCACCCCTTCCGCGCTCACTGTGAGCGGCCCGTAGATCGAAGAGACGCGGTAAAACTCGCCGTCGAAAGCAATCAGGCTACCGGCAAGCTCAATACCCCCATCGATCGAGGTCAGCGTGACGTCCTGCCCAAAAACAGCGCCCGTCGAAAGACAGATGGTTGCGGCAACAGCGCGCAATAGGGAACGCATGACCTAGGCCTGTGTCGATTAACGCTCAGCGATCCTCAGGTCCGGGAACAAATTTTGCAACCACAGATGGGGCGCCGCTGTGCGGCAGCCTGGCCCTGCCAATTCCAGTTCGGTGTGCTCAGCGGCTGCTGCGTCGCGGATGGTGATTGTGGTTGCCTCGGCGGTACCGCAAAGGCTGAGCGCAAGGCGCACCTGCCCACCCGCCTCGACCGGATCGCGCGGGAAGGTGTAGACTTGCAAGCCATCAAGCAGGCTTAGAAAGCCGCCTTCGCCCAAGACGGCGTCGCGATGGGACCCCGGTGCGCTTGGGCTGATATGCCCGGGCATGCCAGACGCAGCGCCTCGTTCAAAGGCCGAGAGCGAGATCTCAGCATCACCGCGCCAGTTTACTGCCACGCGTTGATAATCGGCCAGATCGGGTACCGCGAGCTGGAAGACTTGGCCGCCGACGCTGATCCGCGCCGGATCGCTCAGCGCCGGTAAGTGCACCACGCTTTGGCCAAGCGCGTTGGTTTCGAGCGTCAATTCGATGCCGGCATGTGAGATCAGGACCGAGCGACCGGGCGCACAGGCATCGTTGATTTCCAAGATAATTATGGCCGGGGCCTCAGCGCGGGCGGTGACATCGGCACCGCAACTTAGACCAAAGCGGCCCATTTGCGGCGGCAGGCGGAGCGGTTCCGGCGCGTTGGATCGCGTTACTCTGGCTGGAAGCGGCGGCAGGCCTGGCAAGGCTGCCGCAAAGATTGGATCGCTTGGGATATCGGCGCGGAGCTCAGCGGGTGGCTCGGGCGCATGACGCGCCTGCCAACCTGCAACCGCGATGGCTGCCAGGCCCAACAGGGCTAAGCTTGTGGTGAACCTGCTCATCTTGTCCTCGCATCGCGGCCTGTTTGCGACCGTCATTGCAGGCAAGTGTATCCGATACTCAGATTAATTACGCGGGGCGACAGGTGTTTAGCGTCGAAGTGGTGCAGATCCGACTCAGCCGATGCGACCGTGGCAATGCTTGAACTTCTTGCCGGAACCACAGGGACAAGCGTCATTGCGGCCCGGATTGCCCCATGTGGCGCGGTCATTTTCATCAAAACCGGCTATAAGGGGCGTCAACGCTGGCGCGGGCCCCGCCGATGCAGCGGCACCGGCCTCTTCGGCAGCTTGCGTTTGGGCAGCCTGTTGGGCCTGCAATTGGCGAATGAGTTCGGCCTGTTGTTCCGGCGAAAGTGGCTGAATTTTTGCAAGCTTTTCTGTCACATCAACGCGCAAGCCGTCCAGCAGGCCCTCAAATAACTGGAACGCCTCCGACTTATATTCATTTAGAGGATCGCGTTGCGCGTAACCGCGGAAGCCCACAACGGAGCGCAGATGTTCAAGCGTCACCAAATGCTCGCGCCATTTCGCGTCGATTGTCTGCAGCAAGACCTGCTTTTCGATCGAGCGCATCTGGTCGGAGCCGAATTGCACGGCCTTGCCCGCCATATGTTCGTCGGCTGCCTTTTCCAGGGTTTCCCGAATATCGGCATTTTCCACACCGTCTTCATCGGCCAATTCGGCTACCGGCACGTCAATGCCGAGCGTCTTTGTTGCCGCCTCAGCCAGGCCTTCGGTATCCCATTGATCGGCGTAGGATTTCGGCGGCATATATTGATCAACCAGGTCTTCGATCACCTGGTGGCGCATATCGCGCGTGATCTCACCGATCTCATCGGCTGACATGATCTCCATGCGCTGTTCGAAGATCGCTTTGCGCTGATCGTTCATCACGTCGTCGAATTTCAGAATCTGTTTGCGGAGGTCGAAATTCCGACCTTCAACTTTGCTTTGTGCCCGCTCAAGCGATTTGTTGACCCAGGGATGGATGATCGCTTCGCCCTCTTTCATGCCCAATCTTTGCAGCATGTTGTCGAGCTTGTCGGAGCCAAAAATGCGCATCAGGTCGTCTTCGAGGCTCAGGAAAAAGACCGACCTACCGGGATCGCCCTGCCGGCCGGACCGGCCGCGCAACTGGTTGTCGATCCGACGGCTTTCATGGCGCTCGGTTGCCAAGACGAAGAGGCCGCCAGCATCTTTTACCTTTTGCTCATCGGCCTCATGTTCAGCCTCAATCTTGGTGCGCGTCTCGTCAGGGTTGGCATCGGGTGTTTCAGTGATCGCCTCGATCACCTTAAATTCGACATTGCCGCCGAGCTTGATGTCGGTGCCGCGACCGGCCATGTTGGTGGCGATCGTAATGGCGCCAAGCTTACCGGCATCCGCGACGATCTGGGCCTCTTGTTCATGCTGGCGAGCGTTGAGAATGTTGTGCGGCAAGCTGGCCTTGCTGAGCAACTGACCTAGCATTTCGGACTTTTCGATCGAGGTCGTGCCGACAAGAACCGGCTGGCCTTTGTCATGCGCCTCTTTGATCTCGTCCACGATCGCGTTGTATTTTTCCCGGGTGGTGCGGTAAACCTGGTCGTCTTCATCGGTGCGCGCGATGGGTAGGTTTGTCGGGATCTCGACCACCCCGAGCCCGTAGATCGACATGAATTCCTCTGCCTCGGTCGCCGCCGTCCCGGTCATCCCTGAAAGCGTGTCATAGAGGCGGAAGTAATTTTGGAACGTGACCGAGGCCAATGTCGAGTTTTCGGGCTGAATCTTGCAGCCCTCCTTGGCTTCAATCGCCTGATGCAACCCGTCCGACAGGCGTCGCCCCGGCATCATCCGCCCGGTGAACTCGTCCACCAAAACGACGTCTCCGCCGCGAACGATGTATTCTTTGTCTTTGTGAAAAACTTTATGGGCACGCAGCGCGTTGGTGACGTGGTGCACGATTGTGGTCGATTCCGGATCGTAGAGCGACTGATCCTCCGGCAAGAGACCAATTTCCAGCAGACGCCGTTCGAGGAAATCGTTGCCCTCATCAGTAAAGGTCGCTTGACGGGTCTTTTCGTCGAGCGTGAAGTGATCATCCTCGATCTCGGGGATCACTTTGTCGACGGCGACATAGAGATCGGACCGATCCTGGCTCGGGCCAGAGATGATAAGCGGTGTCCGAGCCTCATCGACAAGGATCGAATCCACCTCGTCGACCACCGCGAAATTATGCCCGCGCTGCATCATCTCTTTCAGCGAGGCCCGCATATTGTCGCGCAGATAGTCAAAGCCCAGCTCATTATTGGTCGCATAGGTGATATCGGCGGCATAGGCTTCGCGCTTTTCCTCGTCAGGCTGGCGCGGATAGACGACACCCGTGGACAGGCCAAGTGCGGTATAGACCTTACCCATCCAATCGGCGTCGCGTTTGGCGAGATAATCGTTCACGGTGACGATATGCACGCCCTTGCCGGTCAACGCGTTGAGATAGGCGGGAAACGTCGCCACCAGCGTTTTGCCTTCGCCGGTTTTCATCTCGGCGATATTGCCCTGGTGCAAGAACAGCCCGCCGATCAATTGCACGTCAAAGGCCCGCAGACCAAGCGCGCGTTTCGCGGCCTCGCGGCAATTGGCAAAGGCCTCCGGCAGGAGATCATCCAGCGCCTCGCCGTTTTGCGCGCGATTGCGCAGCTCGGCGGTTTTGGCGACGATATTGGTGTCGCTCAACGCCTCAAATTCCGGCTCCAAGGCGTTAATCTTTTCAATGATTGGGCGGACGGCGCGAACGCGCCGGTCATTTGAGCTGCCAAAGACTTTTTTGGCAATTGTACCAAGACCCATCATAGCGTGTCACTTAACCCTTTCGGCCGGACTTCCCACCGATCAAACGTTCGTGTGCGGCATCGGGTTGTTTGGCCCATCGCGGCAGTCTAGAACGGCGACAAGGACGGTCTGGCCCCGATGCAAAACCGATACGCGACATAAGGGGCCACCGGATAGGTGTCAACGCAGGCAGCCCACGCCGTGCTGCTGCTACAACCAGACAAGGATATCTTTATGATGAAACGTCTCCTCGCCTCCGTGGCGGTTACGCTTGTTACTGCGCTGCCGGTCTATGCGGATGGTCACGCAAGTGCGGATACGGTCCTGGCCACGGTCAACGGCACGGACATCACCTTGGCAAACCTGATCGCGATGGCGCAGATGCTGCCGCCGGAATACCAGCAATTGCCCGATGAGATTTTGTTCAACGGCATGTTGGACCAGTTGATCCAGCAGGAGCTTCTGGCCAGCCAGGCGGCAGCCGATATGACGCCGATCCGGGAATACGGCCTGGAAAACGAACGGCGCAGCTTTCTGGCCGCAACCCTTGTAGATGAAGTTGCGACCGCCCCTGTCACCGATGAAGAACTACAGACCGCGTATGATGACATTTTCGGCGAGGTGGAGCCGGGCATCGAATACAACGCCTCGCACATTTTGGTCGATTCGATGGAAGAGGCCGAAGAGATCGTGACGCTTCTTGCGGAAGGCGGCGATTTCGCAGAATTGGCCGCGGACCGGTCGACCGGGCCGTCTGGGCCTAATGGCGGCCAGCTTGGCTGGTTCTCCGAAGGCATGATGGTGCCCCCATTCGAAGAAGCGGTGATGGCGCTTGAAGCCGGCGAAGTCTCCGGCCCGGTTGAAACGCAATTTGGCTGGCATGTGATCGTGCTCAACGAGTCGCGCACCGAAGAGCTGCCGCAGATTGACGACATCCGCGGCGATCTTGAGGAAACCGTGCGCCAGGATCGGGTCGATCAACTGATTGCCGGTCTGACGGATGCGGGCGACGTGACGCGCACAGAGCTTGACATCGACCCGGCGCTCATCCGCAATGTCGATCTGCTGGGAGAATAGTCTTAAGGCGCGTTTGCATGGTCAAAATCAAAAAAAAGCCGAAGGGCAAACTCGCCAAAAAGCCAAAAGACAAAAAGAAGAAAAGCGCAAAGCGGCCCGCGCCGACGCAAGTCATGTTGGTTGAGGCCGCACTTTCTGCGCCTCTTGCGCCTGCGGTCTCCCCATTGGCGCCCGCGAAGTTTCCCAAACTTCCCGCGGTTGCGGGTGTAACGTTTTCCGCCGGTCAGGCCGGGATCAAAGCGGCGGGCCGCGATGATGTCATGCTGGCGCGGCTTGATCCGGGCACCGTGGTTGCCGGCGTCTTCACGAGATCGGCGACCCGTTCCGCGCCTGTGCGCGATTGTGAGGCGAAATTGGCCGCGCTTGACGGACCCGGCGCGGCGCTGGCGATTGTGGTCAATTCCGGCAATGCCAATGCATTTACCGGCAAGGCCGGGGACGGGACTGTAAAGGCCGTGTCAAAAGCCGCCGGAAAAGCGCTTAAGGTCGCGCCGTCTCGTGTGTTCACAGCCTCCACAGGGGTCATCGGGGAGCCGCTGGCCGCTGCGAAAATCACCGACATTCTACGCGCCATGGCAAAGGCTGCCCGAGCGGACGGGGCCGAGGCCGCCGCGCGCGCGATCATGACCACCGACACGTTTGCCAAAGGCGCCTGCGCGCAGGGCGACGTGGACGGCGTGCCGGTCAATGTTGTCGGCATTGCCAAGGGCTCCGGTATGATTGCACCCGATATGGCGACGATGCTTGGCTATCTATTCACCGATGTGGCACTCACCCAGGATACGGCCCAAGCGCTTTTGGCCGCCTCGACGCGCAAAAGCTTCAATGCCGTTACAGTTGATGGCGATACCTCGACCTCGGATACAGTGTTGCTGGCCGCGACGGGCCAAGCGGGCAATCATCCGGTCAGCAGTCTGCGATCGGCCGCCGGTCAGGCCTTCGCCGCGCTTTTGGATGAGGTTATGCAGGATCTCGCGCTGCAGATTGTCCGCGACGGGGAGGGCGCGACAAAACTTGTGGAAGTGCGTGTGACCGGCGCCGCGACGGTCGGCGACGCTGACAAGGTGGCCCGATCGATCGCCAATTCACCGCTTGTGAAAACAGCGATCGCAGGCGGCGATCCGAATTGGGGGCGGGTTGTCATGGCGGTGGGCAAATCTGGCGCCGCGGCCGATCGCGACCGTCTCAGCATTTCGTTCGGCGACATCTTGGTTGCCGAAAAGGGCTGGCGCGCGCCGAGCTATGACGAGGCTGCGGCTGCAGATTACATGGACGGGGACGAAATCAAGATTGCGGTTAATCTGGGTCTTGGCAAAGGCGCGGCCACGGTTTGGACCTGTGATCTGACCCATGGATACATCTCGATCAACACTGATTATCGGTCGTGAAAATCGTTCTTGTCTCGGCCGTGGCGCTGATCGATCCCGATGGCCGCGTCCTGCTCGCGCAACGGCCCGAGGGCAAATCGATGGCCGGTTTATGGGAGTTTCCTGGCGGCAAAGTCGAGCCTGGCGAGACGCCAGAGGCTGCACTGATTCGCGAATTGCACGAAGAACTTGGCATTTCGACCTGGGAAAGTTGCTTGGCGCCGCTAACCTTTGCTAGTCACAATTACCCAGAGTTTCATTTGCTTATGCCGCTTTTTGCTTGCCGGAAGTGGGACGGGATCGTGGTGCCGCAAGAGGGTCAGAAACTCAGTTGGGCCTTACCATCAAGGCTGCGCGACTACCCGATGCCGCCGGCGGACGCCCCGCTTATCCCCATCTTACGCGATTGGCTGTGATCCTGCCGCACTGCGGCGTAAATAGACTGCCGAAGAGTTAGGCAAAAATTTACCTCTCGAGAGCAGTTTTGGTGCTGAAATCGAACCAATTCACGCTAGTCTCATAAGACACAGCGAATGGGGGAGAAGACTGTGCTTAAGACGATCACTCTCGGAACTTGTGTTTCAGTTCAAGGTATCTTCGTTCGTGCTCTTTCTGACGGCAAGGTTGTCGTTCGCGTCGGTGAGAAATTCTTCACCGGTTCGCCGGTAACCGCAAGCGCCGTTACGTAAGCGCTAGCGGCCGATCCAACCCGTTAGGTTGGCATCGGCCACCTGCGCCAAAGCGCGCATATGGGCATCATCGTCGTTAAGACAGGGGATATAGGTGAACTCCTCCCCGCCCGCCTCTTCAAAGCTTTCCCGGATCTCTTCGTTGATCTCTTCCAAGGTCTCGATGCAATCGGCTGAAAATGCCGGAGCACAGACCGCGATGCGCTTTTTGCCGGTCTCGGCCAGCCGCGCGACCTCCTCGACCGTATAAGGCTTGAGCCATTCCTCCGGGCCGAACCTTGATTGAAAGGTTGTGACGATATCGGTCTCCGCCCAGCCCAAGCGCTCGCGCAGCAGGCGCGTCGTTTTCTGGCACTGGCAATGATAGGGATCACCTTCCAGCAGATACCGCTTCGGCACCCCGTGATAGGAGCACACAAGGATATCGGGGCGGTTTTCCAGATCGCCATAGGTGCGTTCCACCGACTGCGCCAGCGCGTCGATATAGCTGGGGCTTTCGTAATAGGGCTCCACCACGCGGGTGACGGGTTGCCACTTGATATCCGTGAGCGAGCGAAAGAACTGGTCGCAAGCGGTTGCCGACGTGGCCCCGGCGTAATGCGGATACAGCGGGAAAAACAGGATTTTCGTGCAGCCCTGTGCAACAAGTTCATCGACCTTGGATTTGGTCGACGGGTTGCCGTAGCGCATACAAAAATCAACGACCACTTTGTCACCATAGCGATCGGCCATAAGTGCCGCCATCTTGGCGGTCTGAGCCTTGGTGATGGTCATAAGGGGGCTTTCGCCATCCTCTTCATTCCAGATCGACTGATAGGCCGCGCCTGACGAAAACGGCCGTTTCGACAGGATGATGAGTTGCAGGAGCGGCTGCCAGATCCACGGGCTGTAATCGATCACGCGCCGGTCGGAGAGAAATTCCGACAGGTAGCGGCGCATCGACCAGTAATCGTAATTGTCAGGGGTCCCAAGATTGGCCAGGAGCAAGCCGATCTTACCGAAATTGACTTTCGGATGGTCCGCTGGCGCGTGGGCAAGCGTGGCGTCGGGGCTGGGCTGCATCATGTTCATGCCAAGGTCACCTTCTGAGCGCTGCCGGGTCAAGAACAGGCGCGCCGGTTTCGTCGAATTCATCGGTATGTAGCGCCTCGGACAGGCGCGTCGCTGCGCTGCCCCGCCGCAGGGGTTTTTGTTGGCTGGCATGCGGGCGCCATCCGGCCAGAAACATCAGATCAAAAGTTGCGGTGATCCGACCGTTGGGTGCGGGATAGTTTGCCGCGTATATCTCAGCTGCTCGGGCAAAGACGGCCCGGCGCGTCGGTCGCCGCAGACGCGCTGCAAGCGCGTTGGTCTCACCCATCGCGCGCAGATCGCGTGCCAGCGCGTGTAAGTCGGGGTAGCTGGCCGTCTGGCGCAGCGTGTCGGCAACCGGCAGCGCCAGGCCCGCGCGGCCCAAGAGCTGCCCCAGATCGCGGATCTCTGCCATTGGCGCCACACGCGGGCTCATCCCACCGGTGATCTCCGCCTCTGCCTGGCCCAACGAGGCGCGCAATTCCTGCAAAGTCTCACCGCCCAGGCATACGGCCAAAAACAACCCGTCGGGGCTGAGCCCGCGTGATGCTTGGACAATTTGACCGACCGGGTCTTCGGCCCAGTGCAGCGCCAGGGCATGGATGACGAGGTCATGGGCGCCGGGCGTGATAGCGAGCGCCTCACCGGGTGCAATTCGGGGCGCTGCGGGCAAAAATCCCTGCCAAAACGCGCCAAGCGGCGTGATCAGCGCGGGCTTGGTAAAGACTCTGTTAACGTCGATGAGTCTTTCCTGAAGCTCATCTCGCGCTGTGTCGGCCAAAAAGCGGGCTGCACCGGGCGCTGCGCGCTTGCGTTTCAAGGCAAGTGCCGGCTGATCGATCAGGGCGGGGCGGAGCTGGGACATGGATTTCCTTGCCGACAAGGCCTGTGCGTAACCTAGGAGACACGCATGAGAATGCAAATCGCGCTGCGCACGGTCTTCCCGCCCGAATGCTTAAGCTGCGGGGCGCTTGTCGATCAGGAATTTGCGCTTTGCGCGCCGTGTTGGGCTGAGACGCCGTTTATACTCGGGGCGTCCTGTGATCACTGTGGCGCTGCCCTTCCCGGTCAGGCGGAACCAGGTGCCGCGCTGATCTGCGACGATTGCCGCGCTATACCGCGCCCGTGGGCACGCGGACGGGCGGTGCTGGAATATCATGGCAAAGCGCGAAAACTGGTCTTGGGCCTCAAACACGGTGACCGTGCCGACATTGCCCGCGCAGCCGGGCCCTGGCTGGCCCGCGCGGGCGCGGACCTGATCAAGCCCGATACGGTGATCGTGCCGGTGCCGCTGTATCGCGGAAGGCTTTGGCGCCGTCGCTACAATCAATCCGCGCTGCTGGCGCAGTCTTTGGCGCGCGTCTCTGGCGCGGAGGCTATGGTCGACGCGCTGGCCCGCCCGCGCGCCACGCCCAGCCTTGACGGCAAGCGCCGTGATGAACGGTTTGAGATCCTGGATGGCGCGATTGAAGTGAATGCCAAGCGGGCGCTGGCGCTGGTGGGTCGGGATGTGCTTTTGGTTGACGATGTCATGACTTCGGGGGCGACGCTTGCGGCATGTGCGAGGGCGCTGATCGCGGCCCAGGTTGCAAACGTGTTTGTGATCGTCCTGGCGCGTGTGTCCAAGTCGACCTAGATAGGGCATGAAAGATGAGGATCATACCGATGCAAAGCGTTGAAATCTACACCTCGCCCTATTGCGGATTCTGCCACGCCGCCAAGCGTCTTCTGACCGACAAAGGTGTGAGCTTTTCCGAGATCGATGTGCTGAGCGAGCCCGACAAGCGCCAAGAGATGATGACGCGGGCGAACGGGCGCCATACCGTGCCGCAGATCTTTGTCGGCGACACGCATGTGGGCGGGTATGATGACCTTGCAGCGCTTGATCGCGCCGGCAAGCTGGACCCGCTTCTCGCCGCGTAACCAAAAGCTTGCCGCAGCGCGGCATTTCTCTATTAGTGGTGCGCATGGGAAAGCCAGAAGACCCACTTTCAATTGCCTTTTTCAGTGAGCTGTTCGCGGCAGACCAAATGCTGCGCAACCGCATTGCACGGGCATTGCCGAAGGGGATGGAGCTGAGCCATCTGTCTGTGCTGAACCATCTTGCCCGCGCCAAAGAGGAACGCACGCCGGCCCAATTGGCGCGGATGTTCTATGTCACCCGTGGCGCAATGACGAATACCTTGGCCCGGCTGGAACGCGCGGGATACGTGCATATCCGCCCTGACTGGGACGATGCGCGGCGCAAATTTGTCGCCGTCAGCCCGGCGGGAAAACAGGCCCGCAACGCAGCGATCGCCGCCATCGTGCCTGTCCTGTCCGAGGCGCTGGCAGAGATCGGCAACGATCGCATGCGTAGCGCCGTTCAGGTCATGCGCGAGATGCGTCAGCGGCTGGAGGCCGATCTGAAGCCCGACGCCTAGGCGGGTTTAAGGCTGGTCGTGACGTAATTCACGCTCAGATCGCGCGATGACAGCGTCCAACTCCAGGTGATTGGGTTAAAGACGAAGCCTGTGCGGTCCACGGGGTTCAGCCCAGCCCCGCGCAGCAGAGCATAAAGTTCGTCCGGCGTGATGAATTTGGCCCATTGATGTGTGCCTTTGGGCAGCCAGCGCATGACATATTCCGCCCCGACTATGGCCATGGCGAAGCTCTTTGCATTGCGGTTGATCGTCGAACAGGTCATCAGCCCGCCCGGCTTTAAAAGCTGCTGGCAGGCGGTCAGAAAGGCGGCTGGGTCGGCGACATGTTCCACCACCTCCATGTTCAAGACGATGTCGAACGCCTCGCCGGCCTCGGCCAGCGCCTCTGCGGTTGTGTGGCGATAGTCGATCGCCAGGCCGGAGCTTTTGGCATGAACCTCGGCCACGGGAATGTTGCGTTCGGCTGCATCGGCGCCGACAACCTTCGCGCCCAGCCGCGCCATGGGTTCGCATAACAGACCGCCGCCGCAGCCGATATCGAGGATGCGAAGCCCGTCAAACGGCAGCGCGGTTTTCAGGTCGCGGCCAAACTCGGCGGCGATCTGTGTGGTGATGTAATCCAGGCGGGTCGGATTGAGCATATGCAGCGGCTTGAACTTGCCGTTGGGATCCCACCATTCGGCCGCCATCGCCTCAAACTTTGCGATCTCATTTGCATCAACAGTCGTGGCAGACGCCGTCATGTCGGACGCTCCTTTCAGCACCTGGAATATCGAGCTATATAGTTGGCTCATGGACAAGTTCCCGGTGCAAAAGCGCGCAGCCGCTCATCTTTTTCCGGCTCTCGAACCGTTCGAGCAGCAGATGCTTGATGTGGGCGACGGCCATCAGCTTTATGTCGAGCAATGCGGCAACCCTGATGGCGCGCCGGTTGTGGTGCTGCATGGCGGGCCGGGCGGCGGCTGTTCACCGGCGATGCGGCGCTATTTTGACCCCGATCTGTGGCGCATCGTGCTGTTTGATCAGCGCGGCTGTGGCCGGTCGCGTCCCCATGCCGAGGTCGAAGCGAACACGACCTGGCATCTGGTCGCCGATATCGAGCGCATTCGAGAGACGATCGGCATCGATAAATGGGCCGTCTTCGGCGGCTCTTGGGGTGCAACGCTGGCGCTGATCTATGCCCAAACGCATGCCGAGCGGGTTGCCTATCTTGCACTGCGGGGCGTCTTTCTGGCCGAGGCGCGCGAATTGGCCTGGTTTTACGGTGGCGGTGCGGGTCAGTTTTGGCCTGAACAATGGGCGCGCTTTGTCGCCCTTGTGCCCGAGCCGGAGCGTCATGACCTGATCGCGGCCTATCACCGGCGGCTGTTTTCCAGCAACACGACCGAACAGACGCGCTTTGCCCGGGCTTGGGTGGCTTGGGAAAACGCGCTTGCCTCGGTTGATAGTGACGGGCTCTCCGGTGACAGCCCGGCCGATTACGCCCGCGCGTTTGCGCGGCTGGAAAACCACTACTTCTCAAACAACGCGTTTCTTAGCGCCGATGGCCAGATTTTGCGCGATATCGACAAGATCGCGCGTATCCCCGGGACAATTGTGCAGGGCCGGTATGACATGATCTGCCCGCCGCTGTCGGCCTATCGGTTGTCAGAGGCCTGGCCTGCCGCGCGGCTGCAAATGGTCAAGGCGGCTGGTCATGCGTTAAGCGAGCCTGGGATCAGCCGCGAGCTGGTGCGCGTTATGAAAACCGTGATCCAGAACCGCCGCCGCCTGAAGCTTTAGCGCGCCGCGTGACTGCCAAGACTTCGAAAAAAACCCCGCGGTGGTCTGGGGGCCACGCGCGGGGAGTTAGGTCGTGCCATGGCCACGAGGCGGCCGCAGGCACGGGCGGTATGCTTCTGTCAGTTGGCCAGATCGGCCCTGATTTGTTGGCGGAACACGTCGATTGGAACCCGTGTGCCCTCCCGTTCGAAATGCCAATAGGTCCAGCCGTTGCAGGATGGCGCGCCTTCCAGCGCGGCGCCGACCTGGTGGATCGAACCTTTGGTGTCTTGTGCAATGAGCGTCCCGTCGGCGCGAACCTTGGCGTGATGGCGGCCATTGAGGCTCACGAGCACATCGCCAGGCCGCAGCAGGCCGCGCTCAACCACTTGGCCAAACGGCACGCGCGGCTCGGTGCGCTTTGATGGCGTCACCGCCAACGCCTCATTTTCGAACCGGCGGACCTTTTCGATCCGCTTGGCGGCGATCTCGCGGTAACTTTCGTCGCGCTCAATCCCGATAAACTCGCGACCCAATGCCTTGGCCATCGCCCCGGTCGTGCCGGTGCCAAAGAACGGATCCAGGATCACATCGCCAGGGTTGCTGGTGGCGACCAGCACGCGGTGCAAGAGCGCCATCGGTTTTTGCGTTGGATGGGCTTTGTCGCCTTTAGCGTCGCGCAGCCGTTCGCCGCCCGAACAGATCGGGATGACCCAGTCAGACCGCATCTGGACGCCCTCATTCAACGCCTTCAGCGCCTCGTAGTTGAACGTATATTTCGCGCCTTCGCCGGCAGAGGCCCAGATCAGCGTCTCATGCGCGTTGGTCAGCCGCTTGCCGCGGAAATTGGGCATCGGGTTGGTTTTGCGCCAGACGACGTCATTGAGGATCCAAAAGCCCAGATCCTGCAGCGTCGCGCCGACGCGGAAAATGTTGTGATAGCTACCGATGACCCAGATCGCGCCATGGGGTTTGAGGACGCGGCGCGCCTCGGCCAGCCAGTCGCGGGTGAAGCCATCATAGGCGCGGAAGCTGTCGAACTGGTCCCAATCGTCATCGACCCGCATCGACCAGCGTGTTGTTGGGCCGGTGCAATTCGCCCTTAAGCTGCAGGTTATAAGGCGGGTCGGCAAAGACCAGATCGACCGAGTTTGCCGGCAGCTCTGCCATCGCCTCGATGCAATCGGCAGCCAGAATCTGGCCAAGCGGCAGCGCCGCTTTTGGAGGGGTCTTCGTCGTAGTCTTCATGTCTGCCTCGGTCCAGCGCGCCTCTCGCACCGTGCGCCTGGCAGTCCTCTTTTGGGCCTGTCCAAGCGTGCCCTGACCATGAGTCAAAGGTGATTCGCCGTCAAATTCTTTTTTGAATCAGTCGTTTACGGATTTTTCTTGCCACAAGATATTGTGCACAGGCTTGAAGGAACGCCTATGGGCTGGGCTCACACCGTGTTCTTTCAGCGCGGCAAGATGGGATTTTGTCGGATAACCCGAATTTACCTCCCAACCGTATTGGGGGTGCTGTTGCGCCAGCGCCACCATCAGCCGGTCGCGCGAGACCTTGGCGACGATTGATGCCGCCGCGATCGACAGTGATCGCGCATCGCCCTTTACAATCGCGGTGGCCGGGCAGGGCAGATCGGGCACCGCGTTACCGTCGATCAGCGCGTGATCCAACGGACCAAGTGCGGCGACCGCGCGCGCCATGGCCAGCAAGCTGGCGCCGCGGATGTTGAGCGCCTCAATCTCGGCCACATCCGCCCAACCGATGCCAACCTCGGCTTGCGCCATGATCTGCGCGTAAAGCGCCTCGCGTCGCTTGGCGCTGAGCTTCTTGCTATCGTTGAGGCCCGGGGGAATGGCCGCCCGGTTCAGAACCACGGCCGCAGCGGTGACGGGGCCCGCCAGCGGCCCACGCCCGGCCTCATCCACTCCGGCCACCCGGCCCGCGATATCGGCCTCAAAGGAAAAGTCGGGTCCCATGGGCGCGATGCAATCATGCCTGCCCCGGTCACGCAATCAAATGGCGGCGGCACCCCACATGCCGCCGCCCCCTGCCTCACTGCTCAGGCCGTTTGTTACGGGCGGAACCCAGCTTCCCGTATCCAGCCGTTTTGCCGCAGGCAGCGTCCGGTATAGAGATTGCGCGGCCCGCGATCGGTATTCACACGGACCAGGCAGGCCGTGGGCAGAAGTGCGGGCCGGGCCACGCGGTTTTGCATGCAGCGCGCCAGATAGCCGCGCACCGCGCCAAAATCTCGAAAACACTGGGCCGGTGCTGTGCGCAGGTTTTGCGCTGGTTGCGGCGCCGGCCGGTGGGCGGTTTGATTGCGGTCATCGTCGCCGGCCTGTTCGATGGCGCGGCCGATCACGTAAAGGGCGGCCAAGCCCGCCAGGATGCCAGCAATGTCTTCGGCGTTATTGGCGCGCGCCGGTGTCGCGGGAAGGGCCACCGCGCCCAGCACCAACGAAAGCGATAGCGCGGCGGCGGAAAAGGATTTTGTCATTGTGCGAAACATGGGTCTCGTGCCTCCAGAACTTGGGTGATGCGCAAGCCTGGCCGCCCGGGTGAAAGTCGCTCAATAACGCGGGTCAGCTATGCGATAACAGCGCCTAAACCCGGCATGCGTTATTGAATGACCGCGCGACTTTGCACATGTTGCAGCCATGAGACCGACAGCCCGCACCTTCTTCGTTGCCCTCCTTTTTGCCGCCGCTTCCGGCCCGGTTGGCGCAGCGTGTTTTGCCGATTACAAAGCCAAGATGGACGACCCGCTTCGGCTGCATTATGGCGTGATCGAGATCCCCGATAGCGCCTGTGCGGTCGATGCCGCCTTTGACGTGATTGCCCCGCGGGTCGCGTCCGGCGGCTGGCAGCTTCTTGAGGTTATGTCGGTTTTTGACGAAAGCGGGCTGGAAGGCAGGAGGCCTGATGCCGGACGATTCTATCTCGCCTTCTGAGAGCCTGCTGACCGGCACCCGCGTGGTGCAATTAGGCGTTCTGGCGATTGTCGTGATTTTGGGCGGGGCAGCGTTGTTGCTGTTTCTCAACCTGCCCGACGCCAATGCGTTTAATGAACGCGTAGAGCGCATCTTTGTCGAAAATGACGCCCTGACAACGCGCGAGGCGATCGATCTGCTGGAAGTGCTGGCCCAATCGGGCACGACTTTTTCGGAAGTGCTGGCAAGCTACCGCGCGATTATTTTCATTCTGATGGTCTTTGCCACAGCGCTTCTGATCGCCTGCCTGGTGTTTGTTGTGGCCCTTGTGGCGCAAAACCGGCGCATGGCTGAGGTTGAGAAAAAAGGCCTACAAGTGTCCTCGCTGATCCTAAGCCGCGAGGAACGCGTGGTATTGCTCAACAACATGGAGTTTAAGTTGACCGATGCCGCGATGGAGACGCTGTCGGTGCTGGCGGAGGCGCGGATGGATGACGAGATGCTTTCCGGCGCCGAGATCGAGGCGATGGTCTCGGGCAAAATTGCCGCCGATTGCGAAGAGGCCGCGGGCGCCACGCGGATCAAGCGGCTGCGCGACGCGCTTGGCAACCAGATGGTCACTGAATTGTTGATCAAAAACGTCGCCCGGCACGGCTACATGCTGGCAATCGACAAAGACGTCATCCGCATGGTGTGACGGCGCGGGCCATGCGTCTTAGCAATATGGCTCCCCCCGGCCATACCCCCCTGAATCGGTCAGGCTGCCTGTGTCGCTATCCGTCACGCCGGTATATTCACCGCCTTCGCCGCGCGGGCAGCTTCCCGCATCGGTCCAGGTGCCGTTATCGCTGTCCGATTCTTGTTGTGCGAAACCCGGGCCGCCTGCAATCGCTGCCGCCCCGCCAAGTGTCATCAGACCCAAAACGCGCCGCCGCGCCGGGTGGATACGTGTTGCGATATCACTGTCTCGGAGGGTCGTTTTGGCTTTGGGTTTATCCATGGCTCCGCTCCGTACGTGCCAAGTGTTAGCGCAAAGTTAATCCCGCAGCGTGCGCTGAGCAAGGCAATCGCGCAACATTTGCAGAGGATGGCCCAGTCTGATCTGGTCTCAGATAATGGCAGAAAGGCAGTTTGTGACGGATTACCCCTATAGCTTGGACCGCGTGCTGGCCCCGCTGACCCGGCAGGCATTTCTCGAGACCTATTTCGAACGGCGCCATCTGGTCGTCTATGGCCACGCGCCCGATCGGTTCGCCGACTTGCTGAGCTTTGATGAGGTCGACCGGGTGATCAGCACGATGGGCCTTGCCAGCCCCGAGATCACCGTCACCAAGCCGCATGAGGGCGACGACAGGTCTGAAGACGATAGTGACAATGACGCGGGGCACTCGGACCGCGATAGCGGTCCCGCGCCGTCAACACTTGCGGCGGGCCGGATTGATCCGGTGCGCGTTGCACGTGATTTCGCCGCCGGTGGCACGGTCATCCTGCGCGCGCTGCATGAACGGCTGCCCGCTTTGGCGCGCTTTACCCGCAGCCTGGAGGCAACGCTATCGGCCCGCGTTCAGACAAACATTTACCTCACGCCCGCGCATCAACAGGGATTTCGCGCGCATTTCGACACACACGATGTGCTGATTTTGCAGATTGAAGGAACCAAGGAGTGGCGGATCTACGACAGCCCCGTATCGCTGCCCCTGCCCGATCAAGGCTATACACCCGGCTCGGTCCAGATCGGAGCCGAGACGGATCGATTTGTGCTCTCGCCGGGCGATGTGGCCTATATCCCGCGCGGGCTGGCGCATGACGCGGTCGCCACGGGCACGCGGTCGCTGCATATCACAACCGGTCTGATGTTTCGCACCTGGGCGGATGTCGCGGCCGAAGCGCTCCGCGTGGCAGCACACGACGATGTCAGTTTTCGCCGCGCCCTGCCGCCGGGTTTTGCCCAGCCCGGTGCCGATCTGGCGGCGCATGAGGCGACCTTGCGCGGCCTTTTGACCAAGCTGGCCGACCAGGCGCCGGTTGAGGCGCTGATGACGGCGTTCCAGACCCAGTTTGTAGCCGATCGCGTGCCGCGATCTGAGCGCTATTTGACTGAAATAGCGCGGGCCGAAGACCTGGACGGGGCGGCGCGCATTGCCGCCCGGCCGGATTTGATCTTCGCGCTCAGCCGGCAAGGCGGGCCCGAAGGCACAATCGATCTCTCCGTGCATGGCAATGTGATCAGCTTCCCGCCGCAGGCCGAAAGCGCGCTTCGTTTTGTGCTCGCGTCCGATGGCGTGAAAGTCGCCGATCTACCTGGCCCGCTCGATCTGCAGGGCAAACTGGTCCTCGTGCGCCGCCTGATCCGCGACGGCCTGCTTTATATCCGCTGAGGCCCGGTCATCCGGTTCGCGGCAGCCGCGGCGACGAGGGCTCCCCCTCTTTGGGGGCGCGAGGAGCCGCGTCGCCCGTCTGCGTCTCGCCGGGCCCTGGCGCCAGCCCGTACCGCGCCACCAAGCCCCAGACATGATCCGGGACCATATTCTTCATCCGAGCCGGGTGCTTGCGGCGCAGATGCAGCACGGTCTCGACGGCCTTCATCTCGAGCCGCGCGCGGGCAAATTCCAAGCCACGCGGTCCAATCCGGGGCTGAAGCCACCCGACCAGGCCCCGCAAAAAGCCCGGCATGCGCCGTAGCGGCAGACCGCCCGCCGCCCGCTCCGTATTGGCCATAAATCCCCGCACTGCCGCCTCACGTTTGCCGCCCGATCCGACCGGGCTCAACTGCAGCCGATCGCCTAGCCCAGCCACGATCTCCGCCCCGCGCGCATTGCGCACGATCAGCCATTGATCCCCCTCGCCGGCCATATAGCCGACCGTCACATCGGCCAGCCTGTTGGTGTAATCGACGCAAGTCCGGCAGGTCAGCGGCCAAAAATCATCGGGCAGATCGCTCAGCGGCAATTGTAAAAACGGCACAACCCGTGGCGCGCGCCCATCGTCAAAGCGCAGCTCAACCCGGTAATCGGCGCGAAACTCCAGGTAGGAAATGGTCTCTGGCTCGGGGTCGAGCCGGGCAAGAAAGCCGTGAAAGGCCTCTGTTGTGGTGTTGTCGGAACAGGGCGTGCCGATCACGTAAAGCCGATCCAGACCCAAGGACGCCTCAATCTGGCGCAGGGCATAGACCTGGCAGGGGATCGCGATCACCGCGATCCGGCGATGCCCCGAAGCAATTGCTGGCTCCAGCGCTGCAAGGAGCGGTGCGTACCCCATACGCATGCCGCGCGCGCGCGCCATATCCGCCGGATCGGTGATGATGGCAGGCTCCGGCCGCCAGCGATCATCGGCGGCCGGCACCACGGCCAGAACCGCGTCAACGCGGCCTGTGCGCAAAAGCTCTGCGGCCAATTCGGTTGTGATCCCGGTCCATTGCGCGCCTTCGGCAGGTTCGGCCAATCGCGCGCGATACATCGCCTTGTGGACGCCGAAGAACGACTCATCACCTGCGCCGGGAAGGCGGCCATGGACGCGCGCCTCGGCCTTTGGATAGTTCGGCTGGATAAACTGGCAGGCGCGACCGCAGGCGCGCCCGTCGCCAAGCCGGCTGACCCCGCAATCAGTGCACATTCCAGGCCGCGCCGCGCCCGGCAATGCGGGCATGGTAAATCCAGGCGGCGCGGTATCTTTCGGCATTTCCAAACCTTCATGCGAAAGATGTGATCTGTCAATCTTACCTGACAGATCCGAAGCCAAGTCAAAGACACTGGGTCATTGGCGCGCTTGGCAGGGCAGCGCCGAGCATTCAAAAGAGGACGTCCTAAATCGGGTGCGGTCAAAGCATGCGTTTGGCCAAGTTGGGGTATGTTTCAGCCTTTGGCCCTTCGTGACAGCCAGGGCGGGACACACACCCGATCACAAAGCTATGCGGCGGTCGCGAATTCGTAGGATCGGGTGACGATGGTTTTGACGACCTCCAATTCGCCTTCATTGCGGGGCGAGAAAACCATGATTAGCCCCGCCGGGTAGTGCCCCTGCGTGACCAGATAATGATCTTCGCCCCAACCGGCTTCGACAACAGCCCGGGCATCCTTGGCGGTCAGCTTGACATGCATGCTGCCACTGTCGGGATGGGGGTGAATATGGGCAAACTCGCGCCCGACCATAAACGCGTCATGGTTACAGTCTTTGCCTTCGTGCAGAACCAAGGCACGGGCGCCGGGCACGGATATGGCGCTGTGCTCGTTGTTTACGCTCGGCAGTGCAAAACACCAGGCGTGTAGCTTTGCGATGATGTCGTCGGGGCCATGCTGTGTCAGTTGTGAATGCGGCAGTCTATCGGTGGTTCGCGGGCGCGGACCTTCGCGGCTCGGCAGGCTTAAAATTTTGCTCATTGGTTGCTCCGTCGGGGTGTTGACGGCAAAGATGGCTGTGTATTTGCGAAAGTGAAGTAGCAGAGTATGCAAATGAGGCTTGCATGAAAGCACAGACACGTCTTCGGGCACGGCATGCGCAAAAGCTCGATTGGAGCGATATGCCGTTCATCTTGTCGGTCTGCGAAGCGGGTAGCCTGTCTGGGGCTGCCCGGATGTTGGATGTGAACCACTCGACCGTCTTTCGGCGTATCGAAGCTGTTGAGAAACGGTTGGGCGTACGGCTCTTTGAACGCAAGAGCCACGGCTATGTGATGACCGCCGCCGGGGAGTTTTTCTATGAACGCGCCACTGTGATTCGGGACAGCATGAACCAGATCGAGTTGGAATTGGGCGGCCGAGATCTTCGCTTGGAAGGACCGCTGACAGTTACGACAACCGACTCCCTTTTACATGTGCTGTCGCCCGTCTTTGCGGCTTTCCAGAAAGAGCATCCAGATGTGGATTTGCGACTGATATCGGATACCAACGCGTTAGACCTGTCACGGCGAGATGCCGATATTGCGCTGCGTCCAACGGCCAACCCGCCCGAGCATTGGATCGGGCGCAAGCTGTCGAAGGTGATCTGTGCGACCTACGCGTCGCCGTCCTACCAACGGCTGGCGGCGGACTTGCCCGAGCGGGCGCGGCGTTGGATCATGTTGGATGACGATCTCGACCAATCGCCGATGAGCAAGCTCACCGCCATGAAGATGGCGGCCGATGCGCCGGCAACGGTTGTCAGCACGGTCATGGGTGTTCACGCCGCCGCGCGGTCCGGCCTCGGGCAAGCCGTGCTGCCCTGCTACCTGGGCGATGCGACCGACGAATTGATCCGCCTCGACGAACCGGATGACTGCACGCTATGGGACCTTTGGCTTCTGTCGCATCCCGATGTGCGGCGCAGTGCCAGAGTCCACGCATTCTTTGAATTTGCGTCATCGAAAGTGCCTGATTTTCTGGCTGCTTGAGGAACGAGCGCTTAAATTGCGCTGATTGCCCGGCATGAGCGTCATCCGACATAATGCAAGGCGTGCATGAAGCTTTCCGATCGCCACCTTCATCGCGCGCGGCCCGATCCCGGCATGTGAAAGCCAGGCGATCTCGGGCGCCTTGATGCCTGCAGTTACCCGCATTCGCGGCATCACTTGGGACCGTGCCTTCGGTTGATCTCTTCGTGAAGTCGCTTGGCGAGGGCTGCAACCCGTCGCGGCTGTGCTCTGGCCGGCGGGAACATCATCTGGAGTGGGTTCGGCGGCGGGAGGTAACGCTCCAGCAGCGATACCAGCCGACCAGATCGAACATCCTCGCCAACATCCAGTTCAGATTTCAAAACAACGCCGTATCCGGCAAGCGCCCAGGAGCGGATCAACCAACCATCGTTTACAATCCGCGTGCCACCGACCCGAACGCGGAGCCGCTTTGATCCCGATCCAAATTCCCAAACATTGTCCAAAGCGCCGCCAAACCGCATCACCAGGCAATTGTGGTTTTCTAGGTCCTCGGGATGTTCTGGGGTGCCGTATTGCGCTAGATAATGGGGCGCGGCACAAACCAAACGCTGGTAGCTGCCAAGGCTGCGCAGCCGCAGAGATGTGTCTTCGATGCTGCCGAACCGGATGGCGAGGTCAAAGCCCTGCCCGACCAGATCGACATAGCCGTCAGACAGCGACAGCTCGATTGCAACCGCGGGGTTTTCCTCCGCAAAGGATGAAACGGCATCCGATACCACGCCACGGCCCAAATCAATCGGCGCGGAAATCCTGATCGGGCCTGAAAGTGTCTCGGCCCCATGGCGGATGAGCGTGTCGAGATCGGCAACCTCACCCAGCACCCCTTTTGCCCCATCGATCAGGATGCGGCCCTCCTCGGTCAAGCTGAGGGAGCGTGTGGTTCTGTTGAACAGGACGACGCCGTAATGGGCCTCCAACATGGCCAGGCGCTCCGAGACGGTGGTCGTGGAAAGGCCGGTTTCCCGCGCGGCTGCGACGAGGCTACCTTTTTCGGCGATGGTCAGGAAAAGCCTCAGATTGTCGAGAAACATTGTCCGATTAATCCGGATTATAATTTCGGATCAGCAATGTTTATCCTGAAATCGCGGCTCGGTAAATTGCAACCATTAAGTTCCGCCCAGGGAGACCGCTAATGGCCAAGCTAACCATCGTCGCCAATATCAAAGCCAACCCAGACAAGATCGACCTCGTAAAGGCCGAGCTTATCAAGCTGATCGACATCACCCGCGCCGAAAACGGCTGCATCAACTATGACTTGCACCAGGACAATGAAAACCCCGCGCATTTCCTGTTCTATGAAAACTGGGAAAGCCGGGAGCTGTGGCAAACCCATATGGGTGCGCCTCATTTGGCCGCATACATGGAAGCAACCGATGGCGCCGTGGCAGAGTTCACGCTCAACGAAATGACGATCATCGGTTGAACGCCAAATGTCAGGAGCACGCTATGAAAGCTGTAGGATATACGCAAACCGGACCAATCGACCGACCGGACGCGCTGATCGATTTCGAAGCGGATAAGCCAAGCCCGAAGGGTCATGATCTGTTGGTCAAGATCGAGGCCATATCGGTCAACCCGGTGGATACAAAAATACGGCGGCGGCGGGCCCCTGAGAAAGGAAACCCGGCGATTTTGGGATGGGACGCCGCGGGCGCGGTTGTCGCCACTGGCGATGCCGTCGCCAATTTTCGCGTCGGGGACAGGGTCTGGTACGCGGGCGCCGTCAACCGCCCCGGAACGAATGCGGAATTCCATTTGGTGGATGAACGGATCGTCGGTCGCGCGCCGTCATCATTGGCGGTGGCCGGTTCAGCCGCCCTGCCGCTGACCACCCTGACTGCATACGAGATGCTTTTTGATCGGCTGGCTGTGGCCAATGCGGTTGCTGGTGGCACGCGGACCCTGCTTGTCATCGGCGGGGCTGGTGGCGTCGGATCGATGGTCATCCAACTGGCCCGCGCTTTGACGGATCTCACCGTCATTGCAACCGCGTCACGCACCGAAACCCAGGAATGGGTTCGCGACCTCGGCGCCCAGCACGTCATCAATCACGCAAAGCCATTGGTGCCACAGATCGAGGCCCTCAAAATTGGCAGTGTGGACTTTGTCTATTCGACGACGCACTCAGATCGATACGCCGCGCAGGTCGCTGAGATCATTACGCCGCAAGGGCGCTACGGGCTGATCGACGATCCCGAAGCCTTAGACATAATGCCGTTCAAATCGAAGTCGATCTCGATCCATTGGGAGTCGATGTTCACGCGATCGATGTTTGGGACTGCAGATATGCAGCGCCAGGGCGACATTCTGAACGAGGTCGCAGCACGGATCGACGAAGGAAAAATCAAGTCCACGGCGGCGGAAAGCTTTGGCGCCATCAATGCAGCCAACCTGAAAAGGGCCCATGCGCTGCTGGAAAGCGGAAAGTCAAAAGGCAAAATTGTCCTGGAGGGATTCTGAGACGTCGTTTCAGGGCATGGGTCCCGCGACTGCCGTGACCGCGGGCCACGACCGTCGCGGTAGTCTCCGAGCTTGTAAGATCAAGGGACCCAGTAGGCCGGTCTCGGGCACGCCTAAATTGGCTCAGCTTGGGCCGTTTGGCGCCTGCAAGCGCAGTGCCATTGCCCAGGTTTCACATCGAACGAGCGGCAGGCAGCGCCAAGGATCGTTGAGAACAGAGCGGCGCAAAACCAGGTCGCGTCCAGCCTGAGGCGCGCCACCACGCAGACGGAGGATCAAATGCAACTCAAAGACATCGCCGGCGCGACGCCTGAGGCGCGGCTAAGTCAACTTGGCCTGGACCTGCCGCCCGTGCCGGAAGCCGTTGCTGACTATGTGACCCACACCCAGATCGGTCCGGTGATCTACACATCCGGCATGCTGCCCTGGATCGCAGGTGAACTTAAATTCAGTGGCAAGATGGGTGCGGAACTGACCGTCGAACAAGGCTATGCGGCGTTCCAGCTATCGGCGCTAAACGGACTTTCCCTGCTGCGATCCATCACCGGCGACTTGGGCCGCATCAAACGTATTCACCGCCTTGAGGGGACCGGCGGCGCGACGCCGGATTTCTACGATATGCCGCTGGCACTCAACGGCGCCTCGCACCTGATCAATGCCGTGTTCCGTGAAAAAGGCGCGCACAGCCGTATGATCTATTCCAATCCATCAATGCCGCTCAATTGTGCGACGCTTTTGGTGTTCTGGGCGGAGCTGGAGGAATGAGCAGCTCTCTCGATCTCACCGACGAATTCATCGAGAGGGCCAATATTGGCGAGGTCGGCGATACGCTTGTCTCGGAAACCGATGATTTGAGGGTCTGGCATATCCACGCCAAGCCAGGCGAACGGCTGAAGGTCCACACCCATGTGTTGGACTACTTTTGGACCATCCACGGCCCTGGCAAAGCCCGCAATCACCAATCTGACGGCACCCATTTTGACGTCGAATATGCAACCGGTGACACCAAGCACTTCAGCTTCGCCGAAGGGGAACGGATGTCCCACAGCCTGGAGAATATCGGCGACACGGATCTGATCTTCACCACGGTTGAGTTCAAGAACTCGGCCAATGAACCGCTGCCGCTTTCGGCAAACGATTGAACGGGGGCCGCCACCATGCGCGATCCAAGCAAACTTGACCAGGTGGGCCTGGCGTCAAATTCGGTAGCGATTTCCGAAGTCTGAAATCACTTTGAATTTGCCAAAGCGGCCGGCGCCTTTGCATCCGCGCACGGTCGAGAGTTTTTTAACTTGGCGGCACGCAAAGCAACTGAGTCATCCGGCGGCAGAAATGGTAGAATATAAGCGCACTGGTGGGCCATTGTCCCTTATTCGTTCTCTTGGATCGTGATGATACGGCGTTTCACCTCCAAGAGACTCGACCCACAGTATGCTGCGTTATTCGATGCCGGAATATTCTGGTACTTCCTGGATTGCTGAGACGGTTTAGGCCCGTGTCATGCAAACATCTTGCTCAAATTCGTTGACTATGGTGTGGGCAATCTCGGAGGTCCTTGCGCATACGGGTCTAATGGACGGCTTAAGGACACGTCAGATTGCAGCACTGGCAGGCCATATGAGTGTATCGAAGGTTGAACGCTTTAGCCGCGTTTGTCGAGGATCGCCATCGTCGGCGTACCGCCTAGGGCTGACTTGCCACCGGCGGAGATCACACGGATGACATGACCGCCACCGTCGCAATCAAACTCAATTTCCAAACGGGGCGCGCGGCGGACGATAAATCCACGTTATGCTCCAAGGGACGCGAGGTAATGAGACCGCAGACAAATTCCCAGATGGTCTTGCCGTGATCGGGGTTTCTTGCTGCCGCGATGATTTCCCTGCGCGGTTGACGGTCCCACACCCCAATCAGACCGCCGAGGGCCAGTCCGGCAGTGATCGCCGATTTCCCATTTCCGCGCCCGATGCTGAGAACGGCAGTGGCAGTTTCAGGGGCAACCGCGCCTTCGATGAATCGGCGCTGAAAGGGCGCAAGCAAAACAGGTTTTCCGGCGTTCGGACCTTCTGGAACCCGCGAGCTATGCATGAATTGCATGCTTCTTTCTGCCGGTGCCCTCGGAGTTGAATCTGCGTCTTGAGCGAAATAGGAAAAACTCAGGTCGACGGGTGCACGCTTGATCAAGTCGGCCGCATTGGGGCCAGATGCGAAGAGATCGCCCGGTTCTCTTTCCGTCGTGTCGGTCTGCTGTTCCTACGCCATTGCGCTCCTGCTCAATGGTGAGGTTCGGAGCGAAGGGAATAGGTGGACTACCCAAAGCGAACGCCATGGCAGCCGCTATCCCTGTGCGTGTCGGTCCTGTTCAACAGAGCCAGGCCGCCGCTAAGGATCATATGGGCAGGAAATCATCGACGTTATGGTGGAGCAAAGCCTGTCCGCCGGTCGTCAAGACGGCCCGCTAATCCAGCGTTTCGGCGCAAGTCCTAGACGCTAATTGAAGGGTTGAGCACGGCCATTTCATTTCCCAATATCGCGGCAGGGATCGCAGCGTTGGCCCAAGTATCGCCGCGGCTCGGCCGCGTCGAATTCCAGCCCGATAGTGGCCCGCAAAATTCGCCCGCGCGGTCTTCTGTAACCATCGACACATACGGTATCAGCTTTGAACCCAGGACGCGTGATCAATTAGCCATCTGGGAAGCATGGTACAAAGATGACCTAGGCAGCGGCGCTTTGCGGTTCACATTCAGTGATCCGGTGTCGCAGCAACCGAGGACTTGGCAATTCGCGCCTGGCCAAACTTACCGGGTCACGGCAATTTCTTGGGACTTGTTCCAGGTGCAAACTCAACTCCTGAGGCTACCGTGGGCGATGGATTATCCCGCTGGCTGTGCGCTTCGCTCAAGACAGCGTTGGACGGCAACCCTCCGGCGTAGCCTCGGTCACCGCCGCCAAATGGAAAAGAAGGACCTCGAGATCTACTCCCATCATGCCGCCACCTCCTGGCCAAGGTGCCGAACAAGAGCCGCCTGATCCTCCTGGCGCATCGCCTCCACCGCGGCTCGCCCGTATGCTTTGAGTTTGTTCAAAGATGCGACCTGGTCGCACAGACGGGCATCAAACATGCCGCCGAGAAAAGCAGGTCGGCCTGCAGGCTCAAGCAGCCCAGCGGCGATCAGCTCAACTGTTTCGGCTCTTCGGCTATGGAACGCGGCCAGAGCGAGGTGGGCACGCTCCTCAGGCGACAGGCGCAGGCCCATGGCGGCCATGACGTCTAGCCACGCATCCGGCTCATCCAGCCATAGCGCATAGCCCAAGGTCCGGGTGGTGCGCTTGATGTGGTCGGGGATGTGATCGTGGGGGTGTGTGCTAACCGGGGTTTTCGTTTGTGCATGGTGAACATTCGCGAACACCGTGTACGCGGTTTGTACGGATATTGGATGCCACGACAGGCGTTGTTTCTGCCGTGTTCTGCCAAGCAGCGGCATTACATTTTCGGGATGGTCGCAAGCCTCTTGAATTAAGAAACTTTCTGGCGACCCCGGCAGGACTCGAACCTGCAACCTATCCCTTAGGAGGGGATTGCTCTATCCAGTTGAGCCACGGGGCCGTTTGGCACCGTGTTACGCGGCTTTGGGCGCGGCATGCAAGCCAGGTCCGGGGCTTGGACAATCCTCCACAACCTGCGTAAGGAGGTTGTACCAGGGAAGATAGGCGAAAAATCGTGCGAGGACGCAATCCCTTTGACGGCAAGCCACAGCTAACCCTGCGCGACGTCGCGGAAGCTGCTGGCGTGTCGGAGATGACCGTCAGCCGCGTTTTGCGCAACCGCAACGATGTTTCCGCCAATACCCGCCAGCGCGTCTTTGATGCCGCCCGTTCGCTTGGTTATGTGCCCAACAAGATCGCGGGCGCGCTGGCCTCCAACAGCGTGAACCTTGTCGGCGTCATCATCCCGTCTCTGGCCAATATGGTCTTTCCCGACGTGCTTGCCGGGATCGACGAAGTGCTGCATTCGACGCCGCTGCAGCCTGTTGTCGGCACCTCGCAATATGAGGCTGAGCATGAAGAGCGTGTGATTTATGAGATGCTCTCCTGGCGGCCCTCCGGCCTGATCGTGGCGGGCCTTGAACATACCGACGCCGCGCGCGCCATGATGCGTGCGGCCAGCATTCCGGTGATCGAGGCCATGGATCTCGACGGTGATCCGGTGGCCGCCGTTGTCGGCATCAGCCATATCGCTGCCGGGCGCCAGATGGCCGAAGAAATCGTCGCGCGTGGCTATCGCAAGATCTGTTATCTGGGCGCGGCAACAGTCGGCGATCACCGCGCGCGCAAACGGCTTGAAGGGTTCGAGGCGGGCCTGGCCGAGGCCGGGATCAGCTTGCTCGACCGGATGCTTTATGAAGGCGGGTCGGGATTTGGCACCGGCCGCGAAATGACCGCCGCCATGCTGGAGCGGCACCCTGACGCGGATTTCTTTTATCACAATACCGATCTCAACGCCGCGGGCGGTCTGCTTTACTGCCTGGAAAAGGGCATCGATGTGCCCGGCACGGTGGGCCTTGCGGGCTTTAATTCATTCGACATCCTGGCGGGCCTTCCGATGCGCATCGCCACGATGGATAGCCGCCGCCAAGATACCGGGCGGCGCGCCGCCGAACTGGTCGCGGCTGGTGCGCTGACCAATGAACGCGTGATGCTGGAGCCCGTCTTTTTACCCGGTGACACGGTCCGCCCGGCCTAGTCGCGCCCAGCACTCAACGTGCCAAATCCGCCTAACACTGCGGTAAGTTGACGGCGAGACCGCCAAGGCTTGTCTCTTTGTACTTCGTCGACATATCGCGGCCTGTTTGGCGCATCGTCTCGATGCAGTTATCAAGCGGCATGAAATGTGTGCCGTCGCCGCGGAGCGCAAGCGAGGCCGCCGACACCGCCTTGATCGCGCCTAAGCCGTTGCGCTCGATACACGGCACCTGGACCAGGCCGCCTGCCGGATCGCAGGTCAAGCCCAGGTGGTGCTCCAGCGCGATCTCCGCGGCGTTCTCCACCTGCGCATTTGTCCCGCCAAGTGCCGCGCAAAGCCCTGCTGCTGCCATCGCAGCGGCTGAGCCGACCTCACCCTGGCAGCCGACTTCGGCGCCCGAGATTGAGGCATTGTGCTTGATCAATCCGCCAACCGCCGCCGCGACCATCAGAAAGTCCAGCGCCCCGTCAGCGGTGGCGCCGATGCATTGCGTCTCGTAGTAGCGCAAGACCGCCGGGATCACGCCTGCCGCACCGTTGGTCGGTGCGGTCACGACGCGCCCGCCAGCGGCATTCTCTTCGTTGACGGCCATGGCATATACGCTGAGCCAATCGTTGACCGTATGAGGCTGGGCGATGTTGCGGCCCGCCTCGACCTCTAACTGGCCGTGGATCGCCTTGGCGCGCCGCTTCACGTTCAACCCGCCGGGCAAGATGCCTTCCTGAACGAGGCCGCGTTCCAGGCAAGAGCGCATCGCGTCACCGATACCGCCGACCTTTGCGCGGACCTCCCGCTCGGGCATCAACTTGGCCTCATTGGCCCATTTCATCTCAGCGATGCTCAGGCCCGCCTCACGCGCCATGGCAAGCATCTCAGCAGCTGAGCCGAACGGGTAGGGAAAGCCCTCGCTTGCCTTTTCGGCATGAAGCTGGGACGCGCCGCCCTGGGCCTGGCGGGCCAATTCGCCGCCCGTCAGGACAAACCCGCCGCCGACCGAGTAAAAGGTCTCCTCCATCGCCAGATATCCGGCCGCATCGAAGGCGCGCAGGATCATGCCGTTGGCATGGCCGGGCAGGGCGGGACCATAGTCGAAGATCAGGTCGTTGTCCGGATCGAAGCGCAGGGGCGGCAAGCCCTTTGGCGTGACGCGATGTGTGCGCCGGACCGTCTCTTCGATGCTACCTGCTGCATCCGGGTCAAGCGTCGCAGGCTCCAAACCAGTCAGCCCCAAGATCACCGCGCGATCGGTTGCGTGCCCCTTGCCCGTGAAGGCAAGTGAGCCGTGCAGCGTGCAGCTCAACCGCGCAGGCTCTCCCGCGCCCGGCTCGCGGTCGCGGCCGGTCCGCAGATCGGCCAGAAAGCGCGCGGCAGCCGTCATCGGCCCCATCGTGTGCGACGATGACGGCCCGATCCCGATCTTGAAGATGTCAAAGATGCTCAGAAACATGGGCCGGAACATAGTCGCGCTGGCAGAAAGCTGGAGGGGCGAAAACGACGCAATCGGTGCAGCGGCGTCACCGGCGCTGGCCGCGCCCGGCCGATGCGCGTCTATATCAGCAGGGTTGAGAGCGCGGGAAAGTAGCTCAGAAGGATCAGGACAACCGCCACGGCAATCAGAAACGGCCAGAGTGAGCGCAGGATCGCACTCGCCGTCGCGCCGCTCATCGATGCGGTGATGTAAAGGCCTATCCCCACAGGCGGGGTGAGCAGGCCCAGCACCAGGTTGAGGCACATCACAACGCCGAACTGATAGGCGCTGATGTCGTAGTCGTTCATCGCGATCGGTAGCAAGATCGGCGTGACCAGGATCACCGCGGCAATCCCGTCGATGATCATGCCCACGGCCAACAGCACCAGGTTGACGACCAACAGGAACAGGAACGGATTGTCGGTGATCGAGGTAATGAGCGTGGCGAGCTTTTGCGGCAAGGCCTCATAGATGATCACCCAGCCAAAGACGTTGGCCGCCGCGATCATGAAGATGATGAGCGAGGCGTTCACCGCGGTGCGCTTGAACATCTCAAACAGCGCGGATGGCTTGAGCTCTCGGTAGATGAGCCAACCGATCAGAAAGGCCACAAGCGAGGCGATGGCCGCGGATTCGGTTGGTGTGGCAATGCCCAGAAGGATGCCGCCGATGATCGCCAAGGGGATTAGCACGGCGGGCAGGCAATAAAGCAGCGCGCGGATGGCCTCACGGCTGGTATACCACGCGCCTTTGGGAAAGCCCTGCCAGATGCCAATGATCGTCAGGACGATTGCAAAGGCCGCGGCCAGCATCAGCCCTGGCAGGATTCCAGCCAAGAACATATCCCCTATGGGTACCTGCGCCAGGACGCCGAAGATGACAAACATCATCGATGGTGGGATGACCGGCGCCAGCAGCCCGCCCGCCGCGGTTGTCGCTGCGGCAAAGCCTATGTCATAGCCTTCCCTTTCCATCTCCGGCGTCATGGCGCGCGCCATGACCGCGATCTGCGCGGTTGCCGAGCCGATGATGGCGGCCATGAACATATTGGCCAACAGATTGATATAGGCAAGCCCGCCGCGAAAGCCGCCGACAAAGACCCGCGCGGCATTGATCAGGCGGCGCGTCATGCCGCCTTCATTCATCATCTCTCCGGTCAGCATGAATAGTGGAATGGCCAGCAGCCCATAGTTCTCCAGTCCTGAAAACATCTTCTGCGCGAAGCTGTCATAGAGGATCGTGTTGCCGCTTTCCCAGATGTACCAGATCGCAGTCAGCGTCAGCACAAGTGCGACCGGGACGGCGATAAAAAGCGTCACAAGAAAGACGGCCGGTGTCATCTCGCCCCCAGCTCGCGGTCTTGTGGCGGGGCGATCAGATTGGCCAGCCCGTGCAGGAAGGCGCCGAAGGAAAACAGCCACATCACCAGCCACACCCAGACCTTCTTTATGCCCAGGGTGGTGGTTGGTTCGGCATAGATGAAATTGAACGTGGCCCCTTGGAAGGCTTGGACGTCAAAGCCTTGGCGCGCCAGCTCTAGCGGGGCGTACCAGCGCCAGCAGAACCAGATCATGAAGAGCGCAAAGACAAAGATGATCAGATCGACCAGTTTCGCCATCCAAAAGGCCGCGCGGTGATCGAGCTTGTCCTTGATCATCGTGATGGCGACGGAATTGCCGTAGTGCAGCGCCGCTGAGGCGCCCAGAAAGGTCATCCAGGCCATGGCGTAAATGGCAAGCTCATCGACCCAGAAGATCGCCGCACCCATGCTGCGGGTGGCAACATTGAGCAGGATCAAAAGGCTGATCGACAAGGCAAGTGCGGCGGCGACCGAAATCTCCAACCGCGCCCATATCGCAGAAAACCGCCCGATCATCCTGCCCCCCAACCGCATAACGCAGGCACGGGCTTCATCCCGCACCTGCGATCTTTATGGTGCGATTGTTATTGTGCTGCGGTCTCGGCGGCAACCGCGCGCAAAGCCTCAAGGGCGGGGGCGCGTTCTGACCAGGTGGCGTTCCACTCTGCGACAGCATCACCGAAGAAGCTTGCATCCACTTCCGTATACGACCCTGCAACGCCGCGGATCTGGTCAAGCCAGCCTGGCTCCAGCTCGATATAGCTGTCGATGGTGCTGTCAACACGCGCGGCCATAAGCTCTCCGATCATGGCGCGGTCATCCTCTGACAGGCCGCCCCAGACCCGGGCCGAAACCAGGCCGACCATCGGGAACATCATATGGTTCGACTGCACCATGTTGGGCGCATGTTCGTAGTAGTTCAGCACCCAGATCAGCTCTGAATCCATGTCGATCGCATCAACCTGGCTGTTGGCCAAGGCATCAAAGACCGCCGGTAGCGGCATCGGTGTGGGGGCCACGCCAAGCGCGTTGTAGAAGTCCAGGATCGGCTCAAACGGCGTGATGCGAAGCTTCAAGCCTTCCAAATCTGCAGCTGAGCCGACCTCGACGCTGCTGAGAATCTGGCGCAAGCCGGCCATGCCGTAGCCGACGCCGACAACGCCGACCTCAGCCGGCAGCGCGTCGAGCATGCCGGTGGCCGTCTCACTGCGCAGGATACGCCCGGCATGTCCAATATCCTCGGCCAGGAACGGTGCATAGAAGGCGCCAAAATTGGGCGCGCGGTTGGACACTTCGGCGACGGTCATGAACGCCATATCCAACGCACCGGTTTGCAATTGCTGCAGCATCTCGGCCTCGTTGCCCAATTGCCGAGCCGGAAAAACCGTCACGCTATGGGCGCCGTCGCTGGCTTCGGCAAGATCGGCGGCGAAGGCTTCGGCGGCCTGCGTCCAGACATGCGGTGGTGGGGTGATCAGGCCCAACCGAAATTCTTCGGCCTGTGCAGCCAGCGCGGTGGCGGCGAATGCGGCGGCCGAGATGATGAGTGTTTTTGCGTGTTTCATGGTTCCCCTGTTGTCCTAAGCAGCGTTCATTTTGGCCTTTTTATACTGTCCGCGAAAAAATTTCGCCGTTGAATTCGACACCAGCGGTGCGGCAGGCGGGCCTGACAGGCCAGGCTCTTACAGCTGCACCCAGCCCTCGGGGGGCACTTTACCGGGATGCACCGCCCGGCAACTGGGGCAAGTGCGATCCTCCTCGGAGGCGTAGAATTTTTCATAGACCGGCGGCAAGTCGTCGACGATGGATTTCAGTTGCATTTCAGCACGGTGCACGCGTGTGCCGCATTCAAAACAGTACCATTCGATCGCGTCCAACTCTCCTTCTTGGCGTTTTGGCTCAATCACCAGCCCAACTGAGCCTTCTTGCGGGCGCTGCGGCGAGTGGCGGACATGCGGCGGCAGCAAGAACACCTCACCCTGGCGGATCGGAACATCGTAAAACTCCTCGCCGTCAAAGAGCTTCAGCAGCATGTCGCCTTCGAGTTGGTAGAAAAATTCCTCGACCGGGTCGTCATGGTAATCGGTGCGCTTGTTCGGGCCGCCGACGACCGTGACCATCATATCTGTATCCTCAAACACCATCTTGTTGCCGACCGGCGGCTTGAGCAGATGGCGATGTTCTTCGATCCAGGCTTTGAAATTGAACGCGCGCAGCTTGGGCATTTCACACTCCCCGTTTAGAAAACCCTCGGCGGTTTCGACCATAACGGCAAAGAAATTATCCGCATGTAGATATCGGATTGAGTTATATCGGCAGCCCGCCTCACAGGGCCAGCCCGGATGTTTCGAACCCAGCGCGGATGAGCGCCCGTTCAGCCTCGTTCAGCTCCAACATCGGTGGTCTGACCGCACCGCCGATTTGGCCCAAGAGCTCTTGCCAGTATTTTCCAAACGCGGTCGGTTTACCTGGCGGCCGTGTCCGCTTCATGGCGTCGCGGACCGGGTTGAGGCTGTCGAAAACCCGCTGTGCTGCATCCGCTTTACCGGCAAATGCGAGCTCAGTGTACTCGTTCATCCGTTGGTCAATTTTGGTTTGCAATTGATAGGGCGGGGAGGAGCAAAGATAGAGCTTCCAGTCGAGCTCCAGGATGTTGGCCAACCATTCATGCTCTGCCGAGGTCGAGACATGGATTTTGTCGCCCACCATATGGGTCAGCTTCACATACATCTCCCGCGGCACCGAATATTTTATGGCAACGATATTGGGCAACTCCGCGATGCGGGCACATTCCTCGGGCTGCATGAGATAGCCGCTATCGGGATGGCTCCACATCGCGATGCCGATGTCCAATTCGTCGCAGAACCGTTTGTAGTACTGATAAAGAACCTCGCTGCGGTCATGGCAAAAGCTGAGCACCGGGGCGTGCAGTACGATATAGTCGGCGCCGCACGCCTCGGCATGGCGCGCCAGCTCCAAAGCGGTTTCCATGTTTTGGTCCGAGACCGACACGATGATTCCGGCCTTGTCGCCGCATTCGTCTACAGCGATCTCGAAATTCCGCTTCCGCTCGGCCAGCGACATGGAGAAAAACTCACCCTGTTTGCCAGCGATAAAGAGACCTTTGATGCCAAGATCATCGATCCAGTGGCGGATATTGGCGCGCAGGCCTTCCTCGTCAAAGCTCAGGTCCGCATTGAACGGATTGAGTGCGGCGGCCCAGATGCCGATCATCGTCTCGCGCGCATACGCCTTGGCTTCGTGTTTGGTATACTTCATTGGACCGGCGCCGTTGTTTCCCTGCGCTTAGACAAGCCCGATCCGGGCTGGCGTTCCAAGGGGCAAGCTGAAAAACAGCTATCAGAAATTGGAATATCCAAAACTCACCAATTTCGTTTTTCGGCGGATCGCGCTACAGGCAAGGCATGAAGCTTGCTGTGATCGGGAAAGGCGCAATCGCGCGATATGTCGGTGCGATGGCTGCGGCGCGCGGCCATGAGATCGGCGCGGTTCTGGTGCGCCCGGAGGCCGTTGGCACGGCGCAGGGCTATGTCGGTGCTGTTCGTGATCTGCCTGGCGACACGCGCATTGTCCTCGATTGCGCAGGCCACCAGGCCTTGGCGCAATTCGGGCCCGAGATCTTGTCGCGCGGGATAGATGTCATCACCGTATCGATCGGTGCGCTGGCTGACCGGGACCTGGCCGACCGCCTTGAACGCGCAGCGCGCGACGGCGGTGCAACCTTGCATTTGGCTTCAGGCGCTATCGGCGCGCTCGATTGCTTAAGTGCCGCTTCGGTTGGCGGCCTTCGGGCAGTGACTTATCGGGGCCGCAAACCGCCTGCTGGTTGGAAAGGCTCACCCGCTGAGGCCCAGCTTGATCTGGATGCCCTGAGCGCTGCGGCCACGCATTTCGATGGCAATGCGGGCCAGGCAGCGCTGGCCTACCCAAAAAACGCCAATGTCGCGGCGGTGGTTGCCCTGGCCGGGCTTGGCTTTGAGGCGACACGGGTTCAACTGATTGCCGATCCGACCATCACGCGGAATATCCACGAGCTAAGCGCCGAGGGCGAATTTGGCACATTCCGGTTTGAGATCAGCGGCAATGCACTGCCGGACAATCCGCGCAGCTCAGCGCTTGCCGCGATGAGCGTGCTGTCAAAGCTCGACCAGATCACGCAAAAGGTCTCGATTTAGATGGTTGGGCGCCATTCCCGCATCCTCGACCGCGCGCTCACACGGCTCAAGCTGCGCCAGTTGCGCCTGTTGGTGGCCGTGGGCACCCATGGCAACATCCAGAACGCGGCGCGCGAATTGGGCATCTCCCAACCCGCCGCCACCAAGATGATCCAAGACCTGGAACTGGATTTTGAGGTCAAACTGTTCAGCCGGACCAATCGCGGCGTTGTGCCGACCGTCTTTGGCGAAACCCTTATTCGACACGGAAAACTGATCTTTGCCCAGGTCTCAAACGCCGCGCAGGAGCTTGACGATCTGACCGAAGGCAATGCCGGTCGGGTGGTGGTGGGCACATTACTTGCAGCCTCGACCATCCTGATCCCGACGGCGATCGAGATCATGTTGGCCGAACGCCCAAATGTCGCGATCAAAATCAGCGAAGGCACGAACGAATTCCTCATGCCCGGTCTGTTGTCCGGTGAGATCGACATGGTTGTCGGCCGCCTGCCATCGCAGCGCCACCGTGACAAAATCAGGCAGGAAAAGCTATTCGAAGACAGGATTTTGGCGGTTGTCGGCACCGGGCACCCGCTGGCCGGTAGGGCGGGCGTTTCCTTTGCCCAGACCAAGCCTTTTGGGTGGATCCTGCCACCGCTTGAGACGACGCTGCGCCGCCAAGTCGATCAGTTCTTTGTCGGCCAGCAGCAATATGTGCCGCCGGTTGCCATCGAGTCGGTGTCTTATCTCAGCAATCGCGCGCTTTTGCAGCGCCGCAATCTGATCGGGTTCATGCCGGCCGAGGTGGTGTCGCACGATATTGAGAACGGGCATCTAAGCACGCTTGATTGGGATGTGCCTTTTGGTGCGGGACCGATCGGTGTGTCGCTGCGGGCCGATGATGACCTGTCGCCCGCGGGCCGCGCCTTCAAAGCCGCGCTGCATCAGGCCGCCCAGGCGCGGTGATTTTCAGGTATTCGCCAAAGCGATACCAGTATTCAGCCAATTCACTTGAAGCGATGGCAGGCAATGCGTGATCTGAGATCGACAGGATCGAGGAGCCCGGCAGATGTATCCAGAGCTAAGGCTGTTCATCGGTGGTGAATGGCGCCGCACCCGCTCCGATCTGGCGGTCGTGAACCCGGCCACGGAAGAGGAATTGGGCCGCCTGCCAAGTGCTGAGATTGCCGATCTGGACGACGCGCTTGATGCCGCCATGAAAGGCTTTGAGATTTGGCGCAACACCGCGCCGCGAGAGCGGTCCGACACCATCCTGCGCGCGGCGCGCCTGATGCGGGATCGGCAGGAGGAGATTGCCCGCAGCATCACGCTGGAACATGGCAAGCCGCTGGCTCAGGCACGCCTTGAAGTGATCCGCGGCGCGGAGTTCTTTGAATGGGATGCCGGTGAGGCGATGCGCAGCTACGGGCGCATCATTCCCGCCCCGCCGGGCCATAAATTTGCCGTCCACCATCAGCCCATCGGCGTGGTGGCGGCGTTTTCACCGTGGAATTTTCCGATGAGCCAACCGGCGCGCAAAGTTGCTGGCGCGCTGGCGTCGGGATGTTCGGTCATCCTCAAAGCTGCCGAGGAGACACCGGCCGGGGCCATTCATATCGCCAAGGCTTTTGAAGATGCGGGCCTGCCCGCCGGGGTTCTGAACCTGGTCTTTGGCCAGCCGCCCGAGATCTCGGGCCATCTTATTCCGCAGGAGCCGGTTCGGCTGGTGGCTTTCACCGGCTCCACCAATGTCGGGCGGCATCTGACAAATCTCGCCTCTGCGCATATGACGCCCGTCCTGATGGAGCTTGGCGGGCACGCCCCGGTCATCATCTGCGAGGATACCGATATTGCCGCGGCGGCTGTCTCTGGCGCGGTGCGAAAGATGCGCAATAGCGGTCAGGTCTGCACCTCGCCGACCCGTTTTTTTGCCCATGAGAGCATCTTTGACAACTATGCCAAGAGGTTCGTCGAACGCGCGGCCGCCACGCGGGTTGGCAATGGCATGAATGACGGGATCGAGATGGGACCTACAGCCAATGATCGTCGTGTGCCGCTGTTAAGCGCGCTTGTTGAAGACGCCCAAGCCAAAGGCGCAACACTTGCAACCGGTGGCGGTCGGCTTGGCAACAAGGGCTATTTCTTTGAGCCGACCGTGCTTTTGAACGTACCCGATGACGCGCGGATTATGCAGGAGGAACCCTTCGGCCCAATCGCAGTGCTCAACCCGGTCGCCTCGCTCGATCAGGCCATCGCGCAGGCCAATTCAGTCCCTTATGGATTGGCCGGCTATGCGTTTACAAATCGCGCCGATTACATCGACCAACTCATTGATCGCGTGGAGGTCGGTAATCTGTCGATCAACACGCTTGAGGCATCCATGCCCGAGACGCCGTTTGGTGGGGTAAAGTCCAGCGGGTACGGCCGCGAAGGCGGGACCGAAGGGTTGGAAAACTACATGATCGTCAAAAACGTTTGGCAGGCCGCGCAACCGAGCTGAGACAGGCGGACTTGCCAGCAGCGCGCATAGACAGCGCGGGGCCGACACGCCGCCGGCTAGCGTTTGAATACAAAAGGCCGCCTGTTGGGCGGCCTCTCTATTCAGGGCAGATGCGTGCTTGAATTCAGACGAGGGCCTCTTTGGCCTGCGCGACAATGGCGCCAAAAGCTTCGGGCTCGTGCACGGCCAGGTCAGCCAATACCTTGCGATCCACCTCAATCCCGGCCTTGGCCAAACCGTTGATGAAGCGGCTATAGGTCAGGCTGTCGTCATGCAGGCGCACGGCCGCGTTGATCCGCTGGATCCAAAGGGCGCGGAACTGACGCTTGCGGGCCTTGCGGTCGCGGGTTGCATATTGGTTGGCCTTGTCGACGGCCTGTGTCGCGGTACGGAAATTCCGGCTGCGCGCGCCGTAATACCCTTTCGCCTGATCG
Source organism: Pseudomonadota bacterium (assembly GCA_039191215.1). GTDB lineage: Bacteria > Pseudomonadota > Alphaproteobacteria > Rhodobacterales > Rhodobacteraceae > HKCCE3408. The sequence continues at coordinate 96,641 of JBCCXT010000003.1, forward strand.
ACCACTTTCTTGTGGCGGCGATGGGTGACGGTTCCACCTTTTGTGCGGGACATATGCGGGCCTCCTCAGCGATCGTAGGGCATGAAAGACTTGACGATCTTCGCGTCGGGTGCCGACAAAACGGTCGTACCCCGCGCGTCGCGAATGAATTTCTTCGTCCGCTTGATCATCCCATGCCGTTTGCCGGCTTGGCTGGCTTTGATCTTGCCGGAGGCAGTCCGGCGAAAGCGCATCTTCGCGCTCGACTTGGTCTTCATCTTGGGCATTTCGGTCTCCGTTCTTGCGGTCCGTTTCAGCGCGAACAGGGCATGCCACTTTGGCCCGCCGCGCGACTAAGACGCGCCCGTTACCGCAGTTCGCAGCGTCCTTCAAGGGCTGAGTTGCCGTGTTTTGGCCGCCGGACGGGATGATCCGGCCAAACCGATCGCTGCCTGGCGCTATGTGAGCGTGCCCAGGACCTGAAAGAACGCGACCGGCACATTGCGCCAGGACGGGCCATCGGGCAGCGGCAATTGAACGACAATCGATAACACGATGAGGACGGCGATGATCACCGGTTTGCGCCCGACCGGGCGGCCATCGCTCCAGGCTGCGATACAGCCGACAAACATCAGCGCCGCCACCAGATTGGCGCTGGCCACGATGAATGCCGCAAGCAGGCTCATTCCGGATCGGTCGCGTAGATCAAACGCTCCGCACAGGGCGCGATGCGCAGAATGTTGGTCGAGCCGGGCACGTTGAAGGGCACACCGGCTGTGACCACAATCTGGTCGTCTTCTTCGGCGAAGCCGTCTGCACGGGCGGCCCGGACCGCATTCACAACGGCCTGTTTGAAGCGCTCCAACTGGCTTGTCATCACGCAATGCAGCCCCCAGGTCAGGCTCAACTGGCGCGCGGTATTGCGCATCTGCGTCATGGCGATGACGGGCGGCTGCGGCCGTTCCCGCGCGATGAGCCGTGCGGTTGTGCCGGACTGGGAATAGCAGCAGATCGCCTTGATGTCGGTGGCCTCGGCGATCTCTCGGGCTGCGGCCACGATGCCGTCTGCGGTCGTTGCGCGCTCGCCGCCGCGGCTGGCGGCGGTGACCTGCCAATAGGTCGGGTCGGCTTCGACCTCGCGCGCGACATTGTCCATCGTTTGCACCGCCTCAATTGGGTAATGCCCGGCAGCCGACTCCGCGCTCAGCATCACAGCATCGGTGCCCTCATAGATGGCCGCAGCCACGTCCGAGACTTCGGCCCGCGTCGGCACCGGGCTTTCGATCATCGATTCGAGCATCTGCGTGGCCACGATCACCGGCTTGGCGACCCGGCGGCACCGCCGTACCAAGCGCTTTTGAATGGGCGGGACGTTTTGAACCGGAAGCTCTACGCCGAGATCGCCGCGCGCGACCATGATCCCGTCCGACACTTCGAGGATATCGTCGAATGCGTCCACTGCGGCGGGCTTCTCGATTTTTGACAGAATCGCGGCCCGGCCATTGGCCAATTCCCGCGCCTCCCAAACATCTTTGGTCCGTTGCACAAAGCTTAATGCCAGCCAATCGACGCCAAGTTCACAGACAAATTCCAGGTCTTTGCGGTCTTTCTCGCTGAGGGCGGCCAGCGGCAAGACAACATCGGGCACGTTCACGCCCTTGCGGTTCGAAATCGTCCCGCCGACGACCACCTCGCAATTTGCAAAGTCCGGTCCGCAATCAATGACCTTCAGCCGGATTTTTCCGTCATTGACCAACAGCGATGCACCGGGCTCTAGGGCGGCGAAAATCTCGGGGTGCGGCAGGTTCACGCGGCTTGCATCGCCTTCCGCGCCGTCCAGGTCCATGCGAAACGGCTGGCCTTCCTCAAGCTCTTCGGCGCCATTGGCAAAAACGCCCACCCGCAATTTAGGGCCCTGCAGGTCGGCAAGGATTGCAATCGGACGGTCAAGCTCTTCCTCGATGCGGCGGATATGGGCGTGTCGTGCGGCAATTTCAGAATGGTCGCCATGGCTCATATTCAGGCGAAACACGTCCGCTCCGGCCTCAAAGAGGGCGCGGATCGTATCGTAATCGCTGGAAGAGGGGCCAAGGGTGGCCACAATCTTTACTTTGCGTAGGCGTCTCATCTGTTGGCTGTCCCCGGTTCTTATGTTTGCGCTCACAGGCTTGGTCACGCTATGGCGCAAAACGCCCGCCGCGGCAACTGCGGGTGCCTGCCGCGCTGGGATGAAAACGCAGCTGTGGCTTGACGCGGCCGGGCCGGACTTCCAGCTATGGGGAAAGGAGAAGATGCATGGATGATCATACCAAGCAGGCGCTTGAGGCGGCGGCCTTCCGTCGGCTCTTGGCCCATCTCGATGCGCGGAAGGACGTGCAAAATATCGATCTGATGAACCTCGCCGGGTTTTGCCGCAACTGCCTGTCGCGCTGGTATGGCGAGGCCGCCGCAGAACAAGGCCTGCAGATATCGAAAGAGGCGGCGCGTGAGATCGTCTACGGGATGCCTTACGCGGAGTGGAAGTCCCAGTACCAGACCGAGGCGACCGAGGCCCAAAAGGCCGGGTTCGACGCGGTACCCAAAGACCATTGACCAAGCGGACGCGCTGACGCGCGACACGATTTTTTCGCCGCGCAAGTTATCACCCGCGGGCGCCCCCATGACCACCTACAGGCATGGCGGATCTGGGCGGCGTCAGTCTTGGTTGAGGATGGCGAGGAATGCGTCGCCAAAGCGTTCGACTTTTTGCGTGCCCATGCCCTGGATGCGCGCCATGGCATCGAGGCATTCGGGTTTTCGCTCCGCCAGGTGGCGCAGCGTTGCATGCGAACAGTTGAGATATTTGCCGGTGCCATCGGCACCACGGGCGAGTTCGTTCTGGACCGCCATCAGCTTGTCGAAAACCTCGCCCGTGCCTTTGCCAGCCAGCTTGAGACGCGCCGGGTGCATCTGCGGGACGGCCTCTTGGTTGATGATCTCCAAGAAAGTCGCACCGTACCGGTCCAGCTTGGCCGCACCGACGCCAGACACCCGCGCCATGGCGTCAAGCGTGTCGGGCCGCGTCTCGGCCATCTCAATGAGCGTGCGGTCGGTGAAGATGACATAAGCGGGGACGGCCTGGGCATCGGCAAGGGCGCGTCGTTTTGCTTTTAGGGCGGCAAGCAGGGCGGCGTCCTCTTCACCGACCAGCGCCTTGGCTGCGGGCCGTGATTTCGCCCGGCTCAGCGCATCTTTGCGCAGCGTGATCTCAGCCTCTCCGCGCAGGATCGGGCGTGCGGCTTGGGTCATGCGTAGCGCGCCGTGGCGTTCGGGGTCAGGGCGGATCAGATCAAGCGCGGCCATCTGCCGGAAGACCGCCTGCCAGCCGCGCCGGTCAAATTCAGTGCCGACCCCGAAGGTCGGTAGATTGTCATGGCGGCGGCTACGGATCTTGTCGGTTTGCGTGCCGGTCAGGATGTCGATCAAATGCCCGGCACCGAAGTTTTCGCCGGTGCGTAGGATGGCCGAGAGCGCCTTTTGCACCGCGACCGCGCCGTCGAAGAGCTCCGGCGGCGTGGTACAGAGATCGCAGTTGCCGCAAGCCTCGGCCGCCTCGCCGAAATAGGCCAAAAGCCGGATCCGCCTGCAACCTTGCGCCTCGGCCAGACCCAAAAGCGCGTTCAGCCGCCCGTGATCGGCGCCCTTGCGCTCAGCCGGTGCCAGCCCCTCGTCGATCTGGCCGCGCCGAAAGCGGATGTCGTCGGGCCCGTAAAGCGTCAGCGTATCGGCCGGCGCCCCGTCGCGGCCGGCCCGGCCGATTTCCTGGTAATAGGCCTCGATCGATTTGGGCAGATCGGCATGGGCGACCCACCGGATATCGGGTTTATCGACGCCCATGCCAAAGGCAATTGTTGCCACGACGATCAGCCCGTCTTCGGCGCCAAATCGCGCCTCTACGTTGCGGCGAGTCTCGGCCTCCATCCCGCCATGATAGGCAACTGCGGCATGGCCCGCCTCGCGCAGCGCTTGGGCCAGCGTTTCGGTCTTTGCCCGTGTGCCGCAATAGACAATGCCGGATTGGCCCCGGCGCGCAGCCGCGAAATTGAGGATCTGCGCGCGCGGCTTGTCCTTCACCTCAAAAGCCAGGCGGAGATTGGGGCGGTCAAATCCGCGCAAAAAGATCTGCGGCGCCTGCCCGCCAAAGAGCCGCGCGACGATCTCTGTCCGGGTCTCAGCGTCGGCGGTTGCTGTGAACGCGGCAAGTGGGGCCTTGAGCGTCGCGCGCAGGTCACCGACGCGCAAATAATCGGGCCGGAAATCATGACCCCATTGGCTGACGCAATGGGCCTCATCGACCGCGATCAGCGACACGCCTGCGCGCGACAGCATATGCGTTGTGCCGCCAGCGGCCAGACGCTCCGGCGCGAGATACAATAGTTTAAGCCGCCCGGCCGCCAACGCGGCCCAAACGCGGTCGGTCTCCTCAGGGGTGTTGCCAGAGGTCAGTGCGCCTGCCTCAACGCCTGCCTCACGCAGGCCGCGAACTTGGTCGCGCATCAACGCAATCAGCGGAGAGATTACCACGGTCAGCCCATCGCTCATCAGCGCAGGCAGCTGAAAGCACAGGGATTTTCCGCCGCCTGTGGGCATGATAGCCAGCACGTCCTGGCCCGCGCTCACGGCCTTAACAATCTCTTCCTGGCCGGGGCGGAACCCGTCAAAACCAAAAACTGATTTCAGAAGATGCGCTGCACCCTGCATACTGCCCAATTTTCTTTGAACTGCTCTTGTTTCACTAACCCTCCCATACGGGCCCGATCAGGGCAAGAAGAGGAAAGAGATCCAGGTGTCGCCATAACGCCGCTTGTCATGCACCTCAAAGCCCGGCGCGGTCATCGGCTGAGAGTCCTCCCACACAATGCATGCGCCCCTGGCAAGCCACTGCCCGGCATTCGCGGAGTTCAGCGCCTTTTCACCCAGGCCCTGGCCGTAAGGCGGGTCAAGAAAGACCAGGTCGAAGGCGCCGCGCGCGTCCCCCATTTGCGTGGCATCGCGCCGAAAGACTGTTGCCGCAGCTTGGGCCCCACATTTTGCGATGTTGTCGCGTAACAGCGCGCGCGCAGCCGTCCCATTATCGACAAAGACCGCTTGGCTGGCGCCACGGCTTAGCGCCTCCAATCCCAAAGCACCGGTGCCGGCAAACAAGTCCAGAACGCGGGCGCCCGTCACCGGATCACCTGCCGCGATTAGGATGTTAAAGATGGCCTCACGGACCCTATCGGATGTCGGCCTAAGCCGCGCGCTTAGGTCGCCCGTGCCGAGGTCTGCCAGTTTTCGCCCGCGCCACTGACCGCCGACAATTCTCACGCCTTTAGCAGGGCTTTGATGTCGGTGTCAGGATCGGCGATGGCGTCGGCATCGGGTGATTTGCCAGCCTCGATCAGCCGCTTGCCGACCATATAGCCACGCGGATCACCCATCGCATCAACCGCCACAAGCTGGTCACCTGCGAAATACCAATGCGACACCTGCGCGCCGGAGCCGCGGACGATCACCCGGTCTGCGCCACCAGACAGGCCAGCGATCTGAAGTTTCACGTCGTATTGGTCCGACCAGAACCAGGGCTTGGGCACATAAGCGTCCCCCGCGCCAAGCAGATTGCGTGCAACCAATTCGGCCTGATCGATTGCGTGGCCCACGGATTCGAGGCGTATTTGCTGGCCTTGCCAGGGGAAGGACGCGCAATCGCCCGCAGCCCAAATTGCCGGGTCGGATGTGCGGCCCTGGGCATCGACCGCAATCCCGTTATCGATCTTTAACCCTGCCGCACAAGCAAGCTCGGTTGCCGGTTCGATGCCGATGCCGACAATGACGATATCAACCGGAAGCCTGTTTCCGTCGGCCAGCTCTGCTGTTTCCACCCGGTCCTGACCGGTCAGGCGCTGGAGACCCACGCCTTCAAGGATGCGCACCCCGTGGCTTTCATGCAATGCGCGGAAATAGGCGGCGGTCTCGGAAGACGCGACCCGGCCCAAGATCCGCTCCGACGCTTCGCACAACGTGACGCTCAGGCCGAGTTTTGCGCCCACGGCGGCGGCTTCAAGGCCGATATAGCCGCCGCCGACGATAAGCGCCTGCGCGCCCGGCTTTAGATCATGCGTCATCGCGTCCACATCGGCCAATGTCCGTACCACGTGCACACCGCCCAAATCGCCGCCGATTGCGCCTGGCAGGCGCCGTGGGCTGGATCCTGTGGCCAGAACCAGCTGGTCATAGGCGATCGCCTCACCGCCCAAATGAACCTGCTTGCCGACGGGATCGATCGTGGTGACCTCGGCGCCGGTCAGGAGCCGAATCCCAGCATCCGCATAGAAATTTTCGGGCCTTAAGAACAAGCGCTCAAGCGGTAAGTCGCCCAGTAGATAGGCCTTTGACAAAGGCGGCCGCTGATAGGGTGGCACCGGTTCATCACCAACTAAGGTAATGTCGCCGTCAAAGCCTTCGGCGCGCAGCTTCGCTACCAGAGCCGCGCCCGCCTGTCCTGCGCCCACACAAAGGATATGCGTCATCTGCCCGAGCCCCGATTGCGCTGCCTGTTCCAAAACCTATATGCGAGTCCAAGTGGGAAAAAAAGTAGAAGCGAAGGACAGATCATGCCGCTTTCCGTAGGTGATAAACTCCCCGGCGTAACCTCGTTGCGAATGGGTGCCGATGGTCCCGAGGAGGTCGATATGGCGGCGAAATTCGCCGGCCGTAAAGTGGTGCTCTTTGGCCTGCCCGGGGCGTTTACTGGGACCTGCACGACAGCCCATATGCCAAGCTTCATTCGCACACACGACGCGTTCGCCGCCAAAGGGATCGACGAGATCATCTGCGTGGCGGTCAATGACCCCTTTGTCGTCGATGCTTGGACCAAAGAAACTGGTGCAGATGCGGCTGGCATCACGGTGATTGCAGATGCCGCGAGCAGTTTCACAACGGCTGCTGACATGAATTTCGACGCGCCCGCGATCGGGTTTTATGGCCGGTCGATGCGCTATTCACTTTATGCCGAAGACGGCGTCGTGAAGGTGATTATGCAAGAGGACGGACCAGGCACGTGTGAGATCTCTGCCGGGGAAAGCCTGCTGGCCGAGATATAGCGCACCCTCTGATCCAGCGGCCGCGCTGTCGCGCGAAGTCTATTTCTGGTTGGGCTGCGCTCTTCTTGAGCGCCGCGCGCAGTGGGCGGACAAGAGATAAGCGACGCCTTTCCGCGTCCTGACCTTCCTAATCTGAACCCGCCGCCCCGCGCGGACGCGGCCGCAGGCCGACCGCGCGCCATGCCCAACTGGCGCAGGCCGAAGGCCGAGCCAGGCGGGAGAGCACCGGATTCGGATCAGGCGGCAGCGGCGTCCATTTTCTGCGCTAATGCCAGATCCAGATCACTCAGACCGCCGACATCATGCGTCGTCAATGTGACATCCACCGTTTTATAGACGTTCGACCATTCCGGATGGTGGTTCATCTTTTCAGCAAGTATCGCAACCTGGCTCATCCATCCAAATGCTTCGGCAAAGTTTGCAAATACGAACCGTTTGGTGACCGCATCGCGGCCGTCGACAAGCGCCCAGCCGGTCGCGTCGAGTTCGGCCAAAGCGCTTTGTCGCGCCGCGCCCTCAAGTTTACCACTCATTCCTGCTCCTCCACATCGGCCCGGCGGAACGGGCCATATTCGGTTAGGACCTCAACCTCCCGGTCGATGGCATTGCGCTCTGCTTCTAGATACGCCTCAACCGCACGGCGAAAACCCGCGTCACCAATCCAGTGTAGGCTGTGCGTGATGGTCGGCATATAGCCGCGCGCCAATTTATGGTCCCCTTGTGCGCCGGCCTCCACGCGCAACAGACCACGCTCGATCGCAGCATCGATTGCCTGATAGTAGCAAAGCTCAAAATGCAAAAAGCGGTGATGTTCAGAACAGCCCCAATAGCGGCCGTAAAGCGTCTCCCGCCCGATGAAGTTCAGCGCACCGGCAATCGGGCGGCCCGCCCGCAGGGCCAGGACCAAAAGGGCATCTTCTACCAAATGCTCCTGCACTTGATCAAAAAAGGCCCGTGTCAGATAGGGCATGCCCCATTTGCGGCTGCCTGTGTCTTGGTAGAAGTGCCAAAACGCATCCCAATGCTCAGGCCGCAGATCGGCGCCGGTCAAAGCTACGATATCACCGCCGAAAGACTGCGCCTCGGCACGTTCCTTGCGAATGTTTTTGCGCTTACGCGAACTGAGTGCCGCCAGAAAGTCCTCAAAACTGGCATAGCCGTCGTTTTCCCAGTGAAATTGCTGGCCCGTGCGATGCAATAACCCCATCGCCCGCCCGGCCAGCGCCTCGCCTTCGCTGCAGAACGTCACGTGGGCTGAACTCAGCTCATTGTCAGCCGCAATCTGGACCATGCCTTGCAGCAGTGCTGCCATTCCTGGCTCCTCCCAACCGGGCCGGGTCAAAAAGCGGCGGCCGGTGGCGGGCGTGAACGGGACAGCCATTTGCAGCTTGGGGTAATAGCGCCCGCCCGCCTGCTCATAAGCGTGGGCCCAATTGTGATCGAACACATATTCGCCCTGGCTGTGGGATTTGGCATAAAGCGGAGCAACGGCAATCGTCTGATCTGCGGCGCGTGCCACCAAATAGCGCGGCTGCCATCCAGTGCCGGTTCCAACCGATCGCGACGCCTCAAGCGCCAGCAAAAACCGGTGGGTGGTAAATGGATCGGCAGCGCGCCCGCCATCGGCAGTCTCAGGCGCCGCACAGGCATCCCAATCATCCGCATCGACCCCGTGTAGGCTGGGATGCACGGTGATCTCGATCTGGGCCGCTCCGTCCATTTCGTACCTTTATTTGCCGATCGCCGGCCTGCACCTTGAAAGATGGGCGCCCGCATCGGCAGGTCAACGGCGCGTCAATCGTTCGCTACGGCAGGTAGCCTTCAAAGGTCACATTTTGGGCGATCTCGCGCGCCTTGGCTTCCTCCTCAGCACTTCGGATCGTCCAGGTTAAGATCGGCACGCCCGCGGTGCGAAGTGCCGTGACCGGACGCGCATCCAGATGCCTGTGGTCGTGGCTGATGAAGCTTGCGCCAACCCGGCCAAAATCGGCAATAGCGCGTAAATGTTCGGCGGCCTCCGGCGCGAGGTCGGGCCAGTCGAAAGCACCCGTTGTCAGCCCGCGCGGCGTCTCAGGCGAAAGCTGCGCCATCTGAGCAACCATGGAGGGGTTAAATGACATAACGGCGACCGGGCCGTCGTAGCTCTCAAGCGCCTCAGCCACCGCCTTTTCCAGCATACCGTCGCTGCCGCCCCTTTTGCCGGATTGATCCTTTAGCTCTATCAAAAGGGGCACCTTCCCATCGACCTCAGACAGAACCTGATTGAGCGTGGGAATGGCTGTTTGGCTGCCGCGCAACGGTATTGCGGTTAGCACTTCGGCATTGCATGCGCGAACAGGGCCGGTCACATCGGTCATCCGGTCCAGCGTGGCATCGTGAAACACCATGGCTTCGCCATCTGCCGACAATTGTAAATCCAACTCGATCCCGTAGCCGGCGTGCATTGCAGCGATACATGCAGGATTGCTGTTCTCCGGCGCGCCACGTCCATGCAGCCCACGATGCGCGATTGGTTTGGTCAGAAACGGTTCTGGCAGCATTATGGCCGGATCTGGAAGATGCCTTCGATCTCAACGGCAACGCCGAACGGTAGAGCGCCCGCACTAACGGCCGATCTTGCATGCCGACCGGCCTCGCTAAGGATCTCGACAAGCGTGTCGGATGCCCCATTGATCACCTTGGGTTGGTCGCCAAATTCAGGCGTTGAATTCACAAATCCAGTGAGCTTCACGGCGCGCACAAATTTCCCGAAATCTCCGCCGCATGCAGCACGCGCCTGCGCGAGTAAGGAAAGTGCGCAAAGCCGTGCTGCCGCCGCGCCAGCCTCCACATCCATGGTATCGCCCAGGCGCCCTTTGACCAATCCGCTTGCATCCATCGATACTTGGCCCGAGACATGGACGAGGTCTCCGATGATGACAAAAGGCACATAATTTGCCGCAGGTGCGGGCGCGTCGGGCAAGGTGATGCCCAGTTCTGCCAAGCGGTCGTCAATTGCGTTGCTCATTCCCGTCTCCCGTTTCGGATATCTCCAAGGTGTGCGGAAGCCTAAAGCATTCGTGCTCGCCGTCCAGCGCCAGACCTATGCGCAGAGAAGTGCAAGCCAGCAGATCAGCTGAGCGGTCAGATTGGCCCGGTTGAGATCGGGAAACCGTCGCTTAGTGAGCCACAGACGCAGACCTCAGCGGTGCGCTATATGTGGCCGATGTCTTCGTCCCGGCTGTAAGCGGGCGGGCCACCGGCCTGAATGCCTGTTTCGCGACGCACCGTCTTTGCCCGATCCGACATCAGTCAGCTGTTTTGACCCGGTCCAGGCTGGCTTGTGCCCAGATGCAAAAGTCGGCTGCCTTTGGCGCCTAGATCACCACCCGTAGCGAGCCCAGACGGGACGGCATCTGAGGCACGGCGGAGGTAGGGGCATTACCTGCGTGCTTTTGTCGGACCGTCGCAAACGTCAATGGCTGTTGCGTCAGCCAAGTCACCTGGTCCGCAGCGCCGAGTGCGGGCGGATCATCTCGCATCTTCGATGCAGCAGGTTGCCGGTTGCGCGCGCTGTGGGGAAAAAGGTCCAAAACCATAATGGCCAGAACCTGTGACCTATTGAGATGAACAGGCGCCTAACGGCTATCAAGATCGCCCAAAACCTGCTGCAATACTTCCATCAAAATCTGATCACCCAGATCCGGGCGCTCCGCTTCGGGTTGCGGCACCGGCCGGGGCATTGCCGCCGGATCGACCATCGGCAGGGGCAGCGGCACCAAATCGGCATGGATCGGCGCCATCGCTTCGCGCCAGATCTCGGATGGCAGACCACCGCCTGTCACACCTTCCAGCGGCGTGTTATCGTCGTATCCCATCCAAACGCCGGCCACGTAATCCCCGGTAAACGCGACAAACCACGCGTCGCGGGCCGAATTTGTCGTGCCCGTCTTTCCGGCGATTTCCCAGCCACCAAACCGGGCATTCTGACCGGTGCCGTTTTCGACAACTTGATTCATCATATAGATCAGCTGTGCCGCTGCATCGGCTGAGATCACCTGCTCGCCAAAGCCGCCGCCTTCCGGCGCTTCAAACATGGGCTCGCTATCGCCGGTGAGACGAAGTTCCTCCACGCCGTAGGGCGTCACGGCGAACCCGCCCGATAGGATCCCCGCATAAGCCCCGACCATATCCAGAAGCGTCACTTCTGAGGCGCCCAGTGCAATGGCCGGGCCCAACTCTCGTAGATTGGCGTCGATCCCAAACCCTTCTGCCACACGCGCGACCTCATCGCGGCCAACCGTTTCCGACAGTCGCACGGCGGCGGTATTCAGCGACGACCGCAGCGCGTCCAACAGCATGACCTCGCCGTAAAACTCGCCACTGTAATTTGTCGGGCTGTAGGGGCCCGACCCAGGAACATCAATTGTCAGCGGTCCATCATAGATCAGGTCATCAAACCGCCAGCCTTGATCGAGGGCGGCGGCATAGATGAATGGCTTAAACGAGCTGCCGGGCTGACGCTCTGCCTGAACCGCGCGGTTGAAGAGCCCCGCACCGTGATCGCGCCCGCCCACCATGGCGCGCACCGCCCCATCGGCTGACATGATCACCACGGCTGCCTCTGCCGCAGAGCCTTCTCGCACCCGTTCGGCAAAAATCAGGTCAACCGCGGCCTCAGCGGCGGCCTGGATTTCGGGGTCAAACGTTGTGCGGATGATCACGTCTTCGGTGGTCTCGCCGGTCAGAAAATCAGGGCCCGCCCCCATCACCCAATCGGCAAACGCGCCGCCAAGCTCGGCTTGCGCGCCGGGGCTTAGGACAGCGGGATCGGCGCGCAAGGCGGCCAGTTCAGCATCGTCAATGTAGCCGGACCGGTTCATAAGCCCTAAAACAACATCCGCCCGGTCCTGGCTACGCTGCAGGTCATTGGTCGGCGCAAATCGTGACGGCGCGGTCAGCAAACCTGCCAGCATTGCGGCCTCTTGCGGACTTGCCTCGGCGGGGCTGCTGTCAAAATACCGCTGCATCGCGGCGCTCACGCCATAGGCGCCGGCGCCGAAATAGGCGCGGTTCAGGTAGACGGCCAGGACCCCCTCACGCCCATACCGCGCGGTGATGGCCAGTGCCCAGGGCACCTCCTGCACTTTGCGCCAAATTGTCGTGCGGCGGCAATCAGCCTCAAAGGCCGTCTCGCTTTCCCAGGTCTGCGGGTCGTATTGCACCCCCAGACACATCAGCTTTGCGATCTGCATCGCCAGGGTGGAGCCACCATGGCCGCTAAAGGGCCCGCGCCCCTCACTCATGTTGATCCGCATGGCACTGACGATGCCAATTGGGTCAACGCCAGGATGCCAGTAGAATCGCCGGTCCTCGGTTGCCACCAGGGCTCCGACCAAATTAGTCGAAATGGCGTCGGGCGCGGCCGTGCCGCCAAATTGCGCACCGCGGCGGGCGAAGATGGCGCCATCGCTGTCAATGAAAGTCACTGAGCCGCGAATGCGCGCGTCCGAGGCTTCCTCAAGATCGGGCAGGGTTGTGTAGACATAGCCGGTCGCCAAAACCACAAGCAGCACCAAAACCGCCGTCGATCGCCAGACCAGCGCCCAGATCAGGCGCGTAACAAATCCAAAGACGCGGGAAATGATCCCGCCGCGCTTGGGCGGATTGCGGCGTTTGCGCTTCGCTGGCGTCCGGCGCCGTGTTCCGCCGCCAGCGCCACCGGATTTGCCCGAACGTTGTGCGCCGCCGCGACGGTCTGCCACCAATCTACGCGTGCCACTGCCACCATTTGCCATGCTTGTGCCTGACCTGCCCAATTTTGCCGCGACGATACGCGGTTTTGAGTCGGATGTGGAGAGTGCCCATGCCCGGCGCAAGTTTTTCAAATGCCTAAAAAGTAGCCGATGATCAAATTTTGCGCAAAATTTTTGCAATCCATGGCGAGCGCGTGCCTTTGACCCAGTCGCTCAAGTTGCCCTCGGGCATCGCGCGCCCTGTTTTACCGCAGTGATGTCCGTTCGGGGGCAAATGACAAGCGAGGGAAACAGACGTGAAACTCATCATCGCAGCGATCAAACCGTTCAAGCTGGAGGAGGTTCGCGAAGCGCTTACCTCCATCGGCGTGCGCGGCATGATGGTGACCGAGATCAAGGGCTTTGGCTCGCAATCTGGGCACACCGAGATTTATCGCGGCGCGGAATATGCCGTAAATTTCGTGCCGAAAGTCAAGCTGGAAGTCGTGGTGGCAGACAGCATGGCCGACCAGGTTGTCGACACCATCGCATCAACCGCGAAAACCGACAAAATCGGCGACGGCAAGATCTTTGTCGTCGACGTGCAATCAGCGGTGCGTGTGCGGACGGGTGAGACAAATGACGAAGCGCTCTGAGTCGCTTTACCGTCATAAAAATCAAGGACATGGGATAATGACTAGCAAATCTTTTCTCAAGCTCGGGCTTGCTGCTGCACTCGTGCTAGCGCCGGCAGCGGGCTTCGCGCAGGAAGCCGAAGCGGTGCCGGGCTTCGACGAAATCGGCCCCTACATCATGACAACATTGTTGTTCATGATGGCGGGTTTTTTGGTGTTCTTCATGGCGTGCGGCTTTGCCATGTTGGAAGGCGGACTTGTGCGCCAAAAGAACGTGGCCATGCAGATGACGAAGAACATCGGCTTGTTCTCCTTCGCCGCGATCATGTATTGGCTGATGGGTTTCAACCTGATGTATCCAGGCGACGGCTGGATCGTGCCGGGCTGGGTCGGCCCGTTCTTTTCAACGACGGTGCTTGATCCGGTTGGTGTGGATGCCGCAGATGCCGCGTTGGACTATGCGTCCATCGGCTCTGACTTCTTCTTCCAGTTGGTCTTTGTTGCCGCGACCGCCTCGATCGTGTCGGGCGCATTGGCCGAGCGGATCAAACTTTGGCCATTCCTGATCTTCGTCATTGTGCTGACGGGTGTCATGTATCCGATCTCGGGCTCTTGGCAGTGGGGCGGCGGCTGGCTGTCTGAGGCCGGCTTCTCCGACTTCGCGGGCTCCACAGTTGTGCACTCGGTCGGTGGCTGGGCCGCACTTGCAGGTGCGATCGTGCTGGGGCCACGCCTGGGCAAGTACGGCCCCGATGGGCGCGTCAATCCGATGCCGGGCTCGAACCTCGCACTGGCGACACTGGGTATGTTTATCCTCTGGCTCGGCTGGTTTGGCTTCAACGGCGGCTCGCAGCTTGCCATGGGCACGGTTGGCGACGTCTCCGATGTCAGCCGGATCTTTGCCAACACCAACATGGCGGCGGCATGCGGAGCGGTGACGGCACTGATCTTGACCCAGGTTCTCTACAGCAAGCCCGACCTCACCATGGTCCTGAACGGCGCGCTGGCCGGTCTGGTCTCGATCACGGCTGAGCCGTTGGCGCCGACACTCTTTGGCGCACTTTGGATCGGTGCGATCGGTGGTGTGATCGTGGTCTTCACCGTGCCGATGTTGGACAAGCTAAAAATCGACGATGTCGTCGGCGCCATTCCGGTCCACCTCTTTGCCGGTATATGGGGCACAATCGCCGTTATCTTCTACGGCGGCGCCAGCCTTGGCACCCAGCTTTTGGGCATTGCGGCCTATGGCGTGTTCACATTCGTGGCGAGCCTTGTTGTTTGGTTCATCCTGAAAGCCGTGCTTGGCATCCGGGTGTCCGAAGAGGACGAAACCGCCGGCCTCGACGTCTCGGAACTTGGCATGGAGGCCTATCCGGACTTCACCAAGGCGTCTTAAGCTTAACTGAGCCTCCGGCCCCATCCTCCCTGGGCCGGGCAAAACTAGGGCGCGCCTTTGGGTGCGCCCTTTTTATTGCCGGTCTGCTGCAAGTCGATCCCGATCCGGCGATTGCCCGGCGGCCACAGGAAGCCCAAAATCAACCCTGTCTTGCAGAGCCGCATACAAGGCGTTAGCAACCTCTGGCACTAGGCCAAAGGGTTCCGCCGTGGACGACTTGAGATCGACATATCTGGACCGTATCGCATCCGCCGCCAATGAAACGGCGCTGGAAGAGATACGCGTTGCGGCCCTGGGTAAAAAGGGTGAGATCAGCCTTCGCATGCGCGAATTGGGCAAGATGAGCCCGGATGAGCGCCAGGTTGCGGGACCGGCGCTGAATGCGCTGAAGGAGGAGGTCAATACAGCTCTGGTCGCGCGCAAAGCGGCGCTTGCCGATGCGGCCTTGGATGAGCGTCTGAAGGGTGAGTGGCTTGATGTCACCCTGCCCGCCCGTCCGCGGCGCCAGGGCAGCATTCACCCGGTCAGCCAAGTGACCGAGGAAGTGACCGCAATCTTTGCCGATATGGGCTTTGCCGTCGCCGAAGGCCCCCAGATCGACAGCGACTGGTACAATTTTGATGCGCTGAATATCCCCGGCCACCACCCCGCGCGCGCGGAAATGGACACGTTTTATCTAGCCCGGGCCGATGGCGACAACCGCCCGCCGCATGTGCTGCGCACGCATACCAGCCCCGTGCAGATCCGCACGATGGAGGCGCAGGGCGCGCCGCTCCGGATCATTGCGCCCGGCCGCGTCTACCGCGCCGATTATGATCAGACGCACACGCCGATGTTCCATCAGGTGGAGGGTCTGGCGATTGACCGCGATATCTCGATGGCAAATCTGAAATGGGTGCTGGAAGAGTTCTTTTCGGCCTATTTCGGCACCAAGGTGGTGACCCGTTTCCGGGCCTCACATTTCCCGTTCACGGAACCGTCGGCCGAGGTTGATATCCAGTGCAGCTTTGAGGGCGGCACGGTGCGTGTGGGCGAGGGCTCCGATTGGTTGGAGGTTCTGGGCTCCGGCATGGTGCATCCCAAAGTGCTGGAGGCAGGCGGGGTCGACCCGGCTGAGTGGCAGGGCTTTGCCTTCGGCATGGGCATCGACCGGATCGCGATGCTGAAATACGGCATCCCCGACCTGCGCGCGTTCTTCGAGTCGGACCTGCGCTGGCTGCGCCATTATGGGTTCTCAGCGCTGCAAGTGCCTGCGATGCATTCGGGGGTTTGAGAGATGTTTGGATGGTTCCGTCGTGGACAACCCACACAGCCCATTGCCGATAGGTTTCTTGGCGAAGTATGGATCGAGGGCGATGGCGAATTTTCGCAGGAGATCGTCGGGGAGTCGCACTATCAAGGAGCGATCGCTGCGGTGGCAGGCCCAAAAGGCGATGAAGCGAAAGACTTCCAGTGCCGTGCGTTTCTTATCTGTGAGAGAAATAACGCGTTTGACGACAATGCAGTGTCGGTCAAGATAAAAAACCGAACCGTTGGGTATCTGTCGCGCAAGGTGAACTATTCTTATCGGACGGCCCTATCGCAGATCTCTCTTCGCCTTCCTGCTGCATCCGTCGATGCCTTGATTGTCGGTGGCTGGAAAAACAATCGCAGTGAGGGCCACTACGGAGTTCAATTGGACATGATCTGGCCAGTTCGTTTTGTGGAGCGAGTAGATTGAAATTCACCCTGTCCTGGCTGAGAGAGCATCTTGAGACGACGGCGACTGTCGCGGAGATCACAGAGACCCTCACCGACATTGGTTTAGAGGTCGAAGAGGTCGTTGATCCGGGCGAAAAGCTGCGTCCCTTTACGATAGGAAAAGTCGCTTCGACCGAACAGCACCCGGATGCGGACCGGCTGCGGGTCTGCCAGGTGGAGACCAAAGACGGGCTGCAGCAGATCATTTGTGGTGCGCCGAATGCGCGGGCCGGGATCACAGTCGTTGTAGCCCATCCCGGCACCTATGTGCCCGGCATCGACACCACCATTGGCGTCGGCAAGATCCGCGGTGTCGAAAGCTTTGGCATGATGGCGTCCGAGCGCGAGCTTGAGCTGTCAGACGAGCATGACGGGATCATTGAGCTGCCCTGGGGTGAGATCGGAGAGAGCTTTGCAGATTGGCTGGCCGCCAATGACCCGGCCCGCGTGGACCCAATGATCGAAATTGCGATCACGCCAAACCGGCAGGATGCGCTTGGCGTGCATGGCATCGCGCGCGATCTGGCCGCGCGTGGTCTTGGCACCTTAATCGAGCGTCAGGTTGAGCCCGTCCCGGGGCAGTTTCCGTGCCCCGTTGGCGTGATAATTGACGCCGACGCGCAAAACGACGCGCCCCATTTCGCTGGCCGTGTGATCCGCGCTGTGAAAAACGGGCCAAGCCCGGCCTGGCTTCAGGCGCGGCTCAAAGCGATTGGGTTGCGGCCGATCTCAGCCTTGGTCGATGTGACCAATTTCTTCACCTACGACCAAAACCGCCCCTTACACGTGTTTGACGTCGACAAGATGCAGGGCAATCTGCGGGTTCATCGCGCGGCGGGCGGTGAGAAATTGCTGGCGCTGGATGGCAAGGAATACAGCTTCTCCGCCGGGCAGCTTTTGATCTCTGACGCTACTGGCCCGGAAGCCATCGGCGGCGTCATGGGGGGCGAGGAAACCGGCTGCACGGAGGCCACCACCACGGTCTTCATCGAAAGTGCCTGGTGGGATCCGATCCGCACCGCTTATACCGGGCGCGATCTGAAGATCAATTCCGATGCGCGGTACCGGTTCGAGCGTGGCGTCGATCCCGCCTCAGCGGTGCCGGGGCTTGAAGCCGCGACACGGATGATCTTGGAACTGTGCGGCGGCGAGGCGTCCGAGCTTGTCGAAGCGGGCGCACCGATTGACACTGCGCGCAGCTATCCGCTTAACACCAAACGGGTCGAAAGCCTGGTGGGGATGGAGATCGCCCAGGCGACCCAGGCGCAATACCTGACCGACCTTGGATTTGAGGTTTCGGGCACGGGCAACATCTTGCAGGCGTCGGTGCCGTCCTGGCGGCGCGATGTGCAGGGTGAGGCCGATTTGGTCGAAGAAGTCGCCCGCATGGCGTCGCTGACCAAGCTAGAGCCCCGGGCCATGCCGCGCCCGCGTACGGGCGTACCGGAGCCGATCCTGACGCCGATGCAATTGCGCGAACGCGCCGCGCGCCGCACCTGCGCCGCACTTGGATATGATGAATGTGTGACCTACAGCTTCATCGATCAGCGGGCGGCGGGTTTGTTCGATGGCGGGACCGACGCGACACGGCTCGAAAACCCGATCTCGTCGGAGATGAGCCATCTGCGCCCGGCGCTGCTGCCTGGTCTTCTCCAGGCTGCGGCACGCAACCAGGCCCGGGGCTTCAACGATTTGGCCCTTTTTGAGATCGGCGCGGCGTTTCATGGCGGTGAGCCGGGCGAGCAGCATTTGCTGGTCACGGGGCTTTTGATTGGCCAGACCGGACCAAAGGACCCCCACAAAACCCAGCGCGCCGTCGATCCGTTCGACGTCAAGGCCGATGCAGAGGCTGTGTTGGCCGCCATGGGTGCGCCGGCCAAGGTGCAGATCCTGCGCGGCGCGCAGTCTTGGTGGCATCCGGGACGTCACGGCATGATCTGCCTTGGCCCCAAAAAGGTGCTCGGTGTCTACGGTGAGTTGCACCCGAGGGTCTTGCAGGAATTGGACGTCAAAGGCCCGGCCATGGCCTTCACGCTGTGGCCCGAAGCCGTGCCGATGCCGCGCCAGGCCGGGCCCAATCGCGGCGCCCTGGTGATGAGCGATCTGCAACCGGTGGAGCGTGATTTCGCCTTTGTGGTCGCGGCTGATATCGAAGCGGCCAGCCTGGTCACAGCAGCTGCGGGTGCCGACAAGACGCTGATCGATGAGGTCCGCGTCTTTGATGAGTTTCGCGGCGGCAGCTTTGGGGAAGGGCAGAAATCCATCGCCCTGACCGTGCGGTTGCAGCCGCAGGACAAGACACTGACCGAAGACGAGATTGACGCAGTCGGTGCCAAGATCATCGACAAGATCACAAAAGCTACAGGCGGCATGCTGCGGAGCTAATGCGATGAAACTCAACGTCTATCTATCGGGTGAGATCCACACCGACTGGCGCGAGGAGATTATGGCCGGTTCGGCCGACCTAGAGGTGCAGTTCAGTGCGCCGGTCACCGATCATGCCGCCAGCGACGATTGCGGCGTGGCAATCCTCGGCTCTGAGGCGGACAAGTTTTGGCATGATCATAAAGGCGCTAAGCTGAACGCGATCCGCACCCGCCAGGCCATTGCTGAGGCCGATGTCATCGTTGTCCGTTTTGGAGAGAAGTACCGGCAATGGAACGCGGCCTTTGATGCGGGTTATGCCGCCGCGCTTGGCAAGTCCCTGATTGTGCTGCATGGGCCAGATCATGCCCATGCGCTCAAAGAAGTCGACGCCGCCGCCCTGGCTGTTGCTGAGACGCCAGCGCAAGTTGTGCAACTGTTGCGCTATGCGCTGACGGGCAAGCTGCCGGATTAGCCTTCACGCGGTGGGATGTTGCGCCCTCTGGTAACGGCAGGTCGTGCGTTAAACCGGTCGCAATAGGGCTGCAGATTGGTGAAATCCTGCCAGCCGACCATCTCTTTCACGCCGTAAAAGTCCAGCGCGCCGAGCCAGGGCACGATGGCAATATCGGCAACCGAGAATTCACCAGCGACCCAGTCTTTGCCGTCCAGTGCGCCGTTGATCACGTTCAAAAGCCGCTTGGCTTCGGCCAAATACCTCTCGCGCGGGCGGGGGTCTTCGATCTCAGCCCCGGCGAATTTCGCGAAATAGCCAAGCTGGCCCAGCATTGGCCCCAAACCGCCCATCTGCCACATAAGCCATTGCGTGATGTGATGTTTATCCGCCGTCGAACTGCCCAATAGCTTGCCCGACTTCTCGCCGAGATAAAGCAGGATTGCACCAGATTCAAACAGTCCAATGGGCGCGCCATCAGGTCCGTTTGGATCAATAATGGCAGGGATCTTGTTATTCGGATTGAGGCTTAGAAACGCGTCACTTTTGACATCCGCATCGCCGAGTGTGACCCGGTGCGGCTCATAGTCCAGACCCGTTTCCTCAAGCGTGATTGAGGCTTTCACGCCGTTGGGCGTGGGAAACGAATAAAGCTGGATCACATCGGGGTTTTGCGCGGGCCAGCGCTCGGTGATCGGAAAATTCGAAAGATCGGCCATCTCAGAGCTCCCAAAGTCTTTGCTTTTTGGTTAGATAAACGATTTTTTCCCCTTCGCCACGACCCTAACCTCCGTTAAGTTTCACAGCGCCTGTGTGTAAATGCGCAGATGCCAGAATCAGTTATGGGACAGGAACGACAAAATGCTTGCTGAATTTCGGGAGTTCATTGCCAAGGGCAATGTGATGGATATGGCGGTTGGTATCATAATCGGCGCCGCCTTTACGGCAATTGTTACGTCACTCGTGGAAGATTTGATTAATCCGTTGATTGGTATCTTTTTGGGCGGTGTCGACTTTGGTGGCCTCAGCGCCAGCATGGGTGATGCCACCTTTACCTATGGCAACTTCATTATGGCGGTGATCAATTTCCTGATTGTGGCCTGGGTTGTGTTTTTGCTGGTTAAAATGGTCAACCGCGTGAAAGACGCCGCGACCGCACCGGAAGAAGAGGCCGAGGAAGAACCTGCCGGGCCGACGGCAGAAGAGCTACTCACGGAAATTCGCGACGCGCTTCAAACGCGCTAAGATCCCCGCGAAATCCGACCAAAAGGCGCGCCGGGATTGTGGCGCGCCTTTTTTGCTGGCTATGCTAACGTGTATTTCGATGCAGGGAGCGCGTCATGGCTGCAGCGACACCGCCAGTTTGCAACTTTGGCTGGTCACCGCCGGACTTTCGATTGCTCGCGACCGATGGGCAAAGCTACGCGCTTGGCGATTTGGCCGGGCCAAACGGGCTTGTCATCGCGTTTATCTGCAATCATTGCCCGTTTGTATTGGCCATCCTCGACAGAATTATCCGTGACGCGGCTGACTTGTCGTCACACGGGGTCGGTTTTGCAGGAATCTGTTCAAACGATGCGCGCAGCTATCCCGCCGACAGCTTTCCCGAAATGATCAAGATGGCCGAAAGAAAGGCTTTTCCGTTTGCCTATCTACACGATGCCGATCAATCGGTTGCGCGCGATTGGGATGCGGCGTGCACACCGGATTTCTTTGGCTTCAACGGCGCGATGGAATTGCAGTATCGCGGACGGCTTGATGCGAGCCGGGCCGTGGCCGGTCCGGCCGATCTTCGGCGCGATCTTTTTGAGGCGATGGTTGGTGTCGCGCAGACCGGTAAGGGCCCGGCAGAGCAGATCCCGTCGATGGGATGTTCGATCAAATGGGCGGCGTAAAGCTTGCATATTGCCGGATGATTTTGTCATCATCGCCGCATGCGACAGGATAAAATCGTTGAGATCGACGAGACGGATCGGAGATTATTGCGTCTCATTCAGCGCGATGGGCGGCTGACCAATGCGGAATTGAGCGAAGCGGTAGCCCTTAGCCCCTCGGCCTGTCACCGCCGCATCCAACGGCTTGAGGCTGATGGGGTCATTGCCGGATATGTCGCCCGGCTGGAGCCAGGCGCGGTCGGCCGGATGACCACCGTTTTTGTCGAGATCGGATTGTCGGGCCAGGCCGACGAAGTGCTCGACGCGTTTGAGCGCGGCGTGTCCCAGATACCAGATGTGCTGGAATGCCATCTGATGGCGGGCAGTGCTGATTATCTTTTGAAGGTCGCGGCACGGGACGCCCAGGACTTCGCCAATATTCATCGCCAAAAGCTTGCCCGTTTGCCCGGCGTTGCGCGCATGCAGTCCAGCTTTTCGCTGAAAGAGGTGCGCAATACCACAGCGCTACCTGTCTAGTGCTTAGCCAAATATCGCGCCAAGCGCGTAGAAGCTGCCAAACCCCGCCACGATGGCCCAGATGCCGTTGCCGGTGAGATAGCCAACAGCAAGCGTCATTGCGGCGGCGGTCAGGCGCAGCGGCTCGGGTTCTCCGCCATTTGCTTCGGGCCAGACGAGCAATGGTGCGATCAATGCGGGCAGGACCGCGACAGCGGTGTAGCGCAGGTGGCGCAGGGCCCAGTCGGGCAGATCGCGCTGTCCCAGTAGGCCCAGAAACGAAAACCGGACCAAAAACGTACCGATCCCAAGCGCGATGATGACCAGCCAAATCTGCCAATCGCTCGCCGCGATCATCTGCCATACCCCCTGCGTTCAAGCTCTGCCCCCACGGCCATGGCTGGCAGGGCGGCCGCAATCAGGCCGAGGTTGAAGGGCATCCAGGCAAAGGCGAGCGACAGGATCACGGCGGTGAGGGCAGCAGCAATATGCGCAAGCGAGCGTAATGCAGGCCCAATAAGAGACAGGAATAGGACTGGCATGGCAAAATCAATTGCCCAGGCATCGGGTATCGACGTGCCTAGTGCTGCCCCCAGATAGGTCGAGGCGATCCAGACCGGCACCATGGGCGTGGCTGTGCCGAGAAAGAAGAACGCCTTTTGCTGCACCGGCCTTGTGGGACGTTCGTCATATTCCGCCGATGCGATCGCATAGGTGTTGTCGAACATCGTGTAGGAGATCAGGAGCCGCTGCCACAGGCTTGCCTTGCCGACATGCGGCTGAAGTGAAGCCGAATACATCACCATGCGCATGTTCACGGCCAGGGCGGAAAGCACGACCAGGATCGTCGGCGCGGCTTCGGTCATCAGTTGAACGGCGGTGAATTGCGCCGCGCCCGCGATCACCACGGTCGAAAAAGCCATGACCTGGGCGAGGTTTAACCCGGCTTCCGCGCCGACAACGCCAAACAGTAGGCCAAAGGGTGCTGCCATCATGACAAAGGGCAAGCAGGCCCAAACACCGGCAAGATAGGCGCTTTTCGAACTGGCGGCTGGCATGAGGGCCCCTTAGGGTAGCGACGTCAGGGCCTTAGCAAGCAGGCGCGGCAGGTGCAAATGAGCAAAATTGATACGACCCATCATAATTACATCATAGCGCCCGATCCCGGCGCGGTGGGGCTGTCGCGGCGCGTCTTGGGCCATGATGAGGCTGGTGAGCCGATTGAGACGGCGGTGGTGGAAGAGCGCCCGCTGACCATCTACCTAAATGCGCGAGAGATCGTGACAGCGATGACAATTGGCGATTATCCCGATTACCTCGCGCTTGGGTTTTTAGCCAATCAAGGCATGTTGCGGCCCGAAGATGAGGTCACAGGCGTGGAATATGACGCGGAACTTGGCGTTGTTGTCGTGCGCACCCGCGATGAGACTGATCACGAGGCCAAGCTTGCCCGCAAGACCCGCACCAGCGGCTGCGCAATTGGCACGGTATTTGGCGATATGATGGAGGGTCTTGACGGGCTGCGCCTGCCGCAGGCCCCGCTCCGCACAAGCTGGCTTTACGCGCTGAGCCACCAGATCAATCGCACGCCCAGCCTTTATCTTGAAGCAGGCGCCATCCATGGCACGGTTCTGTGCCAAGCCGACCGCCCGCTCGTTTATATGGAAGATGTCGGCCGCCACAACGCGGTCGACAAGATTGCCGGTTGGATGCGGGCCGAGGATGCCAGCGCTGACGACAAGATCCTTTATACCACTGGGCGCCTCACGTCTGAGATGGTGATCAAATGCGCGTTGATGGGCATCCCGGCGCTTGCCTCGCGGTCCGGCTTTACCGCTTGGGGTGTGGAAATTGCCCGCGATGTCGGCCTGACACTCATTGGTCGGCTGAAGGGTAGGCGGTTCATCTGTTTGGCGGGTGAAGACCGGCTGATCCGCGATGGCGACGGGTCGGCGCAATGAGGCGGGCGTGTTGCCCAAAGGCCGACCCAATCTGTCCGTCATCGAAAGAACGGCTGGGCGCGTGCGTGCCAGGGGTGATGCCAAAGCGTGGGGTCCGGCCATGACGCCGGCCCTGGGCGTGATCTTGGCGGGCGGCC
>JBCCXT010000004.1:0-115550 GCA_039191215.1 Pseudomonadota bacterium
TCCAGTTCCTGTTTGGCCAATGGCTGACCTGGGGCGCCTTCACCTACCCAATTGCCTTCCTGGTCACCGATGTGATGAACCGACTTTACGGGCCTGCTGCGGCCCGGCGGGTGGTCTTGGCGGGCTTTGCCGTGGGCGTGGGCTGCTCGCTGATCGGGACGCAAATCATCGGCGAATTCGGCCCGCTGGTCACGCTGCGCATTGCATTGGGCTCTGGTCTGGCCTTTTTGACCGCGCAACTGCTCGATGTCGCGATCTTCGACCGTTTGCGCCGCGGTGGCTGGTGGCAAGCACCTGTTTTTTCGTCAATAATCGGCTCATCGGTTGATACACTGCTGTTTTTTACCATCGCCTTTTCCGCCGGCCTGACCTGGATCGAACCCGCAAACGACGTGTCCTGGGCCAATGAGGTCCTGCCGATCTTGGGCGCTGGACCGGGTGCGCCGCTTTGGATTTCGCTCGCACTGGCCGATTGGTGCGTAAAACTTGGGCTTGCGCTGATCGCACTGCTGCCATTTCGGGTGATCACCGCCCGATTTGGCCCAAATGTCGTATAAAAGCGTTTGACAAACACTCGATCTATGGCACGCTCACCTCAACCGCAACTGTTCGAAAGGAGGTGATCCAGTGTCGAGAGGGATATTGGAGAAAGGCGTCGGGACAGCTTTGGAGGTTTCCATCTGAGCAGACTTGGATGTTGAGACCGAGAGAGTTGGGCACCTAACCACGCCCGCCTCCTGATCTTTCGGAAGGGCCCCCTAGGGGGCCCTTTTCGTGTCTTGGAGCGCCGGATTGGCAAGATATCTGCGGTATATCTGCCGTATATATCCTGTATATCCACGGATATGCGCGTGATGGACGACATAGAGCTGCAAGACTGGGAATTGACCGAGCAATTCGTCCGCGCCTCAGGCCCTGGCGGCCAAAACGTCAATAAGGTGAGCACCGCGGTGGAATTGCGGTTCGAGGCCGAACGATCGCCCTCGCTAACGCCAGCGGTCAAAGCCCGACTCCGCCGCCTGGCAGGCAGCCGCTGGACGAAGGACGGCGCGCTGGTCATCTTCGTTCAGGAAGCCCGCAGCCAAGCCCGCAACCGAGACATCGCCCGAGACCGCCTCGCCGACCTCATCCGCCGCGCGCTAATCACACCTAAGAAACGCCGACCCAGCCGCCCGACCAAGGGATCGGTCGAGCGTCGGTTGAAGGCGAAAAAGATGCGGGGAGAAGTTAAGACATTGCGGAGCCGGCACGAGCGTCAGTGAGGACTCCAAAACAAATTTGAGACGTGATATCACCGGATGATTATCTGGGGCAATTATTATGACTGAATTTGATTCGATTGTTATGTTCCGAGGCGTATCTGCTGAAAAGTTTGAGACTTTTCGCACTGCGCTCGCGGGTACTGGCGCGGAAAATGGTCGACAACTAATCGAAGGGGAGCTGGCGAGGCCCGACAGTGTAAGGGCGTTGTTTCATGAGCTGCCGGGATCTCCCGACGTCGACGTCGTATACCCTTTTGTAGAAGTGGACGGCAATGTATTCGAGTCGGGCAATGCTGTCTTGCCTATTCCCGATATGGAAGCCGTGGCCGTCAGCAATCTGACGGATGAACAGCGCGACGCGTTAGAGGAGGGTGGTGCCAGGGTCATCAGCAATGAGCGCATCGAACGATTGCGACATGTGACCCGCCATAGTCTGGACGAGTTGATTCCCGATTTCTCGAGAGCTTGGCATCTTCCCGTAATTTTCGATTCCGTCACAAGGGTTGCAATTGACAACGTGCGGGTCGGTGTCATCGACACAGGGATCAATGCGCGGCATCCGGAATTCGATGGCGTCAAGTGTGTTGCCAGGAGGTTTCGCGGCCCACGTTTTGAAGATCTGCGTGGCAATGCGGACGATGAAACATCCCATGGAACTTCGGTTTGTGCACTGATTTCAGGCCAAAATGTTGGTGTTGCGCCGGGCGCGCCACTTGCGGTGGCGGATGTCTTTGAGGGCCTGTCGGCGCGCCCGATCGATATACTCAACGCGATTTCGTGGATGAAGCGTGGCGATCCGTTCGGTGACGGGCAAGGTGTTGACGTCATCAATCTGTCGCTGGGTCTCAGGGGATATCGCGACGACTTTCTTGACGCCATTCAGGAAGCGCTGGATGTCGACGGAGTGATGTTCGTCGCTGCCATTGGAAACGACGGCCATGACAACGGCCCATGCTGTTCCCCTGCTGTCTACAGTGAGGTGTTAAGTGTTGGCGCGGTCGATAAGGAATTCAAGCGCGCCGACTTTTCTAATGTGGGGCGACCGCATGAAGACGGTGTCCCTCAGCCGGATATTTGGGCGCCAGGTGTCGGCGTTTATTCGGCGCATGGCGCGGATTTGTATGATTGTGTCGACGGGACGTCATTTGCATCGCCGATAGTTGCGGCCATCTTGGCCAGAGCCATCTCGAATACACCTGTCAATGAACGCAATCCAGATCGCATCGCCGAATTAGTGCTTGAGGCGGCCTCAGAACAGGGCAATTTACCAGCAAATCCTCGCCTAGCGCGGGCATTTTAACCTGAGTGTGCACTCTCGGTTGAAAATTCCTGTTCTAGATGATATATTCTACATTAGCTTTTAGGGGTAAATGCATGAAACTCGACGTGTTTTCCAATCAGATCAGTGATGGCCCGTCGGATCGAATTGTTGATGGTCTTGTGTCAATCAACAATTCGGGATTGCGTCGTGAATTGGATGGCGACCGGGTCCAATATTACGCAGAATCTGAGCGGCGACTTGGTTTGCTGGCCGAGGTGATACGCAGCTTTCTTGCGCCTGGCGATCATGGAGATGTCGAGGTTGACCTCCATATGGATGCCGGCAAGGTTTCGGTCAGCGCTCCGGCAGAGGATTGGGAGCGTCTGTTGCGCGGCTTAGAGGAGACAGAGGCTGAAATCGACGCCCCCATCGAAGTGCATCCGAACGATCCGATTCAGATTGCTTGGTGATCAAACTACCACCTCCAGTCCGACCTGTTCGCCGACGCTGAACACGCGTTTGTAGCGGTCGATCTCGGCTGTTGGGCCCATGGCCTTACGGGGGTTGTCGCTGAGCTTGACCGTGGCGCGGCCGTTGGCTTTAACGGCTTTGCAAACCAGGCTGAAGGGGGCTAGCGCGTCGTTCTTCACCAGGCCTCGGAAGTCATTGGTCAGCAACGTGCCCCAGCCGAAGCTGACGGTGCAGCGGTCTGCGAACTTTTGGTGCAGTTCTTCGATTTTGTCTGCATCCAGCCCGTCAGAGAAGATCACCAGCTTTTCGCGCGGGTCCTCGCCACGGTCTTTCCACCATTTGATCGCCGTTTCAGCGCCCGTCGCGGGATCGCCTGAATCGATGCGGATACCCGTCCAACCGGCCAGCCAATCGGGCGCATTGGCCAGGAAGCCTTCTGTCCCGTAAGTGTCGGGCAGGATGATGCGCAGATTGCCGTCATGTTCTTCGTGCCAATCGGCCAAGACGTCATAAGGCGCGCGTGCCAGCGCTTCGTCGTCCTCAGCCAGCGCGGCATAGACCATGGGCAATTCATGGGCGTTGGTGCCGATCGCTTCGAGGTCGCGGTTTTTGGCAATCAGGCAGTTTGACGTGCCGATGAAGCTTTCGCCCAGCCCTTCTTGCATGGCCTGCACGGCCCAGTCCTGCCACAAAAAGCTGTGGCGCCGCCGTGTCCCGAAATCTGCGATGCGGAGACCTTGGACGCGCCGCAAGCGCTCGATCTTTTCCCAGGCTTTGGTCATCGCGCGGGCATAGAGGACCTGCAATTCGAACTTGCCGAGTTTGCTAAGGACAGCGCGTGAGCGCAGCTCCATCAGCACTGCAAGGGCGGGGATTTCCCACAACATGACCTCGGGCCAGGGGCCCTCAAATGTCAGCTCATACTGATCGTCGACTCGTTCGAGGTGGTAATCGGGCAGCGAGAGGCCTTCGAGCCAATCCATGAAATCGGCCCGGAACATCGCACGCTTGCCGTAAAAGGTGTTGCCGCGCATCCAGGTCGACTCGCCGCGCGCCAGGCTGAGCGTGCGGATATGGTCGAGCTGTTCGCGCAGTTCGCCCTCATCGATCAGATCGGCAAGCGGGACATGTTTGGAGCGGTTGATGAGCGAGAAGGTGACGCGTGTGTCGGGCCTGTTGCGAAAGACCGACTGGCACATCAAAAGCTTGTAGAAATCGGTGTCGATCAGGGAACGGACGATCGGGTCGATCTTCCATTTGTGACTCCATACGCGGGTTGCGATATCGACCATGGGCTCCTCCGCCAGCGTCCTTCTTTTCAACAAGAGCGCGCGTTGGAGCGCAAGGGTGATTGCCAAGGATGCGCTGCTCGGGCCCTGCGGACACTACGTCTGGCGCGCTATTTCCGGCGGCTGAGAGGGGACGAGGCGCGCTGGTTTCGTGGCGCATCCGGTTGGCGGTGGTGCTGAGGTGACCGGCGCTTGGCCGGCGATCGGGCGCGGATTTCATCCTGCGTGCGCCGGGTCTGTTGCGTGCCGCGTGGCACAGCTCAACGCGTTACTGCGGTGGATGAGCAAGGTCGAAACGCGGCGAGGAGGGACGGCACAATGGGCGACCCAATCACAAACGCGGCGCCGTGGCGCGGATCAATCGTGCTGCCCGCGCAGAGCCGGTTCCTGCCGCGCGGACGGGGGTCTTTGCGTCCAGCAGCGCTGGGGTCGTTTTCCGGCAGCCGGGCAGGACCGAACGGCGAGTTTACCGGTGGACCCGAGGGACACAACGATCAGGCTTTGCCAGGGTGCGCGTTAGAGCGGCGCTTTCGGCGGCCTGCTGGCAAGATGGCCGGTTTTCATCCATAGCCGCGCGCCGCGCTCGCTGGCCGTCGCATCCAGTAAGCCCGCCACCGGCAGGCGCAGCCAATCCCAGCCGGATAGCATCCCGCCGTTTTCAGCAAGCTCACCTTCGAGCACGAGAAGCTCTAAACCGCCGGGGGCCGAGGTTTTGATCGTCTCCCCAGGCGCCAACTCGATGATTTCCACCCGTTCTTCGCCGTTTTCAAACAGAAGGCCTGGCTGGTCGGTACGGGCATGCAGGCTGGTGCGGTCTTCGGGGTCGAATTGGTGAAGTTTCACAAAGATGATCGCACCGTCTGGTGCAGCGGGGTGGTGATGCGTGGTGGGCGGATTGCGCACATAACTGCCAGCGGGAAAGGCGCCGTCTTGATCGGCGAATGTGCCATCAAGGACGAGGTATTCTTCGCCGCCATCATGGGTATGGGCGGTGAAATCCGACCCCGGCGCGAACCTGACTAGGCTGGTGGCGCGCGCCACTTCTGCGCCGATCCGGTCGAGCATCTTGCGTTCAACGCCTGCCGAGGGTGAGGCGACCCAAGGCGTCTGGGAAAAGCGAACCACGGCGCGCTGGCTGAAATCGGCGTTGATCTGCATCTGGCAGCCTCGGTTTTGGGTTTAAGGGGAAAGACCTTCGCGCGGTGGCGTGTGCCGGTCAATGCTGTGGGTAGCCGGCCTCACTCAAGAAAGCGTGACCCCCGCCTTGCGCATCGCATCCTCGGCGGCGGCGAGTGAGCCATTGGCGTCAATCGCGCGTGAAAGCGCGCCCAGCACCTCGACTTCAAATCCAAGCTTTGCCCCGTCCACGGCTGAGTAATTGACGCAGAAATCTGTGGCGATGCCGACCATGGTCAGTTTCGTCAGACCGCGGCTGCGCAAATAACCTTCCAGCCCGGTGGGTGTAGCGTGATCGTTTTCAAAGAGGGCCGAATAGCTGTCGATCTGCTGGCGGAAGCCTTTGCGGATCACAAGATCGGCGCGGTCTGTATTGAGGTCGGGATGAAACTCGGCCCCGGAGGAGCCTTGAATGCAATGATCCGGCCACAGCACTTGCGGGCCGTAAGGCATCTCGATCAAATCCATCGGCGCATGGCCGGGATGCTGGCTGGCAAAGCTGGAATGGCCATCCGGGTGCCAGTCTTGGGTCAAAATCACCGCTTGGAATTCGGCCATCAATGCGTTGATCGGAGACACAATCTCATCGCCCTGGGGCACCGCGAGGTGCCCGCCTGGGCAGAAATCATTCTGCACATCAATGACAATTAAGGCCTCGTCGGGCGCACGCATTTCTACCTCCGATCAAGAAGAGCGTGCCCATTGACCCCGGGATCGTGCCCGGGGTCAACCGCCTCAGTCGAGACTGACGAGCTGGATGGCCAATTCGCGATACAATTTGCGCCGCATTTGCGAAGCGTAATCGCCGGTATCGGCCACCACGACCGAGAACGCCTCAGGCCCATGGATGATTTCGGCTTCGTAGTAATCGTGTACATCGCCGCCTTCGACATCCACGACAATCGCGTTCACGGTGACATTCATCAATTGCAGTGCTTCACGTTGGTAGCGTGGCAAAACACCTTCGTTTGATCGGCCATCGCCGGAAATATCAACGACGTAGCGATCACATGACGGAGCGGCCGTCATCGCCGCGGCAACCGCGCCCAATGCTTCGCCAAGGGCGGTCGCACTGCGGCCAAACGGTCTTGGCAGGGATTCCACCTCGGCCGCGAAACTGGCCACGGAGGCTTCCGATGTCATGTGACGCCAATCAATGGCGACCATCTGTTCGCCACGACCAGACCAAAGTAAGACCATAACGGCGCTGTCGCCGCGGGCCAGAGTATGGGTCACCATCGGATCGCGTAGCCCTTCTGCGAGGCCTTGCATCTGAATGTGATAATCTTCATCACTGATGGAACCGGAGACGTCGATCGCAAATGCCAAAGCGACCTCGCAAGCGCGGGCGGCAGAGGCAGTCGCGAGAGCGACGAGTGTTACGATTAGGTAAATGCTGCGATAGGTCATGGTTAATCGTGCCACGGAACTATTACCAAACAGTGTCCATGCTGTTCTGGTTTTGTGCTGGTTGTGCAGATGCTCAAAAGACGGGCAGGATTTCACCCCTGGAACTGCAAATTCCTGCACTTGCGGAGAACAAAAGCGAACCGTAGATCCACGCAATGTTTGTCATTGCTGCCCTTTATCACTTCGCCCCTGTGGCCGATCCGGAGGCTTGGTGTGCGCGACTGAAAGCGCTGTGCGAGGCATCGGAACTGCGTGGCACGCTGCTGATCGCAGGCGAGGGGATCAACGGCACGGTTGCGGGTTCTGAGGCGGCCATTGCCACGATCTTAGCCGAGATCCGACGCGCGGACGGATTTGCGACACTGTCGCATAAACGTGCCACCGCACAGGATATGCCGTTCTCGCGGCTCAAGGTTCGCGTCAAAGCCGAGATTGTCACAATGGGCCAACCCGGTCTTGATGCGCGCAGGCCCGGTATCCATGTCGCCCCACAGGACTGGAACGCCTTGATTGCCGCGCCTGATGTGGCGGTGATCGACACGCGCAATGGCTATGAAACGGCAATCGGCACCTTTGAGGGCGCGATTGACCCACAGACCGAGAGCTTCCGCGACTTTCCCGATTGGTGGGCGGCCAATGGACATCGCTTTGCCAATAAGCGGATTGCGATGTTCTGCACCGGTGGGATCCGATGCGAAAAGTCGACCGCCTACTTGCGCGCGCAAGGCGTCGAAGAGGTCTACCACCTTGATGGGGGCATTCTGAAATACCTCGAAGAAGTGCCCGAGGCGGACAGCCTGTGGCAGGGCGCGTGTTTTGTGTTCGATGAGCGTGTCTCGGTCGGCCATGGCTTGGTGCCGGGCGAGCACGCGCTCTGCCGGGCCTGCCGCCGCCCCGTCTCAAAGCAAGACCGCGCCCATGACGATTATGAGCGTGGTGTGCAATGCCCGGCTTGTGTGTCGGAATATTCCGAAGCCGATCGGGCGCGGTTTCGGGAGCGGCAAAGGCAGGTTGATCTCGCCGCCGCTAAGGGTCTGCGCCATATTGGAAATTAAGCGCCCCGGCCGAATGTTGGGGTGCGGCCGGGGCTATAACGCGGCCACGAGGGACGGGGGACCGCTGATGACGTGAGCCTGCCGGATGCCGCGCCGCTGCCACAGGGGAAAAAGCCACGGGCACTCCCCCGATTGGCATAAAGATCGGCGCGAGGCGGCTAAAAATCGAGGTTCTCGACACTCAGCGCATTGGCTTGGATAAACGCACGCCGCGGCTCGACCACGTCGCCCATCAGCTTGGTGAAGATGTCATCGGCCTCGGCCAGGTCGTCGATCTTGACTTGCAAGAGCGTGCGGGCATCGGGATCGAGAGTGGTTTCCCATAGCTGGCCCGGGTTCATCTCACCAAGGCCTTTGTAGCGCTGCAGGGTCAGGCCCTTTTCGCCTTCCTCCAGAATGGCCTCGAGCAGCGCAATCGGCCCGTGGATCAGCACATCGCGGTCTTTGCGCGACAGATGCGCGGGGTCGCGATAGACCTCACGCCCGTCCAGCGAGACCGAGCTGAGCTTGCGCGCCTCGCCGGAGCGCAGGACGGCGCCGTCAAGCGTGCGTATCTCTTCGACACCGCGCAGGACGCGGGTCAACCGGATACCGTGATCCTGCGTGATACGGCCCTGCCAGCCGCGTTCATACTCCGCCGCGACCAGATCGAGCCTTACGGCAACCTCATTGGACACAGCTTGCAGGTCGGCATCCGCACGGCCGGGATCGAACGCACCCGCCAGGGCGGCCTGTTCCAGGATGTGGCGCGGGTAATGCGTCGGGAAGGCATCGAGCACGCGTTTGAAGGCGCGCGCTGCGGCCACGATGCGGGCAAGATCGGCGCCGGCGATTTCTTCGCCCGTGGCCAGCCGCAACACCGCACCTTCGATGCCCATTTGGATCAGGTAGTCTTCCAGTGCCGCCTGGTCTTTGAGGTAGACCTCTGACCGGCCGCGGCTGACTTTGAACAAGGGCGGCTGGGCGATATAGAGATAGCCGCCTTCGATCAGTTCCGGCATCTGGCGGAAAAAGAAGGTCAGCAGGAGCGTCCGAATATGCGCGCCGTCGACATCGGCATCCGTCATGATGATGATCTTGTGGTAGCGCAGCTTGGAGATATCAAATTCGTCCCGGCCGATCCCGGTGCCGAGCGCTGTAATTAGCGTGCCGATTTCCTGGCTCGACAGCATGCGGTCGAACCGCGCGCGCTCGACATTAAGGATCTTGCCGCGCAGCGGCAGGACGGCTTGGTTATGGCGCGAGCGCCCCTGTTTGGCCGAGCCACCCGCCGAATCGCCCTCAACCAGGAAAAGCTCTGACTTGGCCGGGTCTTTTTCTTGGCAATCGGCAAGTTTGCCGGGCAGCGAGGCGACCGACATGGCTGATTTCCGCGTCATCTCGCGCGCTTTGCGCGCCGCTTCACGGGCCTGGGCGGCCTAGACGATCTTTTGCACGATCCGGCGGGCATCTTGCGGGTTTTCCTCAAACCACTCCGCCAGTTTTTCGTTCATCAGGCTTTCAACGGCCGGGCGCACCTCAGAGCTGACAAGCTTGTCTTTGGTCTGGGAGCTGAACTTGGGATCGGGCACCTTGACCGAGAGCACGCAGGTCAGGCCTTCGCGGGCATCGTCGCCGGTGAAATTCACCTTCTCTTTCTTGGCGATGCCGGAGGTGTTGGCATAGTGGTTGAGCGTGCGGGTCAGCGCACCGCGGAACCCGGCCAAATGGGCGCCGCCGTCGCGCTGTGGGATGTTGTTGGTAAACGGCAGGACCATTTCGTTGTAGCTGTCATTCCACCACATCGCGACTTCGACCGTGATCCCGTCCTTTTCGCCGGTCACAAAGATCGGCTCCGGCAAGAGGGGGGTCTTGTTGCGGTCGAGATACTTCACAAATTCCATCACGCCGCCGTCATAATGCATTTCGGTATGCAGAGCCTCGGCGGGGCGTTCATCGTCAAGCAGGATGCGGACGCCGGAGTTCAGAAAGGCAAGTTCGCGCAGACGATTTTCCAGCGTGTGGAAC
The DNA here is from genome assembly GCA_039191215.1 of Pseudomonadota bacterium. Taxonomy (GTDB): domain Bacteria; phylum Pseudomonadota; class Alphaproteobacteria; order Rhodobacterales; family Rhodobacteraceae; genus HKCCE3408. The sequence continues at coordinate 9,932 of JBCCXT010000004.1, forward strand.
GAATAATCGAGGTTCGAGAATGTCGATGTGGCGGCGAGGAAACGAACCTCGGTCCCGGTGCGCTCGGTCGGGCCGACCACAGTCAGATGCTCGGTCGTCTCGCCGTGCTCGAACCGGGCGTAATGTTCCGACCCGTCGCGCCAAACGCGCAGATCGAGCCAATCGCTGAGCGCGTTCACGACGCTGACGCCGACGCCATGCAGGCCGCCCGAAACTTTGTAGGAGTTTTGGTCAAATTTGCCCCCGGCATGAAGCTGGGTCATGATCACTTCGGCCGCCGAGACGCCTTCTTCCTCATGGATGCCCACCGGAATGCCGCGGCCATTATCGCTGACGGAGACGGAATTGTCGGCGTGGATTTTTACCGTGACCGCGTCGGCATGGCCCGCAAGCGCTTCATCGATGCCGTTATCGACGACCTCATAGACCATATGGTGCAGGCCGGAGCCGTCATCGGTGTCACCGATATACATGCCCGGGCGCTTGCGAACCGCCTCTAAGCCTTTGAGAACCTTAATGGAATCTGCGCCATACTCTTCCGGCGCGGCTGATGTGTCGGACATGCCCGAACCTTTGTTATTTTCTTGTGGATTTATAGAGGGTTTGGCGCGGATTGTCACGCGTCAGACACAACATTTGGTGGTGCAATGGTCCGTCGTCAACCAGAGCGCTGCGCGCCTCCTCCGGCCCCTTCGGAGCCCTCGTTGGCGCGCCTGCCCTGGCGGACGGCCTTGAGGGGTTTGCCACCCCTCAACCACCCCGCGTTCCGGTCAGCGCAATCACAACGGCCACCAGGACTAACAACGCGCCGGCCACCTGGTTGGTTCGCTTCAGCGCGCCGGGCGAGGCGATCAGGCGCCGGGCGCGGTCGATAAAGGCGGCAAAAGCGGTGTTGCCGATGAGCGGGACCAGCATCGAGATCGCCGCGATCACCGCCACATCGGTTGTGGTGATTGCGCTGAGATCAAAAAAGCCCGGCAGCATGCCCATGTAAAACAAGATCGCCTTGGGATTGGCCAGGATCGCGGCCAGGCCAGCGATAAATCCGGCCCAGGCGCCCGGATGATTGAACCTGTTATCGGCGTCGATTGACTTGTCGGCATGGCGGATTAGCGCCAGCCCCATCGCCGCAAATACCGCCACGGCAAGCCATTTGAGACCCGTGGTGATCCAGTCGTATTGATCGACAATCCAGGCCAGGCCGACAAGCGCCAGGATCGACCAGAGCGTATCGCCGATGGCGACGCCGAGCATGAGCGGAAAGGCCTGCGCCATGCCATGCGCGAGCGTGCGGGCCGCCAGCGCCAGCCAGACCGGCCCGGGCGTCAGGAAGAGGACAAAAAGCGCGCCGGCATAAAGCGCGATTTGGGGCAGCGTGATGCTCATGATCGGAGCGGTAGAGCCGTTCTGCGCCAACCACAAGGGTGCCGCGCTAAGCCGCGGTGAGCTCCGAGATGCCACCTTTATCCGAAAGCGTGAAACCCTGGGCGCGGTCGCCCAGTTCGGCAAATAATTCCGGGCCTGTTCCCGTCATCCAGGCCTGGCATCCAAGCGCGCATATCTCATCAAAGAGGGCCGCGCGGCGATCGCTGTCGAGATGGGCGGCCACCTCATCAAGAAGCGCAATCGGCGGCGTTCCTGTATCGGCTTTGAGCGCGCGGGCATTGGCCAAGACCAAAGAGACCAGGAGCGCCTTTTGCTCCCCGGTTGAGCATTGACCGGCTGGCATGGACTTTGCCGCGTAGCACGCGCTGATATCGCTGCGGTGCGGCCCAATCAAGGTGCGGCCCGCGGCCAGATCGCGCGGCCGGCTGCCCGCAAAGGCACTGGCAAGGGCTGCGGGCGTTTGATCGCCCTCCTCGACTTCGATCAAGGACAGGTCGGCCGCTGGAAAGGCTGTGTCAGCGCCGTCTTGCGCTTGCGCCAGCCGGCCGAGCGCGTGGCGCCGATTGGCCATGATGACCGTGGCGGCCTCGGCCATCTGCGCCTCCAGCACGCCAAACCAGCGGTCGTCTGAGATGCCATCCTTCAATAGCCTGTTGCGCTCGCGCATGGCCTTTTCGTAGCTGAGCGTGGCGGCCGCGTGGTCGGGCTTGAAGCTCATCGCGATCCTGTCGAAAAATCGCCGCCGACCTTCAGCGCCTTCGATCCACAGGCGATCCTGCGCGGGCACCAGCCAGACGATCCGCGCGAGCCGTGCCAGCGCGATCTTGCCCGACGCTTTGCCATCTAGGCGCAGGGCGCGCCCGCCGTCGGGCGTCCAGGCAAGTTCAACTTCCGATCCGGCAAGATCGGCGCTGATCTTCCAGCCGACCCCAATGTCCCGGCGCGCCATATCCTCTGCTGCCGCCCGGCGCAGGCCGCGGCCGGGCGAGAGCAGCGAGACCGCTTCGAGCACGTTTGTCTTGCCAGCGCCATTGGCCCCCCAAAGGGCAACGGGCCTTGCATCCAGCGTCAAGGACGTCCGTGAGTGGGATCGAAATTGCGCCAATGCGATCCGGCTGAGATACGCGTTCATGGGTGTTGTGCTTTGGCAGCGGCCTCAGGGCGCGATGCAGGGCCGGGGTGGTTCTGGCGCCAACGGCTCACACCCGCATCGGCATGACGACATAAACGGCCGACGTGTCATCGCCTTCACGCATCAGGGTCGGATCGCCCGCGGAGTTGAACAAAAAGACTGCATTCTCGCGATCGACCTGGCTGGCGATTTCCAGCAGGTATTTGGCGTTAAATCCAATTTCTAGCTTCTCGTCGCCATAGGCGACGGCCAACTCTTCTTCGGCATTGCCCGCATCAGGCGCGTTCACCGACAGAATGAGACGGTCCTCATCGAGCTGCAATTTGACCGCGCGGCTACGCTCTGAGCTGACCGTGGCGACGCGATCGACCGCTTTGGCGAAGTCGCTGGCATCCACTTCGAGGCGGCGCGTGTTGCCCTCTGGGATCACGCGCGCATAATCGGGGAAGGAGCCATCAATCACCTTCGAAGTCAGCATGATATCCGGCGTCGCAAAGCGAATTTTCGTCTCGGAGACGGAAACGGCGATCTCGGTCTCGTCATCGTCGAGAAGTTTGCGCAACTCACCCACGGTTTTGCGCGGCACGATCACGCCGGGCATGTTCGCGGCACCCTCAGGCAGTGTTTCGTCGATCCGGGCCAACCTGTGGCCGTCTGTGGCGACCGCGCGCAGCATCTGCCCGGCCTCAGCATCGGCGATATGCAGGTAAACCCCGTTGAGGTAGTACCGCGTCTCCTCGGTCGAGATGGCAAATTTTGACTTATCAAAAAGCCGGCGCAGGGCTGGTGATTTGGCGGCGAAGTTGGCCGGGTATTCGCTGCTGGCCATGACCGGAAAGTCTTCGCGCGGCAGAGTGGCGAGCGAGAAATGTGACCGGCCCGCGCGCACTTCCAGCCGCCCGTTTTGCGGCTCCTCGGTCAGCTCGACCAGCGCGCCATCCGGCAATTTTCGGACAATTTCATGCAAAGTGACGGCGCCAACCGTGGTCGCACCGGATCTCTCAACCTGAGCCACAGTCGTATCAACCACTTCGATATCGAGATCAGTCGCCCGGAACGAGACCTTCTCTCCCTCCGCTTCGATCAGAACATTTGCAAGGATTGGGATCGTGTTGCGCCGTTCCACGACGGATTGGGCTTGGGCCACAGCACGCAAAAGGGCCGCGCGCTCGATGGAGATCTTCATGTCTCTTCTCCGACAGGGAACGGGGCGGAGAGCGTAGCCGCTCCGCTCCGAAACTCAAGGGGTCAGATACGAGATTGCCAGCCGCTGTGGCAGCGTCAATCCGATTTTGCGCTTAGGCCTCCAGCATCCGGCGCAGAAGCTCCGCGTCTTCGGCGATTTGGCTATCGGTGGCGGTCAGTTCCTCGATCCGGCGCACGCCATGCAAAATTGTGGTGTGATCACGCTTGCCGAATTTGCGCCCGATCTCTGGCAGCGACCGGGTGGTGAGCTTTTTGCACAGATACATCGCCATCTGACGCGGGCGGGCAATATTGCGCGCGCGGCTGGGTCCGATCATGTCGGACTGGCGGATATTGTAGTGCTCACACGTCTTTTTCATGATCTCGTCGATCGTGACTTTGCGGTCGGCGGACCGGATCAGATCGCTCAGCGCTTCTTGCGCCAGCTCCATCGTCACGTCGGCACCGGTCAGATCAGCAAAGGCAAAGACACGGTTGAGCGCGCCTTCGAGGGTGCGCACATCGGTCGAGAGCTTATGGGCCATAAACTCCAGCACGCCCGGGATGATTTTCAGGGCAGGCGTGCGCTGACGCTGCTGATCGGCCTTTTGCTGCAGGATGCCCAGGCGCAGTTCGTAATCGGTCGGGTGGATATCAACGACCAGGCCGCATTGCAGGCGCGAGGCGATCCGATTGTCCAGATCTTCCATATCAACCGGCGCACGATCACCCGAAATGATGATCTGCTTGCCCATCTCCACAAGTGCATTGAACGTGTGGAAGAACTCCTCCTGGGTCGAGTTCTTGCCCGCGATGAACTGCACGTCATCGACCATCAGCACATCGACGGAGCGAAACAGCTCTTTAAAGCCGATTGTGTCTTGTTCCCGCAATGCCCGCACGAAGCGGTACATGAACTGCTCTGCCGAGAGATAAAGCACGTCCATATCGGGGCGACTCTCGGTCAGCTCCCACGCGATGGCATGCATCAGATGCGTTTTGCCGAGGCCGACACCGCCATAAAGAAAAAGCGGATTGAACGCGACCTGGTCACCTTCGGCGACCCGGCGTGCTGCGGCATGGGCCAGCTCGTTTGGCTTGCCGACGACAAAGGCGTCAAACGTGTAGGCGCGGTTGAGTGACGTGGTCTGGCGATGCGGGCGCGAGCCGCCACCGCCCGAGCCGGTTATCGTCGGCCCGTCCGGCGGCAGTGACCCGCCACCACCGCCGGCCATTGCGGCGGCAGGTTGGGACGGCTCGACATTGGCGTTGTCGGCTTTGGCGGCCTCTGGATCGACAGTGAATTCAATCCGATCGACGCCGACCCCGGCGGATGTCAGATGGCGCAGGATCAGGTCACCGAAATTTTGTGAAACCCAGGATCCAATGAAGTTTGTCGGCACGAAAAAACGTGCGGTTCGGTCTTCTAATGCGTCGAACGTAATCGGCTCGATCCAGGCGAAAAAATTGTTCTTGCCGATCGATTTCAGCAACTCGCCACGTACTTGACCCCAGGTATCGTTTGTCATTTCCGTCCTGTCGTTTGTCTCTATGCCTGACGCCACGGAAGTCCCTCTTTCTTCCATCCGCCTTGGCTACCCCGTTGTGCGCGTGCATCCAAGTCACCCTCAAACCCGGCTGAGACGTTGATGCACCCTACATCAACTCCCTTCGTCGCATACGCCGCCTCGACAGCCTGAGCCGCTGCCATCGACCGCACACCGGACCGACACAGGAAGAGTAAGGCGGTTGCCTGCCGCCCTGCTAGTTCCGCATCCAGGTCCTCGACGAACCGTGCATTGGGCGACATACTAGGCCAGTGCTGCCACTCCACGAATACCGCGGCGCGGCCCAAAGAGGACGTGTCAGGGACCCCGACAAACGTCCACTCCGCTTGTGTTCTGACATCGACGAGCACGGAGCCCTTTTCCTGCTTCAGCAGGTCCCACGCGTCCACCGGTGATACCGAATAGATGCGCGGGCCAGTGCCCGTGATCATCCCAGTTTGTCCCCCCAAGACAATTTGAATCGCATCAGCAAGCTAGCGGGAGTCCGGCCATTGTCGCAACATCGTTATTGTCTTGACTCTAAGCCGCTTGGCGAAGCGAATCCCGTGATCTGGATTTAGCGCTTTGATCGTCCTGCGGGAATTTGAACTCAAGTCGCTCGGCAAAATTTTTGAATGCTGCGAGAAGTGCCACGATGTTGCCGCGGCGCAACGAATGGCCTCAGCGAGAAAGCGCCTTCACCCGGCCCGACAGGCGCGACATTTTCCGTGCGGCGGTGTTCTTATGCAACACTCCTTTGGTCACACCACGCATCAATTCGGGCTGAGCGGCCTTCAGGGCTTCGGCTGCTGCCGCCTGATCGCCCGCGGCGATTGCCTCCTCGACGCGGCGCAAATGGGTGCGGATGCGCGACCGGCGTGCTTTGTTGACTGCGTAACGCCGCTCATTCTGGCGGGCGCGTTTTTTAGATTGGGGCGAATTCGCCATCGGGTTTGATCCTCATACATTCCATATCGCAAATGCGCGGTGGATCCCGACCCTGGGTTTCAGATACCAGGCAATCCGGCCAAAGCGGGCCTCACGCGCATGTCTGCGCGGCGTTTAGGACAAAGGCCGATCTGTGGCAAGCCCTACCGGTCGCGAAACTGCGGCTCACGCTTCTCCAAAAACGCGGCCATCCCTTCTGACTGGTCTTCGGTGGCAAAAAGCGCGTGAAAAAGCCGCCGCTCATAAAGCAGGCCTTCGCGCAGCGGGACTTCTTGCGCACGATTGACCGCCTCTTTGATGGCGATGACCGTGAGCGCGGATTTCTCGGCGATTTTGTCGGCCGCCGCGCGCGCCTCCTCCATCAGTTTCTTCGCCGGCACGACCCGGCTGACAAGGCCAGAGCGTTCTGCCTCTTCGGCCGACATGAAGCGCCCGGTCAGATGCATGTCCATCGATTTGGATTTCCCGACTGAGCGGGTCAGCCTTTGCGTGCCGCCCATCCCGGCCACGACGCCGAGGTTGACTTCGGGCTGGCCGAACTTCGCGCCTTCCGCGGCAATTATGAAATCGCACATCATCGCCAGCTCACACCCGCCGCCAAGGGCGTAGCCGGACACCGCCGCAATCACCGGTTTTCGGACGCGCAACAGCGCCTCGGTCTCGGGCCCGAACAAATCGCTGCCAAATACCTCGACAAAGTTCTTCTCCGCCATCTCCTTAACATCGGCGCCAGCGGCGAAGGCTTTTTCCGAGCCGGTGAGAATGATGGCGCGCACTTTTTCGTTTTCATCGGCCGATTGCATCGCGCGGGCCAGCTCGCTCAACAACTGAGCGTTGATGGCGTTGAGTGCGTCTGGTCGGTTAAGCTTGATGGTGGCAACGTGATCGTCAATCTCGACGATCAAGGTCTCGTAAGCCATGAGCGGTCCGGTCCCTCGGATTGTGGCTCCTGAACGGGAATGCTTATCAGGCTTGCCGCCGCGTTCAAGTTATCTTTGGCAGCGCGGACAATAGAAACTTGAGCGTCCCGACTGCACCACCCGATGGACGTCACCGGGGCAATCGGCGGTCAGGCAGGGCTCTCCGGCGCGGCCATAGACGCGGAAAGTGTGCTGAAAATAACCCAATTCGCCTGAGGTTTGGCGGTGATCGCGCAGTGATGACCCCCCCGCCGCGATCGCCTCGCTCAGCACGTCGCGGATCGCCGGCACAAGCCGCTCGATCCGGATGCGCGAGATGCGTCCAGCATGGCGCAGCGGTGAGATTCGGGCGCGGTAGAGCGCCTCGGAGACGTAGATATTGCCCAGTCCGGCCACCACGCGTTGATCCAGAAGGGCCGCTTTTACCGGGCTGCGCTTGCCCGCAAAGGCGCGGGCCAGATAGGCCGCCGAAAAGCTGTTGCCCAACGGTTCTGGCCCCAGTTTGCTGAGCCAGGCATGGCGATAGAGGCTCGCGGTCAACGCCAGATCCATCGCGCCGAAGCGCCGCGGATCGTTAAACGTGACGCGTGCGCCGGAGGAGAGATCAAAGACCACATGGTCGTGTTTTTCCGGCACTGGATGGTTGTGGTGGAACTGGCCCTGCACCGCGCCTGAGATGAGCACGCGCCCCGACATACCAAGATGCCACAGCAACGTCTCGCCCGTGCCGAGTTCCAAAAGCAGCACCTTCGAGCGGCGGCCGAGGCGCTCAACCCGTGCCCCCGTCAAACGCTCAGCCATCGATGCAGGAAGCGGCCAGCGCAGATCGGGCCTGCGGATATCGGCATGCGCGATCACGTGCCCTTCCATCGCAGGCAAAAGCCCACGGCGCACGGTTTCGACTTCGGGTAATTCGGGCATCGCCTTCACATATGCTCTTCAGCCCTGCGGCGCTACGGCCATTTCGTCCAGGCGCCAAGCGGCCTATATCGTGCCAGGACGCGAAGAAAGGCCCCGCCGATGAGCGACGAAAAGACGACCCATTTCGGCTTTGAAGACATCCCCGAAGACGCAAAGGCGGGCCGCGTCCATGGCGTCTTTTCCAGCGTCGCGCGCCGGTATGATCTGATGAATGACGTGATGAGCGGCGGCGTGCACCGGCTGTGGAAAGACGCGATGATGGATTGGCTGGCACCCCGGCCCGGTCAGCGTCTATTGGATGTCGCGGGCGGCACAGGTGATATCGCGTTTCGCTTTCTGCGTCGCGCCCCCGGCGCTGATGCGGTCGTTCTCGACCTGACCGAGGATATGTTGGTCGAGGGCAAGGCCAGGGCCGAGGCCGAGAGCTTTGCCACCAGCCTCGACTGGGTGGTTGGCGATGCGATGGCGCTGCCATTTGATAGCGGCAGTTTCGACGCCTATACGATCAGCTTTGGCATCCGCAACGTCACCCGTATCGAAGACGCGCTGAGCGAGGCGTATCGCGTTTTGCGCCCCGGCGGTCGTTTGATGGTGCTGGAGTTCAGTCAGCTGCCCAATCCAGGCTTGCAGCGGCTTTACGATCTTTACTCATTCAACGTCATCCCACGGATGGGTCGGATGATCGCCGGTGATCGCGACAGCTATCAGTATCTTGTCGAATCCATCCGCCAGTTTCCCGACCAGGAACACTTTGCCAGCATGATCCGCGCCGCGGGCTTCGACCGCGTCAAGTATCGCAACCTGACCTTCGGCGTGGCGGCGCTTCATTCGGGGTGGAAGCTGTAGCGACATGCGCGGGCCGCACAATATCTGGCGCGTTGTCAGGACGGGGGCGACGTTCGCCCGCTCCGGCGCGCTTCGCGTTGTGCTTGAGGCGCTCAATGCGCCGCCCGCTTTGCGGCTGGCCGCGCGGATTTTGTCGTCGCCCTTTGCCTGGTTGGGCCTGAAGGGCGACCCGGACTTGCCGCCGGTGACGCGCGCGCTGACGGCACTGGGTCCGGCCTATATCAAATTTGGCCAGATTCTTTCGACGCGGCCCGATGTGGTCGGGGCAGAACTTGCGACCCAGCTTCGGGTATTGCAAGACAAACTGCCGCCCTTTCCGACCGAAACGGCTAAACGCGTCATCTCGTCTGAACTTGAACAACCCGTCGAGACGCTGTTTTCGGAATTCTCCGAACCGGTCGCGGCGGCCTCTATCGCGCAGGTCCACAAGGCGCGCCTGGCAAGCACAGGCCAGGAGGTCGCGGTCAAAGTGCTGCGGCCCGGGATAGCGCGGGCCTTTCGCCTTGATATCGATGCGTTCTACCTGATCGCCTGGTTGGTGGAGACCTTGGCCCCGGGCGCCCGGCGGCTACGACCCACCGATGTGATTGCCCATTTTGAGGGCATCGTTCTCAACGAGCTCGACCTGCGCATCGAGGCGGCGGCGGCGGGGGAATTTGCCGCCACCACGGCAAACGATGCGGGATTTTTTGTACCTAAGGTGGAATGGTTTTTATCCGCGCGCCAGGTCATGACGCTGGAATGGGCCAAAGGGTTGCCCTACGGCGAGGTCGACGCCATCGCGGCGGCGGGGTTCGACACGCGCGAATTGGCTGCGCGGACCTTGCAGATGTTTTTGCGCCACGCGCTTCGGGATGGATACTTCCATGCCGATATGCATCAGGGCAATCTTAAGGTCGGCCCAACAGGTGAAATTGTCGCCGTCGATTTTGGCATCATGGGCAGGCTCGATGATTACACGCGCCGGGTTTATGCCGAGATCCTGATGGGCTTCATCCGCAAGGATTACAAACGCGTGGCCGAGGTGCACTTTGAGGCGGGCTATGTTTCGGCCGACCGCGATGTCGATGAGTTTGCCCAAGCCCTGCGATCGGTGGGCGAGCCGATTTTTGGGATGGATGCAAGCCGGATATCGATGGCGCGCCTTTTGGCCTATCTATTTGATGTCACAGAAAAGTTTGGGATGGAGACGCGGACTGAGCTGATCTTGCTGCAACGCACGATGGTTGTGGTCGAAGGGGTTGCCCGTTCGCTTGATCCGACGATCAATATCTGGAATGTCGCCCGGCCTGTGGTCGAGGATTACATCTCACAGAACATCGGGCCAAAGGCGCTGTTGTCAGATTTGGTCCGTACCGCACGCGTCTTGTCGCGTTTCGGGCCGCGCCTGCCGCAACTGGCGGAAGCAGCACTGATGTCCCAATCCGCCCCGAAAGAGCCCGAGCCCGGCATGCGCTGGCGCGACCGCGCGATCTGGCTGGCTGCAGGCGCGCTGGGCGGGGCTTTGTTGGTCCTGGTGGGCAGCTTGCTTTAGGTGCCTCGCGTTCATTTACTGGCGCCCATTAGGCCTGGCTTTTAGGCCTCAGATGGTGCGCGTACGCCTTGCACATTGGCCGCGTTCACCTGCACGCCGCCGGTCAGCGTGACCCAAGTTTCACTGCCGCGTTGGAACGCCTCAAGCACTTGCGCGTAGACCTGGGCATCCTGCGTCTCGATCAACTCGCCATTGGCATAGGCCTCCATCGTGAAGCTATAGACGCCCTCAGGCAGATCGTTGCCTTCATTGTCGAAGCCCAGGAAAGTCATCGGCTCGTCGGTCACCTCAACTTGCACGCGGCGCACCTCGAGCCCGTCCGCGTTTCGCACGACCAGTTGAACTTGGTCGGCGATGGTTGGCGGGTCGAGGCTGAGCGTGATCGGATCGCCATCGTAATAGGCGGGCATTTCGGCCCGCGCCTCCATCCCGATCCAGCCCGCAAGCTCGCCGATTGAGGACAGCTGGAAACCGGCGGCCAGCCCCTCCAACAGCTCGTTCGTGCGCACCTGTTGCTCAACGCCCGAGAAGGTCGCCAATTGGGTCGCCAGGTCTTCGGAACTGATCGGGTTCAGCGGGTCCTGATTTTCCATCTGCGTCGTCAAAAGCGTCAGGAAGGCCTGGAAATCTGCGGTGATCAGATCTTGAGAAGCCGCGCTTTCAGGTGTCGATTGCGTCGCTGTTGTGCTGGTTTGCTGCGCGGTAGATTCGGTGATTGTGGTCATTTTGGTCCCTCTGCTCGGCTAGGTTCAAAGGCGAAGATCAAGGCCGCCGCGCCCGGCGGTGGGCGATGCCAATCCGCCACTTGCCGCCGCCGTGTCGGCCCTGGCATCTGCGCGCAACGGTCCGCTGCCCGCCTCGGTGCTATCGCGGTCGGTCTGCGCTTCGCCCTCCGCTTCGCTTTGGAACCCGAAGCTCGCGTCGCTTAGGCCCTCGCGCGCAAATTCCTCCGCCAAGAGCTGCGCATTGCGGCGGAAGAGGTCGAGCGTTTCGGGGCGTTCGGCGGTGATCGTCAGGGCAAGGCCGCCCGCGACCTCCGTCACGATCATGCGCACGCGGCCGAGCTCTGGCGGATCAAGGGCAATCTCGGCGCCGGTATCGGTCATGATCACACCTTGGTCGCGGGGCAGCGCGGTGAGGATCTGCTGGGCGGCCTGTTGGGCGATTTGCGGCGCTGCCGCACCCGGCGCGGCGGATGCGCCTTGGATCGAGGCGCCTGTGCCGGCCTGCAGGGCCTGCAGCGGATCTTCAGCGATGGCGGCGTCCGCCTTACCAGCAGCGTCAATCAGCGCAGACGCGGCGAGGTTTGGATTTGCATTGGTTTGCGCCGCCCGGAACTGTGCTTGGGGCGCGGGTGCCGGTGCGTCTTTCGGCCCGATCCGCTCAGAGAGTTTGGGCTCTGGCTCGGCCTCCGGCTCGATCGCGGTGCCGTCGGGCAGGTTCACCGCCGTCGCGGTCGGGACTGGGGGAGCCGATGCTTGTGCCTGCCGTGCGGTCGCAACCGGCACGGCCACTGGGGCTAAGGGCGCGGGCGCAGGTTTGCCGATCTCCGCCGAGGCGTCGCGGCGCGTTAATGCGACGACGTCCAACTCCGGCTCAGCCGTATCGGCGGGGGGCGCTGCGGGGGCAGCGGCAAGCGTTGCCGTGTCCGTGGACGGCCGCGGCGCGGCTGTCTGTTGTGGCACTTGCGGCTGCGCTTGCCTGCCCAAAGGTGTCGGCACTTGTGGTCCAACGCGCAGGGGCAACTCGGCGATGGCCTCACCGTCGGCTGCCGGGGCCCGGGCTGCCGCCAAAGGTGCCGGGGCTTCCACATCCGGTGCGATCGGCGCTGCGGGTAGGATCGCCTGTTGCGCGGGCACGCCGGATTTCGGTGCCGGAATGTTTGATTGCTCTGTGTCAGTCACGGCAATCTCGGATGCGCGCGCGACGGGGGCTGCGATCACGGTAATCGCGCGTTCACCCAAATTGTCGCCGGACGGCTCCTCTCGCTTGGCGTCAGGCGTGTCGATGGCCGCAAGTGTATCAGCAAAACTGTCGCCATCCTCGGACGTGTCGCCATCCTGCGGCTCTGATGCTGTACGCCGGGCCGCATCCGGAATTACAGGCTTTTCGGGTGGTGCACTTGGCAGCGGTTGAACCGCAATAAATGGCGAAAACTCGGACATGATAAACCGCCTTCAGACTTCTGTCAGACAGCGCCCAATTAGTTCGGCGATCTTACCGAATATTTACTCCCACCGGTTTATCGCGGCGCAAATTAGGTTGAATTGCGAGAATCGCGATGTCTGAAATACTGGGCCCCCCGACCCCATTTTCACGGGCAGAATTGCGCTCGGACGCAACAGCGCCGCTGCCGCGTGACGAGCAGCGCGAGCTACAGCTGCGCGCCGCCGCACAGGAACTGGAAGCCGCCTTCCTGTCGGAAATGCTCAAACAAGCCAGGTTCGGCGAGGCACGCGGCGCCTTTGGCGGCGGGGTCGGAGAAGAACAATTTGCCTCGTTCCTGCGCGATGAACATGCCCGCGCCATTACGGCAAATGGCGGCATCGGGCTGTCAGAACAGATCTTCAACGCCCTTGTCGCCCGCACAGAAGGAGAAGTGTGATGTCGTCCGACCGTGTCATCCAAAAAGTGGAAGACCTATTGAAAACGCAAGCGGGATACTTGCGCGACGGAGATTTGACGCGCGCCTTATCCATCGCACCGAAACTTGACCGCTTGATCGACCGGTTGGAGGCAGTGCCGCCGAAAAACACGGATGGTTTAAAGGCCCTCAACGGCCAGGCGACGCGCAATTCGGAGCTGATCTCGGCTGCAAAACGCGGCATAGAGGCTGCCCGCGCCATGCTGGTGCCGCGCACGGATACCGGTTTTCAATCCTACGATGCGGCGGGCCGGTCGACCCGTATCGGGCCGCAGAGCTAGAAACGGCCCGCACCGGTTTCGCGCTGCCGCGACGACTTTCGAAAAAGTGGAAGTGAATTCCCGCCGGATCGCCGATCTCCGTTAAGCTCCCGTTTAGGTCTCGGGCGTCATGGTCGCGCCCGCACCGACACTCGGTGGCGTGGCCCCAAAAACTCTTGGTCACACACGTCAGAACGGCGTTCCGTCCCGCCCCGCCAGCAGACCCGCTGTAGGGGCGTTCTTGACACCCGGCGTAAAACAAGCGCCGCCAACAAGGAAATGACATATGTCTATTCTGACGAATACCAGCGCCATGGTCGCGCTGCAGACCCTTAAGTCGGTCAACATGAACCTCGAGGGCATTCAGTCCGAAATCTCCACCGGTAAGTCCATCGCATCTGCACGCGACAACTCTGCCGTTTGGGCCATCTCGAAAGTGATGGAATCGGATGTGAAGGGTTTCGAGGCCATCTCTGAATCGTTGTCTTTGGGTGAATCGACGATTGCAGTTGCGCGGAACGCGTCTGAAACGGTCACCGATCTGTTGACCGACATGAAGGCGAAGATCGTCGCGGCGCAGGAATCGAACGTTGACCGGACAAAGATCCAGACCGACATCGAAGCCTTGGCCGACCAGATCCAGTCGGTGACGGGCGCTGCTCAGTTCAACGGCCTGAACCTGGTGACGGGTTTTGACGATGTGAACATCCTGTCCTCGCTTGACCGAGCGGAAGACGGTTCTGTCACGTCCTCAGACATCACGATCAACCGCCAGGACTTGAGCCTTCAGGAAGGTTCACTCGGCACTGGTGCCGGTTTGACTGACCTGTCTGCCAACATCACTGAATCGAGCCTTACGATTTCGAGCGCTGCGGTCCGTAACGACGGCGCTGCCGTGCCGACGGCTGCTGACATCTCGATGACCGGCGACTTCAGCACGCGTTCGCTGTCCTTCGACATCGCAGGCACCACGGTTTCATTTGGTGTCGGTGAATTGGATGCGACCAACACGGTTGCTGCACAGCAGGTGGCTGACGCCATCAACGCTGCACAGGTTGAGGGCATCTCCGTCGTCAACAACGCAGGTACCCTGGAATTTGCGTCCGTACGGAACTTCGAGCAGGTCACCGTGAATACGACGCTTGGTGGTACCGGTGGTACGCTTGGTGTCGCGTCTGTGACTTTGGACCAGCGTGCAGAGAGCTTCACGTTCTCAAACGCCAACGTCAATGAAGGTGACGGTTATCAGCTCGCTCTATCTGGTGGTGTTGTTGCGACCTATGTGGCCGCGGCTGGCGAGACGATGGAAGACGTTGCCAAAGGCTTGAAAGCAGCCATCGACGCTGATCAGGACGCCAACCTGAGCACTCAGGTTGTTCAGGTCGCCAACGAGTGGGTGTTGAACATCGCAACTGATGGTGCGGTGAACGAAACTGTGACGATCACTGCCAACGATGATGTCAACGATAACGCCATCATCACCGGTGGTTTGGCAGGTCTCGACAAGATCGACGTGACAACGAACGAAGGTGCCAATGCGGCGCTGGATAACATTGAAACGCTGATCCAGAACTCGATCGACGCAGCAGCCGAGTTCGGTTCTGCTCAAGGTCGGATCGAGACGCAGTCGACCTTCATCTCGAACCTGACCGACAGCCTCAAGGCTGGTATCGGCTCGCTCGTTGACGCCGACCTCGAAGCAGCCTCGGCACGTTTGCAGGCACTGCAGGTGCAGCAGCAGCTGGCAACCCAGTCGCTGTCCATCGCCAACCAGGCGCCGCAGTCGGTCCTGTCGCTCTTCCGGTAATGTCCGGCTCGCGGTCGGGGCCTTCCGCCCCGGCCGCACCCTTATAGGCCTACTATTGTTCTCGACCGGAAGGATTCCGTCCCGTGTACTCGTCTCATCTCGCCCAGGCCGCTTATGCTCAACCTTCCTCGCCGGTCCGTTCAGACCGTGGCACCGAATACGCCGCATTTGAGCGCATCACGGCAAAGCTCAAGCAGGCCGAACTGGGAAAAGTGCCGTTTAACGCCCGGGTCGGAGCGATCCACGACAATCGCCGCCTATGGACCATTCTGGCCACCGATGTGCTTGACGCCGAAAACGGTCTTTCTGACCAGATGCGCGCGCAAATCGTTTATCTTTACGAATTCACCCAGTCCCATAGCCGTGCCGTTCTGAGGGATGGCGCATCGCTCGAGCCGCTGATTGAGGTCAACACGGCGGTCATGCGGGGCCTGCGCGGTGAGAAAGGAACGCCATGAGCGGCCTTGTCCTAAAACTGAGCCCGAAAGAGCGTGTGTTGATCAATGGTGCCGTTATCGAAAACGGCGACCGCCGCTCGCGCCTGTCGATCATGACACCGGGCGCAAACATTCTTCGATTACGCGACGCAATCCACCCCGATGAGGTGACAACGCCGGTTCGTCGGGTGTGCTATATCGCGCAACTGGTCTTGTCCGGTGACACAGATCTCGAGGATGCAAAGATGCAGATCCTGCGCGGGATCGAACAGCTTAGCCAGGTGTTCACCGATGCCGATAGCCGCGCACAGCTTGGCGCGGCCACCGACCAGATCGTCGCGGGCAACGCCTATCAAGCGCTCAAGGCTCTGCGCGCGCTGCTGCCGCGCGAAGAACGTCTGCTGGCAGCGGGCAGCGGATTGGCGACATGAGTTTTCAACCCGTTGTGCCACTTTCCGGCATGGCCGGTTGGGCGTTTCTCAGCAAAACGCTTGACGCCCAGACCGAGGCCTATTCGCGTGCGCCGATCAATGCCCGTGACATGGAGTATTTCCGTGAAAACATAGGCCAGGTTTTCACCGCAGAAGAGCTCGTCTCGGATTACCGTCTGTTGCGCGTGGCACTGGGCGCGTATGGCCTGCAAGAGGATCTGCCGAACCGGGCCTTTGTTCGGACTATCCTGGCGGACGGAACAACCGATCCCGAAGCGCTGTCCAATCGCCTTGCCGATAAGCGCTACAGCGCCTTTTCTGAGGCCTTCGGCTTTGGTGAGGTGGCGCTGCCCAAGACCCTAGAGACGGGATTTGCCGACACGATCCTGGCGCGTTTTGAGCGGCAGGAGTTTGAGCGCGCCGTGGGCGAACAAAACAACGACATGCGGCTTGCCCTGAACCTGCAGCGCGAATTGCCGGAGATCCTGTCCGAGGGGTTGGAAAACGACAATGCCTGGCTGACCGTCATGGGCAACCCGCCGCTGCGCTCCGCGTTTGAAACAGCACTTGGCCTCCCTGAAAGCTTCGGTCTGATCGATATCGACCAGCAGTTGGAGACGCTGAAAGACCGCGCGAGGTCGATCTTGGGCACGGACAATCTGAGCGAAATCGCGACCGATGACGGGATCGAAAACGTTATCCAAAATTATCTTGGCCGCGCCCAGATCGCGAGCGTGACCAACATTGCCTCGCCTGCGGCCATTGCGGTGACCCTGCTCGCACCGATTGCCGGTCAGTAAACGCCCGTATCTTCGATGCGCCCAAGCGCCCGGACGATGGCTCCCTTTGGGGGCCTGAGGACGGGCGCTCACCCCTTTATGCGGCAGCGGAGACTCCTTCTTCCAGGATGGCCCGCAACTGAGAGAATGCCTCAGACTGCCCCTCACTGGGTTGGGCCAAAAAGGCATCAAGCTTCGGCCATAGGCGTACGGCGGCATCACTGACCGGGTCCTGGCCTTCGGCATAAAGCCCGGCCTGAAGCATCAATTCGACCTTGTCATAGGCACCCAGCAAGTGGCGCGCTTTGGTGATCAGGCGAAACTCGTCCACTTCGGCGGCCTTTGGCAGGGCACGGCTTACCGACCGCAACAGATCGATCGCCGGGTATCGCCCGCGCTCAGCGATCTTGCGGTCAAGCACAACATGGCCGTCCAGCACCCCACGCAGAACATCCGCAACCGGACCTTCCATGTCCGATCCTGCGACAAGCACAGTCATGATGGCCGTGATGTCACCTTGGCCGCGCGCGCCGGGGCCGGCGCGTTCGCACAAGCCCATAACGGCCTGCGGCATCGAGGCCGGGAAATCGCCGTATCCCGGTGGCTCACCACCGGCAGCCGCGACTTCGCGATAGGCCTCGGCAAAGCGTGTAATCGAATCAGCGAGCAAAAGGACATGTTTGCCCTGATCGCGGAAATGCTCTGCCACGGCCATTGTTGTCATGGCCGCGCGCGCGCGCGTCAGCGCCGGTTGATCAGAGGTTGCCGCGACAACAACCGAGCGCGCCAGCCCCTCCGGTCCCAATGCGTCTTCGATGAATTCGCGAACCTCACGGCCGCGTTCACCGATCATGCCAATGACAACAACATCCGCTTCGATCCCGCGCGCAAGTGCAGAAAGCAGCCGCGACTTGCCGACGCCGGATCCAGCAAAAAGCCCGATGCGCTGCCCGCGCACAATCGGCAGCAATGTGTCAAACACCGCAAGCCCTGTGCCCAGGCGTGTGCCCAGGGCGCGCCGCTCGGTCGCGGCTGGCGGGCTGCCAGCAAGACCGCGGTCTTCTGGGCCTGGGTCAAGTGGGCCGCCATCAAGCGGATTGCCGTCCGGATCGATGACACGGCCGATCCAACTGTCTGACGGCGCGATTCTGCGCGGGCCGATATGGCGCACGCGTTGGCCCAGCCTCAGACCCTCCATCGGCCCATCGACCATCACACCTGCCTGCTGGCCGCTCATCTTCAGTATCTCTCCGGTCAGCCCGGAGGGCAGGCCGACCGCGTCGCCAAGCGCTGCCACCCGGCCCAGGCCTTCTATCTCCACACCCATCGGTGAAAGCGCCACGATCTCGCCGCTTGTCCATACCGGTTCGATCCGGCGAAGACGGCTGACAAGCGGGGCGAAAAGGTCGTTCGACATGCAAGGGGCTCCTTTCGGGCGCTGCCCTTACCGTTCCTAAAGGAATCACCGTTAAGCCGCGGTGTATCCGATCGAGGGAGAAGCCCCGATGTTTGAACCACTCGAGATATTTGATCTCGCTGCCGCCCGTGCGCGCCACGCTGCGACCCGACAAAACGTCGTGGCGCAGAATATCGCGAATGCAGATACGCCGGGCTACCGCGCGCAGTCGATTGCTGCGTTCGATGATATCTATCGCCGCTTGGGCCCCGACGGCCTCAACAGCGCCGATTTCAGCCGCACATTTGATGCCAAAACGCCGCTTTCGCCCAACGGAAATTCGGTCTCGTTGGAGCTTGAGATGGTCGCATCGGTCGATGCGCAACGGGCCCATAGCCGGGCGCTCAACGTCTATCAAAGTGCGCTCAATATCCTGCGCACCTCGATCGGCCGCTAACAACAACAAGGACGCATGAGATGAGCGGATTCAGCGAAACGATGGGCATTGCCGCATCAGGGATGCAATCCCAGACGGAGCGGTTGCGGCTATTGTCGGAAAACATTGCCAATGCAGACACGCCCGGTTACCGCCGCAAAACCGCAAGTTTTGAGCCCTACGCGGCAAACACTATGCCCGAAGGGTCTGTGCAGCTTGGCCGCGTTCAGCTTGATCAGACGGACCTGACGACGATTTTCGACCCCAGCCACCCGATGGCCGGACCGGAAGGCAGCTATGACGGGTCAAACGTCGATCTGGTCGTCGAAATTGCCGATGCCCGCGAAGCGCAGCGCAGCTATGAGGCCAATTTGCGGGTCTTTGACCAGGTCCGCCAGATGTCCTCGGCCCTTAGTGATCTTCTGAGACGGTAACAGCCATGGATTTGAGAACAACCTTCGCCACCCAGGCCTATGACCAGGCTCGCGCCAGCACGCCCATTTCGCCCGATCTGGGAACACAAGCCAACGATACCGGCGCGGGGCAGGTCTTCCAGGAGGCGATGCAAAGCCTCGCAGCGACCGTGCAAAACGGCGAAAACATTGCCCGCGCGTCGATGACAACGGGTGCTAATCCACATGCCCTGGTGACCGCTTTAGCCCAGACGGAGCTTGCCGTGGAAACCGCGGTCACAATCCGAGACCGGGTTGTTGAGGCGTATCAGGAAATTCTGAGGATGCCGGTGTGATAGAAGAGATCACCTTTTTTGACACGCTGCGCCAGGGGCTTTGGATTGCGGTCGAAATCTCGACACCTGTTCTGGGCGTAGCACTTGTCGCCGGTGTTGCGGTCGGTCTGTTTCAGGCGCTGACATCGATCCAAGAAATGACGCTGACATTTGTACCGAAGCTTGCGGCCATTGTTGCTGTCTTCTGGCTGTCGATGAATTTCATGACCGAAAGCCTCACGGCCTATTGGACGACCCATCTGATCCCGCTGATAGAGGCGCTTTGACAGATGGATAATAGCTTTTACACCACGCTCACCCGGCAAAGCGGACTGTTGCAGGAAATGCAGACCGTGGCGAACAACATCGCCAACCTGTCCACGACCGGGTTTCGCGCCGAAGGTGTCGTCTTTGCCGAACATGTCCGATCGCTGGGCCCAGGTCAGGAGAGTATCTCCATGGCGCATGCAATCGGCCGGCATGTGCAAAACGCGCAAGGCGCGCTGACGGGCACCGGCTCTCCGTTTGATCTGGCGATTGAGGGCGACGGATACTTCCTGATTGAGACGCCAGAGGGCGAGCGGCTGACGCGCGCCGGCGCATTCACTCCAGACCCGAACGGGGAACTTGTAACGCCTGACGGCTACAGGCTGTTGGATGCCGGCGGCGCGCCGATTTTCATCCCGCCTGATGCACGCGCAATCTCCATCGCGTCAGACGGCACGTTAAGCGCGGATGGCGAGCCGCAAACCGTCATCGGCCTGTGGCAGCCGCGCGAGGCGATGGATCTGCAGCACCGCTCCGGTGTCCTGTTTGAAGCGCCGGGCGGGGTCGAACCAATGCTTGAATACTCAATTTTCCAGGGCTTCTTGGAGGATTCCAACGTCAACCCGGTCGCCCAGATCGCGCGCATGATCGAAGTTCAGCGCGCCTATGAGCTTGGCCAAAGCTTCCTTGATCAAGAAGACGAACGTCTGCGTGGCTTTCTGCGCACCGTCGGGGCCCGAACCTAAAGGATTTGATGGATGAGAGCGCTTGATATCGCCGCAACCGGCATGGCCGCGCAGCAAATGCGCGTGGAGGTTATCTCCAACAACCTGGCCAACATGAACACAACCGGGTACAGCGCCAGGCGGGCCGAGTTTGCCGATCTGCATTACCAGCAATTCACCCGCGCCGGTGCAATTTCGGCGTCCGACGGTACGTTGGTGCCCACAGGCGTGCAACTTGGCCTGGGCGTGCGCCCGTCGTCAGTTGCCGTCAACTTTCAGCAAGGCACTGTGATGGGAACCGGCGGCACACTTGATCTGGCAATCGAAGGGGCCGGCTTTATCGAGGTGACCTTGCCGTCGGGCCAGGCGGCTTACACCCGCGATGGCGCCCTGAAACGGACCGGCGATGGGCTTATCGTTACCTCTGATGGCTACGAAGTCACGCCGGGCATCACAATCCCCGACGATGCGCGATCGATTGAGATCAACAATGATGGTGAAGTCTACGCGTTCTTCCGTGACCAAGTCCAGCCGACGCTGCTGGGGCAGTTCACATTGTCAAACTTCTCAAATCCGCGCGGCCTGGAAGCCATCGGATCAAACCTGTTTTTAGAAACGGCCGCGTCCGGCCAGGCCTTGGTGGCCAATCCCGGCCAGGATGGCCTAGGAACGCTGCGCCAAGGTTTTGTCGAAGAAAGCTCGGTTGATGCGGTCGCCGAGATTACCGATCTTATTGAGGCGCAGCGCGGCTATGAGCTGAACGCGAAAGTCATCACCGCGGCCGATCAGATGCTCGGCGCGACCACGCAGATCCGTTGATATCGTGACGATGATCCGCTTTCTCGCCATTTTGTTCTTTCTGGGCCTTTGTGTTCCGGGCCGCGCCGATGTTGTCGTCGCGGCAGGCACCATTCGCAGCCAGCAGATTATCAATCCGTCCGATGTGGCGCTTGCCGATGGCACGGTGCCGGGCGCGCTGACCATCTTGGAAGACGCGATTGGGCGCGAAGCGCGCATCAATATTTACCCGGGCCGCCCGGTACGCGCGGGCGATCTTCAAGAACCCGCGCTTGTCGACCGCAATGAGCTCGTGACGTTGCAATATGAACGCGGCGGGCTGCTCATCGTGACCGAAGGCCGATCCTTGGATCGTGCCGGCCTGGGCGATCGATTGCGCGTTCAAAACCTTGGCTCGCGTAACACCGTAACTGGCACCGTAACCGGCCCGGGTCTTGTGACCGTGGGCACATCCTTCTGAGGGGAAACCATGGGCTTGCACCGGGTAATTTGGCTGGTCGTGGCGGCTGCGTTTTTTGCATTTGCCGGCTGTTCGCGGCTGGAGCAGGTGGGCCAAGTGCCGCCGCTTAGCCCAACCGGCACAGGTGCCGAAGTGATCGCCATGTCATCGGCACCATTTCCCGATAGCGGCGGGGCCTTGCGCGGCCAAGACCGCGCATCCCTTTGGGGCGCGGGGCGACAATCGCTTTTCGGAGACCGGCGGGCGCAATCGCGCGGCGACATCATGACGGTCGTGATCGAGATTGATGACAGCGCGAACATCTCCAATGCGACAGGACGCTCGCGTTCAGGGTCCGAGGATCTGTCGATCGACTCGCTTTTGGGCTTACCGGAGCGGATCAATGATCGTCTGCCGGACGGGGCAACACTCGCGGATGCGGCGGGCATAAATTCGTCTTCGGCATCATCGGGTCAGGGCTCGGTTAGCCGAAACGAGCAGCTGACGCTGCGTGTTGCTGCCACCGTCACCGAAGTTCTGCCAAACGGCGTTTTGCGTATCCAAGGCACGCAAGAAGTGCGCGTGAACTTTGAGGTGCGCGAATTGACCATCACCGGCTATGTCCGTCCCGAAGACATCACGCGTCAGAATGAAATCACCTATGACAAGATCGCAGCTGCGCGCATTTCTTACGGTGGTCGCGGGCACATCTCCGATGTCCAACAACCGCGCTACGGGCAGCAAGTAACAGATATAATTCTACCTTTCTGAGGCCTAGTCATGCTGCGAATTCTCATCCCGATTGTATTGTTGCTTCTCGGCGTTGGGGGTGGCATCGGCGCTGGCATCGTCCTGGGCGGCTCAGATGCAGAGATGGCTTCAGACGAGTACGCGGCAGGCGGTGAGGCAGAAACCTATGAGGCAGAGGAGAGCTCCTACGACGATGAGGGCTCCAGTGACAGCTATGAAACCGACGCGCCCGTGCAGCCCGGAAGCTCAGATAACCTCGAATATGTGCGCCTAAACAACCAATTTGTCGTGCCCGTGGTGCGCGACGCGGCCGTGCGCTCCCTCGTGGTGATGTCACTGACAGTTGAAATTGAAAGCGGTCAGGCCGAATACGTTTTTACGCGAGAGCCGCGTCTGCGGGATGCCTTTCTCAGGGTCATGTTCAGCCATGCGAATGCGGGCGGGTTCGACGGCGCCTTCACCTCGCCGACATCGTTGAACCCTTTGCGCAGCGGGCTTCGTGACGCGGCATTCGACGTCTTGGGCTCAACCGTCAATGACGTATTGATCGTCGATATCGTGCGTCAGGACGCCTGATCGCGCAGGCGATTAAGCGCGATTTTTCGACCTTCATCTTTAGCGGCGACAGCGAGAGCGGCTTTCCGTTTCAGCTCCGCACGGGCCAACTCCAGCGCCAAGTTCAGCTGCCGTTGGCGGCAATGGCCTGAATACGCGATCGCAAGACTGGCAGCCTCGGGCGTCTTTGCATCCGCCAATGCTGCGCGCGCGGTGAGATTGGCTTCCTCAATCTGTCTTTTGATCTGGGCGCAAGCTCTTGTATGTGCTGCAAAATCGGCAAGGCTGCGCTCAGACCGAATTCGGGCCAGCGCTGCTAGCTGGCCAAGTCTAGGATCAACGGCCATCATCTCAGCCGCCGCGACGCACGCTCGCGCATCAAATCAGCGAAGCGAATTGCCGCCGCGACCGCACGAAAATGATCCCGCGCGATCGGTGCCCCGACATCGATCACTTCGTGGATGGCACGCGCAGTCGGCGGATCGCGGTAAATCGGCACGCCCGCATCATTTGCAGCTTCGCGAATGCGCGCTGCAACTTCGTCGACGCCTTTGGCGACACAGACCGGAACCTCCTGCGCGCCGCGATCCCACTTCAACGCCACAGCGTAATGCGTGGGGTTCACGATGACCACTGCGGCGTCTGGGACATCCGCAATCATTCGGTTTGTCGCAATATCAGTGCCGCGCTGCCTGCGTTCCTGCTTGAGGTGCGGGTCGCCGTCATTTTCCTTCGATTCGTCGGTCACTTCTTTGCGCGTCATCCGGTTTTTGCGGATGTGGTCACCCCATTGCCAGAGGTAGTCGACACCGCCGATGATCAAAGCAATCACGAAGACGAAGATCAGAAAATCCCTGGCCTGGCGACCGATTTCAGCCAGAATCTGACCGGCATTGGCCTGCATCGCGCCGAGGATCTCATCAGAGCGACCAATTAAAAACATCGCCAAGAGAAGCGTGTAGATCGCCAGCTTTGTGCTCGACTTTGCAAACTCAAAAAGGCCGCTGGCTCCAAATTTGTTTTTTGCCGTTTGTATTGGCGACACGCGGGAGAGTTTTGGCTGAAGCCGGGACGGCGTGAACAGAATGCCACGTTGCGCAATTAGTGCCGCAACAATGATGAGCGCCGGAACGCCGACAAATCCGAACAGCACCACAAAGCTCGCACGGATCGGCGCGGCAGCGATGCCAGTGCCGCCGGGTGACAACAATACCGGCGCAAGCGTATCGGCTTGACCGATCAGCACTTGCAACACACTGCCAAACTGATTGATGAGACTGGGCCCAAACAGAGCGCCCCCCAACAAAAGCCCGCCATAAGCCATCGCGGTGTTTAGATCAGAAGACCGAACGATCTCGCCACGTTTTCGCGCTTCCTCCAGCTTGCGCGGCGTTGGGTCATAAGACTTCTCGGCGCTCTCGTCCTGCTGGGCCACCTAGATATCCCCCCAAGGATTGGCGAGGCCCGCTTGCAGCGCGTCATGCCAGATCTGCAGCAGAAACGGCAAGGTTAGGAACAGCAAGAAGAGCGAGCCCCAGGTGATCGCCGGCGCGCCGACAAAGGCGACCATAAGCTGCGGCATTGCTTTGGAAATGACACCAAGCATCAGATTGTAGAGCAGCGAAGCGATCAAAAACGGCGCAGCGAGAGAAAATGACAGGGTAAAAATCGAACCAATCCGGCCGATGCCCCACATGGCGGTATCTCTGACAAGCGGAAACTCCCCGGCTGGCAACACCGCATAGCTTGAGACAAATGTTTGCGTCAGATGCACATGCAGCCCACTGGCGACCGCCAAGGCCAGGCCGGCGATTAACATGATTCCGCCGATCGCGGGTTGTGGGTCGGGCGAGGCGCCGCCCATAATTTGTGCCAATGACGTGGCTTGCGCGGCAATTGCCCCAGCAATTTGTAAGGCCATGACAATCAACCGAAGGCCGATGCCCAACAGAAAACCCGCAACGGCTTCGGTGAAGAAAAATCGCACCGGTGGCATCGTTTCCGCAAGCGCGGTCAACTCAGGTGCGACTGCCGGCGTGACAATAACCGTAAAGCCAAGTGCTGCACCCAGGCGAACCCGCATCGGAATGAAGCTCTCCCCAACGCCGGGTAAGACGGTGAAGGTCACACCGACACGCAGAAAAACCGCGATCGCGGCCGTCAGCCAAGTCTGACTAAGCGAGAACGCCTGCGCGGCCAGCTCGATCACGCGGCAACCATGCCGACCAAAGCGGGTTTTGCGTCCAAGCCAATTTCCTCAAACGACAGGACCGGATTGGCGATGCCGCGGGCTTGCGCGACCGTTCGAATAAACCGGCGGCGCATGGCCGATGTGACAATGGCCGCGTATGTCCCGGCTTCTGAGGCGGAGGCGACTTTTTCGCCTAGTGCATTGGCCAACGCGTTGAACTTCTCGGGCGGCAGTGCGATATCGGGCAACCCCTGATCCGTTCGCCCTTGATGTTCCTGAAAAATTTCTTCCCATTGGCCAGCAAGCTGGATGAGTGGTAAAGTCCCATCGGCGCGTTTAATGTCAGCGATCAACTGGAAGCCCAGCCGTTGCCTGACATGTTCACAGATCAGATCCGGCTGCGGCGTTGACGGCCTGATCTCTGCAATGGATTCCAGGATTAGCGGTAGGTTTCTGATGGAGACCTGTTCGGCCAGAAGCAGCCGCAAGACGGTGTGCAATAAGTCGAGCGGCACGCGTTCGGGGACCAATTCGTCGAGCAAGCGGCGGTTCTCGTCCGCGCGTTCCTTGTCACTTACCGCCACAAACGCATCCAGCAGGCGCTGCAGCGACTTCAAGCTAAGCAGCCGCGACAGGTTGCGTTTGAGAACCTCAAGCAAATGGGTCGCCAATACCTCGGACGGTGTCACGGTGGTTAGACCCAGCATGCCGGCATCGTCGCGGTCGCCCGCAGAAATCCAGCGGGCCGGTGCGCCGTAAACCGGCTCGGCGCAATCCTCACCGGGCGGCAAAGCGTCGTCGGCGCCAGCTTTGAGCACCAAAATGCCATTGGTGTCGAGTTTAGCCCGCGCATGCTCGACTCCGAGGATGCGGATGACATAAGTCGAACGCGGCAAGTCGGCGCGATCGGTCAGGCGGATCTCCGGCAGGATCAATCCAAATCCGCGCGCCACGTGATCGCGCATGTTTCGTATCCGGGCGTCGAGACCTGTTGCTGGATCAAGCGCTAAATCGACCAGATCGGGGGCAAACTCAACGTGGATGTCGTCGAGCTCCAACACATCACCCATGGACGGCGTAGGGGCTTCGACCTCGTCTTTTTCCGGTGTTTCGGGCTCTTCCGGCGCATCTCCGGCGCGAAACCTGAATGCTGCCGCGACGCCCAAGGCACCGGCCCCCATAACAAATGGAACGAAAGGAAGCCCCGGAACCAACGCAAAGATCGCCAGAAGCAGGGCGACGGTTGCCAGCGCCGAGGGATGTTTGCCGAGTTGAGATAGAAGCGCTGTATCTGTTGCGCCTGTTGCCCCGCCGCGCGCGAGCAATAGCGCCGAGGCGATGGCAATTATGACGGCTGGGATTTGGCTAACCAACCCATCGCCGACGGTAAGGATCGCGTATGTCTCAAAGGCGCGGCCGAGCGGCATGTCGTGGATCGCCGTGCCGATTACAAGGCCCATCACCAGGTTGAGCACCGTGATGAGCAGACCGGCGATTGCGTCACCTTTGACAAATTTGGATGCACCATCGAGCGATCCGAAAAAGGTCGTTTCCGCCTGTTCGCGTTCGCGTCGTGCTTTCGCCTCGGCATGGCTGATCGCGCCAGCGGCCATGTCGCTATCGATGGCGAGCTGTTTGCCGGGCATCCCGTCAAGGGCAAAACGCGCGCCGACTTCGGCCATGCGTGCGGCACCCTTGTTGATGACGATGAAATTCACGATCAGCAGCACGCAGAAGACCACGAGGCCCATTAAGACGCTGCCACCCATCACAAAATTCGCAAAACCTTCGATCACACCGCCCGCGGCGCCCGTGCCGGTATGCCCTTCACCGATGATGAGTTTGGTGGACGACACATTCAGCGACAGGCGCAGCATCAACGAGGCGAGAAGGACGGTCGGAAACGCGGAGAAGTCCAGGGGCCGCTCAATAAAGAGCGTGACCGTGAAGATCAGGATGGCAAGGCCAAAAGACGCGGCGAGGCCGACATCCACGATGAAGGATGGCACCGGCAGGATCATCATCACGATGACCGTCATCAACGCGATGGCAAAAAGGATGGTCGGTTGAAAGAACCGCTCCGTCACGCTCATGGAGTGGCCCCGAAAAGGGGCCGAGCGGACCCGGTTTGTGGAACCAGAGATCCAAGTGATGTCGTGCCACCGGCTTGCAGCAACGGGTAGGTATTGACCGAGGCAACCTGCGGCCTGGCGCTCAACGCCGGTGCTGGCATAACCGGGTTTGCCCCCAGTGTTTCCAAATGCCCGTGATAGATGCGCAAGTAGCGCGCTGCGTAGCGTTCCGTCCGGGAATGGTAGGCGCCAACCGCTGCGTCCCATGAGCCAAATTCGGCGTATAGCTCGATGAGGAAACGCGCCGCGTAACGGGCATTGGCATCGGGGTCGAACATTTCGGTGATCGAGCCAAAATGCTCGTTATGCCAACGGTAGTTGATCTGAAAGCAGCCAACGTCGAAACTGACGGCGCCTGCGGAATGCCTGCGGGCGGCGAATGCTTCTGCTTCCGCGCGCGTGTCGAACCAATGCCCCGTCCCTTCCATATTCACGGTCCAGGGCCAAGGTGTGCCGTAGCGGGCCGTTTCGGTCCGCGTAATGGCCAACAGGACGGGTTGTGGTACGCCCATTTCACGCGATGCGCGGATAGCGGCGCGATCGCAGATCGCGGCCAGCGCGCTTTCGGGAGTAGAGGCAAAGGTTGGGGTGGCTGTGATCCAGAGTGCTGCAAAGATAGCGTAGGATACACAACGGGATAGACTAAGGCAGCTCATCTTTCCTCCGGCAATTCTTGCGGGATTTTCTATTGCCGTTTCTAAGGTAGAGTTGGTTAGTTTTCAGTTAGCCGCGCCCGGTCCGAGCAGGTCTGAAAGTGCGTCGCGCATCGCGCGGCTGTCATCGAGTGCCGCGCGCACCGTATCTGGGTTTTCCGGATCGATAATCGGCCCGTCTCCGGCATCGATTTGTGCCAAGCGTCGCGCAACGTCTGCGGCCGGACTGTTGGTGCCGATTGCCTCAGCAGCCCAGTTTTGTCCTGTGACCGGCGTCGATGTTTCGATCGGTCGGGCGGAGGTTCTGAATGGCTCGGCCAATGTTGCGAGCCCAAGTCGCATCAGCACGTCGAATGTTTCAATTCGGGTATTTCGGGGCAGAAGAATTCCCGCTGGATCGGCACTTAACTGGGTTGCCATCACAACAAGCACCGCATCTTGGTCCGTTTCGAGCAGGGTTTCCATAAGCGCGGTTTCAATCTCGCCGCGCAACGCGCGATTGCCTTCTGGAAAGTCGGACAGCGTTCGAAACATGGCGTCACTGTCGCCCAATCGCGCATGAGCAAGAAGAACCTCGTACCAAAGCGATTCCAACTCAAAATCAGGGGGCGTTTCGCGCAATAGTGCTTCGGCCGCCTGAACCTGATCTGGGCCGGGCAGATCACCGGTTTCGCGCAACGAGGTCAAATACTCCCGCATCACGCGCGGGATTTCTGGGCCGGCCACCTGCAGCGTTTCTTCCAACGCAGCAGAGCGCGCGGCAGATGCCGGATCGGGCGAGGTCTCCACGATGAGCAGTAGCTCCTCGGTAGCGTCGAGCGTCGGCCCCCGCTCCAACGCTTCGCGAATTTCGGCGGCGTCATTGGTGTAGCCCTCGGCGGACAGGCGGCGCACAAAATCCGGGCCCAGTAGCCGTCGCAATCCAAGCGGCAAAGCGTTAAACGCCAGCCGCATATCTTGACGCTGGGTCATTGACAGCTCGGGAAATTCCGGCGCGTCGACGAACCGCCACAAAAGGTCTAGGCCCGTGCACAGCGCCAATGTCTCAACTGTCGGAAAGTTTGGGCCTGGACGGTTATCGAGGTACCGCGCCATCGCTAATTCAATCTCGGGCGGATCGGGCAATTGCAGCAGCCATGCCTCTGCTTCCGCGCCGAAACCGTGGAAAATATAGTGCCGCGCAAGATCGATTGTCGGCCCGGCAATCAGGTTGCCGTTGCCGTCAAAGGCAGCCTGTCGCAGGGCGCCGAGATCATGCTCAAACCCTAGGCCCGACGACCAGTTTGAAATGTCGCCAATTGGCTGGGCACATGACAGCGCCGCGGTGAGCGCCGCAAGTGCGCCCTCCCGGTTTCCTGCGACATCGAAGGCATTTGCCGCCCGCACCGGGAGGCCGGTCGGATCGGCGGCTTCGGGCACCTCGTCGGCCATGTCTTCGTCGGCAGGGCTGCTTGGCGCCGGCGGATCAGCCGCGCCCAATGGCTCGGTCGCCGCGGTTTCCAGAAGGCCTGCCGCGGCGGCCCGTGCAAGCTGTTCCGCAAGTGCCGCGGCGGTTTGAGAGATCTCTTCCGGTGGTTCCACTGGCTCAGCCGGCATTGTGGGCATGTCTGGCTCCGAGGTTGGCGCGGCTGGCTCAACGATCATCATATCAACCATGTCAGAGTCGGGCTGCATGTCATCGCGGGAGGATACCGGAGGCTCCGCGCCTTCATCGGTTGCCACCATCATCGGTTCCATATCGCCAGCCGTCTCCGGCGCGGCGGCCGATGGCTGCTGGTCGAATGCGCGTAATCGCGGCAATGTTGTAAGGCCGGGCGCCAACAGGGCCAGGTCCAACGGTTCTTGCGGTCGGTACGGTGTGCCATTTGATGCGACGCGGTCAATCGTGGGTGCGCCGGCTGGCTGTGGCAAGACCTCAACGCTTGGACGCTGAAGGATTGCCGATACTTCTTCGACCGCAGGTTCCGGCACATCGTAGATATCGAGCACCAGAAAACTGTTCTCAAATCGATATGCCTCGATTTCGCAGCGGCATCCAAGTTCCAACGTGACATCGCCGTCACTGTCGATGCCCGCCAAGCGCCCGGTGGACAATGTATCAAATACGCGACTGGAATTGAATGATCCTGGAGGCGTTAAGATCACCTGACGCACAGGGCCTGTGCCGCGCAGTTCATAATCGCGGTCCGACCCAATCGGCACAACGATCCGGGTGTAGTCTCCGTGCTCGCCCGAACGGATCGTGCCTTGCGCGGAAGCGCCTGCTGCCCAGGCCACAAATCCTGCCGCAACCAGTACTTTTCGCATCATGCGGCTGCCTGCAGACCCTGTTTCAGGCTCTTGAGCGCCTCGTCAAGCTCATTGAAATTTGGCCGCATCCCACTCGGTGCATTTTGCCTTCCGACCTCGATACATAAGTTGATTGCGTGGTTGTGCAAATTCGCAACCAGCACTTCGCGAATAATCTTATAGAAGTTATGATCCTGCTCGATCACATTTGTGACGCGGGCAGCGAACGGGCCGACAAATGCATAGGCCAAAAACACGCCCAAGAAGGTTCCGACCAATGCGCCGCCAACCATTTTACCCAAGATCTCGGGCGGCTGATCGATCGAGCCCATCGTCTTGATGATGCCGAGCACGGCCGCGACGATCCCAAGCGCGGGCAGGGCATCCGCGACGGTTTGAAGCGCATGTCCAGAATGGGCATTGTGGTGATATTGCTGTTCGAGCCGCTTTTCGAGAATTTCTTCGACCTGTATCGGGTCGTCGTAGTTAAGCGATGCGGAGCGGAGCGTGTCGCAAATCAGTTCCACTGCCGCTTTGTCAGCAAGGATTTTGGGGTACTTGGTAAAGATATCGGACTCCGCCGGCCCCTCGATATGCGCCTCGAGTGCCACGGCATTTTGGCGGCTCATACGAACCAATTCGAACAATAAGCAAAGCAAGTCGCGGTAATCGTCTTTGGTCCATTTGCCGCCTTTGAAGACCTTCCCGAGGTCTTTGAGGGTATGTTTGATGTCGCCCGTGTCGTTGGAGATGATAAAAGCGCCCGTTGCCGCGCCGCCGATCATCATCATCTCGTAGGGCAGAGCGGCAAAGATCGGTCCAAGCTTACCGCCCGCCAAGATGAAGCCGCCAAAGACCATCGCGAAAACGATGACGATACCGATGATTCCAAACATTCAAGGCTCCTACAGAATGGGCGTTTAAGGCGCTTCGCCCTCGGAGGACCGCGGAACATCCGCGTTGCGCGTCGCAAGGATCACCGAGATGGCGTAGGCTTGGTCTGGTGCAAGCTCGGCAAGTATACCGGCACCGGAATCCGGCCGCATGCGGGCCAGAAAACCAGCCGCAAAGCTCGCATCCATTTCGGCAAAGAGCTCGGCCGCGTCATCGGGGTCCATGGCTTCGTAAAACGAGATCAATTGGCTCACGTCATCGGCTGCAGCCGTATCAGCAATTGACAGAAGCTCATTCAGTCTGGCCTCGGCGTCTTCCAGCTCGGCCAACCGATCGCGAACCAGCCGCTCAGCAGCGTCAAGTTGCGATTGGCGTTCCGCGAGTGCAGCTTCGCGCGCATCCAGTGCTTCCGCGCGGCCTTCGATCGCGGCAAGGGCCACTTCAATGGAGGAGACATCAGGTGTTCCGCGATCGCCATTTTCCATCATCTCGACCATCTCGTCGCCGGTCGCGGCAAAAGCAAAATCGAAGCTTCCAAACCGCAACGCGCCGGAGCCGATGAAAAATAGGGACAGCAAAAGCAAGATGCCCCGCTGGCGCCAGCCCCGGTTTCCTGCCGCTTTGCTCATTCAGCGGCCTCTTTCGCGGCGCTGCGGCGGAAAACAGGCGTCGCGTCCGCATCGGTCGTTTCGCGCACGCGTCGGGAGCCGAATTGGACGGTTGCCTCGGGCTCAAGCTCTGGCGCGGGATCAGGCTCCGCCTCGGCTTCGAGATCATGGGAGACGGCAAGCATTTCTTCGATCTCATTGCCCAACGTTTCCGCTTCGGCCATGAGCGTGGTCAGTCTTTCTGCCGTTGCCTCAGAGCCGCTGCGGGCGTCAGAGAGCGCCTTGGTCAGGTCGTCAACCTGCGCGGACAAAACGGCAATTGCACCGCCCAGCCCTTTATCGACGGAATTCAGGCGCGCCAGGCGGCGGGATAAAACCATGCAATACATCGCCGCGCCCAAGGCTGCGACGAAAAGCATGACATCTGAGAGAACCGGCAAGAGGCTTTCCATTTAATTCACCACAAATTCGGTAATGAGAAGGTCGCGCACACGGCCGTCGCCGGTGACAATTTGGATGCGGTGCAGCATCTGCGAGCGCAATCGCGACAGCGATCTCGGATCGCTCAGTTCGTCCAACGACACAACTCGGAGATAGCTGTTCAGCACATCAAGGATGCGCGGCGTGAGCGTAGTCACCTCATCGGCGTATTGCGGGGCAACTTCAAGCTGCGCGGAAAAGATCAAATGACGGCTGGAACTGTTGGGACTGAGCGTGATCGTCACGGTTTCCAGCGGCACAAAAGCGACCGGCGTATAGCTGTCCGCATCGCCGTATTCATCCGATTCCATGTCATAGCCGTCGCCGCCACCGGACATTTCATCGGAGCCGCCGAGCAAGCCTGCAAGCGGACCCGACGTTGCTGCCCAAAACCCGCCGCCACCGCCGATGACGGCCAAAAGCAATCCTGCGATCAACGGGATAAGCATGCCCTTCTTCTTAGGCGGGACGTCAATTTCTGGGTCAGCCTCAGCGGACATGCGTCAGCTCTCCTGCTGGTTGGGATGTAAAGTCTTTTACCCGAATCTGGACTAACCGAATGTTAAGCGACCCGGCGCTATTTGCGGTGCAGAGCGGGCCAGAATGGTCCCGGAATCAGAGGTGCCAGGTGCAACAGCTGTCTGTGTTGTGGACGACGATCGACGCGCGGCGGAAAGCGATGATCGCAGGCGGCGTTGCGGCGCTGCTGGTCATTGTTGTGATCCTTGCGCGCGTTGCGTCCACGCCTGGCATGGCACTACTTTATTCAGGTCTAGATCCGGCGGCGGCCGGCGAAGTCGTGGCCGCGCTTGAGGCGCGCGGCGTCGCCCATGACGTGCGCGGCGAGTCGATCTTTGTTGATCAGGCCGAGCGCGACTCACTGCGCATGGCGCTTGCCGGCGAAGGGCTGCCTGCGAACGGTTCGGCCGGATACGAATTGCTCGATGGGCTCCCTGGCTTCGGGACCACGGCGCAGATGTTTGATGCCGCCTATTGGCGCGCAAAAGAAGGCGAATTGGCGCGTACGATCCTGTCTAGTCCGATGGTGCGTGCCGCCCGTGTGCATATCGCAAACGCGTCTTCGGAACCGTTTGCCGCCCAGAACGACGTCACAGCTTCCGTGACGTTGCGGCCCGCCGCGGGCGGGATACCGGAAAACTTTGCGCGCGCGTTGCAATTCATGGTCGCGTCGGCCGTCCCGGGCCTGTTGCCAACCAATGTCGCGGTGATCGATGCCGATAGCGGCAATGTAATAGGCAGCGATGCCGCTGCTGCGCCGGGAACGGCAGCGGAGGCGCGCGCTGCTGCTTTGCGCGAAGGCATTGAGCGGCTTTTGACGGCCCGCGTTGGGCCCGGAAACGCGATGGTCGAAGTAAATGTCGATCTGGTCTCTGAGCGTGAAACGATCCTAGAACGTCGCATCGATCCTGAGAGTCGTGTTGTGATCTCGACCGATTCGGAAGAACGGACCAATACCAGCCAAAATGCGGCCGGGGATTCAGTTACTGTCGCGTCGAATTTGCCGGATGGGGATGCTGCGGGCGGAGCCTCGGAATCTTCCGAACAAGGCTCCGAAACGCGCGAGCGGGTGAATTATGATATCTCTGAAATTCAAAGGGAAATCGAAGCGGGGCCAGAGCGCATTCGCCGCATCAGCGTGGCGGTTCTGGTCAACGGCTTTGCCAGTATCGACGCAAACGGCGCCGAAATAATAGAACCGCGCGATGCCGAAGAATTGGAGGCGCTTGATGCGCTTGTCC
The DNA here is from genome assembly GCA_039191215.1 of Pseudomonadota bacterium. GTDB lineage: Bacteria > Pseudomonadota > Alphaproteobacteria > Rhodobacterales > Rhodobacteraceae > HKCCE3408. The sequence goes on from JBCCXT010000004.1 coordinate 43,809, forward strand.
GATCGTCTATCGGCTTCGACGCCGATCGCGGCGATCAAGTTACAATTCGATCCATGGCCTTTGAAATCCCGCCCGAAGTGGTGTCGGAAGCCTCTGGACCGGGCCTTTTTTCTTCCTTGGACCTCGCGCAACTCCTGAGGGGTGTCCTTCTCGCTGTTGTCGCGCTGGCAATTGTTTTTGGCATCATCCGTCCAGCGCTGACCGCACCGGTCAGCCCGCAAGCCGCCGGATTGCCGGCCCCTGTAGGCGCCGGCGCGCTTGGCGGCGGTGTTGGCGCGGGCATGCCGGATTTTGCACCACCTCCAGCTGAAGAACCCGCAGGCGACGACTTTGATTTCGGCGGCCTGCCTGGCCTGCCTGGATTGGATGGCGGCGGTGCGCCTGCTTGGGACGGTGAGATTATCACATCCAGTGACAATGGCGGTGGCGGTGGGTTTGACGGCCCCGAAGATCCCGTCGATCGGCTGCGCCGCCTTATCCAAGAGCGTGAAGCCGAAACGGTCGAGATACTGCGCAGTTGGATGGAAGAAGACGAGGAGCCAACGCGATGACACGCCGGATTTCACTCGAAGACTTCGATAGTGCCCCAAAGGCACAACCAGAACCCAAAGTCCCGCCACCCCCCACCGAGCCCGAAATCGATATCGAAGGGATCAGAGCGGCTGCTTTCGAGGATGGCTACAAAAGCGGCTGGGATGATTGCCACGCCGAAAATGTGAAATCAGAACAGGCAGTATCAAGCGATTTGTTGCAAAGCCTCAAAGATATGGAGCTGACATTCCAGGAGGCGCGGGGCGATGTATTGGCTGCGATCCGACCGGTGATCGATGCAATCATCGAACAGCTTCTGCCCAAGCTCGCAACAGATGGGTTGAGCGCGATGGTTGCCAAGGAGTTGATGCCGCTTCTCGAAGATGCTGCAGATCTCCAAGCAGAATTGCTGGGATCACCCCAGGTCGTTCCAATCCTGCGCAAACTTGTCGATCTCCGCGACGATACGTCAGTTCGTATTCGGCCGGAGCCGAGTTTCTCGGCAGCGCAGGTTTCTCTTCGGCTTGGATCAGAGGCGCGCGACGTCGATCTAACAACGGCGGTCGAGCAAATTTCGTCCGAACTGGATCAGTTCACAGCACGACTGATCGCAGAAATCCCCGAAAAACGCTAAGGAAATTGGCCGAATGTCTGAGATTGATCTAAGCAAGAGCCGAGCGGCACTCCGGGGCGTGCCGATCGAAATGCGAATCTGTGTTGGACGCGCCACCCCGACGCTTGCCGAATTGCTCGAATTGGACCGCGACGCCGTTCTGCCGCTCGATACCGGGATCGACGATGCCGTGGAGATCATGATCGGTGACCGGGTCGTCGCGGTCGGCGAGTTGATTGAGAATGAAGACGGCCAAGCCGGCCAGCTTGCGGTTCGGCTGACCGAGGTTGTGGACCTTGGTGATGCCGATTAGGGCGCTCGCGCTCCTTGTTCCTTTAGTCTTGTTGCTGGCAGCGCCACAAGCAGTGTCGGCACAGGATTTGACGATCGATTTCGGCGACAACGGCTCGCTGACCGGGCGTACGCTACAGCTGATCGCACTTATCACGGTGCTTAGCCTCGCGCCTGGATTGGCGGTGATGATCACGTGCTTTCCGTTTATTGTCACTGTCCTTTCAATTTTGCGTCAAGCTTTGGGCCTGCAGCAATCTCCGCCCAACATGCTGATCGTAAGTTTGGCTTTGTTTCTAACATATTACGTAATGGCGCCGGTATTCAGCGAGGCCTATGTTGCGGGCATTGGCCCGCTGCTTGACGGTTTGATAGATGTGAATGAGGCAATCGCGCGGTCTTATGCGCCATTCCAGGTATTCATGCTCGCGCGCGTCGACGGTGAGACGCTGGCTGGCCTGGCGGATTTGCGCACGGTCGCGAACCCGGAAACTGATGCGTCGATACTCATCCCAGCCTTCATGCTCAGCGAGGTCGAGCGCGCCTTTCAGATCGGTTTCCTGATCTTTCTGCCGTTTCTGATCATCGACCTTGTTGTCGCAGCTGTGCTTATGTCGATGGGTATGATGATGGTGCCGCCTGCGATTGTCTCACTGCCGTTCAAACTTGCGTTTTTTGTGGTTGCCGACGGGTGGGCATTGCTGACCGGCGCGCTGGTCCGCAGCTATTTCTAATCGAAGAAACGAGAGGTCCATATGGCAAAACGTGCGACGATCGATCGGGCTGGAAAGGCAGCGCTTCTGACTGAATTGCTTGGACAGGAGCAAATGGCAGATCTGCGCCGGGCGGGAGTGATCTCCGGCCAAGAAGCGCCGGCGCTCGATCCAGATGCGGCAGCGTGGCACCGCAATCTTCTGATCGAGAGATTTCGCAAAAGTGGTTTGTTGGGGCGCCCGAGTTCCAAAGGGGAAACCGGTGCGGCAGCAAAACCGCCGCAAGAAAAGGCGCGGCCGGCCATGCAGCAGCCTGGATCGCGCCCTAAGTCAACGCGCAAAGTCACGACCCTCAGTAGCCGGCTGGCGGCCTATCTTGATCCAGACAGGCTTGCTGATGAACATCCAGCGGTCTTAGCACTGATCCTTAAATCGCAACCGGCCGGGACCCGTAGCGAAGTGCTGCGCGGCCTGCCAGGTCCGCAGGCGCGCGCGGTGATGCGGTTAATGCGCGCAGGGAAAAAGGACAAACCTGTAAAGGCGTCAATTCGGAAGAAGGCGGCAAAACCCGCGCCGTCACACGATGCGACAGCACAGCCGACTGCGCCGACCTTTGAGCCCAGACCGAAGGTCCGTACGCGGCGGGCGCGCTGAAGAAAAACGCTTTTTCTAGCGTACGATGAACTCGGCGTGCAAAGCACCGGCCGCCTGGATGGCGCTCAAGATGTCGATCATATCTCGCGGCGCCACACCAAGTGCATTAAGTCCGGCGACAACCTCCGACAGGCTGGTTCCTGCCTGGATCTCTGCCAGACGCGTGCCCTGGTCCTCCTCGATCGCGGCATCGGTCCGTGGCAGGATCACGGTTTCACCATCCGAAAATGGGCTGGGTTGGATGGCAACCGGATTCTCTTCGATCCTCAAGGTCAGATTTCCTTGGGCTACCGCGACGCGCGAAATGCGCACGTCGTCGCCCATAACAATGGTGCCTGACCTTTGGTCGACCACGACGCGCGCGCGTATCTCCGGCTCAACCAAGATGTTTTCGACAAGAAAGATGGCATGGGCCGGTGATGCGGCACGGGTGGCGGCGACATCAAGTGCCACCGTTCCGCTGTCCAGCATTCGGGCAACGGGCCTGCCAAACTCTCCGTTTATCGCGCCCTCAATCCGCGCCGCCGTCGTGAAATCAGGCACTCTGAGTGCCATCCGGATGCTGGCCAGCGTATCCAAATCAAAGGCAACCTCGCGTTCAACACGCGCCCCGGACGGTACAATGCCCGCAGTTGGCACGCCTTGGACAACGGCGGCTGCATCCCCTTCAGCCGCCGCGCCACCCGCGATGACGTTGCCCTGGGCAACTGCATAAATTTCGCCGTCCGCGGCTGTCAGCGGCGTCATTACCAACGTGCCGCCAAGCAAACTGTCCGCGTCGCCAATGGCCGACACGGTGATGTCGATCTGAGAGCCGGCGCGTGCAAATGGCGGCAAGCTTGCGGTCACGATGACCGCGGCCACATTTTCCGGACGATACTGCTCGCCCGAGACATTCACGCCCAACCTCTCCAGGATGTTGGTCATAATCTCTTCGGTGAATGGCGCATTTCGGATACCGTCACCAGTTCCGTTGAGGCCAACGATCAAACCGTAGCCAATCAAATCATTGCCGCGAACGCCGTCAAAACTGACCAGGTCCTTGATCCGGATCGGTGTCGCGGACGCAGAACCCGCACTCACAACACATAAAAGGCAAAGGGCAATGAAACGCGCGATCATCTTATAGATACTCCGCCAGGGTCAGCCGTTGGAGGCGCGCCGTCATCAGGTAAAGCGTCTCAAGGCGCGTCTCGACTGATTGAAGCTCAATCGCTGCTTCGAATGGATCTGCCACGATCAACTCACTACGCGCCGTCCCCAGTGCTGTTTCGGTCGCGCGAATTTGTGTGAGTGCTGTATCGACCTGGGCCTCAGACACGCCAAGGCCGGCCCTGACAAGCGTGGTTGCGTCATTGCCTTCTTGCATCCATTCGCCGGCCTGACGGCCCAAATCAGATCGCGATTCCGGGTCCAACGGACCTACTTCACGGGCCAGTAAAGTTCCCAGGGCTAAACCGCTCAGGATGCGGCGAATGGCCGGATCGAGCGCTGTGATTTCCGACGAAACACGATTGCCTTCGCCGATTGTGTAGCCCGACTGAGGCGCGGCATCGCCCTGGTAGGCGGTCGTCTCATAACCCCCGGCAGGATCGGTGAAGTAATCGTTCACGAGTGTGATCATGGTTGCTGCATCGGGCGCGCCTGCGACCAGCAATTCAAGATCGGCGAGCATGTCCCCGGCCGGCACAAGCGCCAATGCATCGGTTGCAGTGCCCGAAAAGGCGCTGCGTCCGCCGATTTGGGTGTTGAGCGCGCCGACAAACTGTTCAAACCCGCTTTCGGCTTCGGTTGCCACAATCAAAAGCTGTGATGTCTGCCCTGTTCCGGCATTCGAGATAAGCCGCGGGCCCAGTTCCACCACCACGTCTTGGCCGCGTCCAAGTGCGTTCTGCATGCCAGCAAAGAACCCTTTTGCGAGGTTGGCGCCGTTCATGTAGCTGTCGTTGAGGCGCAAGCCGCGCTCGACCGAAGTCAAACGCGTGAAGTCGCCTTTCAGCGCCCCCCCGATGTCGGATTTGATGCCGCTTGAGACCTCGGACGTGGTGCGCGCAAGGTCCTGGCTGGCCTGCGCGACGCGGGTCCGGGTTGCAATAAACCGGGCGAGATCGCCGATTGCTTGTGTCATCAGAGGGACCTCTGCAATTCATCCAACATTTGGTTGACGACTTGGATCACGCGTGCATTGGCCTGAAACATTTGCTCTACAAGGATAAGCTTTTGCAGTTCGTCATCTGTGTTGACGCCTTGCTCCAGCTCTGCCTCGGCCAATGTCTGCTGGCGTGCCGCAGCAAAGCCTTGGCCGGCTTCAGCAAATTGCCGCTCGCCGGAAAAGATCGACAAAAGCTCACCACTCAGAACGGTCATGCTGCGTTCGGCCGCTGAAAACCCGCCTGAGACCGTCACCCGGCCTGCGGTCAATGCGTCAGACATTCCCTGCAGAAGGGAGGCATCCCCGACATTTCCCGGCGCTACCGCGCCCAGGCCATCGCGCAGCCGGTAGACCGCCCCGCCTTGCGAAGGATTGACCAGCGCATTTACTGAGATCCGGCCAGATAGGCCAACTTCATTCAGCGGGTCTGTTATCGCTCCAAGATCGGTGAAAAGGCCGGGATCAGTGGGCGCGCGAGTTGCGTCCAGCGTGGGATCCTCAAACCGTTCGGCCAAATCGCGGGCGACCCCGTCAAGCTGTGTCTGAGCATCGACGGCCAGGTTATCGCGCACGTCAAAAAGCGCCATCAAACGACCACCCGTCAGACCAGCTTGCCCGCCAGTTGACGGGATCGTATTGCCGTCGATTGTCAGCGTGCCTAGCGGCGCCCCGGGCAACATCCCAGCCTCGATGATCCGCGTCGGCGAGAATTCGAATGTTACCGGGTTGCCGTCCAACAGCTTGACGCCGTCAGTCGAATAAAGCCGCAAGCGACCGCTTTGATCGCGGTATTCTTTTACAGGAATGAATTCGGCGATGCGGTCGACCAGAACCTGTTGTTGGTCCAAAAGTGCATTGCCATTGCCGCCAAAGCCCCGCGTGCGCACCAATTGTTCGTTGAGTTTGTCGAGCTCGATGAGCGTGTTGTTTATGAAGACAACAGAGTTGGCGATTTCACCGTCGGCTTCCGACCGCATCGTCTGGATGCCGTCCGAGATGACGTTCATCTGATCGGCCACGGTCTGCGCGGCGAACAAGACACCGGCAAGGGCCGCTTCTGCGTCTGGCGCGTTGGCAGCCGTGACAAGGCTGCTTTCGAACTGATCGAGGCGTCCGGCCAGGCTGCCGGGATCATTCGGCGTCCCAACCAGACCCTCAAGCCGGGAATAGAAGTCCAAGCCAGCGCCGGAGCGACCCAGATCGGCGTCGGCCAGGCGCCTGCTGCTGATCAAAACCGGATCGGATGCACGCTCAATGGCGACAACGCGTGTGCCGACGCCATCGCCGCCGGCCACAATCGAGCCGGTGACAACCGTGCGGGCGCCGTACCCTTCGGTGGTTGCGTTGGCGATGTTGTTCGAAACAGTGGATGCACGCTGGCTGTTGGCCGCAAGCCCCGACAGCGCTGAACTTAGCGCAACTGAAATACTCATCTACGAAACGCCTTATCGTTTGATATTGGTGGTTTCTTGCAGCATCTCGTCGACCGTCTGAATGACTTTGGCATTCGACGAATACGCGCGCTGCGTCTGGATAAGCTGGGTCAATTCCCCGGCGACGTCTGTGGTGCTTTCCTCAAGCGCGAATCCGATGATGTCGCCGGTCGGACCATCGGCTGCATCCCATAGGAAGAAGCTGCCTGATTCCGCGGTCGGGCGGTACAATTGTTCATCAAATGCCTGAAGCCCATTGGGGTTTGGCAGGTCGATCAGCGGGACTTGGTAAACCGTCCGGGTGATGCCGATATCGTAATTTGCGTAGAGAAATCCGTTTTCATCGATTTCCACCGAGATTAGGTTGCCCACCGGTGAGCCGTCTTTGAGAATGGCCGTAGGCGCGAACGCATCTGATAGCTGTGTCAGACCGGTTCCGGTGCCAACAGCGCCGATATCGATGTCAATCGGGCCGCGTAGCGCGCCGACCGTCAAAACACCTGTCACAGGGTCATAGGCGCCACCGGCAGCACCAGGGGCTTGCGTCACACTTGCTACCGTGCCGCCGCCGGCGGTGCTGGAATCGAAGTTGATCGTGTATTCGCCGATGACCGCATTGGCATTCGCGCTGTCGCGCATCACCATGTTCCATTGGTTCGATGCCGGCGCCGCGCCGGGAACCGTTGGCGTGAAGGTGGTCAGAATGCTCTGGGAGGTGCCAAGGTTGTCGAAATACTCGATCGAGAGATCGTAGGAGGAACCGAGCGCACCGGGGATCGTTTCAACGGCAGGCAGATTCACGCCAAGCGAGATGGCGGTTGTCGGCTCTGACGTGAACTGGTTCACGTTGACCTGCACGGGCTGCAGCCCGGCGCCGGTATCGCGTGGAAATGTCGGGATTGTGCCGTCCGGATCGGCTGGCCAGCCCATCAGCGTCACACCCGTTGAGGTGCGCAGATACCCTTCGGCATCGGTTCGGAATGAACCGGTTGTCGTCAGAAACAATGGGAACTCGCCGGTTGTCACGTCCACCGCGCTGCCCGTGGTGACAGGCAAGAAGCCGCGGCCGCGGACCGCCAGGTCCGTTGAGTTGGATGTTGTGACGACAGCGCCAGGTTGGTCGATTAGTCGCGACGTTGTGACCCGGACACCGCCTGCTGAATAGCTGCCCTTGGAGGTTGAAATGACCATCGATTGAAATTCTGCGATGGACCGTTTGTAGCCATATGTCCCGGCATTGGCGATGTTATCCGAGATCGTCGCGAGGCGAGTTGCGTTCACGCTCAGACCGGCGACACCGGCATTAAGCGAGGAAGAAATCGTCATGGCTTGCACCCTTCTGCTGCACCGAACCTTTGCGGCAAAACATGGGCAGTTGGGCTTAAGTTGCGCCTAACATGTAAAAAGCGCCGGAGATTTAAAGTCTTGAACTTTCAATAAATCCCGCGCAGCAAGATGATCTCGAGCCGGTCATTTCGGATCGACAGCGGATCATCCATGACCGGGTCACTGTCACCATGGCCTGTGATACGGTCGAGCCGATTGGCGCGCAAACCACCGTCTTCCAGCAATCCGCGCATTTGCATGGCGTGTTGAGCTGCAAGTATGAACCTGTCTGTCGACTGGCGGACAAGTGGTGCGGTTGGCACATGCGCTTCCACCGCGACTTGGTTTGTCACGGTCTCAAACAAGCTTGCCAAAACCTCGGCCAATAGCGGCAGCCAGTAAATCGGCTCGCCGCTGGCATCAAAAAGGGGCGCCTCGGGGCGAGAGAACACCTCAATCACGAGGCCCTCATCTGTCAGCCGTGTCTGGATATGCTCCAAGATCGTTTCAATGACCGCCGCGTCGCCGCCCGCTTCTGCCAGCGCATCGCCAAGCGCCTCCATCACCTGTTCATCATCATTGTACTCAGCGCCAACGGTGCCGAGGTTCTGGCGACCTTCGGTCGGGCGCGCATTTGTGGCGCCCGTGCCCTCTTGCGCGATGGTTTGTTCTGAGAAGACGTCATCGCCGCCGAAAGCACCGTCACCACCACCCGAAACGCGCGTGATCGGAATGGACGGGCTGAAATAGTCGGCAAGGCCCATGCGCTGCTGCTCAGTCGTTGCGTTGAGAAGCCACATCATCATGAAAAAGGCCATCATCGCGGTCACAAAATCCGCATAAGCCACCTTCCAGGCGCCACCATGATGGCCGCCACCGCCGACGACCTTCTTCTTTTTGATGATAATCGGGCGTTCTGGATCGTCGCTCATGATACGGCTCAGCTAAACGGCTTGGTTGGCCTACCAGCGAAACCTGAACAGTTTCTTACTCACGCGCGCCCCGCAAGTGCTGCAAGGCCAAGTGCTGCGGTACCGATATGCCCTTGCCGTTGGACGCGTGCCCGGGCGAATGCGGCCAAGCGTGGCACGCGCGGGTGCAGCAAGTGGGCAAGCCGCGTTTGATTTTCGTCCGTCAGCTCAGCGGCGACGCTCTCAAGCGCGCGGTGATGTGCCGATAGCCAAGACCGCCATGTTCCGTTTGCAACCAACCGTGCGCGCGCCACTCCAGCTGCCCATCCGCGATGGGCCCCCAAAATTGAGCCGCCATGCTGGCGGTAGGCCAAAACGGGTTGCGGATCGATCACAACATGGCCACCTGCCCCTTTGATCAGGGCATAAAGCCACCAATCATGAAACGGAGGGGTTCGGCTCGTCTGGGCACGTGCAGCCAGATCGGCCGCGCCACGGTTCAACATAATCGTGTTTCCCGCGGTAATGTTTTGAACAAGGGCGTTGGAAAAAGTTGGCGATTTGGCTCGCCCAGTCCGATGCCGCAATGGCCAGCCATCTGTGTCGATCAAGACTGTCTGCGCGGCATAAAGCGTGGGCCTTTCACGGGATAACACTTTAAGTGCGTCGATCCCCCGAGTGAGCCGTTCGGGAAACCAGACATCGTCTTGGTCGGACAGTGCGATAAAATCGGCGTCCTTGTCGGCATTGGCGAGCAGATGGAGGTAATTGGCTGCCGCCCCGGTTTTCGGACCGTCGATAAGGCGAACGCGCCCCTGCGCTTGATCGGTGCCAAACGCGGCGACAATCTCATGGCTGCGATCTTCGGACCCATCATCGGAGACCAGAAGCGTCCAATCTTTATGGCTTTGGCGCAAAAACGAGGCCAGTTGCGCGCTTAAATGCGCGGCGCCATCCCGCACCCCCATCACGATCTCTACGTTAGCCATGGATGATATCCCGGTGATAGCGGCTCAGAAAAACCAGGCCTGCCGCCAACAAAAAGAGGGCGAGGCCGTAGACATAAAGCGGCTCGACATAAGCTGCGTCATAGGTCGGGAAAAATGCTGTCCGCATTTGTCCTACAATGTGAATCAGCGGGTTCCACCACAACACGCTGCGCCATGGCTCAGGGACGGCGTCGAACAGAAAAAACACGCAGGAGACAAGGAAGAGCGGACGGTTGAAGATCCCCCAAATCTGCGCCCAAACAGGTACCATTGAGACAAGAACACAATTCATCACACCGACGCCCACGGCCAAGGCGGCGGCCATCAGATAGCCCTGCGCCAACGCGCCCGGATCAAGTACCGCGCGCGTTGAAAAGAGCGTCAGCAGCGTGGCAAAGATCAGATAGCCAACCAAAAGCTGCGTGATCGTGTTCAGGGCAAACCGCGCCAAAAGTGCGTCTGTGTACGTGACCGTTGGATAGGCGAGCAATTGGCGCGAAAACTTCAGCGCATGGGCAAGTTTTGTCGACAGATCGACGTAGAACAGAAACGGCACCAGCCCCGTTGCATAAAAGAGTGGAAATGAGATGCCGAGCGGCGGCGCTCTGAACGCCAATGAAAACAAAAAGGTGAGCAAGAAGATGCCGATTGCAGGCTCCAGAACGGCCCAAAGATATCCGCCGGGCGATCGGCCGTAACTGACGCTCATCTCCCTTAGAATTAGGGCTGATGTCGCACGTATGCCCGGCCAAGTGCGGCGGTAGCGCATGGGGTTTTTCGAGCGGATCGGCAAGGATGCCATGGAGACCTCCGGTTGGGAAAAATTAACCAACGCTGACTAGACCACTGGCTAACCGAAACACGGTTACTGAGTCGTTCACATCGGGGAGATCGACATGACCAGCGCAAACCCAGTCATTGGGTCCGAAGGTGCCAAAAGACCCGCGCTGCGTCCCGTCGAAGCAGCCCGTTCGCTCGACTTTCCCGTGGCCGGTCCAGCCCGCAAACGCGCTCGGCACTGGATGGCCATCCTGTCCTTTTTAACCCTGGTTGCGCTGCCATCTGCTTTCGCGGCCTGGTACCTCTATTCGCGCGCGGCCGATCAATATGCCAGCCGTGTTGCGTTTTCCGTGCGGACCGAGGAAAGCGGCTCCGCGATCGAGCTTCTGGGCGGGATTACGGACCTTTCCAGCTCGTCAACCGCCGATGCGGATGTCCTTTACAGTTTTTTGCAGAGCCAGGAATTGGTGCAGCGCCTGGATGCCCAGCTTGGATTGCGGGAAATCTGGTCGCGGGTGAGCCATGAGCTGGATCCGGTTTTTGCCTATCACGCACCGGGCACGATTGAGGATTTGGTCGACCATTGGCAACGCATGGTTCGAATTGGTTACGATTCGGGCACCGGCCTGATCGACATCCGCGTACTGGCCTTTGACCCCGGCGATGCGCAAGCCATCGCAACCGCAATTGCCAGTGATTCAAGTCGCATGATCAACGAGCTATCTGCCATCGCGCGCGAGGACGCAATCCGCTATGCCCGCGAAGAACGAGATCGTGCCGAAGAACGATTGAGCGACGCGCGCATTGCGCTGACGGCCTATCGCAACCGCACGCAAATCGTCGATCCTACAATCGATACACAGGGCCAAATGGGGTTGGTTACAACCCTGCAGGCGCAACTGGCGGAGACACTTATTGAGCTGGACCTGTTGCGCGAGACGACCCGTGAGAATGACCCGCGGATCGAGCAGGCGGAACGACGCATCACGGTCATCGAAGACAGGATCGAGGCGGAACGCGCCGTAATTGGCACCGCTGGCGACGGCACGGCTTTTGCCGATCTGGTGGCGGAGTTTGAGCGTCTGTCGGTCGATCTGGAATTTGCGCAAGAGGCGTATACCGCAGCGCTTGCGACCTACGATGTCGCCCTTGCCGACGCGCAACGGCAGTCGCGTTACCTCGCCGCGCATATCCGGCCGACATTGGCAGAGTCCCCGAAATACCCGAAGCGAGAGTTGCTGCTCGTGCTGGTCGGCGGTTTTTTCTTTCTTGCCTGGGCAGTCCTGACCCTGGTCGCTTATGCATTGCGAGACCGTCGGTGATCGCGCTTCGCAATCTCAGCAAAGAATTCTACATGGCCGGACGGCGACGGGTTTTGTTCTCCGATCTCAACCTTGCGCTCGACACGGGCCTTTCGGTTGCGCTTTTGGGCCATAACGGCTCCGGCAAGACGACGCTCCTGCGTATTATTGCAGGCATTATGGAGCCGACGCGGGGAGAGGTTGTGTCCGACGGCACAATTTCCTGGCCGGTCGGATTTGCAGGCTCATTCCACCCCGATCTGACAGGCGCGCAAAACACCAGGTTCGTCGCGCGCATCTACGGCGTCGACACCGATGAGCTGGTTGATTTCGTGCAGGATTTCGCAGGCATCGGAGAGCATTTCCACCTGCCGTTTCGCAGCTATTCATCCGGCATGCGGTCTCGTCTGGCCTTTGGTGTCTCGATGGGTATCCCCTTCGATACCTATTTGGTCGATGAGGTGACGTCGGTCGGAGATGGCGCCTTTCGCGCCCGCTCGGCGGAAGTATTTCATGCCCGAATGCAGCGCGCAGGCGCCTTGGTGGTAAGCCATTCCATGCCACTGATCCAGGAGTTCTGCACTGCCGGGATCGTCCTGTGTGACGGCCAAATCGCTTTCTACGACCGGATCGACGACGCAATTGCGCATCATCAAGCCTTGCTTGCCACCAACGCCCTGATCGGAGTGCCCGCATGACGACGCCGCTGACCATCCATATCGGAATGAACAAGACAGGCACCACAGCGCTTCAAAAGACCCTGCATCAAAACCGGGCTGCGCTGCAGCGTGCCGGCCTGCTTTACCCCAAAACCGGGCTCGGCAGCCGCTCCGCGGGCGCAGGCCTGCACTATAAGCTGAGCGATGCGTTTCGCAGCGGCTCCGGCGGGCCGGAGCTCGCCAGTGCGCTTTTGCACGAAATCGACGGCAGCAGCGCGAAATCAGCGATCATAAGCTCAGAGTTCTTCGTCGAGGTCCGCGATGTTGAAAGCCTGGCAAGCGCGCTCAGCGGCCGAGACGTACGAATCTTAGTGTTCCTGCGGCGCCACGATCACTGGGTCAACTCGCTCTTTAGTCAGGCAATCAAGAGCCAGGCGAGCCCACCCTGGGCCCCAAATGTCGACGCGTTTATCGATCACATCCGGAAAAACCTGGCCCATTACTTCGTCTATTCGCGCTTGTTGAAACGGTGGGCGGATGCGTTCGGGCATGCCGCGATGGATGTGAGGCTTTATGGCCAAGACGGCGTCACCGATACCGTCGCCGACGTCCTGGCCACGTTTGGTCTTGACCCAAAGGGGCTTAGTGGTTTCAGGCCGCGTGGCGACCGGGTGAATGCTTCGCCGTCACGTCGGCAATTGGCCGCCATCGACCATGTGCAGCGCGCACCTTACCCCAATTCGGCAAAAGTCACGCTGGTTCGGCGCATCCTGGCAACAGACGATAGCGACAGAACGCGCCAGTTGATGACCTTCGCCACGGCCCAGAGTCTGCTTGACGAACATGCCGACGACTACGCGGCCATCGCGTCTCGGTATTTTGACCGGGAAGTTCTGTTTCAAGAAGCGCCGCCAATGCCGGGCGGACCAGAACGGATTGCGCTTTGGCCGGGGGAAGGCATCACGGTCTTGGGACAGCTCTTGTCCGAAACCGTCTGATCCTCAGATAACGTTGATATCGCCGAGCGACAGCGTTCCGGGCGCGGTTGCATCGAGAAAGACGGTGCCGGCGCCATAATCTATCAACGTCCCGCCGCCGCTCGCCTGGGCGGAGTTCAGGATGTCCTGCGCATCCAGCCCACTTGCTGGTGCCAGATCGAAGACAAGCGCCTCACCCGCTGCATAATCGGTCACGCTGTCATTGCCCGACAAAAAGATAAACTCGTCCGCGCCGGCGCCGCCGCGCAGCTCGTCATTGCCAAGACCACCCGCAAGAGTGTCATTGCCGGAGCCACCAAAGAGCGTGTTGGCGCTGGCGTCTCCCTCCAGATCATCATTGAAGTTTGTGCCCTGTAGGTGCTCGATATCAATATAGACGTCACCGGCCGCATCGCCGGTATTGCTCGCAGGCGAAGCAAGGCTAGCCGTGACACCCGCGCTAGAGGTCCAATACGCCGCCCGGTCAATGCCTGTGCCGCCATCAATCCGGTCAGCACCGGACCCGGCGAGCAACGTGTCATTGCCACCCTGGCCATAAAGCTCATCCGCGCCACCTCGTCCGTGCAGCACGTCATCTTGTGCGCCGCCATAGATGCGGTTCGATGCATTGTCGCCACGCAGGTCGTCGGCGAACGCCGTGCCCTGCAAGTCCTCAATATCGGTGAATGTGTCACCGGCCGCTTCGCCCGTGCTGTTGCCGGGTGAGAAGAAATCCACGCGCACGCCGCTTGCGGCCGTCCAATACGCGGCCCGGTCGATGCCAGCGCCCCCATTTAAAACATCGCCACCAGTGCCACCCAACAAAACGTCATTGCCGTCCTGGCCATAAAGAATGTCATTGCCGCCCCGACCATAGATCGTGTCGATCCCCGTGCCGCCCCAGATCGAGTTGCCGGCCATATCGCCGCGCAAATTGTCGTTGAAATTGGTGCCCTGCAAATCCTCGACGCTGGTGAATGTGTCCCCGGTTGCATCGCCTGTGCCAAACTCGGCATAAAACAGGTCCGCAACGATGGCGCTTGTCGATGTCCAATAGGCGGCGCGGTCACGCCCGGCCCCGCCGATCATCAAATCAGCACCGGCCCCGCCGATCAGCAGATCATCACCGTCACCACCATCAAGCGTGTCATCGCCATCCCGGCCGGCAATCTGATCGCGGCCTTTGCCGCCCCAAATGTGGTTGGCAAAGCCGTCGCCGCGCAGGTCATCGTTGAAATCGCTGCCTTGCAGATTTTCAATCGATGCATAGCTGTCGCCGGCAGCTTCACCGGTATTGTTCGCCACGGTTTGCAGGTCGGCGCGCACGGCACCACTGGCCGTCCAATAGGCGACCCGGTCGATCCCCTGACCGCCATCGATTGTATCGCCGCCCGTCCCCCCGATCAGCGTATCCGCGCCGCCATCGCCGACCAGCGTGTCATTGCCTTGGCGGCCAAAGACCAGGTCATTGCCCGATCCAGCTTTGATGCGATTGCCGAGGTCGCTGCCGCGCAGATTGTCATCGAACGCGGTACCTTCGATATGTTCGACGTCGATGAATACATCACCCGATGCCTCGCCTGTATTGGCCGAGGCCGAGAGCAGATCGATGCGCAAGCCTTGGGTTGCATCGGAAAAGCTGACGGTGTCCTCGCCAACACCGCCGTCGAGAAGGTCGGCCCCCAATCCGCCCGCGAGCACGTCATCGCCCGCGCCGCCGCGCAATGTGTCATTTCCTGCAAGACCTTCGATGACATTGTCTTCGGGCCCGCCGACAAGCGCTTCGGCATTGGTCGTGCCGGTGATGTCATTGCCCTGTGACGGGTTTCCGACGGGAAAGCGCGTCACATTGAAGGTGCCGTCGATCAGAATGCCCGCTTCGGTCAAAGGCTGGGCGTTTTGGCTTATGATCTCCAGTACATCATCGCCATATGCGATGCGGCCGCCCTGAGCGGTGGCGGTGAACGTGATCTGGCTGGCATTGCGCAAAAATGTCCAGCCAGAGAGGTCAATCGTGTCCTCGCCAACGGTGAAATCGGCGATCGTGTCGGTGTCGCCATCGTTGGACATCACGAAATAATCCGCGCCCGCCCCGCCGGTCAGCGTGTCATTGCCGGAGCCATCCATCAGAACGTCAGCGCCGTCGCCGCCGTCGATCCAATCATCGCCGGCCCGGCCCCAGAGGACCTGGTCTTGGGCATCGCCGGAAACAGAATCCTCGCCGCCATCGCCGATCCAGGTCACTGTCCAATCGCTGGTGGAGAGATTGAAATGGCTAATGCCGGTCTCGGTGGCGCTGCCGGCGTAAAGATTCAGAACGTCCGCGGTTTCTTCCAATGCAAGCGCGCCGATATTGGCCAGCGCGCGGTCGGCATCGTCGACAAGGGTTTGCCTGTGGTGAAGACGCCCGCCGGGCAAAAGCTCGAAAAGGCTGACCCCATCATCGGCGCCGCCAGCGGCGATGATCACCCGGTCGCCAATTTTTTCGGTGGCTAGTGCTGTGACGTTTTGGAAGCGGGTGCCGAGATCGTCCGTGATGTGGTCGACCGGTGTCAGGCTGCCATCCGCCTCAATCGCGATGACGCTAAGCGATGAGCTGTCGCGCGCGGCGGCCACCAAGTAATCGCCGTCGGGCAGGCTGACATGGCGCACCTCCGTAATGCCCGCAACGCCCAACCCGTCAGCAGCACCTGTGCTGTCGCCGAAAGTGAGCGATCCGTTCGCCGCGACAAGGTAACTGCTTAGCGTGCGCCCGTCGGCAGAAACGGTCAGCAGCATCTTGGCGCCGCCGACTTCGGCAGCATCGACCTGCGAGACGCCATCGAGCACGGGGGGCGCCAAATTCGACTGCGCATTTGCCGGCGGGGTCGTGGGCGAGTTCACCTGAAAAGCATAAAGTCCCACATCGGTATAGCCGATGCCGTAGACAAAGGTTGTCCCATCAATCGCTAACCCGGCAATGTCGCGAAAACCGGCAACGGCACCGGCATCGGTGGGCAGGCTAAAGGCCGCACCAAAGCTGCCGTTGGCGCCAATCGGCCAAAGAATTTGGTCGGCAAGTCCGGGGCCTATTGCCAGCGCGTAAGGCTGCCCGTCGATCTCGATAATCTCGATCTGTGCGATCTCGGCGGGAAGGTTGGTATCTGCATCAAAACTGGCGGAACCTGTGGAGGACAAGGCAAACTCGGAAGTCACACCGGCCGACCGGCTGGTCGCATAAAGCGTCATCGACGGCCCGATATCGAGATCTGTAATGCCCGTCACCACACTTTCAGGCACACGCGTCACGGTCGTGACAAAGGAAAAATCCTGCACGGTCAGAAGCCCCCATCTTGGCTGCGGCCACCAAAAGTTTTGGCGCCGCGTCAGGGGCAGGTCTGAGCTGCTCTGGTTAAGGAATCGGGCCGCAAATTGGGGCGAGACCGTGTCACTTGCAAGCGATTTGAACGAACTTTCCATGAACATCCAAACGGCCATCGCTTCGCGGATGACGCGGGCGCAGCATGCTGGTAAGACCGGCCCGATTGCGACAAGGCTCTCGGTTTGGAGTATTTCAGGTGCAGGTTGATACGACGCCCATACCGGGTCTTCTGCTGATCACCCCTCGGCGTTTTGGGGATGCGCGCGGTTTCTTCTCGGAAAGCTGGAACGCGCAGGCGATGGCAAAGGCTGGGATCGACTATGCCTTTGTTCAAGACAATCATTCCATGTCTGCAGCGGTCGGCACGTTGCGTGGTTTGCATTGCCAAGTAAACCCGCATGCGCAGGCCAAATTGGTGCGCTGCGGGCGCGGGCGGCTTTATGATGTTGCTGTCGATATCCGTCGCGGCTCTCCGACATATGGCCGGTGGTTCGGCGCCGAACTGAGCTTCGAAAACGGCGCGCAGCTGATGATTCCGGATGGGTTTTTGCACGGTTTTGTAACGCGAGAGCCCGACACGGAAATTATCTACAAATGCACAGACTTTTATGCGCCCGACGCGGACCGGTCGGTGCGATTCGACGACCCCGATATCGCTATAGATTGGGGCTTGGGTGAATCAGAGCCGGTCTTGTCAGACAAAGATCGCGCGGGCGTGACGCTGGCCGCGCTCGATCACAACTTCATCTATGGGACATAGGCGATGAGACTACTTGTAACGGGCGGCGCAGGCTTCATCGGCTCTGCCGTTATTCGACGGGCGATTGCAGACGGGCACGAGGTGGTGAATCTCGATGCGCTGACCTATTCGGGCAGCCTCACGAATGTAGCCCAAGTGACCAACAACCCAGGCTACGTTTTCGTGCAGGCGGATTTGCGTGACCGCGCCGCCCTTGATGCGGCATTGAGCGAACATCAACCTGACGCCATCATGCACCTTGCCGCCGAAAGCCATGTCGACAGGTCAATAGACGGGCCCTCAGATTTCATTGACACCAATGTGACAGGGTCTTTCAACCTGCTAGAAGCAGCGCGCCACTATTGGCAAGACCGCGGCCGGCCCGAGCGCTTTCGGTTCCATCACATCTCCACCGATGAGGTTTATGGCACTTTGGGCGAAGAGGGGCTTTTTACCGAAGACACGCCCTATGCCCCCAACAGCCCGTATTCGGCATCAAAAGCAGCTAGCGACCATTTGGTGCGCGCATGGTTCGAAACCTATGGCCTGCCGGTTGTGACGACCAATTGTTCGAACAATTACGGCCCCTACCATTTCCCCGAGAAATTGATCCCGGTGGTGATTTTGAATGCGATGCATGGCAAAGATATTCCGGTTTATGGTGATGGCAGGAACATCCGCGATTGGCTTTACGTCGAAGACCATGCCGACGCGCTGCTATTGGTGTGTCAGAAGGGCGAAGTCGGCCGCAGTTACAATATTGGTGGAAACGCCGAGGCGACGAATATTGATCTGGTTCGTAAAATCTGCGCCATTTTGGATCGTGTTCGCCCGCAAAATGCGGCCCATGATAGGCTGATTACTTTCGTGACCGACAGGCCCGGACATGACCGCCGTTATGCAATTGATGCCAGCCGTATTCGCGCAGAGCTGGGCTGGCAGCCCTCGGTCACGCTGGATGAAGGTTTGGAACGCACGGTGAGCTGGTTTTTGGCCAATGAAGATTGGTGGCGGCCCTTGCTTGACCGAACCGGTGTGGGTGAACGGCTGGGGGTGAGCGCGTGATCCTCGTCTTTGGCAAGACCGGCCAAGTTGCCACGACGCTCGCATCCAATGGTCGCGTCCAAGCGCTTGATCGCCAAGCCGCCGATCTAAGCGATCCTCACGCTTGCGCTGCCGCGATCGCGTCCGCTGCGCCCAAAGCGATCATCAATGCCGCTGCTTACACCGCCGTCGATAAGGCCGAGGCGGAGGAGCGGCTGGCAACTATCGTCAATGGCGACGCACCTGCGGCGATGGCAAAGGCCGCCGCTAATCTCGGCGTCCCCTTTGTCCACATCTCAACCGATTACGTTTTTGACGGCAGCGGGCGGGCGCCTTGGGGGCCGGATGACGCAACCGGGCCGGTTGGCGCTTATGGCCGGTCTAAACTGGCCGGTGAAGAGGCGGTGCGCGCTGTCGGCGGGACGCATGCGATCTTGCGCACCTCATGGGTCTTTTCCGGCACAGGCGGCAATTTTGCCAAGACCATGCTGCGACTCGGCTTGGAACGAGAGGAGATCGGCGTGGTCGATGACCAGATCGGCGGCCCCACTTATGCGCCCGATATCGCCGCGGCCTGTCTGACGATCGCGGACGCGCTGATCAAGGACCCAGATAAAAGCGGCACCTATCACTTCACCGGCTTCGACGATGTCGCCTGGGCTGATTTTGCCGCTCAGATTTTCAAAGAGGCAGGGCTTAAATGCCAGGTCAATCGGATTGGCACTGAGGATTATCCAACGCCCGCGGCGCGGCCGCTGAATTCGCGCCTCGATTGCAGCTCAACCGAGGCCGCATTCGGGATCGCCAGGCCGACATGGCTATCGGGTTTGCGCAGCATGCTGGCCGAGATGCGCGGATGACAGGCCTGTTGCGCCATTCCAGCGGCCAATGGGTCGAGCTGGCGCAAAACCTGAGGCACCAATTCGCCGCCCGATTTGCGCTGGTTCATTATGCGTCGGGCGCTGTCTATAGCTATATCCCCAAAAACGCGTGCAGCACGTTGCGCTACTCTTTGGCCCGCGCGAATGGCGCAATCTCCAAGCCCGAGGATTTTGGCTGGATCCACGCCAATAATCCGACCTTCGCGGCCAGTTTGCGTGATCTCGCGACGGCGCCGTTTAGCTTTGTGGTGCTGCGCTGTCCTTTCGCCCGTCTCGCCTCGGCCTTTTTGGATAAATTTGTCGCCAAGGGGCCAGAGGCTTGGGCTTTAAGGCGGCTTGACCACGACCGCATCGATCTCGATCAGCTGACCTTCCGCCAATTCACCGAGCTTTTGGCAAACCCAAAGCTGCGCCAGTCAAACCCCCATTGGCGCCCGCAAGAGGACTTTCTGGTCTATGACACCTATAGCGCGGTTTATGCTTTTGAGGATTTCGAGGCAGCGGCCCATTCCATTCAGGCGAATACAGGTCTCCAAGTGCATGATGCCCGAGACTTGTCGGCCCATGGGTTGAACGCGATGCAGCCCAAGGCCGGTGCATTCACCGACACGCCCGTTCATCAATTGGCTGCGATGCGGCGAAGTAACGAGGCGCCTCTACCAAGCGCGCTTTATGATGCAGATACAGTCAAAGCGATTGCGCGCCATTATGTCGCTGACATTGCGCTGTATTCTTGCCACTTCGGCACGGCAAACCTGATGTTTGAAGCTGTTTCGGACTAATCTTGGCTGGAGAATTTATTATGACGCGCAAAGGCATTATCCTTGCTGGCGGTTCCGGCACGCGGCTCTATCCGATCACGATGGGCGTGTCCAAACAGCTCCTGCCTGTCTACGACAAACCGATGATTTACTACCCGCTAACGGTTCTGATGCTTGCCGGGATCCGGGAGATCGCGATCATCACCACGCCGGTCGATCAAGCGCAATTCCGGCGCACGCTTGGCGACGGGTCGCAATGGGGCCTGCAGCTTGAATACATTGAACAGCCGACGCCAGACGGCCTAGCGCAAGCATACATCCTGGCTGAAGAATTCCTGGCAGGCGCGCCGTCGGCCTTGGTTTTGGGCGACAATGTCTTTTTTGGCCATGGCCTGCCGCGCATCCTGCAGGCGGCGGACGAAAAGACCATCGGCGGCACCGTTTTCGGCTATCACGTGTCCGATCCGGAGCGCTACGGCGTGGTTGATTTCGATGCCGATGGGCGCGCCGAAGCGATCATCGAAAAGCCACAGGTCCCGCCGTCAAATTACGCGGTAACCGGGCTTTACTTCCTCGATGCGTCCGCGCCCGAGCGGGCCCGGTCCGTCACGCCGTCAGATCGCGGTGAATTGGAGATCGTATCTCTGCTGGAGATGTACTTGGTCGAGGGTCTTTTGGACGTACAAAAGATGGGCCGAGGCTATGCTTGGCTTGATACGGGCACCCATGCCTCGCTGCTTGATGCGTCGAATTTTGTCCGCACATTGGAGAATCGCCAAGGCCTGCAAACCGGCAGCCCCGATGAAATTGCCTTCTCTCAGGGCTGGATCGATGCCGAGGCGCTGCGAGCGCGCGCCGCTATGTTCGGAAAAAATCGTTATGGGGCATACCTTTACGATTTGATCGGCGGCTAATCGCAGGCCCGCCCGGGCCTTTCGGCGTTTGTTTACCTTAACGGGCCAGACCTTTCAGCACCTGCTGAGGAGTTCTGACGACCGATGTCCCGTCTTCGCGCCCTGTACGCTCGATACGTCGACCAGCATTTCCAATTGACCCTTCCGGGCTGCCCACTCCCGGGGCCTGGCGGTTTTCTTGACATGGTCCAATACCGCAAATCCGGCGTTATGCTCGAAGGCTGGACGGAAGCCGACAGTGTTGCCGTTCGCACAAGTGATCGCCAGATTGCCGGGTTGCCGGATTTGCCGCGCAAAGATGTGGCCTCTGCTTTGGGCATGCGCGCCGATGTCGGGTTTCAGCTTGCGCTGCCAGGATCGCACGGCGATGTCGAGCTGGAGTTGAAGAGCCATGGGCAAACTTGGACCATTCCCGTCCCGCAGCCTGACCAGGCCGAACTTCGGCGTGCAAAACGGCGTCTGAGGCTGCGGTTCTTGCGTGATCTCGCGCGCGCGGCTCCCCATCTTTCTCGTGCGGCCCGCGGTGACGACACAGCGCGCGCACGGGTCAAAAGCTGTCTCAGGCTAGCGACCGCCACGGACGAGCAATCGAGGCTTGAGGATCGGATGTTTGACTGCACCGGCCTGCCCGCGGCGCCCGATGCGACGCCGATCACCATCGTTTTGCCGGTTTACAATGCGTTCGAGCTTCTTTCCGAAGCGCTCGGTCGCATCGTGGAATACACCGACCTGCCCTGGCATCTTATCTTGGTCGAAGATGCCTCCCCTGATCCCCGCGTCCGTCCGTTTTTGCGCGATTGGTCCGAGTGGTACGGAAACCGGGTTACCTTACTGGAAAACAAGGAAAACCTCGGATTCATCGGCGCGGTCAACCGCGGGCTTGAGCTTGCGATCGATCGCGGTGACCATGTGGTCTTGCTCAATTCCGATGCGTTTGTGCCGGCGGGATGGGCGTCGCGCCTGATGCGGCCGGTTCGCCAGCATGCCCGCGTTGCAAGCGTAACGCCGCTCTCGAATGACGCAACGATCATGACTGCCCCGGTCATTTGTGAACGGATCGATTTGTCGCCCGGTGTCGCCGACGCGGCCGATGCGACGGCGCGGCGTTTCAATCCGGAGGCGCTTTTGACGGTTATGCCAACCGGCATTGGCTTTTGCATGGCGATGAACATTGAGTATCTGCGCCGGATCCCGCGGCTCGACCAGGCATTTGGCCGTGGCTACGGAGAAGAGGTCGATTGGTGTCAGCGCGCCCGTGCTCTGGGCGGGCGCCATTTGGGATTGCCGGGTCTTTTTGTCGAACATCGCGGCGGCGAAAGCTTCGGATCGGATACAAAACGTGCGCTTGTGCGGCGCAACAACCAGATCGTCTCGCAGCGATACCCGACCTATGATGCAGAAGTTCAGCGTTTCATCGCCGATGATCCAATGCGCACGGCGCGGCTTGCCTTAGGTATCGCCATGATCGCCGCTGAGGCGAAACGCGCCATTCCGATCTACGTAGCCCATTCAATGGGCGGCGGCGCGGAGACTTATCTGCAGCAGCGCATTCGCGGCGATCTGCTCAGCGGCCCGGGCGCCCTTGTGCTACGATTGGGTGGCAGGCGTCGCTGGCGGCTGGAACTGCATTCCGAGAATGGCGTGACTGCCGGCGACACCGATATGTTCGACTTTGTTGAGGAACTTTTGGCGCCGATAGCCGCGCGACGGTTGGTGTATTCCTGTGCCGTGGGCGACCCCGATCCGGTGAGCTTGCCCGATCAACTGCTGCGTCTATTGCGCGACGGCACGCCGGATCGGCTTGAAATACTGGTGCACGATTTCTTCATGCTCAGCCCTTCTTACACGCTGCTCGACAGTGACCACATCTTCCGCGGTCCGGTTGAGACCGATCGGGCGGATCGCGCCCACCGTGTCGTGCGGCCGGACGGCCGGATTGTCGGTCTGGAAGGCTGGCGTGCCGCCTGGTCGCGGCTGTTGTTTGCCGCACATGAGGTCGTCGTCTTCTCACAAGACAGCCAACGCCATATGCTCGCGGTTTTTCCAGCACTTGAGGATCGACTGATCGTCAGACCGCACAGCTTGCACCAACCTGTCTCACCTGTTCCGACGCCCGGTGCACCTGGCGAGGTGGTTGCAGTTCTGGGCAATATAGGCGTGCAAAAAGGCGCCGCGCTTGTCGCCAGATTGGCCCTTCGGCTACAGTTTCGCGCAGACCAACGGCTTGTTATTGTGGGCTCGGTCGATCCGGCCTTTGAGCTTGCGGCTGGAACCATTGTTACCGGCGCCTATCAACCCCGTGACATCGCGCGCCTTGCCGCAGAGCTTGGCGTGACGCGGTGGCTGATCCCGTCGATTTGGCCGGAGACCTTTTCTTACACCACACATGAAGCGCTGGCGACCGGTCTGCCGGTCCATGCATTCGACATCGGCGCCCAAGGGGACGCCGTCGCAAAAGCGCCAAACGGGATTGCAGTACCCTTCGACCCGTCCGCCGATTTGGTTGAGCGCGTCTTGGCGTCAATCGTGCCGCCGGTAGAGATCGTAGCGGTAGCATAACGCCAGAATGCGCGTATCGGGGCAAAACGGGCCAACTCATAGGCCCAGCTCACTATTAAGGCTTCGCCTAAAAGGGGGCCAAAGCGACACAGTCTATGCAATCGAACGATAACGGCCGCGGCGAACGTTCCTCTCGCGGATATCGCATCCAGACGCTTCTCCACTTTAACGGTGTACCGTTGTGGGCTGAACTGCGCCGTGAGTTCCATAAGCGAACGCCGCTGCGGGTTTTCGCGGCATCATTGCTTCGATCGAAACGCGAGAAATCAGACGGCAGGTAACAACAAAGGGCTCGACTCTAGGCGACAAGCGCCTCGGCGGCATGATCAGCAGCTCGGGCCATAGTTGCAAAAGCCGCATGCGCGCCGTCGATCAGATCGGCGAGATCGCCGGTATAGGTCTGCAGGTCGGCCAGCAGGCTGCGCCAAGCCTGCGGGTTTGACGGAAGGCTCAGGAACTTGCGCGATGCCCCTGGCAGCGCCTTTGCCACCGCGCATGCCATGACCTTTCGCCCGAATTGAGAGCCATGCGCCACATATAGCGCGCCCAAGACATGGCCCGGGCCGCGTGCCCAATCCGGTCGCGCTAAGACTGGATCGGCGCAACAAAGATCGGCAATCAACGCTTCGCATTCCGGCCGCAGGGACAAAATCTCGGCGCCTGCAACCGACAGGCGAGCCGCCTCGATTGTGCTCATGAAGCTGAGTTGCGCCACCAGACAGCCACGATAATCGGCCATGCTTAGCGACGGCTCCACCATGCGCGACAGAAGCGGGTGCACATGCAGCGCTTCGTGCTCGGCACGGGTTGCCTCGGAAAGCGCTGATCGGACAGAGAAGGATTGATCTTTCATTAACTATAAAGTGTAACGTTTCGATTAGACATATGTCTATCACCATTGTCGCACGAAGTGTAAACTTCGTAGTCCACCTCCGCGGGAAAACCCAATGCAGTTCACCGATGAACAGCTCCGCGAAGCCGTCAAAAACTGCGACCGCGATCCGGTTCATATCCCCGGCACGATTCAAAGCTTTGGCGTGCTGCTTGCGACCGATCCGCAATTCGATCGCCTGCGCTATGTCAGCGCGAATGCGGGCGTTATTTTTGGCCATGACGCGGCCGAACTGGTCGGTGCAGAGACCAGCGCCGTTTTCACTCAAGACGACGTGCACGCAATTCGAAATGTACTTGGCCACGATGCGATCACCCGCCAACGTGAGACGGTCACAAGCAAGCTGATCGGACAGATCGAGTACCAACTTTCGGTGCATCGCAAGGGTGACACAGCCATCGTTGAACTGGTGCCAGAAGCGCTGCCCGCCGCAGAGCGTGTTCTGGCGCTGCAGCAGGCCCAATCGTATCTGTCGCTGCCGCTTTCAGACGATGCGATTGGTGCATTCCTGCATGACGCAACCGCACGGCTCAGGGCGCTAACTGGGTATGACCGGATGAAGTTTTACCAATTTCTGCCCGATGACAGCGGAGAGGTCGTGGCCGAAGCCCGCGACCCAAGGATGGCGTCTTTTTTGGGTCTGCGGTTTCCTGCCACCGACATGCCGCCCATCGCGCGTGCGCTCTACGCAACAACGCCCATTCGAGTGATCCATTCGAACGGTACCGATGACGTTCCGGTCTTATCTGAGCCCGGTGCCGAGCCGCTCGATATGTCCTTGGCTTTGTTGCGCGGCAAGGATGCCGTGCATCGTCAGTATCTCGATAATATGGGCGTGGCATCGACCCTGACGCTTCCGGTGGTCATTGATGGCCGGCTTTGGGGGCTGTTTGCGGGCCACTCGGCCGTCCCGGTAGAGCCTGACCCGGCGAAAATCTCCGCCGCGGAATTGGTCGGAAAACTTGTTAGCCTGCGGCTCCAGCATAGTGTCGAGGCGCGGCGAGCGTCTGCGCTCAAGCGCTGCACAGAGGTTGCGAGTCGCTTTGCCGTCGTCGATGACAGCGCGGTTGCAACCAGCGCCTATTGGCATGGCACAAGCCAGGAGTTCATGCGGCTGATCCCGTCGGTCGGGGTAGTCTTTGCCTTTGGCCGCCAGATCCTGACGGCAGGCGATACGCCGGATGAGGCTAGTTGTCGGCAGCTCTTGGCGCTTGGTGCGGCGGCCGATGAAGGTATCGCGTTGATCAATGACCTTGCCGCGCGATTGCCGGATGCCGAGCTGGGCGAGACGGCCGGTGCGGCGATCCTCTATGTGCCAAGCGCGCCTCAGGTTCGCATGGCGTTTTTGCGCAATCGCGCCGCGGCTTCCGTCCAATGGGCGGGTCGACCAGAAAAGGGCGTGAGTGTGGATGGCGATCTGCCCCGGCTCAACCCGCGAAGTTCATTTGAAACCTATTTGGAGGAAACGGAAGACCGCTCGCTTGAATGGTCGGCTGATGACGCGATGTTCGCCAATGCTCTGCGCATCGCCATCCTGCAATCCATCCAGATCAAAGACGAGTTGGACGACAACCGCCAGCGTCTTGGCCTCATTGTGAGCGAGCTCAACCACCGCGTGCGCAATCTTCTCGCCCTGATCCAGTCGATCTCGCACCATTCGCAAACCGAGGCCCGCTCGGTAGAGGAATACGCCGAAAGCCTTGAGCAACGCCTTTTGGCGCTTGCAGGCGCGCATGATGTTCTGACCCAGACCGATATGGCGGGCGCGCCGCTGCGCGAGATGGTCGAGACCGAGCTTAAGCCCTTTGACGGGCGCGGCCATGTCACACTAAATGGGCCCGACATTGTGCTGCAACCCGACGCCGTTTCGATCATCGCGTTACTGCTGCACGAACTTGTTTCCAACGCCGCGAAATACGGCGCGCTGTCGGTGCCCAAAGGAAAGGTCGCCGTTACATGGGCCCGTGCGCGCGACGGTATCGAGCTGGTGTGGCGCGAACGTGATGGCCCGCCCGTCTCTGAGCCGCACCGCGCAGGATTTGGCACCACGATCATTCGGGATGCGGTGCCTTACGAGTTCGGCGGACAGGCCGCGCTGAATTTCGACCTGGCTGGACTTCACGCGACGTTTTGGCTTCCTGGAAGTATTTTGCAAAAGGCGGCGGCCAGACCAACAAGCCAACCCAAAGAGCCAAGCCAGCCGGTATCGCATTCGGCCCGTATGCCCGAAAGCCGGACCGCCCTTATCGTCGAAGACAGCTTTATCATCGCAGCCCAGACCAAGCATAGGTTTGAACGGCTTGGCTTCAGCTATGTGGCGACCGCAGGTAATGTCGCTGAAGCCCTACATCTACTTGCCACGCAGCGATTTGATTTTTGTCTTCTGGATGTCAGCTTGCGCGGCGAATTTAGTACAAAGATCGCTGACGTGCTGGTGCAGAACGCAATTACTTTTGCTTTTGCCACTGGCCATGGCAGCGAGGAGCTTGATATGGTGCGCAACTACAATGTTGCGGTGTTAAAGAAGCCGCTGACCGACGACAGACTGCGTGCAATCGTGGATCGGTTGATGGTCGAAGGATAACGCATGGCGGCGATTCTGATCCTCGAAGACGACTTTGATCTTGCTGCGGCCTGGAAGCGCACGCTGATTGATTATGGCCACAAGCCAGAGCTTTGCCATACCTCCTCAGAAGCAATTGCCCTTGATGAGGCCGAGGAATTTGAGGTTTTTGTCGTCGATCTTATGATCACGGTGGACGTGCCGGATATGAGCGATAGTGGCGTTACATTCTTGCGCCATCTGGTGAAAAAGCATCCCGACCTGCGCCAGCGTCCACCGGTCATTGGCGTCTCTGGGTTCAAGCCACTTGGAACGGCGTCGCCGGTGGGCGAGTTCTTCAAGGCCTATGGTGTGCAGCATTTCATGCTCAAACCCTTTTCGGCCACCGATCTGGCGGCCACGGTGTATGAGGTGCTTGCCGATTAAAGCCCTGTCACGCGGTCTGGCGTGACGGCCATTGTCTTGAGAATGGCGTGCACCGATTGGCCCGAAGCCAGTCCCAATTGACGCACGGAGCGGGCCGTCAATTTTGCCGCGATCTCTTGGCCGTAGGTTTCCAGCCGCACCAAGGCACCTGCCCCAGGACCGGCATGGACCTTGGTAATTGTGGCCGGCAGAATGTTGAGCGCTGACAGATCGTTCGGCCGTGACCGCGCAAGTGTCACGTCGCGCGCATCGACGCGCAGCTGGGCACGCTGGCCAGGCATGCTCACGCGCCCCGGCAGCCAAAGCGCGTCATTGCCGAGCCGGGCCTCGGTCAAGCCATCTTCGGGATGATGGGCAACAATCTCCACCTGCAAGAGGCCGCCCGCAATATCGCGCGCAACCCGCAAGCCGGGTTCAGCTTGCGCCAGGGCGCGGGCCACTGACTGGGCCGGTTCCGCTTGCCCGGCTTCCATCAACACGATGCGATCGGCCAAGCGCGCGACCTCATCGATATCGTGGCTGACATAAAAGACGGGTGCGGAGGCTTTGGCGCTCAGCCGTTCCAGATACGGCAAAATCTCGCGCTTCAATCCGATATCAAGCGCTGAGAGCGGCTCATCCATCAAAAGGATACCAGGATTGGTCAGAAGCGCCCGGCCAAGGGCGACACGCTGCGCCTCACCCCCCGAGAGCCCGCGCGGATGTCGCGCCAAAAGACCCTCCAGCCCCAAAAGTGCTGCGATTGCATCAAATGTCGCCGCACCGGGCCGTTGCCCGTATCTTAGATTGGCCGCGACACTCAAATGGGGGAAAAGCCTTGGTTCCTGAAAGACATAACCGGCGCGCCGCTCTGCCGGCGGCAAGTTGATCGTGGCGCGGCTGTCGAACCAAACCCTGCCGCCAATCTCAATCCGGCCGACCGTTGGTGTCTCAAGACCGGCAATGATACGCAGCACGCTGGTCTTGCCCGCGCCGGAGGGCCCGAAAATAGCAGTGATCCCAGGCTCTGCCTGGGCGGCAAAGCGCAGATCAAACGTCCCCAAGCGCGCGGTGAAATCGATCCCGCCGCTCATCGCCGCCGCCGTGCAAGAAGTTCGGACACAACAAGCGCCGCGGCCGAGATCAGGATCGAGATTACGATCAGGCGGAAGGCGGCGGGTTCCTGACCAGGTATCTGCAGTGCGGCATAAATGGCCGTTGGAATGGTTTGCGTCTGCCCTGGTATGTTTGAAACGAACGTGATCGTGGCGCCAAATTCGCCCAAAGCTTTTGCAAAAGCCAACACAGTGCCCGCCAGAATGCCGGGCCCGGCCAAAGGCAGGGTCACGGTGGCAAAGACGCGCAGCCGTCCTGCCCCGAGCGTGGCGGCGGTCTCTTCCAGGTCCGGGTCGACCGCCTCAAGCCCCAACCGTATCGCCCGGACCATCAGCGGAAAGCCCATGATTGCTGCAGCAAGCGCGGCACCAGTCCAGCGAAAGGCGACGCCAAGGCCAAGCGGTTCGAGGATTTGGCCCAAAGGACCTTGCACGCCAAAGAGCAGCAAGAGCAGATAGCCGGTCACAACCGGCGGCAGCACAAGTGGCAGATGGACCAACACGTTAAGCGCTCCATGGCCGCGAAATCGGCCATGCGCCAGCAGATAGGCCACGCCGATCCCAAAGGGCAGGCTGACGGCGACAGCGACAAAAGCGATCCGCAGAGAAAGCGCGATAAGGTCCCATTCGGCTGCACTCATGGCGCGGTCTCAAACCCAGCTTCGGCAAAGATCGCCTGTGCGACATCACTTTGCAGGTGGGCAAGAAAGGCCGCCGCAAGCGATGGGTCGCGGGCGCGCGAGGTGATCGCCGCGGGATAGCGAATTGGCGCGTGAAGTTCGGGCGCGAACCTCGCGATGACCGTTAGTGCCGGTGCTGCGGCCGCATCGCTTTGGTAGATGATGGCGGCGGCAACTTCTCCGCGATGCGCTAAGGACAGGGCAATCCGCGCGTTCTCCGTCTGCACCAGGCGCGGCGCAATCATGGCCCAAAGGTCCAGCGCCGTGAGCGCCTCACGGGTGTAGATCCCAACCGGTACGGCGTCGACCAGACCGGTGGCCAGCCGCGCCGCATCGGGAAGGGCCGTCAGCGCCGCGACCGGGTCGGTTGCAACGGCACCGTCCAGCGCTGCAATGACAAGCCGGTTGGACAGGATTGGCTGCGCCGGGCCAACCGCGCCCGCATCCGCCAAAAAGTCCATCCAAGCCTCGTGTGCCAGCACCACCACATCGGCAGGCGCCCCCGCCGCAACCTGCCGCGCCAAGGTCGCCGATCCAGCATAGGTGAGCGTCACCGGGGAGGGGAACTGGCGTGCCACCTCATCAAGGGCGCCGCCCAAGCTTGCCGCGGCAAAGACGACCAATCCGTCCTCGGCCGCGACCGGTCGGATCAAGGCCAGCAATAGGATGAATGCGCGCGCCCACATGGGGCGGCATCCTATTGCCTGCGCATCTGCCGACAAGAGGCGCACACAACACGATCGGCGGAGCATTCCACGAAAGCGCTGCCGCGACCTTGTTCCGGCCAGAGGCCGGGGCTACATCACGCGCCATGATGCATCTCATTCCGTTTCTGAACCGCGAACCGATGGTCGCTGTGATCCGACTGTCTGGCGCGATTGCGGCAGGCGGGCGTGGCGGGCTGTTAAACGACGCTGCAACCGCACCGTTGATTGAGCGTGCATTCCGGCGCGGCAAGCCGAAGGCGGTTGCATTGGTGATCAATTCGCCCGGTGGCTCGCCGGTGCAATCGTCGCTGATCGCGGCGCGTATAAGGCGCCTTGCCGCGGAGAAAGAATTGCCGGTGCATGCCTTTGTCGAGGATGTCGCGGCCTCGGGCGGCTACTGGCTGGCCTGTGCTGCTGACAAGATATGGGCAGACGAAAGCTCCATCCTGGGCTCAATCGGTGTCATTTCGGCAGGCTTCGGCTTTCACGATTTCATCGCGCGCTACGGGATCGAACGCCGCGTTCACACCGCCGGAGAGGATAAATCCATTCTCGATCCGTTTCGCCCTGAGCGGGATACGGACGTGGCCCGGCTCAAAGACATTCAAGCCACGATCCACACCAGCTTCATCGATCATGTCAAACGAAGCCGCGGGGATCGGTTGAGCGCGGATAAAGACCTGTTCACGGGTGAGTTCTGGCCCGGCACGCAATCCGTTGAGCTGGGCCTTGCCGACGGCATCGCGCATTTGCGCCCAAAGATGCAGGAGCTTTTTGGCGACAAGGTTCGCTTTTCGATTTACGGCCCCCGACGCGGTCTTTTGCAGCGTTTTACGCAATCGCTCATCGGTACGGTCGAAGACCGCTTCGCCTGGGCCAGGTTTGGGCTCTGACGTGACGCGATGATGGTCAAAATTGTTACCTTCTTTTTGATCGGCATGGCTGTCTTGGCGCTCTTTGGTCGGCTGCGCCTGCCCGGCACAGGCCGGGCGAAGCGAAACGGCGGCACAGCATTGCCGCGGCCGCGTCGTTGCGGGACGTGCGGGCGCTTCAACCTAACCGGTGGCGCTTGTACAAGCTGCGACGGGGCGGGCCGCGAATGATCGAGCCCTTCGCCTATGCCGCATTGGGCCTTGTGATATTACTGCTGGCGGGCGACGTTTTGGTCCGCGGCGCGGTGAATTTGAGCCTGCGCCTGGGAATTCCCGCACTGATTGTCAGCCTCACAGTGGTTGCGTTCGGCACTTCCGCGCCGGAGCTGCTGATCTCCATCCAGTCGGTGCTGGAGGATGTGCCCGGCATCGCTTTGGGCAATGTCGTGGGCTCCAACATTGCCAATGTCTTGCTTGTGTTGGGCGTGCCCGCGCTTTTATCGGGGCTCGAGCCGCCGGTATCGGATACCCGCAAATCCTACCTCACCATGATGGCGGCAAGCATCTTGTTCGTGGCCCTGGCCGCAACGGGCGTGTTCGGCTTCTGGCAGGGGATCGTTTTGGTCACCGCGATGGCCCTGATCCTGGCCGATCAATTCCGCGAGGCCTATGCCCATACACGTGCCGGTGAGGATGACGATGACGTTGAGGCCATCGACGAAGCCGACCCTGAAATGCCGGCATGGAAAATTGCGCTTTATCTGGTTTTGGGCCTGGTAGGTCTGCCGGTCGGTGCGGATCTGTTGGTCGATAATGCCACGATAATTGCCAGTGAATACGGCGTGAGTGATACGGTGATCGGCTTGACCCTGGTCGCGATCGGCACCTCCCTGCCGGAGCTTGCAACCACCGTGATGGCCGCGCTTCGGCGCCACTCAGAGGTTGCCATCGGCAATGTCATCGGCTCCAACCTGTTCAACCTGCTGGCCATCATTGGTGTAACCGCCTTGGTGGGCGACATTCCGGTCGATGCGAATTTCTTTAAGCTCGATTTCTGGATTATGCTGCTGGCCAGCGCGATCCTGGCGCCCTTTGTGTTTCGGCGCTGGCATATGGGTCGCGGCATCGGCGCGCTTTTGGTCTTGCTCTATGTCACCTATCTGGTCTGCATTCTAACTTGGGGGTAAGCTGATGGCGGCACTGGTAACGGGGGCTGGGCACCGGCTGGGTCAAGCGATCGCTGTGGCGCTTGCGAAGGCAGGTCTCGACATCGCGGTGCATTATGCAAATTCCGCGAAAGGTGCCGAAGAAACTGTCGCATTGGTCGAGGCAGAGGGCCGGCGGGCGGTTGCATTGCAGGCTGATCTTTTGGATCTCGACGCAACCGAGGCGTTAGTGCCACAGGCGCGCGACGCGGTCGGGCCGCTGCGCGTTTTAATCAATAACGCCTCGATCTTCGAATATGACACGCTGGAGACGGCCACGCGCGAAAGCTGGGACCGCCATATCGGGTCAAACCTGCGCGCGCCTTTCCTTTTGACGCAAGCCTTTGCAGCGCAAGCACCCGATCCTGTCCCAGACGCGGCCGGCGAGCCTCGGGCCGAGGCCATGGTCGTGAACATGGTCGATCAGCGTGTGCGCAAGCTGACGCCAGAGTTCATGACCTACACAATCGCCAAAATGGGGCTTTGGGCTTTTACCCGCACCGCTGCACAAGCGCTGGCGCCGCGCGTGCGGGTCAACGGGATTGGTCCGGGCCCAACTTTGCGGGGTGGCCGGCAGTCGGAAGAACACTTCGCCAAACAGCGAAGTGCCACGATCATGGGCCGCGGGTCAAACCCGGAAGATATCACCGGCGCGCTGCTTTATCTTTGGTCCGCGCCGGCGCTGACGGGGCAGCTATTATGCATCGATGGCGGGCAGCATTTGGCCTGGAAAACACCCGATGTAATCGGCGTGGAGTAACAAGAGCGATTCGACGCGCTGCAAGCTTTATTGACCAATTGTCCACCGTTAACGTTTTCATGGGCAATTTGTAAACGTTGTGTGACACTCGTTAACCAGCAACCGGAAGGCGAGAAAAATTTTCTATATAATCAACCCCTTGTGTTGGCGCCTAAAAAATGGGCAAAACCAAGAAGCTGTCATAAAAAAAGAAAAAAATCCGGGTGCAAAGGAATTATCCCAAGGCTTATGCCCATTTTCAGTGGATGTGTTTGCAGTTGAACTCGGTTGCGTTGCGTTGCAGCCGGAAGGGAATCGGCTGATGACGGGATCATGACCTCCGACGCGCCCCCATCTAAGCCTCTGACAGGCCACGCGCTGATCCAATCTTACCTGACGCATCTTTCGCGCAGCCCGGGTGTCTATCGCATGCTTGATGGGCAAAGCCGCGTGCTCTATGTCGGCAAAGCGCGGTCGTTGCGCAACAGGGTTGCCAATTACGCGTCACCGTCGGGCCACAGCCCGCGCATCGCGCGAATGATCTCGGAAACGGCGTCTATGATGTTTCTGACGACGCAGACAGAGACCGAAGCGTTGCTTCTGGAGCAGAACCTGATCAAGCAGCTAAAGCCGCGCTACAATGTGCTGCTGCGCGACGACAAGAGCTTTCCCAACATCCTGGTCTCGGGCGAACATCGCTTTGCCCAGATCAAGAAACATCGCGGCGCTCGGAAAGAGAAGGGGACGTATTTTGGGCCATTCGCCTCGGCCGGTGCGGTGAACAGGACGCTCAACCAATTGCAGAAGGTTTTTTTGCTGCGCAATTGCTCGGACCCGATGTTTGAGGCGCGCACACGGCCTTGCCTACTGTATCAGATCAAGCGCTGTTCGGCGCCGTGCGTGGGCTACATCTCAGAGGAAGATTATGCTGCGTCGGTGCAGGACGCGGTTCGGTTTTTGAAGGGCCAATCCACCGAGATCCAGGAAACCTTGGCGGCCGATATGCAAGCGGCCTCGGACGCGATGGAGTTTGAGCGTGCCGCAGCGATCAGGGATCGGATCCGGGCGCTTACAAATGTGCAATCGTCCCAAGGTATCAATCCGCGCGGCGTGTCCGAGGCCGATGTCGTGGCCTTGCATATGGAGGGCGGGCAGGCTTGCGTGCAGGTCTTTTTCATCCGCGCCAACCAAAACTGGGGGAACAAGGATTTTTATCCGCGTCTGGGCGGGGTCGAGAGCCCAGGCGAAGTGATGGAAGCGTTTTTGGGCCAGTTTTATGATGATAAAGAACCGCCGAAACAGATCATTCTGAGCACGGGCATAGAAAATGCCGACCTGATGGCCGAAGCGCTGAGCGAGAAACGTGGACGGCGGGTCGAATTGCTTGTGCCGATGCGGGGTGAGAAGGCCGATTTGCTGGCCGGTGCGGAGCGCAATGCCCGCGAAGCACTGGCGCGGCGCATGGCCGAAAGTGCAACGCAGTTGAAGCTTCTGCGCGGGCTTTCCGAGGCGTTCGAGCTTGATGGCCCGCCCGAGCGGATCGAGATCTACGACAACAGCCATATCCAGGGCACCAATGCCGTCGGCGCAATGGTTGTGGCCGGTCCGGACGGGTTTTTGAAAAGCCAATACCGTAAATTTAATATCCGCGGCGAAGATCTGACACCGGGCGATGATTTTGGCATGATGAAAGAAGTGCTGACGCGGCGGTTTCAGCGGCTTTTGAAGGAAGATCCGGACCGCGCATCCGGCGCTTGGCCGGATTTGCTGCTGATCGATGGCGGGGCTGGGCAGATCAGTGCAGTTTCTGAGATCATGGAGGATCTTGGCGTCGAGGACGTACCATTAATCGGGGTGGCGAAAGGCATTGACCGGGATGCCGGCAAGGAAGAGTTTCACCGACCCCATGGCCGCCCGTTTGCCTTGCGGCACAATGATCCAGTGCTCTATTTCGTTCAGCGTTTGCGGGATGAAGCGCATCGCTTTGCAATCGGCGCGCATCGCCAGAAACGTGCGAAAGCTGTTGGTGCAACCCCGCTGGACGAGGTGCCAGGCGTCGGCGCAACCCGTAAACGTGCCTTGCTCAGTCATTTTGGTTCAGCCAAGGCGGTCAGCCGGGCGGGGCTTGCCGATCTGAAGGCGGTGGAGGGGATTTCCGATGCGCTTGCCGAGACGATCTACGATTATTTCCATGATCGCGCATGATAGTGACGGGTGGGCGCGGCGCCTCGTGGACCCGCATACGGGCCCCTCGTCACCGCGCGTTGCCACGACACAATTGCAGCGGTTATGGGCGCAGCCCTTTCCCTGGGCCTGACCCTGCGCTACCACGCCAAAGATGACTTGGTCGGTTCCCAATATTCTGACGGTGTTCCGCCTGCTGGCCTCTCCAGCGGTGGCCCTAGCATTCGTGCTCTTGCCGCGGCCTTTTGCTGACTGGCTGGCCCTTTTCCTTTTTGTCGGCGCCGCGCTGACCGATTGGGTCGACGGCGTGATTGCGCGGGCCTGGGGGCAAACCAGCCGCTTCGGCGCCATGTTGGACCCGATCGCCGACAAAGCCATGGTGGTGATCGCGCTTGCGGTCCTACTGGCGCTTTTTGGGATCAATCTTTGGCTTGCCGTTCCTGTCGCTTTGATCCTTTTCCGGGAAGTTTTTGTCTCCGGCCTGCGGGAATATCTCGGTTCAGTGGCCGGAAACCTGAAGGTCACGAAACTTGCCAAATGGAAGACGTCTGTTCAGATGATTGCCATATCTGCGCTTCTCGCATCGGGCATTTTCCAGCACTATTTTGGCATGTGGTCCTGGGGGATGAGCCCCGAAATGGTCGGCCAGGTGCTTGATGGCGCGCTGCCCGATGAGCTTGGCCTGCGTGCGATTTGGCAGGCAGCCGTGATCACCACCAATGGCGGTCTGGCGCTTTTATGGCTTGCTGCCCTTTTGACTGTTGTCACCGGGGTCGATTACTTCGTTAAAGCCCTGCCACATCTAAGAGAGCCTCTGCCATGATGCTTGAGCTGCGATATTTTGCCTGGCTGCGTGAGCGTTTAGGCACGGAGCGCGAGGCGGTTGAGACCGACGCGGCCACTATCGGCGAACTTGTCGCTGAGCTGCGCGCTAAAAGCGACCGCCACGCCCATGTCTTCGCAGATATGAGCGCGATCCGCGCGGCAGTTGATCAAGAGCTTGTGGCGATGGATGCGGCGATCGGGGGGGCTCGCGAAGTTGCTTTCTTCCCGCCCATGACCGGTGGGTGACGGCAAGACCATTATCGTCCAGGCCGCGCCCTTCGATATGGGCGCCGTGTTGAACGCATTTGCCGAAACGACGGATGGCGCCGGGGCGATTGTGAGCTTTTGTGGCGTTGTGCGCGACGTCGCTGCGGGCGATTTGGAAGCCATGGTGATCGAGCATTATCCCGGCATGACCGAAAAGGCGCTGGCCGCGATCCGCGAGGACGCCCTGAACCGGTTTTCACTATCCGCAGCGTTGATCCTGCACCGCTATGGCCACTTGGCGCCGCGGGAGCCGATCATGATGGTGGCGACAGCCGCGCCACACCGAAGTGATGCCTTCGCGGCGGCCGAATTTCTGATGGATTACCTGAAATCGCGCGCGCCGTTTTGGAAAAAAGAGATCACCGGGCGGGGCGCTGAATGGGTCGCAGCTCAGGACGATGATGAAGCAGCCCTGCGGCGTTGGTAGCTCAGCCCTGGTTTTCAGCCTCGATATAGGTGCGCAATTCCTCGGCCTCTGAACGCGCATCGCGTAGCCCGTCCATGGCTGCGCGCAATTCGGCCTCGGTTTGGCTAAGCTGATTGGTCAGATCGGCCTCGCGCTGCTGGACGTAGATCAGCGCTTGATCGCGGGTCTCTTCGGCCTCATGCAGCGCGCGGGCCAACTCATCCATCTCTGACATATCCGCCGGTGAGGCGACGCGGCTGAACCGCTGCACCAGCCAATGCACAAACCAGCCCAGGCAAAACGCCACAAAAAGGATGACGGCGATGGCCACAACAAACTCAGCTCGGTTCATGGATCGGACTCCGTTTCGGCCGCTGTTTCGGTATCGGCTTCGGGGCTCGCTTCTTCGCTTGGCTCGGGCGCCGCATCGGGCTCTGATCCCGGCTCAGGCTCAGGCTCAGGCTCAGGCTCAGGCTCAGGCTCAGGCTCAGGCTCAGGCTCAGGCTCGGCGCTGGCCTCCTGAACAGGCCGCGGCGTTGGCGTCGGCCAGTCAGCGCGTTCCTCGGCAAGTGCGGCGGCTTCGGCTGCCGCTTCGGCCGCGGCCATATCATCGGCCAATCTGAACTCGATCCGGCGGTTGATCTCGCGCCCGTCTTCGGTGTCGTTATCGGCGATCGGCCGGGCCTCACCATAACCGCGGGCTGAGAGGTTGCCGATCAGGATGTTGCGCGCCATCAAGCCATTGAGAACAGCATCAGCCCGGCCCTGGCTGAGGCGCAGGTTCATCGACTCGCGGCCCTGGCTGTCCGTGTGGCCGCCGATCTCGATCTCAACATGCCGGCAATCGGGCAAAACCTCAGCGATCCGGTCCAAAATCGCCCCGGCGGCTTCGTTGATCTCGACGGAGCCCGGATCGAAGGTGATCTTCGTCTCGCTTAGAATTGTCGCGATCTGCGCCTCACATTCCTCGGCCGTTGGGATGGCCGAGGCCGGATCGAGCGCTTCGACATAGTCGACGTCGATCTCAAACGAGGCCGCTTCCCCTAGCCGCTGGCTCAAAAGCCGGGAAATGTCGGAAACCGCACTGGCCGAGCCGGTCTCGCCGCGCACCAAGAGCCGGTCAGGCTCGACCCGAACGGCGCCATTGGCCAGATGACCCAAAGCGGCCAGGGCCGCCAGCACGCGCACCGACCAGCCCTCGGGCAATTCGTCGACCCGGCGCGTCGCCAAGAGCACCTGATCATGGCCAAACTCAGCACTGGCAAAGGCGCCGACTGCGGCCTCAATGCGGGCGTCGGGCAGTCGGCCGCGCAACTCAACCATGCCGTCTTCGCCGAGCGTGGCGGTGAAATTCGGCGGGCCTGCCGGTACGTCCGGCTCGCTCGGCTCTGGCAGAACCGCATGCAGCGAAAAGACGTCCGGCAGGGCGGCGTCGAGCTCTCCAATCACGCGATCGAAAAGCTCTTGGCCCGTATCGACATTGGCGACCAGCGTGACATCGGCATCGGAGAAAGTGACCGTGGCCGCGTCGAATTCGGCCGTCGCGGCCAGGGCCAGTTCCACCGCATCGGTCCATTGCGGAGAAGGAATGCCCAAGCCGATATCGCAGGACGCCGCACCGTCCAGGCCAACCGCGCGCGCAGCGGCCAGGATGCGCGCGCTTGCGGCCTCGGTATCAGCCGAGCAGCTTTCGAACCGCGCGCCGTCTTCACCGCGCACAAAGCGCAAGGTGAAAGGGGTGATGACCGGGCGCGGGGCAGAGATATCAAGGACAACTTCCAGGCCCTGTGGAATCGCGCGATCCAGGATGCGGACGAAATCCGCGCGCTCATCGGGTGAGCGGCTGACCGCTTCGATCTCAACCCGGCCTTGGGTCACCGAGACCTTGGCGCGCGGCAGGACTTCAAGCGCGCGCACGCCGTATTCCACGGCTGCATTCCAGCCGTCGGGAACGGGGTAATTGGCGCTGTCGACCAGATCTACCACTTCGGCGCCGTCGGCCAGATCGGGCAGCTCGGCAAACGCGGTGCTGCCGCCATCGGGCATAAGCCCGATGATCGAAATCCCGTCATCGTTGCGCAGCATCTGCAAGGCAAAGGCAGGCGGCGTGACACTGACCGGATCGACCACGTCAAGCCGGTCGACGACCCGGTCACCATCAACCAGCGAGACCGCGCGGCTGATCGCCAAAAAGCGCGCCGCTTCGTCGGGTGCGGTGCCGTCCAGGATCAGGCGCAGCCCGTCGGCTGAGACCTCAACCCAGTCGAGCCCTTCTTCGCGCATGTTAAACTGCACGATATCGACGCTTCGCTCTTCGATCCTGTCGGCGGCTGAAAATGCCACGCCAAGGGATAGGCCCGCTGCCAGAACAAAGGCGCAGGCGGACTGGATTGCGTAGCGTTTGGCCCCGGTCTTCAGCTCTGCCTCCGGTGCATTCCAAGTTTTCTATGGCCTAGCGAATGGGGCCGCTGTTGTCCATCAGACGAAAATGGCAAGTGCAAAGAGGCCGGCGGAGATCAGCCCGGCATCGCGGTTGGATCGGAACAGGCGTTTGCACATCTCGGGGTCGCCGATGTCGAGCTGGCGGAGCTGCCAGGCCATGTGCCATCCGAAAGCCCAGGCCGCGGCCAGACCCACCACCAGCGCAAGCGGGCTGGCCGTTGGCGTCAGCGCCAGGATGACCGCGGCGGCCATCAGCACAACCGACAGGATGAGAAAGGCTTGCAGCCATCCCTCGGTCTGCGCGCCAAATAGCCGGGCCGTCGATTTCACGCCGATCAGGGCGTCGTCCTCGATATCCTGGTGGGCGTAGATCGTGTCATAAAACAGCGTCCAGGCAATGCCCGAAAGATACAGCAGTACGGGTGCCGCACTCAGGCTGCCGCTATGGGCGGCCCAGGCCAAAAGCGCACCCCAGTTGAAGGCAATGCCAAGAAAGACCTGCGGCCACCAGGTAAACCGCTTGGCGAACGGATAAATCGCCACCGGGATCAGAGACGCGACGCCTAGGGCGATGGCAGTGGGGTGGAAGGTTAGCAGGATCGCAAAGGCCAGCAGGCTTTGCGCGATGGCCCAGGCGAGTGCCTGGCGCGCGGTGACCTGACCGGCGGGCAGGGGCCGCGACTGCGTCCGCGCGACGCTGGCATCGATCTTTTGGTCAGCCAGATCATTCCAGGTGCAGCCCGCGCCGCGCATCAAGAACGCGCCCAATGCACAGCCGAGCGCGATCCAGGCATCTCCCCAATTGGGCCCGGCAGGATCAGCCGCAATCGCAAGTGCAAGGCCGGACCAACACGGCAAAAGCAGCAGCCAGGTGCCAATCGGCCTGTCAGCGCGCGACAGGCGCAGATACGGCCGCCAGGGCCGCGGCGCGTAGCGGTCGACCCAGTTGGCGGTATAGGCGTCGGCGACCTGGCCGTCGGCCTCTGGCATTCCGTCAGGCGCGCTCATAGGTTCCTTTCCATGGCCCAAACCCCGAAAATCCGCCTCTATGTAGACCATTCCCTGGCCGACCGCGAACGGGTCGTGCTGTCGCGGGATCAGGCGCATTATCTGTTTGGCGTGATGCGGCTGCGGCCAGGCGATGCGGTGGCGCTGATCAATGGCCGAGACGGCGAGTGGCATGCCGAAGTGGCCGAGGCAAGCAAGCGTGGCGGCGCCTTGGTAGTGGGCGCGCAGCTTCGTGCGCTGCAGGTTCCGCCTGATCTGTGGCTGCTTTTTGCGCCGATCAAAAAGGCGCGCACCGATTTCATCGTCGAAAAAGCGGCAGAGATGGGGGTGGCGCACATCTTGCCGGTCGGCACCGATTTCACCAATGCCGAACGCATCCGCCGAGATCGGCTTCAGGCCCATGTGATCGAGGCGGTTGAGCAATGCGGTGGTACGTTTGTGCCGGAAGTGGCGGACCTTCAGCCGCTGGCGCCGCTTCTGGCCGCCTGGCCCAAAGACAGGCATCTGATCTTTGCCGACGAGGCGCTCGTCGGCACAAAAAAAGCACCACCGCCCCGTGCTGAAACCTGGGCCATCCTGATCGGACCCGAAGGCGGTTTTTCCGAGGCTGAGCGTGCGCGGTTGCACGCCATGCCTTGGGTCACGCCGATCTCGCTTGGGCCGCGGATCTTGCGCGCCGATACGGCCGCTGTCGCTGCGCTGACACTCTTTCAGGCGCAATTCGGGGATTGGCAATGATCCGCCTGGCCCAGCCACCTGATGCAAGCGCGATCGAGCAATTTCTCGCGCCCTATGCCGATACCTCGATGTTTCTGCGCGGTAAT
Organism: Pseudomonadota bacterium; assembly: GCA_039191215.1. GTDB lineage: Bacteria > Pseudomonadota > Alphaproteobacteria > Rhodobacterales > Rhodobacteraceae > HKCCE3408. The sequence continues at coordinate 84,532 of JBCCXT010000004.1, forward strand.
CGCGAAGCACACGGCTTGGGCCAGTCGGATCTTGCCCATTCGACTGATTTCCACCTTCGGAAGATAGCCGGCATGCTCAGGGCGGTCTTTGGCCTGACCCGGGACAGGTATTTGCTGGCACAGGCGCCCGATGATCTGCCAGACGCCTCTGATGCGTTTGCCAAATCGATTGCCGGTCGCCAAGTGCAGGGCATGCCTGGCATCGCCGTGGGTGATCTGTCGCTCAATAAAACCGAGCCGCGTTACCGGCTGGATTTGGCCGAATTGGACCCCGGCCCGGCTGTGATCCGCGCGCCCGACGCCGGTGATGTCGCGCGTCTTACAGATTGGTTTCGCGACTATGTGATTGAGACCAACACCGTGCCGGGCGGTGAGACGGCCACGCAAGCCGCGCGCCGTCGAGCCGAAGGCGCCCCGCACGGCCCCTTGAGCCTGATGATCGAAAACGGTGTGTCGACCGCGACGGCTGCGCTGAATGCGCACGTCGCTGACATGGTCCAGCTTGGCGGCGTTTATGGGCCGTCTGATCTGCGCCGCGCCGGGCGGGGACGGCCGGTGCTGGCCGCGCATCTGGCCGACGCACGCGACAAAGGCGCGCGCGCAGCCATCCTTTTTGCCGCCAGCCAAGCTGTGGCCCGCGCCTATGAGGCCATCGGGTTTTGCTTGATCGGGAACTACAAGCTGGCCCTACTGCGCACACCGCTTGAGGTGGTTTGATGAGCTTCGTGCGCCCTGAACTTGCCGCCAGCTTGCGCCGTTGGCGCGAAGTGCTGACCCTAATCGCTTTGGCGCTGATCGGTCTATGGATCGCGCTTCGGCCCGGCTTTTTTCTACCGATTGCCGGCTGGGTGATGGTCGCGGGCGCTGTGATCCTGCTGCCAGCTTCCATCCGGCGCGCGCGGTTCCAGCCCGGCAATGAGGGCCCGGGCGTTGTGAAGGTCTCCGAAGGGCGCATCGCCTATCTTGGCCCTGTGACCGGCGGCACCGCATCGCTTTATGAAATCGATGTCTTGGCGCTTTGTATTAGCGACGGTTTACGGGTTTGGCGGCTAAGCACCGGACCTGACGTGCTTGATGTTCCGGTCGACGCACTTGGCGGCGATCAACTCTTTGACGCCTTTGTGCGCTTGCCCGGGCTTTCGGCAGACAGGCTGTTGGCGGCGACACGCGCGCCGGCCGAAACCGAGATCACGCTTTGGCGACGGCACCAGGCCCCTGCCTTGACACCGACTTGAGCCCGGTCCACCAGTTCTATCCTCATAAGGCCGCCCAAGGACGCGAAAGCCATGTCGATCCCCCAATCCGGCGGTGCTCCGATCGAAAGCCATGCCGATCTTGCCGCCTATATTGAAGCCGGGTGTAAGCCGAAAGAGGCCTGGCGCATCGGCACCGAGCACGAGAAATTTGGCTATTGCAAAGAGACACTGGCGCCGTTGCCCTATGAGGGCGAACGCTCAATCCGCGCCGTGCTGCAGGGCCTGGCCGAGCGCTACGGCTGGCAGCCGCTGGCTGAGGGCGGCCATCTCATTGGGTTGGAAAAGGACGGCGCCAATATCAGCCTGGAACCGGGCGGTGCCTTGGAGCTTTCAGGCGCCCCGCTGGAGACGATCCACCAGACCTGCGACGAGGTGAACGTGCATCTGGCCGAGGTGAAATCCGTGGCCGATGAGATCGGTGTGGGATTCATCGGGTTGGGTGCCGCACCCATCTGGCGGCACGAGGACATGCCCCTGATGCCAAAGGGCCGCTACAAGCTGATGGACGCCTATATGCAAAAGGTGGGCGAGACCGGCACGACCATGATGCGGCGGACCTGCACTGTTCAGGTCAACCTCGATTTCGGAACTGAGGCCGACATGGTCCAGAAAATGCGTGTGGCTTTGGCCCTGCAACCCGTCGCAACCGCGCTTTTTGCCAATTCGCCGTTCTTTGAGGGCAAGCCGAACGGGCACAAAAGTTGGCGCAGCCGGGTCTGGCGCCACCTTGATGCCGACCGCACGGGCATGCTGCCTTTTGTCTTTGAAGATGGCTTCGGATTTGAGGCCTGGGTAGACTATGCACTTGATGTGCCAATGTATTTTGTCTATCGCGACGGGGCCTATATCGATGCGCTCGGCATGTCGTTTCGCGATTTTCTCAAAGGTGAATTGCCAGCGCTCCCAGGTGAGACGCCGTTGATCTCGGACTGGGCTGATCACCTAACAACCGTCTTCCCAGAGGCCCGCGTGAAGCGCTTCATCGAGATGCGCGGCGCTGATGGCGGCCCCTGGCGGCGGCTTTGTGCGCTGCCTGCATTATGGGTCGGGCTGATCTATGACCAGGGCGCACTTGATGCCGCATGGGATCTGGTTAAAGGCTGGGATGCACCGACGCGCGAGGCGCTGCGGGTTGAGGCATCGCGGGCTGGATTACAGGCTCAGGCAGGCGGGGTATCGATGTACGACGTCGCGCGCGAGGTGCTGGCAATCGCCGAGGCCGGGCTGGCAGCGCGCGCGCAGCCCGGTGCCGATGGCTTGATCCCCGATGAGACCCACTTCCTGAACGCGCTGCGCGACAGTATCGAAAGCAAACAGGTCCCAGCAGACGAGCTGCTGGCCCGCTATCACGGCGATTGGGCGGGTGACCTGCGCCGAATTTACGGCGATTACAGCTATTAGTGCGGTCGCTGCATTTGGCCGGTGAAGATGTCAGCGGCGCCGACTTGTGCATCCGGCGCGATTGGCGGATGCTGACCCTACGTCACCTGCACCAACTTACGAGTCGTCTCATGCGAGAATTCTTCATCAATGCTTTGGAAACCCTGATCACCGTGATCGTCGCACTTGGCGCGGTTGGGCTTTTGATCGCCACGGTTAGTGCCCTGATCCAGCAGGGCTTTTTGGTCGCGCTTGGGATACTTATTGGCGGGTCGCTTTACCTAATTGTGCTTGCCGGTTTCATCTATCTGGCACTTGGCATTCATGCGAATACAAAGCGCAGCGCGGAATTGCTGGAGCAGATGGCCAGCCGCACTTGATCAGCCAAGAGCAGAGAGAAAGGCCCGCAAAGCGGCGGTGATTTCGTCGGGGCTGTCTTCTTGGATGAAATGTGTGCCGCGCACGGTCACTTCGGTCTGGTTCGGCCAAGTTCGGCACACACGGCGCGCGCCATCACCGATGATGGAGCCAGGATCGGCATTGATAAAGAGCTTGGGGATATCGGTCTCAGCCATCCAGGCTGCGTAATCGGCGACCCGGGCCGCGACATCCGCGGGCTCGCCTTCGATCGGTATCTGGCGCGGCCATGTCAGCGTCGGGCGGCGATCCTCTCCGGGTGTGATGAACGGGCGGCGATAGACTTCCATATCGGCCTCATCGATGCCCGACAGGGTCGCAGATGGCAGGATGCGCTCGACAAAGATGTTCTTCTCCAAGACCAGTTCCTCACCGGCCTCAGATCGCATGGCTTGAAAGATGCCGCGCGCATCGGGCGGGAAGTGGTCCCAGGACGGCACCGGCGCCACGATCGCTTCCATATAGGCGATGGCGCGGACCCGTTCGGGGTGCCGCCGGGCCCAATCAAAGCCAAGTGCTGAGCCCCAATCGTGGATGACAAGCGCCACATTTTGCGACAGTCCAAGCGCGTCCCAAGCGGCATCCAGATAGCGGCTGTGTTCGGCGAAGGAATAGCGCAGCGGGTCATCGCCCGGCAGCTTGTCGCTGTCTCCCATGCCGATTAGATCGACGGCGATGCAGCGGCCCAGACCCGCTAGATGCGGCAGGATGTTGCGCCACAGGTAGCTTGAGGTCGGATTGCCGTGCTGAAAGACGATTGGGTCGCCCGCGCCCAATTCGACATAGGCCATGCGGCGGCCCAAGACCTCGATATATGACTTCTCCATCCCGTCAGCCGATCTGCAAGTCTTCGACGAATTCGATGGCGGCACTTTGCGGCATTTCGCAGGGTTTGAGAAGCGGACCTGCCTCTAGGTGGTAGAGGTTGAGGCTGACATAGCCGTTGCCACCCAGTTCGCGCGCCAAGAGCTTCTCGGCTCGCCCGCCTGCAAGTGTGGTCTTGCTGATGAGCCAATCTGTGTCTCGAAACCGGGCGCGATGGGTGCCGAACGGAATGGCGGCGAAGGCTGCCACGAAGTCAGGAGGAGCCAATCCGCGGCTCCTCACCGGCCAAGAGCCGCGTAATGTTTGGCCGGTGCCGTAGGGCGACCAAAACGGCTAAGGCCACCGCCAGTACCACGGCCGAGCCATAGCCCAAAACGAGCATCCAGACCGGCGCCAAGGCCGCGGCGACAAGCGCCGAGAGCGACGAGATCCGCGATATCGCGGCCGTCACCGCCCAGGTGGCGCAGGCCGCGAGGCCTACGGGCCAAGCAAGCGCAATCAGCGTGCCCAGAAATGTGGCCACGCCTTTTCCGCCCCGAAAGCCCAAAAAAATCGGGTAGCAATGGCCAAGAAAGGCACAAAAGGCCGCCAATTGCGCGCTATCTTCGCCCGCGACAGCCCGAGCGATCAGAACTGCAAACGCGCCTTTAGCTGCGTCCAGCACGAGGGTGAGCGCCGCGGCTGGTTTGTTTCCGGTGCGCAGGACGTTAGTCGCGCCGATGTTGCCCGACCCGACCTGGCGCAGATCGCCAAGGCCAAAAATTCGTGCCATCACTAGGCCAAACGCTACTGAGCCCAGAAGATAACTACCAATCGCGATCCCAATGAGCAAAGGGAGCGCTGTCGTCAGCTCAGGCATTGCTTGGCCTTTCATAGACAGGCGCGCCGTCGATAAAGGTGGCCACGACGCGGCCTTGCATCCGCTGTAAGTCGAACGGCGTGTTTTTTGATTTCGACCGCAAATCGGCGCGGTCCAGCACGTAAGGCGCGTCGGGGTCGAAGAGGACCAAATCGGCTGGCGCGCCCTCGCTCAACCGGCCCGTCGGCAGCCCAAACCGATTGGCGGGGTTCAAGGCCAACGCGCGGAAAAGCTGCGGCAGCGACAGATCTCCGCTGTGATACAGCCGAAGGCTGGCCGACAGCAGCGTTTCAAGCCCGACAGCACCGGCGGCGGCTTCCTCGAAGGGGCGGCGCTTGGCCTCTTCATCCTGCGGCGTGTGCATCGAGCAGATGATGTCGATGAGACCGGAGGCGATGGCCGCCACCGCGGCGCGGCGGTCATCCTCGCTGCGCAAGGGCGGTTTGAGTTTGAAGAAGGTACGGTAATCGCCGACATCAAGCTCATTGAGCGTCAGATGGTGCACACCGATCCCCGCGGTCACGTCATGACCACCGGCCTTTGCGCGCTGAAGGGCGGGCAGGGCTGCGGCGGTGGTGATCTGATCGGCATGCAGGCGCACCCCGGTCATCGCCGCCAGGGCCAGGTCACGCTCCAAACCCATCCGCTCAGCCATCGCCGGTGCGGCAGGCAGGCCGCGCAGGGCGGCAAATTTTCCGCTAGTGGCGACCGCGCCATCCGACAGGCTGGGTTCTTGCACATGGGTCATGACCAAGGCGCCCAAGCCGCCCGCGTAAGACATGCAGCGGCTTAGCACCCTTGCATCGCGGCAGACCGCATCGCCATCGGAAAACGCTACAGCACCGGCGTCCATCAAAAACCCGATCTCGGTCATTTCGCGGCCCGCGCGAGACTTGGTTAGTGCGGCCATCGGCGCGATGCGAACGGGCGAGATCTCTTGCCCGCGGCGGCGCACGAAATCCAGCGTCTCAGGCGTATCAATCGGCGGCGTGGTATCGGCGCGGGTCACCATGGTTGTCACGCCACCGGCGGCGGCGGCATCGCCTGCCGTTCGGAAGCTTTCTTTGTGGCGCTCGCCCGGCTCGCCGATTTTTACGCCGATATCAACAAGCCCTGGTGCGAGGCAAAGCCCGCCACAATCGCGTCCGCCAAGACGGGGGCCAAGGCCGCGCTCTGCAATCCGACCCGCCTCAACCCGCAGCCAGCCCAGCTCGGCGGTATGTGCCTCGGGATCGATCAGGACGGCATTGCTGAAAAGCGCGTTGATTGCTGTCATGGCGCCGTCTCCGGGTCCGGTTCAGGCGAATGTTGCCACGCTTTGAGCATCAATTGATGCGCCCTTCGCGGGTCGTCGAGGTCGCGAAAGCCCAGTGGCGCGCGCTGTTGCGGCAAAAACGGCAGGCGGATCGGCGCACCGCGACTGCGCGCGTGTCGGACATCTCCGGTCACCTCAAACCGCACAGCACCTGGATGGCCGTCTTCGAGCCAGATCCGGTCGATCTCCGCCAGGGGCCAGGCCTCCATGGTGCGCCTGCCAAGTGCATGGCGCGCGATATAGGCATGCCGGTCGGTCAGGGTATAATGGGTGCCCGCGCGGATAAACGCATCCCAAAACAGCCAGCCGCCTGCAATCCACAGGCCGACCAACACAAGCGGCACGGCCATCAGCGGGCCAATCAGGCCAATAACGGGGCTGTCGGGCGACGATGCGTTGCGCGCACCGGCGATCCAAAATATCGCAAAACAGGCAAAGACGAGCCCAAAAAGCGTGCGAAATTGCAGCGCATCGGCCCAAAGGATGCGGCCCTTGGGCTGGCCCTGCCAGAGAATCTCTTCCCCGTCTGCCATCAAACCTTTTGGTCCGTGCCGCAGCGTGCTCATGAAAAGGCGACCCAGATCAGAAGCACGGCCACTGCCGAGGCAATGGCGACAATCCAGCCCCCCGCGCGCCCCTGTTCCGCCACGGCGGGTTGGGGTTGCGGGTCAGTCGGCTGCGGGTCGGGCGCCTCAGGAGGCGCGGAAGGCACCAATAAGAGCCGTCTGTCGGGCTGGGCCAATGGCAAGCGCGCGATCAGCGTGGCCTCAGGTCCTGGTTTGGCTTTACCGGACATAGCGACGTCCGGCACCAGCAATACGGCGCCGCTGAGCGCATCAAGCCTGTTGCGGGCATAGCTTAATGGTTCTTCGATGACATCGTAGGCGGAATGGAGATAACTCGACAGCGCCATATCGGCCAGATCGGCGACGGCAAAGAGCTCGATCCGATCGGTATCAAGTCCCTCGAGCCCAAGCCAATCGCCAAGGGGTGGCAAGCCAGCAGATTGCCCTTGCGCCCGGGTCAGCGCCGTATGGGTCACCTCGACGGCGGTATTCAGGGCAAAGACGTAAAGTGTCACTGGATTGCCTCGTATGGCTGTCCTGTTAAGCGGCAAGCTAAGTCCCGACCCCTGCGCGAGAGGCGCAATCCAGTGGCGTTGGACAGCCCGGCCGTGCGGGTTCGCGCGGCGTTGATCTTGGAGCGCGCTTGAGCGGGTCTCAGTTTCGCGTGTGGATATTGCTTGAGTACGGTTCTGTACCGGGTCGACGCGGCCGATGATCCGTCGCGCGGTTCTCGCCATAGCTGGTTTTTGCGATCGGCGAGGTCAGGTCCGTTTCGATTCACACCAGCACCCCGCGCGGTGTAGTGGCGTGGCGCAAGTTGGCGGCCAGTATTTCCATCGCGGCCATGCGCACCGCCACGCCCATCTCCACCTGCTCTTGGATCACAGAACGGTTGATGTCATCGGCCAGGGTGCCGTCGATTTCCACCCCGCGGTTCATCGGGCCGGGATGCATCACAATTGCGTCTTCCTTGGCCGCGGTGAGCTTCTCGGCGTCGAGCCCAAATCGGTGGTAATACTCCCGCTCTGACGGCAAGAAAGCGCCGTCCATCCGCTCGCGCTGGAGCCGCAACATCATCACCACATCGGCGTCGCGCAGCCCCTCTTTCATGTCCTGGAAAACCTCAACGCCCCAATCGGCAGCATTTGAGGGGATCAAGGTCGACGGCCCGATCAATCGGACGCGGTTTTCCATCTTGCCCAAAAGCAGAATGTTTGATCGTGCAACCCGCGAATGGGCGATGTCACCGCAAATTGCGATGACCAGCCGATGCAGACGACCCTTTTCGCGCCGGATCGTGAGCGCATCGAGCAGTGCTTGGGTTGGGTGTTCGTGGCGTCCATCGCCGCCGTTGATGACCGCGCACTTGACCTTTTGCGCCAGCAGATCGACCGCGCCGGAATGCGGATGGCGGACGATCAGCAAATCGGGCCGCATCGCGTTGAGCGTCAGCGCCGTGTCGATGAGCGTTTCGCCCTTTTTGACGCTGGAGGCTGCCATGGCCATGTTCATGACCTGCGCCCCGAGGCGTTTGCCGGCTATTTCGAAACTGGCCTGCGTACGGGTTGAGGCTTCGAAAAACATGTTGATCTGGGTCAGCCCGGCAAGCGTGGGCGTCGGTGTGTCGCCCCGGCGGATGAGGTCGGCATAGCTGTCAGCGCGATCGAGCAATGCGGTGATCTCAGGCGGCGAGAGCGGCTCGATGCCCAGAAGATGCCGTGCACGAAAAGTCATAAAGCCCCCTTCAATCGCGCGCTTTTATAAGTGGTCCATGGGTAGGCGGCAATGCGTGTGTCACGGCCGTGAATTGCTGAACGGGCACTTGGTTTCCGGTTTGGTCCCTGCGCATTGCGTGTGATACAGGTTTTCTAAGGGAAAGGCAGGTTTCCGAACTTGCGGTGCGCGGGAGAAGGTTAGCGAAGCACTCCCGCCCGGCTCGGCCTGCGCCTGCGCCGGTTGGGCATGGCGCGCGGCGAGGCTGCGCCTCAGTCCGCGCCGGGCCCGTCCATCAGGTGCAGCTTCATAATTTTGCTGAACTGCACTTTTGCAGGCGAAGCGAAAAGTTCGGTGCATCGCCTGAAGAATCATATTTTTCCAATGGCTTCTATGTTTTGAGCGCTGAGCTTTGCCCGAAGTGCGGGTGCGTTCTCTTGGGCGGTACATCTACTGGCTTGCATTTCCCATGCGCCTCAGGAGGTGCCGCATGGACCCGGCGGCGGCTTGAAAGGCCCGTTCCTGTCACTCGTGAAGCCACGTTTCGATGGGAGGTGCTGTTTTGATAACGCCCCGTATTGCATCACATTTCATGTTGATTTCGCGGCTCTGCCCCTTTCATAGGGCAATCTGCGGTCTTAGTCTGACGGATATGGGGCCAGATATTCACACAGCACGTGCATTGCTTGAATGGCAGCTGGAGCTGGGCGTCGATGAAGCGATTGGCGCCGCGCCTGTTGATCGTTTTGACTTGAGCGCCCAAGACAAACGTAAGGGGCAAGCGCCGAAGGCGGACGTTCCATCCGCGCCGGATGCCGCTTCTGCTTTGGATCCAATCGCGGCCGCACGGCGCGCGGCGACTGAGGCGCGCGACCTCGATGCGCTGCGCGCGGCCCTTGAATCTTATCAACATTGCGAGTTGCGCTTGGGCGCCAAATCCTTGGTCTTCGCCGACGGCAACCCGGCTGCGCGCGTCATGATCATTGGCGAGGCGCCTGGACGCGACGAAGATAGCCAGGGAAAGCCCTTTGTCGGGCGCGCGGGGCAGCTCTTGGATCGTATGTTTGGTGCAATCGGCCTCAATCGCGGTGCTGCGCGCGCGGACCAAGCGCTCTACATCACCAATATCTTGCCTTGGCGGCCGCCGCAAAACCGTGATCCGAGCGCGGAAGAGATCGCGATGATGCGCCCGTTCATGGATGCCCATATCGCATTGGCCGACCCCGATCTGATTGTGTTGATGGGCAATATTTCGTGCCAGGCCATATTGGGTCGCCGCGGCATAACCCGCCTGCGGGGCACTTGGTCGGAGTTCGAAAGCAGACCAACCCTGCCGATGTTTCACCCGGCATATTTATTGCGCAACCCATCGGCCAAGCGTGAAGCCTGGCAGGATTTGCTTAGCCTGAAAGCGCGCCTCGGATGATGCGGGCTGCTGCATTTGTGTTGATTTCGGCAAGCTTGCCGGCCGCCGCCGACCCGCTGGGGCTGGTGGATTACGACGCGCTTATGGCCGCGCATCCTGATCGGACGATCTGTCAGGCGGGCCGTTTGTGCACGCTGCTAATGCCGGACGGGACCGATGTGCAGCAAGATGCGGATGGGACATGGCTGCGCGCGGGATCAGCGCAATCTGCGGGCAGCTTTGCCTTGGGATTTGCGCTTGTTGATGCGCTGCGCGACCAATGCCCTCACGCACTTCCCGGCATTGAGGCGCAAGCGTTGAATGACGGGCAGGGCGCGATGCTGGAGGCGTATCAGTTGAGCGTGCCTGAGCGCGCCGCCGCGGATGTCATAGCCGCCTGGCAGGCATTGCGCGCGCGCCTTGCCGATTACGTCGCTGCTGAGCCCGATCTGGCGGCTTGCCGAATAGATCCGGCGCTGGCCCAAGCCCTATCGGAGATGACCGCACGCGATTTTTGGGAGCCTGAATTGACCGCACTGCGTGAGACGCCGACCCTGCCGACGGCCAACTTCACCATCCCCTAGACTTGGAGGCCTGATGACCATCGACGCGCAGCGCGATTTTGTGCCCGTCCGCATCGCGGTTCTGGCGGTTAGCGACACACGCAGCCTGGCCGAGGACGCGTCAGGCGCGCTTTTGGTCGAGCGGTTGAGTGCGGCCGGCCATGTCTTGGCCGCGCGGCACATTCTGACCGATGACCGCGACCAGATCGCGGCCCAGCTGCGGGCCTGGTGCGCCGCGCCGGAGATTGATGTGATCGTGACCACCGGCGGGACCGGCCTGACCGGGCGTGATGTGACCATAGAGGCGCATCGCGATGTTTATGAGAAAGAAATAGACGCCTTCGGGACCCTTTTCACCCATGTCTCGCTGGCCAAAATCGGCACTTCTGCCGTGCAGTCGAGGGCCACGGGCGGCGTAGCACAGGGGACCTATCTTTTTGCATTGCCTGGCAGCAAGTCTGCCTGCCGTGATGCTTGGGATGAGATACTGGCCTATCAGCTCGATTACCGTCACCGGCCGTGTAATTTCGTTGAGATCATGCCGCGACTTGATGAACATTTGCGGCGAAAGTGACGGCGGAGGTGTAGGTATCAACGGTGGGGCGCGCGACGTCGGGCACCCCGAAGATGGGGCGCCGCTCCGCCACGCGCGCTGCCGCGGCACAGATCATATAAGCCTGGCGCGCCGCTCCGGCGATGTGAGGGCGGCCGGTCCCGGCGGCGGGCATCGGCTTCTTTGCGGTCAATTTTCACGGCGATGTGACCACCGGTGACTTTTTTCGACGGAAACGTCGCACCTGGAACGTGTAGCCGTGTATAATTGGCGAATTCGACGCACAACCCTACCTATTAGGGGCAATGCTGGCATGAGGCGCGCGATATGGCGTTTTTTTCACGGGCACTGACGGGCCTATTTCTTCTTGCGGTGACGGTCGGGCTTTTGGCTGCGGCCGGGTTGACTGTGCGCAATGCCTTTGAGGCCGCGCGCGCCGAGGAGAGCGGCGGCAGGCCCGCGCGTGAGCGGGTTTTTACCGCCGAAGTTGTCACCGTCACGCCTGAGACCCTAGAGCCTATTCTGACGGCATTTGGCGAGATACGGTCTCGCCGCACGCTGGAGCTTCGTGCGCCGGCCGCCGGTGCAGTTGTCGAATTGGCACGAGGATTTGAGGATGGCGGTGCGGTGAGCCAAGGCCAATTGCTGTTGCGCGTTGATCCCGCCCAGGCAGAAGCAGCGTTGGCCACGGCGCGCACCGATCTGCGTGAGGCCGAGGCGGAGTTGTCTGATGCCGAGCGCGCTTTGGTCCTAGCGCAGCTCGACCTCGACGCTGCACGAACCCAGGCCAGCCTTCAGGACCGCGCCCTGGAGCGTCAAATCGGCCTGTTGGACCGGGGCGTCGGTTCAACCGCCGCCGTGGAAACCGCGGAGATGTCAGCGGCCTCCGCGCAGCAATCGATCGTCTCGCGCCGTCAAGCGCTGGCCCAGGCGCAATCGCGGTTGGACTTGGCCGGGACCGGCCTTGAACGGCGCCAGATCGCCCTAACCGAGGCAGAGCGGGATCTGTCTGAGACGGAACTGCGCGCGGGCTTTGATGGTGTCCTGTCGGAGGTCAATGTCGTTGCTGGCCGCCTGGTCACGCAAAACGAACAGCTCGCGACGCTGATCGATGCCGAGGCGCTGGAAGTGGCCTTTCGCATCTCAACCGCGCAATATGCCCGCCTTTTATTGCCCGAAGGTGAGCTGCCGAGCGCCGAAGTAAGCGTTGTGTTGGATGTGCTGGGCCTCGATGTCACTGCCACGGGGGTTCTGACCCGCGAAAGCGGGGCCGTCGGGGAAGGCCAGTCGGGCCGGTTGCTATTTGCCCGGCTTGATGCGCCACGCGGCTTTCGGGTTGGGGATTTTGTCACCGTCAATGTTACCGAAACCGCGCTAAACCGGGTTGCGCTTTTGCCTGCCACGGCGGTGAATGGCGAAGGCGAGGTGCTGGTTCTGGGCGACGATCAGCGCCTTGAAGTGGCGGAGGTCGCGGTGCTGCGGCGTCAGGGCAATGATGTGATCATAGCAACTGAAGAACTGGCCGGTCGCGAAGTTGTGGTGGCGCAGACGCCGGTTCTTGGCGCGGGCATCCGGATCGAGCCGCTGCGCCCGGGCGCAGCTGGCGCAGTCGCTGAGGCGCCGGAGACCATCACACTTGACCCCGAGCGTCGTGCCCGGCTGATCGCCTTTGTCGAAGGCAACAGCTTCATCCCCGCAGATGTGCGCGACCGGATGCTCGAACAGCTGGCCGAAGAGGAAGTCCCCTCGCGCATGGTCAACCGGCTTGAAAGCCGGATGGGGAGCTAGACCGATGCGGCAACTCCCGTCGGGTGCTGGCGGCATCCTGGCCTATTTCACGCGCCACAGGACTGCGGCAAACCTGCTGCTGTTGCTTTTGGTCTTGGCGGGCCTGGCAGCGGTGCCAAACATGCGGGCGCAGTTCTTTCCCGATGTGCTGAGCGAAGAGATCTCGGTCTCGGTGGTTTGGGAAGGGGCCGGCGCCGAGGATGTCGACCGCGCCATTGTCGCGGTCCTGGAGCCCGCGCTTTTGTCGGTGGAAGGGGTTGCGTCATCTGCAGCCACCGCGCGCGAAGGACGGGCCAGTATTGAGCTGGAATTTGAACCGGGCTGGGATATCAGCCGCGCCGCCGACGATGTACAAGCCGCCGTCGACGGCACCAATGACCTGCCCGATGACGCCGAAGAGCCCGAAATCCGGCAAAGCGCCTGGCGCGACAGGGTCACGGATGTGGTCATCACCGGTCCCGTGGCGCCGGAGCAACTGGGCCTTTTCGCGGATGAGTTCATCGCACGTCTTTTTGCCGAAGGGGTTACGCGGACCACGGTGCGGGGGTTTTCCGCAGCGGAGGTGCTTGTCGAAGTCCCATCGGCCGCACTGATCCGCGAAGACATTTCGATGGCCGATATCGCGGCCGCGATCAACGCGGCCGCCGATACCGCACCTGCCGGTGCCGTCGATGGCGCTAATGCGCGCGTGCGCACCGGGACCGAACAGCGCTCAGCGCGTGAGATCTCGGCGCTTGTCCTGCGCCGAAACGCCGACGGGACGACCCTTACAGTGGGTGAAATAGCGACGGTTTCGGATCGCGGTGCGGATCGTGACCGGGCTTATTTCGTGGGCGAAAACCCGGCCGTATCGGTCCGCGTGGACCGATCGCAAAGCGGCGACGCCATCGCCATTCAGGCCCAGGTTGAAGACGTTGCCCGAGAGATGACCGAAACGCTGCCCGAAGGCGTGTCTATCGACCTGATCAGAACCCGGGCGGAGCTGATTTCGGCCCGCCTATCCTTGCTGCTGGATAACGGTCTTTTGGGCCTGGCACTTGTCGTCTCACTGCTGTTTCTTTTCCTCAATGCGCGCACCGCTTTCTGGGTTGCGGCCGGTATTCCGGTGGCGATGTTGGCCACGATTGCGATCATGTTTGTCGCTGGGCTGACGATTAACATGATCTCTCTTTTCGCCTTGATCATCACCCTCGGTATCGTCGTTGATGACGCGATTGTGGTCGGTGAACATGCCGATTTTCGCTACCGTGCTTTGGGCGAAGATCCCATTTCGGCAGCCGAGAACGCCGCCCGCCGGATGGCGCCGCCGGTCTTTTCGGCCACGCTGACGACAATCATTGCGTTTGCCGGTCTCACAGCGATTTCCGGCCGCTTCGGCGATCTCATTTCGGCCATCCCGCTGACCGTGATCGCGGTGCTGGTCGCAAGCCTGATCGAGTGCTTTTTGATCTTGCCAAATCACATGCGCCACGCGCTTGCGGCCTCGCAGAGGGATCACTGGTACGACTGGCCCTCACGCCAGGTTAACCGCGGTTTCGACTGGCTGCGCGATCGCGCGTTCCGCCCGTTCATTCGCGGGGTGATCTGGATGCGCTATCCGGTGGTTGCGGCAGCAATTTTGATTCTCGCATCGCAGGCCGCTCTGTTCATCCGTGGCGATGTAAATTGGCGCTTCTTCAACGCGCCCGAGCTCAGCTCGGTTGCGGGCAATTTTGCCATGCTTGATGGCGCGACGCGGGAAGACAGCCTGGCCATGATGGCAGAGCTGCAGCGCGCCGCAGAGGCCGTGGCCGCGCGCTATGAAGAGGAACATGGTGCCAATCCAATCATCTATGCGGTGACCGAGATCGGCGGCGGGACGGGTCGCGGTCTGTCCTCGGCTGCGAATAAAGATAGCGATCTTTTGGGGTCCATCGCGATCGAGTTAATCGATGCGGATTTGCGGTCTTATTCCTCCTTCGCTTTTGTCGCCGATCTGCAGGATGAGGTGCGCCAGCTCCCCCTGGTGGAGGAGCTGAGCTTTCGCGGCTTCCGTGGCGGGCCCGGTGGCGATGCCATTGATGTCGAGCTGTTTGGCGCCGAGACGGATGTGTTGAAAGAGGCCGCAGAGGCGATCAAGGCGGCCCTGGCCGTCAATCCCGAAGTGTCGGCCCTGGAAGACAACCTGGCCTATGATCGCGAAGAATTGAGCCTATCCCTTACACCGCAGGGTGAGGCTTTGGGTTTCGAGATCAGCGCGCTCGGCCAGGTTCTGCGCAACAGGTTGGGTGGGATTGAGGCGGCGCGCTTTCCCGATGGCGTACGCACCGGCTCGATCCGCGTCGAACTGCCCGAAGACGAACTAACGGCAGATTTTCTTGAGCGGATGCTGCTGCGCACGGGCTCCGGCGAATATGTGCCATTGGCAGATATCGTCTCGGTGACCGCGCGCACGGGCTTTTCCTCGATCCTGCGCGAGAACGGTGTCGTGACCGTATCGGTCACCGGCGATCTGTCGGAAGATGATCCCGTCCGCGCCGAGGCCATCATGGAGGAGCTTGAGACCCTCATCTTGCCGCAAATCGCGGCTGAATATGGCGTCGGTTTCGATCTTTCGGGCCTGGCTGAGCAGGAGCGCGATTTTCTGTCCGATGCCGGCCTCGGCCTCGCCTTCTGCTTGGCGGGCATCTATCTTGTGCTGGCTTGGATCTTTGCAAGTTGGACCCGGCCCGCGGTGGTCATGGCAATCATTCCCTTCGGCCTAATCGGGACAATTTATGGCCATTACGCATGGGATGTGCCGCTATCGATGTTCACGGTTGTCGGGCTGATCGGCATGACGGGCATCATCATCAACGATTCGATTGTGTTGGTCACAACCATCGACGAATATGCCGAAGATCGCGGGCTTTGGCCGGCGATTGTCGATGGTGTCAGTGACCGTCTGCGCCCCGTTTTGTTGACCACGCTGACCACGGTTTTGGGCCTTGCGCCGCTGCTATATGAGGGCTCTAGCCAGGCGCAGTTTCTCAAACCCACTGTGATCACGCTGGTCTACGGCTTGGCGGTGGGGATGTTTGTCGTCCTTCTGGTCGTGCCCGCAATTCTCGCGATGCAGGCCGATTTGGGCACCCGGTTCCGGGCCTTGCGCCGCGGGGTGACGGCCGCGCGCCGCGCGCCGCGGCTCAGCGGGCTCTTGGTTCTGACAAGTGGTGCGATTGCAATGCTCTTTGCCGCCACCCTTGGCGCGCAGGCGGTTACGGGCGCGTCGCTTCTGACAATCGCAGCTCTTGGACCGACGGCCACTTTCATCATCGGCGCGTTGGCCTTGTGTTGTCTGGCTGGGCTGGCCGGTGCGCTCACGTTGCGAGGGGCCTCGGCCCAGGCTTAACGCGACCGCAAGCGCCCCGCGCGAAGATACTTATCCCGCGCTGCAACCCTGTATCTCGATCGCCTCGCGTCGGCCCAAAACCGTGATCCGCAATTCTGATCGGTCAAACGCGAAGGGGCTCGCATCAGCCGGCACAATATCAGCGACGGCGACCAGGGCCGCCCCATCGCGCGTTGTTTCGGGATCGGATATCCAGATGCTCGGGTCAGGCAGTTCGAAGACGACCTCCTCGCCACCGCCCATTTCCGGCATGGGCAACCAGGCCTCGAGCTGTAATCCGTCCGCAATGGGCCGTATCCGGCACAGCACGTCGCCGATCCCGGCCTCTGCCGCGCTCAGCGGCTGGTCGGACAATGCCGTCACAATGCGCGGGTCGGGCCGCCCATCACCCGGCAGGACCGCATCAAGCGACAATTCCACCGGCATGCAGACATCTTGGCAGATGCCCAACTCGATCCGCCCGGACACCATCTGCTGGCCCTGTGGCAAGCTGACCTGGATCGGCAGGATAACGTCTTCGGCGTAACCGATCGAGCGCATGCCTCCGGTGTAGAACACTTCCGGCCGCGGCCAGTGCATTTGCACCCGATCGCCGGTATCAAGATGCACTATCGTCGGCACACCGCCATCGCCCGGGCTGCGCCAATAGGTCTTCCAGCCCGGCGCCATGCGAATTTCAACAGCCGCCATGTGCTGCCCATCGCCCTGGCGCCAGCCCTCCAGCAGCCGAACCTCGACAATGTCGTCAAGGTCCATGACCTGAGCATTGGCCGGTGTCGCGGGCAGCAGGCCAAGGCCGGTCAGCAAAATTCCAGCGGTGAAGGAAAGACATCGAATCATAACCATGAGCTAATCAATGCCCAGAATAAGTGGAAGACACGTTTCCGCGACGCTTGCCTGCTTGATCGTGCCGCACTTCCTGCCCATGCTGCGCCCATGGCTGACCGCACAGCACCGTCTGATCTTACTGGCCACCTTCTGATTGCCATGCCGGGCATGAGCGATCCGCGCTTTGCGGGCTCGGTTGTGTTTTTGTGCGCCCACTCACCCGATGGCGCCATGGGGCTGATTGTGAACCGCCCGATCCCCGATCTGACCTTTGCGGAAATGCTCGACCAGTTGGATGTAGAGGCCGATGGTGCGCCCAGTTTGCCCGTCTGTTTTGGCGGACCGGTTGAAACCAATCGCGGATTTGTCCTGCACGGCGACGATTACAAGCCGAAAGGCAAAATCTCGGGCGAGGGCTTTGTCGCCGTCGGATCGGGCTTTGCGATGTCCTCGACGCTTGATATCCTTGATGCGCTTGCCAAGGGCAGCGGTCCGGCCCAGGCGCTGGTGATGCTGGGCTACGCCGGATGGGGCCCGCAGCAACTCGAAGCGGAGATCGCGCTGAACGGCTGGCTGACGGCTGCAACTGGGCCTGATCTTGTCTTTGGTCCCGATATGGACGCGAAATGGGAAGCCGCATTGGCAAGCCTCGGCGTCGACCCGCTGTTGCTCTCGACCCAAGCTGGACGGGCCTGATCTGCGGCTGTGCTAAGCAGGCAATCGATCGACCTGACCGTGCTGGCTATTCCGCGGCAGCCGCGGCGACGAGGGCTCCCCTTGCGGGGGCGCGAGGAGCCGCGTGACCGCCGGCTCATGCGCGCTCAACCCATGCGCGGCGCCGCCGCCCGGCGCAGCCTGTCATTGATCGCGCGGCCAAGTCCGGTCATCGGCACAGGCGCCACAGCGATGCGTCGCCGACCGGTTTCCGCCGCCAGCGCATCGGCCTCGTGCAACACCGCAAACAGACGGGCGGCCGCGTCGATCAGATCTCCGGCATGCGAAAGGCTCAAATCGGCGCGGGGATCCGGCCCGAACCCTATGCGCACGGCCGCGCTGTCGGACAAATCGCTGGCCATTTCAAGCGTAGCGTTCGGAGCGTAATGGCTCGATAATTGGCCCGGCGCACTGATCGCCTTAGGCGCCGTGTCGCTAGAAAGCGGCCCGGTCATGCGCTCAATTGCCTCTCGCGGCAGGCCACCGTCGCGCAACAGCCGCACCTCGTCACCCACAACCGACAGGATCGTGGATTCGACGCCGATCTCTGCTGCTTGCCCATCAAGAACGGCATCGATCCTGCCGTTCAATCCGGCCACAACATGCGCCGCGTGTGTCGAGCTTAACGCGCCCGAGCGGTTGGCCGATGGTGCAGCAATCGGGCGGCCCAAGGCATTTAACACCGATCGCGTGATCGGATGCGCCGGTGCACGCAAGGCGACACTGTCCAAACCGGCACAGACCAGGCCCGCAAGTGCGGTTTCGCTGCGTCGTGGCAAAACCAGTGTCAACGGCCCGGGCCAAAACGCACCGGCCAGATCCATCGCCAAAGACGGTAGATCGGCCAGCTCCTGCGCGTCTTCAACACCCAAAAGATGCACGATCAGCGGATTGAACGCCGGCCTGTCCTTTGCCGCAAAAATGCCCGCAACGGCATGACCGTTTGTGGCATCTGCCGCCAGGCCATAAACGGTCTCGGTCGGCAATGCGACCAGGCGACCTTGTGCTAAAAGATCCGCCGCCGCAGCGATGCCCGCTTGATCTGCGGGCAGGATCGGAAGATTGTCGGGCGGCATATCGTGACGTAACGTATATGTTGCTGTGGCGGCACAGGCGCCGCAACCTTTCATGCCACATACCGTGCCGCGCAGCCCGCCGCAATTGCGCGCCATCGAAAGGGTCAGCTTATGCCTTACCGCGCCCCCGTTTCGGACTATCAGTTTATTTTAGCCAACGTGGTCGACGTCGCGCGCGTCGCGGCGACCGAGCGGTTCAGCGAAGCCACGCCTGAAACAGTCGCCGCGATCCTGACGGAGGCCGGAAAGCTCTGCGAAGAGGTGCTTGCCCCGCTCAACCGGGCTGGCGATCTGTCCCCGGCGCGACTGGAAAACGGCGTTGTGCGCACCTCTCCGGGCTTTGCCGAAGGCTACCGCGCAATCGCCGAGGGCGGCTATATCGCGATGTCGGCCGATCCAGAATTTGGCGGTTTGGGGCTGCCCATGGCGGTGACAAATGCGGTCAACGAGATGATCGCCTCGGCCTGTCTGTCGCTGCAGCTTAATCCGCTGATGACCCAGGGACAGATCGAAGCGCTGGAGCATCACGCCTCGGACGCGCTTAAGGCGCTTTACCTGCCAAAACTTACTTCCGGCGATTGGAGCGGGACAATGAACCTGACCGAGCCGCAAGCCGGATCAGATGTCGGCGCGTTGACCACCAAGGCCGAGGATGCGGGTGACGGCACCTACCGGATTACCGGGCAGAAAATATACATCTCCTGGGGCGATAACGATTTCACCGAAAATGTCGTGCATCTGGTTCTGGCCCGCCTGCCCGGCGCGCCGCCGGGAACAAAGGGGATCAGCCTTTTTCTGGTCCCTAAACGGCTGCCTGATGAGGCCGGTAGGCCGGGGATATCAAACAGCCTGCGTGTGGTCAGTTTGGAGCATAAATTGGGCCTACACGGCTCGCCTACGGCGGTGATGGAATATGACGGCGCCATCGGATGGCTGGTGGGCCGCGAAGGCGGCGGCATGGCAGCGATGTTTACGATGATGAACAACGCCCGACTTGGCGTTGGCGCGCAAGGTATCGGCGTGGCTGAGGCGGCCTATCAGCACGCCTTGTCTTACGCCAATGAGCGGCGCCAGGGCAAAAGCCCCACGGGTACCATTGCCGGCCATGCCGATGTGCGTCGAATGCTTGCAGAGATGAAGGCAGAGACATTTGCGGCCCGCGCCATGGCGCTTGATTTGGCCGTGGCACTTGATATGGCGCGCGCGTCCGGTGATGTGGCTTGGTCGGCGCGCGCCGCCTTGTTGACGCCATTAGTGAAGGCCTATGGCAGTGCGGTGGGCATGGACGTGGCCCAGATGGGCGTGCAAATCCATGGCGGGATGGGGTTCATCGAGGAGACCGGCGCGGCGCAATTTGTGCGCGATGTGCGTGTCACGGCAATCTATGAAGGGACCAATGGGATTCAGGCGATGGATCTTGTCGGCCGAAAAATGGCCGATGGTGGCGCGGCTATTGCGGCACTTTTGTCTGAGATCGCCGAGACTGCACCACCTGCACTGGGCCGGGCGATCGAGGACCTTCGGGCGACGACCGATGCGGTCCTGGCGCTTGATGTCGCAGATCGCGGCGCGGGAGCGCTTGCCTATCTGATGGGATTTGCCCGGGTCTTGGGCGCAAGTTATCACGTGCGCGCGGCGCGCGCGGACCCTGCGCGGGACGGGTTGGCACAAGTGTATCTGGCGCGGCTATTGCCGAAAGCGGCGGGCGATTTGGCAACGGCAGCCTTGGGCGGGTCGGACGTGATGGAGCTCACTGACGATGAGCTTGCAGCATGAGGCAAGGGCGGTTGCGCGCCTCGTCACGCCCCAAAAGGGGCGATCCTCGGCGCGCCTGTCCTGCCGGACGGGCTTGAGGGGTGAACGCCCCCCTCAAACTCCGCGCAGGCCTTGTGTGGCGGGCCGCATCTCGACGAAGCTGCCAGGCGCGGCTATGGCAGACCTAAAGCAGGCAGTTTCGTGATTTCGCATCCCTTTTCGGAGCCGCCAGCGCCGGGCACAGCGATTGAGGTGGCGCCTGGTATTTTATGGATGCGCATCGCCCTGCCGATGGTGCTCGACCATGTGAATGTCTATGCGCTGGATGAGGGCGATAGCTGGACGCTGGTTGATACCGGTGTCCACACCTCAAAGAACCGCACGGCATGGCAAGTCCTGCAGGTGCAGCCTTTGGCGGGCAAACCGATCCGCCGCGTCATCATCACCCACCACCATCCCGATCACATCGGTATGGCGGGCTTTTTCACCGCTCAAGGTGCCGCAATTTGGACCTCGCGCACGGCGTATCTGATGGCGCGCATGCTGACTTTGGATGTGCAAGACCGGCCTCGGGCCGAAACACTTGCCTTTTGGCGGGCCGCAGGCATGGATGCCGCAGTTCTGGACCAACGCGCGGCAGAGCGCCCGTTCAACTTTTCCGACGTTGTGGCGCCCCTGCCCTTGGGCTTTGAGCGTTTGGCTGAGGGCGACGTTTTGGTATCTGCCGGGCGGAGTTGGGATGTCCGCGTCGGCCATGGCCATGCGCCTGAGCATCTGACGTTTTGGAGCCGGGACGACAACGTCATCATCGGTGGGGATCAGTTCCTGCCCTCAATCTCGCCCAATTTGGGCGTCTACGCCACAGAGCCTGGCGCGGATACGGTCGGCGATTGGCTGCAATCCTGCCGCGCGTTTCAACCGCTTGCCCGCGACGATTACCTTGTGCTGCCTGGCCATAAATTGCCGTTCACGGGGTTGCCCTTCAGGCTGCAGATGAAGATCAGCAATCATCTCGCCGCACTCGAACGGTTGCGCGACCATCTGATCGTGCCGCGCGTCGCCGCCGAATGCTTTGAGGCAATTTTCGGCCGCGAGATCGCGGCCGATGACAGCGCTTATGGTTTGGCACTGGGCGAGGCTGTCGGCCATCTCAATCACCTGCTTGCCCTGGGCGAGGTTTCCCGCGAAGCTCGGCCCGACGGAGTTTGGGAATGGAGACGGCGCTGATGGCCGATGACGAGATCAAGACCTCTGCCGAAGCGATGGAAGCCGCGGCGATGCGGCCCGCTGGTGCGGCAACCTGCGACAGCGACGCCCATCCCACGGAACTTGAGCCCCTGCCCGAAGCGGTCACCAAGCGCCCCGTTGACGAAAAGAGCCCGGCCGAATGGGCCTATGAACGCCTGGTCCACTACATCCAGAATTTCGAGAAAAACCTAAATCCCGAAGAGGAGGCCGCACTTGGATTTGCCGGATCGGATGCCGGTCTGATCCGCATCATGGGCCTGGGCTTTTTCGCGCCCGACATGATCAGCTATTACGGCGTCGACCCGACCGGCCACCGCACGCAATTGATCCAACATGTGAGCCAGTTGAACGTCGCTTTGCGCGCCGTTCCCAAGCAGCAGAAGGATGCACCGGCGCAACGCATCGGTTTCCGATTGGCCGCCGATCTGGAAAAATCGTGACACCTGCGGCTTTTCGCGCCAGAGGGTAATGCGTTCGTTTGCGGTAGATCCCACGCCGACTCATTCGCGCGATCGGAGTTATAGTCTCATGGCAGATAACGGCTACAAACCTGGCGAGATGGACGTCTCAGAGCAAGAAAAGACCTTCGGAGCCTTCGTGACGTGGAGCATCCGTGTGATCATCTTATGCGTCGCGGCGATCCTGTTTTTGGCGATTTTTGCCTCATGATCGCACGGCTCTTGGCGCTGCCCTTGCTTTTGCTGGCCCTGGCAGGCTGCGCGGCCGAAGAAATCTGGGCGCCCGATGATGCGGTTGCGCGCGCGGCATACAGCCATCCTGGGCCGATGACGGTCACGCTGCTTACGGCGGTATCAAATCGATCTGGCAATGGCGGCCATTCTGCGCTGCTAATCGACGGCGCACAGCGCGTTCTATATGATCCTGCCGGCACCTGGTTTCATCCAGATATTCCTGAGCGCAACGATCTGCTTTATGGCATGTCGCCCCCGTATTTCGATTTCTATATGGACTACCATGCGCGCGAGACCTTCCACATGGTTGTGCAAACGGTGGAGATCAGCCCGCAAACCGCCGCGGCGCTGATCGCTGGCGTGCAGGCCCAAGGTGCGTCGCCAAAAGCCTATTGCGCGCGTTCGATCTCTGGCGTTTTGGCCGCGACTCCGGGATTTGAGAGTGTCGGCGTGACATTCTTTCCCACCGCGATCATGGCGCGGTTCGAGGAGATACCCGGCGTGGTCACGTCGCGTGTTTATGACGACGATTCCGACGACAATTTGGAGTTGCTGCAGGCACAGGCCCGGGCGGAACGGCTGCAGGCTGAGGCAGCAGCGATCAGCAACTAGTCCCAAGGCGGCTCGTGAACGGGCGCCCTCAGACGGGCGCCCGCATCTTACGCCAATTCCATCTGATCCTGGACAACCGTGGATTGAGTGCCAAAGGTCAAAGCGCGTGCCATGGCCGCGCTTAACTCGGCCCCGGTCTCAATCTCACAAAAGAGCCATTGGCCGGACGGGTTGACCTCGAAGAACACAAGCGTGCCGTCGGCGCGCAGGCCGAAATCAAGCGCACCGAAGCGAAGCCCAATCGACGCCATGAAACGCCGGATGGCAGCCGCCACTTGCACAGGCAAGTCGTAAGGAGCGTAGCTATGGCTGCGGTCCAGGCGCCAATCAAGCGGCCGGTCGTCAAAGACACCCTTGATGCTGGTGGCAAAGACTTCGCTATCGATCACGTTCACCCGGATATCGGCAATCTTGGCAACCTCTTCTTGGTAGAGATGCGGCGCGTGCCGGATCTGATGCGCAAACGGTTGGTGCGCCTCATCAAGCCGCCGGGTTGGCACAATGATTGGGCCCGGCTGGGTAAATGGCTTGAACACGCAATTGTCGTCTGCCGCGAAGGCCATGACCGCATCGGGATCGTTGCTGGCGAGCGTTTGCGGGATCGTCAAACCGGCCTCCGCCGCCCGTGCTAACTGCAGCATCTTGTTGCAAGCCGCGTTTTCGGCATGTGGGTTGTTCATCACCTTGTCGCCCATCAGATCCAACCAGCCTTCCAAGGCCTGCTTGCACTCGGCGATGACAAAGTCGCATTCATCTTGGAAAAGCAGGTTGTCGGGTGGGCGGAACTGCTGCGGCCTTCGAAACCAAATACCGGCAATCTCGGCGCCGGAGATGGTCCGGCCCGCAAGCGTTAGCTCCGTCTCGATACTGCCATCGGCGCTTTGGCGCGCCGATAGCGTGACATTCCTTGGAATGCGGGCCGTATCCAAAAAAATCGGCTCAGCGCCGAGATCGACCAAGCGCCGGTTAACGACTTGCGCATGGACATCGCGCTCCGTCGTCAACATCAAAACGACATTGCTCATTTGCTTACCCCACGATGGTGATCGTCAGGCGATCGTCATGATACTCGCAATACGGCCCGTCCGAGCGCGTATCGCCGGAGCTTGTCGTCGTGCCGCCAATGGAATCGACATACGTCGCCGGGGCTGCGCCCGACGCGTTGACAAAATTGGCCAGGCTCAGCGCCTCGAAAAACGCCACTTCACGCTGTTGAGCCACCGGGTCTTCCGGGCGGACGCGGGCGTGGCGTTCCCAGGATGCGGCATTGGCGAGAACGAATGGCCGGGCAACTTCGTGTTCGGGCTGCAGCTCAAACGGGTCGATGATGCCTTCGAAGTTGAACTGTCGGCGCTCATACACGGCGGCAAATCCGGTATTGAACACGCTGACCAGACTGTCCCCGGCTTGAAACCGGAAAAAGACCGTGATGTCAGGCAGTTCGTCCGTGCGGCCCCGCGGGTTGCCTTGCATGGCCGTTGCGTTCACGAGGCGCTGGCCAGCCTCCACCCGCTCGAAAATGACCTTGCGCACCTCCTCTTGGCGCATCGCAATGGCTTTTGCTTTGATGAGCGGGTCGTTGGTTGTGGTGGCAAATTCTGCCAGCTTCTCGGCTTCCGCGTCGATCTGGCGTTGGATGTCCTTTTTGTTAGCCATGACGCACCTCAATCGAAAGGGTTTGGGATGTCGACATCGCGGCATTCCAGCGGGATCGAGACGCTGAGCGGGGGAATGCCAAAGGTAATAACCGGGCAGATGCGGACCTTGGCGGCCGTGTCGTCGGGCAAATCCTCCACACCAAAATCGGTAGCGGCGTTGGCTGGCAATGGAACGCCCACGGCGCGCAACGCCTCCGGCTGAAGCAGTCGGCATATCATGTCGAGTTGATCGGCTTCGTCAGCCTTGTCGATACGCGCCATGGCGCGGCGAAGAGCTCCGTGACGCCGGACAAGTGCCGCAAGTTGAACCGTTTCTGCGCAATCGGGGGTGTCGTCGATCCGGTCATCGCACGGATCTTGATTGTCTTTTGGCATGGTAAATACCCTTTAAAAAATATCGTTACAAACGTGCGGGCCTGAAATGCAGCCCACGATACAATCGTACCACAAAGCATAGTCATTTTGAAACGCAAATAAACGTGAGGAGGTTGCGTCGGCGAATGTAAGCTGTGTCCGGTCGCGCAAAACAAAACCCCCGGGCCAGCGGCGCGGAGGTTTTTGGGGCGACCTGCGGTCACCATGTTCGACATCGTCAGAAGCGGCTGCCTAAAGCCCCTCGCGCTGCGCCTTTTTACGCGCCAGCTTGCGCGCCCGACGGATCGCTTCCGCCTTTTCGCGCGCCTTCTTTTCAGAGGGTTTTTCGTAATGCTGCTTAAGCTTCATTTCCCGAAACACACCTTCGCGCTGGAGCTTTTTCTTCAGCGCACGGAGTGCCTGGTCGACATTGTTGTCGCGAACACTGACCTGCATGTGGGTGTCACCACCTTCCTAAGTTTGAGTTGCAATGTTTGCAGGAAGTGGCCGTATAACAAAGGGTCTCTATGTTGTCTAGCATCTGATCGGAGAGGCAATAGCAATGACCGATATCAAAGACCAACTGATCGACGCAGCCCTGGGCCATGTCGTATTTGATGGCTGGTCGGTGGCCGCGATCCGGGCCGCCGCCAATGACCTGGAGATCGACACCAGCATGGCGGAGGCGTTCTTTCCACGCGGCGGGGTTGATTTGGCACGCGCCTTTCATGCGCGCGGTGACGCAGAGATGGTGGCGGGACTGCAGGCCGCGGATCTGACCGAGATGCGCTTTCGCGACCGGATTGCTTTTGCGGTGCGTCGTCGATTGGAAATTGTCGAGCCGCATAAAGAGGCCGTGCGGCGGGCTACGACGTTATTTGCGCTGCCGATCTATGCCGTCGATGGCGCGCGCGCAGTCTGGGAGACGGCGGACGCGATTTGGGACACGCTCGGTGATCCGTCTGAGGATTACAACTGGTACACCAAACGGGCGACGCTGACGGGTGTGATATCCTCGACCGTGCTCTATTGGCTCGGCGATCAATCCGAGGACCATAGCGCGAGTTGGGACTTTCTTGACCGCCGGATCGACAATGTGATGCAGGTCGAAGAGCTGAAAGCAAATGTGAATGACAATCGCTACCTGCAGCCTTTTTTGGCGGTGCCGAACTGGGTGTTGGGTCAGATCAAGCCGCCTGCCCGGGCGCCGCGCGCGGATCTACCGGGCAGTTGGTCGATCCCGGGCGAGGAAGGTTGAGCGCGTGCGCAGCTCCTCAAGCCGCCCCGTAAAGGGGCAGCCATCGTCGCTGCGCCTGCCGCGGCACATGGTGGGCAATTGTCTGCCGCATCAGGTCTGGTAAGCCTTGCCAAAGTTCAATCTTAGGGGGCGGTGGTATGAGCCAGATGATGCGCGTAATCGAGATCCGCGAACCCGGCGGGCCCGAGGTTTTGATCCCGGCCATGCGGCCCGTGCCGGAGCCGAGCGCCCATGAGATATTGATCGCAATTGACCATGCCGGCGTGAACCGGCCGGACGCATTACAGCGCGCAGGTTCTTATGCGCCGCCGCCTGATGCCAGCGATCTGCCGGGGCTTGAAGCGTCCGGCATCGTCTCGGCCGTTGGCGCGGAGGTGACGCGCTGGTCGGTGGGCGACCGGGTTTGCGCGCTTTTGCCCGGTGGTGGATATGCCGAATTTGCCATCTGTCACGCCGATCACGCCCTGGCAGTGCCCAAGAATTTGTCAATGGCCCAGGCGGCCGCGATCTGTGAGACGCATTTTACGGTCTGGTCCAACGTGTTTACGCGCGCTGGGCTGCGCGCGGGTGAGCGCCTTTTGATCCATGGTGGATCGTCTGGGATCGGCACGACGGCGATTCAATTGGCCAGTGTTTTCGGCGCGCAGGTTTTTGTGACGGCAGGCTCGCCAGATAAGTGTGCGGCGTGCCTGGAGCTTGGCGCGGAACGCGCGATTAATTACCGCGATGAGGATTTTGTCGATGTGCTAAAGGCCGAGGGCGGTGCGGATGTCATCCTTGATATGGTTGGCGGCGACTATATTGCGCGCAACCTCAAAGCGCTGGCCCTGGATGGGCGGCTGGTGCAGATCGCCTTTTTGCAAGGCCCAAAAGCTGCGGTGAATTTCGCGCCGTTGATGATGCGGCGGCTAACGATCACCGGATCCACGCTGCGGCCGCAATCGGATGCCGCGAAAGCGGCGATTGCGGAAGATTTGCGGCGCCATGTTTGGCCCCTGCTGGAGGCCGGGCGCATTGCACCGGTTATGGATCAGACCTTTGAGCTGGAAGAGGCAGCAGACGCCCATACGCGGATCGAAAGCTCCGCCCATATCGGAAAGATCACGTTGCGTGTGCGCTGACCGGAGCGCGTCATAGGCATCGGGTTGGGCGCGCCTTCTCGTGGACCCTGATCGGGCCCCTCGGCGGCGCGCGGCATCCGCGGGTCAGTTGGCTTAGTTCGCGAACATGGTCCAGCCGGCGATCCAGCGGGTCAGCGTGGTGACGATGCAGGCGGCCGCAAAGCACCAGGCCAAGATCGGGAAAGCCGCGGGGAAGAGGCAAAACGCGACAAATATGGCGATGGTTTCCGTCCCCTCGGTTAGGCCGCCAAGATAGTAGATGCCCTTGGTTGGATAGGTCGCGGTTGTCAGGGCGCGCTTTTCGGCGATGACGGAGAAGGCAAGAAAGGAAGACGCCGTGCCCATGAACGTGCCGACCAGCACGGCCGCGGGCAGCGCGTTTGCGTCCGGCGCGTGCAGCGCGAACGCCACCGGGAAGAGCGCGTAGAACATAAAATCAAGGGCGATATCGAGAAAGGCGCCGCGGTCGGTGGGGGCGGCGAGCCGGGCAACCTCACCGTCCAGGCCATCGGCCAAGCGGTTAAGCGCGAGCCCCACGAGCGCCCAACCATAGGCACCGAAAGCGGCGGCCAGGCACGCCAGAAGGCCGATGCCAAAGCCCGCAAGCGTAATCCAATCGGCGGGAATACCGCGGGCGTGCAAGTGTTGCGCGATCGGGCCCAGTGCGCGTCGCAACGGTGGTAGCAGGCGGGCATCAAACATGCGCCGGACATTCTAGAACCGCCCCACTGGTTGCAACCAACAGACGATCACATCTCGTGAATTTCAGCTACCTCGACCGTGCCGCCATCGCCCAAGATGGGGCAGCCGCGCGCCATCCGCACCGCGTCATCGATACTTGCCGCCTCGACCATCCCATACCCGGAGGCCGGATTGACACCGCCGCCGTCGCCAACACCGTCGGCGCTTACGGTCTTTGACAAGCCGACCGGATTGCCAGGATCAATGAACGACGTGCCGAGGCCGCCGATCCAATCCATCCAGGCGCGCATAACGGCGTTTTGCGCCTCCGGGGTCTCGGGCGATTGACCGCCGTGGTAGATATAGAGAAACTTTGGCATCTGCGCGCTCCCTCGCTGGTGGTGCTGGCTTAGGGAGCGCGTGATTCCCCATGCCGGTCAAGTCCTTTGGCCGAGACAAGCAATGTGGCCGGGTTGTAAACAGATTATTCGGGTTCCTGGGGGCAAGTAGGGCTGGCAATCGCATGGCCCCCTTTTCTGACCCGGTCGCCGTCATATATATTGCGGCCTGAACGACACCCGATCTGGATGGACGCCCCCGCATGCTCGACCCTTTCGTGATGATGGCTGACACGCCGCCCGACGATCCGGGGGAAGACACGTCGGTCATCACGAAGACCAAGCCGAAAACGCAGCGCCCGCCGCTCTATAAGGTCCTGCTTCTCAACGACGACTACACGCCGATGGAATTTGTCGTGCATGTGCTCGAACGGTTTTTTGCGATCGGCCACGGCCAGGCGGTTGAGATTATGTTGACCGTGCACAAGAAGGGTGTCGCCGTGGTGGGCGTCTTTTCGTACGAGATTGCTGAGACGAAGGTGGCCCAGGTGATGGATTTCGCGCGGCGCAACCAGCATCCGCTGCAATGCACGATGGAGAAAGAGGATTGAGGCCGCTTGCCGCGATCCTTCTGACCCATGACCCAAAACAGATGGAACCATGCGGTGTCGATTGGGGCGTTTGCCCCGTCATCGGGCAAGGTGCTGGTGCATGGCGCGCGCGGGGCGGATGACTATAGCGCTTGGGGCGAGGTGCAGTTGGTCACGCCACTCCGCCCGGATTTCGACGCCCTGAGCCACCAGGGATATGACGTGGCCTTCGACCTGCCGGGCGCAGTCTACGCCGCTGCTTTGGTCCAGATCGTGAAGTCAAAGCCACGCAGTTTGGCCATGCTGGCCCAGGCCTATGATGCAGTGGTGCCCGGCGGGCCGGTCTTTGTAGACGGCCAGAAACCCGAAGGAATCGAGAGCATTCTGAAAGCCGTGCGGGGCCGCGTCGAGGTCTCTCAAGTCGTCGCAAAAGCGCATGGCAAGCTCTTTTGGTTCGATCGCACCGAAGCCGCATCGTTTGAGGATTGGCACGCCAATTCCCAGGCGGCGGGTACGGGCTATGTCACCTATCCAGGCGTCTTTTCCGCTGACGGGCCCGACCCGGGGTCGGAGGTGCTGATTGCACTGGTCCCGAAACTTAAAGGGCATGTCGCGGATTTTGGCTCTGGCTGGGGCTATCTGGCCGGTGAAATCCTTGCACAACAGCCTGAAATCAAGCGCATGGATATGATCGAGGCAGACCGGTTGGCCCATAAATGCGGTGTAAAAAATGTCAACGATGCGCGGGCCCAGCATATCTGGGCAGATGTCACAGCCCTTGACGAAGATTATGACGCCATTATCTGCAATCCGCCCTTCCATTCGGGTCGGGACACCGATCCGGGGCTGGGTCGCGCCTTTATCGCGGCGGCTGCGCGGTGCCTGAAAAGCTCAGGCCGCTTATATCTGGTCGCCAACCGCCATCTGCCTTATGAGGCAGCGCTCAAGCAGGCTTTTGGGACGGGCCGCATGATTGCCGAAATTCAGGGCTACAAACTGTATGAGGCCGCCAAACCGCTTCGCGGGCGGCGCTAGAAACTGGGGATATCGATGGGATTATCGATCCAAGGCAAGACCGCGATCATCACAGGTGCCGCCAATGGCGTGGGCCTGGCGCTCGCGCGCCACTTTGTGGAGCAGGGTGCCAATGTGATGCTGGCTGATCGTGATGAGGCGCGTTTGGCCGATGAGTGCGGAACCAACGGCGATGCCGCGGGCCAGAAACGGTTTTTCGCGGGCGATCTGCGTGAAAAGCTTACCGTGGCGAATTTGCTGTCGGCGACAATCGATGCGTTTGACCGGGTCGACATCTTGATCAATGCCAGCCGCCAGATTGTCACGACCGACCCGCTTGATCCAACCGATACCTCAATCGAGACCTTGCTGGATCAAAACATGTTCACAGCCCTACGCCTCAGCCAGGCTGTCGCCAAGCGGATGATTGCCCAGGCCGAAGAGGATGGGCGCGAGGGCGGCCAGGCCGGGTCGATCGTCAATATCTCATCGATCGCTTCGCGCCGGACGCATCCTGCCCTGCTAGGATATTCCATTTCCGCGGCAGCGCTCGATCAGGCGACGCGCAGCCTTGCCATCGCGTTTGCACCGCACCGCATCCGGGTGAATGCGGTCGCCTTCGGCTCTCTGATGTCAGCCAGTCTGCAGACATCACTGTCCGAGACAGATGGCTTGCGCGAGGAGATCAAGGAATGCACGCCTCTGGGCCGCATCGCCTCGGCCAAGGAAGTGGCTGGTGCGGTGCAGTACCTGGTCTCAGAAGGTGCTGGGTTCGTGACCGGCGAAGTGATGACTGTCGATGGTGGCCGGACGCTGCTGGATAGCGTGACGACGGCGGCGCATTAGCCCGCTTCCTGGGCGCAAGAGCTGCCTGAGAATGCGTATCCCGGTGCCCAGCCGGTCACGATGCTTTGCCCGCCCGGGCCGGTGGAAACGGTGATAAAGCGCCAATCCAGAACCGAATAATGCGTCGTGCTATAGGACAGACCCGATTGTAACTGCCCGAGAAGTGCGGTTGAGGTCGCTGCGCCGGCATGAACCGGGACATTTGGCCCGCTATAGCCCCAGCA
>JBCCXT010000005.1:0-101176 GCA_039191215.1 Pseudomonadota bacterium
AATCGTTTGTTGATCGACGACTAAGTCGCTGATTAAATTCTCTCACAGAGCGGGAGGATCTGCGATGATGGTGTCCTTCCCCATTGGTGTTGGTCACTACTATTGGCGGGTGAGGGGGATGGAGGCTGGCTCCAAAAACCCTTTCTGAGCCAGCCTCCATCCCCCTCTCCCGCCCATCGTAGTGACCCACACCAAGGGGGAAGGACACCATCATCGCTGATCCTCCCGCTCGTTGAGAGAATTGAATCAGCGACTTAGGCGTCGATCAACCAAGGATTATTCAACGAAATAGGCCATTGTTGCAATTGTTCTGCGTGGCTGCGAACCTCCGGTCAAGAGTTCATACTTGGAGTACCAGCTCTTGGAAGTAGCCAGCTGCATAGCTTGTAATAGGAGAACAGCCCGGCGACTTGGTATCCTTTTGACCACGCTCTTCATCTCTTTCGGCGCTCAGGCCGCTGCGCAAGACACGTTAGATGGTCTTCAGATTGGGACGGGCACTGAGCTGGCAATTGTGATGTTGCATGGCGACGAAGGGAATGGTGGTGATCCATTGAGCTACTCTGCTTTTGGTGCTGAGATTGCGCGGCGCTTTCCAGAAGCCACTGTGCATATGTTGCTCCGACCAGGATACGCAGATCCATGGGGACGGCAAAGCCCTGGCGAGAATTTTGGACGCCGAGATCAGTACACCATAGAAAACGCGCAGATGATTGCGCAAAATCTTGAGCGCATTGGGCGCGATATGCCTCTCTTGGCAATTGGACATTCCGGCGGGGCGGCCCAGTTGGCGCTCGCACTGTCTTTCGGAGATGATGTTGCCGATGAGGTTATCCTGGTGGCCTGTCCTTGCGATCTTGGAATGTGGCGGGAGCTTAACCCGCAGTGGCCGGAGGATACGCTTGTTCGGTCTGTTTCGCCCACAGATTTCAGTCCTTCGACGACGGCCCATGTGACCCTGATCTCTGGCGATCAGGATGGGATTACCCCAACCGTTCTCAGCCAAAGTTATGTGGAACACCTCAACAGCCTCAGCATATCGAACGAGTTGATCGTGGTGCCAAATGGCGACCATTCGGGCAACCGGGCTCTCTCAACAGCGTGGCTTATGGCAATCTTCAACGCGCAAACAAGACTCTTAAATTAATATGGCGTTGTGAGATTTTCGACTGTCAAAGCTGACCTTGAAACAAGCGCGGTCAAAGCCGGTTTCGTCCTGCACACCTGACCTTAGCCATTTTTTCAGGCTGCTAACCGCAGGGCGCCAGATACTCTACGAAGAAATGGCCCAGTTGCTGGGGGAAAGACACAAGCTCCATTCCGACCTATCGCACCCCGCTACGAGAACACCGCATGCAACTTCATGGCGATGATCCAACCGGCATCCATCCGACCCTGGATCGAGCCCTATCAGTCCGCTGCTTAGTTTTTCTTCCCAATTTCCCTGAGGCTTGGCTTGGGCGAAGAGTTTTTTCCGCCAAGACCGCCTTATCTCGCTCAGGCGCGCTGATCTTCTCCTCGTATTTGCGGATGCCATCGTATGGATTGCGGATGCGCATCTGCGCCCCGGCGATCCAGATCGCGCTTTAAGAACGTTGGATGAATTGGCCGAGCACAGGCAACGAACGACGCCAGGCGGCGCGCGAATAGGCGCCAACCGTCTGACGGCAACGCATCGGCATGGCGCGCTTTCCATTGCTGAATTGGATTGGAAACAGAGGGCGCAATGCCAGTGCTCGCTGGCATCGGCCAGAAGCGGCACGGGCCCTAATGCAAGGCCACAGGACAGAGTAGCTTGTACAAGTGATTGGCGCCTGGTGATCAGAAGGATATAATTGGAAGGTTATTAAAGTTACAGATCTCCAGGGCTTCCATCACAAATGCAAGATACAACCGCCTCGCACTTCCAAAAAATCCGGCTGCGGCAAGTAAGGTGTTTTGTGACGGTGGCCCGAAAGAAAAGCTTTGTGCTGGCGGCAGATGATATGGGCCTGACCCAACCGGCCGTTAGTCGCAGCGTTCGTGAGCTTGAGCAGAACCTTGGCCATGACCTCTTTGACCGAACCACACGCGGGGCAGAACTGACAGATCGCGGCCGGGAGTTTTTCGATGCCGCCGAAGCCGCGCTCCTGCAGCTAAGCCATGGAACAAGTGCCGTTCTGGGCAATCAATCCCCTCACGAATCCGTCCGCGTCGGTGCCTTGCCGAATGTCTGCTCCCAATTTCTGCCGGACATCGTCAAGGCCTTCAAATCCGACTTCCCGGACACACGCGTCCTGATCATACCCGGAACAAATGCCGGATTACTGGCCGGGTTGCGGCGTGGCGACAGCGATCTTGTGATCGGTCGGCTTTCCTCCAGCGACGCCATGCGGGGGCTTGCTTTCGAGGCGATATATGATGAACCGCTGTTATTTGTGGTTCGTGCCGAACACCCGTTGGCGGATGGGCGCGCGACCATCAATGCCATCGCGGATTACCCGATGGTGTTGCCCCCTGAAGGGACAATCATTCGGCAAGAAGCGTCTCGCTTCCTCGCGGGGAACGGCATTGATCGGATTTCTGATCTTGTTGAGACCACCTCTTCAGATTTCCAGAGGGCCTATATCGCCGATACCGACTGCGTCGCTGTAATCCCGCGCGGTGTCGTTCAAGCCGATCTTGCCGCTGGAAAGGTGACGGACCTTCGCATTGGCGTTGGCGAGTTGCAGGGACCGGTTGGGTTAACGACCAATCCAGACCGAAAGCCGGGACGCGCTTTGTCAGGCTTCCTTGCACGTGTACGAGCCGGGCTATAGATACCGAATTTGGTATTTTAATTCCATTACTTCGCATTTCACGTCGCATTTCAGTAATGTTACCGTATTTGCATCTGGTTCTATGGGAGGACTGAAAATTGAACCATTTCAAGACACTGGTTGCGGCCACTGCCGTCGCACTTGCGGGCGGAGCGGCCCATTCACAATCGCTGAGCCTGGAGGGAGGCGGCGCTGCGTCGCTGACTGGCATTGTGCCACAGACCTACGCGCAATTTGCGTCCGAAGAGGGCATAGACCTGCAGGTCGTTCTGGGGCAGACCCTGACACGCTCGGCACTCAAGCTCGCCTCGGGTCGCATCGACATGGCCGTGGTACCGCCGCCGGCTTTTGGCGCAATGACACGCGGCGCGGGTCCCTATGCAGAGCAGGGTGAAGCGGCCATCGAGCTTTCTGCGAATGTGCGTGCGCTATTTGGCTTTCCGGGCGGGACGTTCCATCCCATCACTTGGGCCGATAGCGGCATCGAAAGCTGGGAAGATTTGGCCGGAAATCGGGTCTATATCGGCCCGCCGGCGGGCGCGGCGAGTGGCCAGATGCAGGGTCTCGTGGAACTGGCGAGCGGTGGCTTGACCGCTGATGGCGGCTACGAAGGCATCCGAGCACCTTGGAGTGCTGCGCAACAGGCTTTCCAAGACGGTCAATACGACGTCTATATCGCCTCCGCCGCGGTCGGCAGCCAGGTGCTCAACGAGCTGAGCCTGCAGCGGGAAATCCGCATTCTCGGTATCCCCGAAGACCTAATCGGCTCGGAGGCGCACGGTGTCCTGCTGGAGCGTGGCGCCTTGACGCCTGCCACGATCCCGGCTGGTACGTATTCGGGCATGGCCAATGGAGACAGCGATTTGCAGGCTGTGGCGACATCGATGATGATGGCGGTGCATCTGGATATGGACGATGACACGGCTTATGCGCTGACCCGCGCATACTGGGAAAACTTCGAGGCAATGCTGAACGCCAACGCGTTGATGCGTTCGATCAGCGCCGACGACCCGTTTGGCGGCATGAACGCGCCGCTCCATCCCGGCGCCGTGCGGTACTATCAGGAAATCGGAATCGAGATCCCCGACAACCTGATGCCCACCGGCTGAGCCAAAGCACCCGGAAACCCGCTGCCTTATCCGGGCAGCGGGCCCGCACCGGGTGCTCAGACATCAGATTTCTTGGGAGGAGAGGGCCATGACGGACGCCCCGAAACGTGCTGCGCGCATCGCAGGATACTCCGTGTTTGCAATAGGGCTGATCATCGCGCTGGCCGGGCTGGCCAATGTCATGCCCACCTATAACGTGCTGCCACGGATCGGGCCTTTCCCTGTTGAATGGTTCCGGCCGCTGTTTTACTGGCTATCGATCCTCGTCTTCCTCGCCGGCGATGCGGCGCGTCGGGCCAAACAAGGGCGGCTGCACACTCTGCACTTGGTCGCATATGCTGTCGCCGTCGCGGGCATCACCTATGTCTGCTACGATTACTACCGCATTGGCCAAATCATCGCGAACTCGGTCATGTTCTTCGGCCCGCGCGAAATGTATGTGGCGCTTGGCGCTGCGGCTCTGTCGATCTGGGCCTGCTGGATCCTTTGGGGTGCGCCCATTGCCATCATCGGCGGCGTCGCACTTCTTTATCTGGGCACGGGCCAATACTGGCCAGGACCGCTGCAGACCGCCCCTTCCGATATCTACGACACGATCTCGGCCAATATCTGGTACGACAGCGCCCAAGGCATCCTGGGCTCAATCATGGGCGTGGTGCTGACAACGGTGCTCCCCTTTATCATCCTCGGCGCCATCCTCGAAGGATGCGGCGCCGGCGGGTCGATGATCCGCATCTCGTTTCACCTGATGAAGCGCTTCAAAGGCGGCCCGGCTTATGCCGCAATCCTGGCCTCCGCGCTGTTTGGTACCGTGTCGGGATCGGCCGTCGCCAACGTGGTCGGCACCGGAGTTGTGACGATCCCGATGATCCGCAAGCGGGGCTTTAGTGCCAACTTCGCCGGCGCTGTGGAGGCGACGGCGTCCACCGGCGGACAGATCCTTCCCCCGATCATGGGCGCAGCCGCGCTTGTAATGGCCGATATCGTCGGGGTCAGCTATCTCACGGTGATCCTCGCCGTTATCATTCCCGCGATTGCTTATTACCTGTCGCTCTTTCTCGCCGTCTATTTCGAGAGCCAGAAGCTCAATATCGAGGTCACGGATGCTGACATCGGTGTTCCGGCGCCGACCGGACAGGACTGGCTCAACATGGTGCTTGTCTTCGGCCCGATCGCAATCATCGTTTGGCTCCTGGTCAGCGGCCTGTCGGCGGCGGGTGCCTCGATTGCGGCCATTCTGCTCCTCATCCCGCTGAGCTTCCTGAACCCCGAAGTCCGCAAAGCCCCATTGCTGCTGATCAAGGCACTCTCGGAAGGCGGTAAAGTCGTCGGACAACTGGCGGTGGCGATCGCCATTGTGGGCATTGTGGTCTCAACCCTGTCGGCAACCGGCGTGCCGACGAGCTTTGCAGTCCTTTTGTCGGGTGCTTCATCAAATTCGCTTCTCTTCGCACTGATGATCGCAGCAGTCGGGTGCATCATCCTTGGCATGGGGATGCCAACGCTGCCTGCCTATATCGCGATCATCTCGGTCATGGGTCCGACGCTACAGGGCTTCGGAATGGACCTTTTGGCCGCGCATATGTTCGTCTTTTTCTTCGGGGTCGCAGCCGGCATCACACCCCCTGTTGCGCTCACCGCTTTCGCGGCCGCATCCGTCTCTGGCGGACGGCCGATCGCGACCGCCATCGCTGCCACCCGGATTGGCGCGATGATGTTTCTGATCCCGTTCGCCTGGGCCTTTGACGATGCGCTTTTACTTGGGATCGGGGAAACCGAGTGGGCCGTGGTGCTGCCTTCGATCCTGTTCCTGCTAGTCGCACTTTACTTTTCGACATCAGCCCTGATCGGGCATGACAGGGGGAAACTAAGCGTGTTGGAACGCGCCTTGCGTCTGGGTGTTACAATCGCGCTTCTGACACCACTGGCGATGGCGGAGCTTGGTGGCCTCGCGGTCGGCCTCGCGCTTGTCGCCTATCGCTTTGTCGTCCAGCCGCGGAACAAGGGAGAAGTGGCATGAGCGCGCGCCCAAACTTTGTCCTCTTTATCACCGATCAGCACCGCGCCGACTACCTTGGATGTTATGGCCACCCGATCCTGAAGACGCCCAATATCGACGCAATCGCACAGCGCGGCGTGGCTTTTGACCGGTTCTATGTGGCCAGCCCGGTCTGCATGCCCAACCGCGCTAGCCTGATGACCTGCCGCATGCCATCAAGCCATGGCGTGACCATGAACGGCGTCCCGCTGAGCAAGAAGAACGTGACATTTGTTGAGCTTCTTAGGGCTGCCGGGTATCGCACGGCGCTGGTCGGAAAAAGCCACTTGCAGACATTCACCGGGGCGCCGCCGACGACCAAGATGCCACCTGCGCGGGACGGTTATTTTCGCGCCAACGGTGAGCTGCGCGAGGCCGTACGCCATGACCTCAACACGCCGATCTACAAGGTGGAGGAACCCGATTTCTGGTCCGGGCCGCAAGCGCGCGTGCCGACACCGTTCTACGGCTTCGACCACGTCGAACTGGTCACCGGCCATGGTGACCATATCGGCGGCGACTACACCGCCTGGCTGCTAGAGCGAGAGCCGGACGCGGCCAAACTGATCGGCTCCGAGAACCAAATCCCGCACACCTATTCCTGCCCCCAAGCTGTGCGCACCGCCATACCAGCAGAGCTCTACTCGACAGCCTATATCGCTGAACGCGCGGCGGCCTTTATCGATGCCCAAAAAGGACAGGAGCAGCCCTTTTTCCTGATGGTCAGTTGGCCCGACCCGCATCATCCCTTCAACCCACCGGGCAAGTATTGGGACATGTATGATCCCGATCACTTTCCGATCCCCGAGGCGTTCACGCGCAACGATTGGACCCCGCCGCCCCATGTGGCAGGCGTACTGGCAACGCGTAACGATGGGCGGGCGAACCTTGAGGGCATGAATGCGGTGGGGTGCAGCCCGCGGGAGGCGCAGGAGGCCCAAGCGTTGACCTGCGGCATGATCACAATGGTCGACGATGCTGTGGGTCAGGTGCAATCGGCGCTGAAATCCAGCGGGCGCGCCGAAAAGACAGTGGAGATTTTCACCACCGACCACGGCGATCATTTGGGTGATCACAAGCTGCTTTTCAAAGGCGCCGAGCAGTACGAGCAGATTACCCGCGCGCCCTTGATCTGGGCCGATCCGGTACGACAGACCGGTTCGCGCACAAACACCATCGGACAAACCCATGACATCGGCGCGACTATTTTGGAGCGCGCGCGAATTGAGGCCGCGTGCGGCATGCAGGGGCGCGATCTCTTCTGCGCGACCCCGCGGGGGTCCGCTTTCATCCAATACGCTCATCAGAAACTGATGGACGAGATCGGCATCCCCCCCAACATCCACACGATCCACGATGGTCGCTTCCGCCTTTCGGTTCTGCAGGACATGAATTGGGGGGAGCTTTACGATCTTGAGCAGGACCCGGGCGAGTTCCAGAACCTATGGGAGCATCCGGACTTCACGGCCGAGAAGGCCCGATTGATGGAGACGTTGCTTCGCGCAGAGCTAGCGCATGTCGACCGATCCCCCATGCCGACAGGACGTGCCTGAGGGGGGGGCGCCAGCCCGATGCAAAGCCGATCCGAGCATCTTGAGAGACCATCGATTTGCCGCCGCTGACGCTGGTTCGAGTGTCGCGGGCCGAATGTGTGTGACGTCTTGTCGGCCAGCACTGAAGTGCCGGAACTTTAAACGCAAGTGGGCGACATCAGTACGTCCAACTTTGCCGCTTGCACATCGCGTCCCGAAATCTGGCCGTCAGGTGATCCACCGATGCCTTCACGAATGGGCGCAGGTTTCGTGTCCTGGCCATCGCCGATGGCTTCAGCCGAGAGTGGCTGGCACTGGTCGCGGACACGTCGCTCTCGGGGCTGCGCGTCACGCGGAAATTCACGGCGAACATGGCGCGGCGCAGACGACCCAAGACCATTGTCAGCGACAACGGGACGGAGCTGACCAGTATGGCGGTACTCAGATGGTATCAGGCAACGCGGATCGACTGGCACCATATCGCGCCGGGAAAGCCCATGCAGAACGCATTGGTGGAGAGCTTCAACGGCAGCTTCCGGGACACGCTTTTGAAAGAAACTTTGTTCTCATCGCTGGCCGAAGCCCGAGAGCAGATCACCGAATGGAAGGAGGACGACAACGGCACCAGACCGCACGCATCCCTAGCCAATCTTACGCAACGGAATTTTCAATGAAATCGAGATGCAAACTAGGGCCGCATGAGGTCAGAAATCAATCGACGGATTCTCCGCAAAGCTGGAGGGAAGTCGGGTCTCAGGGCATTAGGTTGGACCTAAAAT
The DNA here is from genome assembly GCA_039191215.1 of Pseudomonadota bacterium. GTDB lineage: Bacteria > Pseudomonadota > Alphaproteobacteria > Rhodobacterales > Rhodobacteraceae > HKCCE3408. The sequence goes on from JBCCXT010000005.1 coordinate 8,257, forward strand.
GGGTCTTGTCCGTTTTGGTCCGCGAGGAAAGCTTGTTTCCGGAACTTACCTTTGAATTCACTTAGGTTCTGACTGAGCAATACGGTGCGAACGCGCTCAGAGCTGTATAAGCAAATTCACAACCACGAGCGGCGGTGCTGGAACCCGAGGCTATGAAGCCATCTGCGTGACACCGTTGAGCGTATCGTTCAGCTCTGAGGCTGGAACTGGGTGGGCAAACAGATGCCCTTGCGCAAGACGGCACCCCAATTCGACGAGCTTCATGTGCTGTTGTTCCGTTTCAACGCCTTCGGCGACCACACGCGCCTCCAACCCGCGGGCGACGTCCAAAAAACCTGAAATGATCACCTCAGAGCTGCGATCAAGACAGACTTTGCTGACGAAGCTTCGATCAATTTTGATCTCATCGAACTTGTATTCCTGCAGGTGACGGAACGAACCATATCCGGTGCCGAAATCGTCCATTGAAAGCGAAATTCCCGCTTCAGCAAAGCTTTGAAGACTTGCCCGAATGGCTTGTGCGGATCTGTCAATCAGTGCGTTCTCTGTAACTTCAACGGTCAATTTTGGCGTCAGGTCTTGGTACTTCGCAAAAAGGTTCAAAAAGTCGTTCCGTATCTCACGCGATGCGAGGCTTTCCTCGGAGACATTGATCGAAAAACCTGGCTTCGACTTGTTCGACGAATGGAGGTTGCGCATAGTATGCAAAGTGCGCTCTGCAATCAGGAGGTCGAGCTCTCCCAGAGCGCCGAAATACTCTACCATATCGATGAATTCGCCAGGTGCCATCAACGCACCGTCTTCGCGGCGCCAACGGGCCAAAGCCTCAAAACCAACGATTTCGCCGGTCATCAGATCAATTTGCGGCTGGAACATAGGGAAGATCTCCCCGGCCCCCAAAGCGGCACTAATCCTGCGCCGACTGTCCTGGCTGTAGCGCCGGTTCTGGATCGTATCGCGGTGGATTTCGACGTTATTTGTTGGACTTTGTTTGGCGGTGAACATCGCCACATCGGCGCGGGAAAACATATCCTGAAAATGCAGAACTGATGCGTCATGCAAAGCAACGCCGATGCTTGCCCCGACAAATAGTTCTTCGCCGTGGTGCGAGATCGGCGCGGACACGATCTGGTGCAATCTCTCGGCAATATCGGATGCGGCATTCAGCGAATGTACACCGCGGACAACAAACCCAAACTCGTCACCACCCAACCGCCAGACTTCCTTTCCGTCGCCTGAAAACCGCAGAAGCCTGTTAGCAACTTCTTGAAGGACTTTATCGCCCGCTTGGTGCCCGAAGGAATCGTTGATCGGCTTGAATTCATCCAGGTCGACATAAAAAAGCGCGTCGCCGTCGGCGAATGCCCTGCCTTCGCTGGCAAATTGTTCCTCCATGTCGCGTCGATTGGGCAAATTGGTCAGATGATCGGTCCGCGCTTCGATTTCCGCTGCATGGGCTTGGCGCAATCCAAATCGAAACCGGTCAACCACGGTGTGCAGCGCCATGATCTCAGATAGACGCAGTGTCGCCGGTTTCTCCGTTGCATCCAATTCACCGTCGGCCACGCGCGACAAGAGGTTGGTTGCGCTCATGATCGGACGCACTAGATGACCGCGCACGGCCGTCACAACTGCGATCACCGCGGCGATTGCCAAAGCCGATCCCAGGGATGTCAGCCAAAACGACCGGATCGAAGATTGCTGTTGTTCGCGCCAATAATTTTCGATCTCCTCCCCCGAAAATGAGGCGACATTCGATATCGTCGCAAGCGCCGAGGTGGAGCTTTCGAAGAAGTCTTCAAAACCTGGGATTGAAGAGCCCTCGCCGGTGGCCAAAAACGCATCGATCTGCCGCAAAAGCGCTGTATGTTCCTCGTGATAAACAGATTGGGCCGTCTCAATCGCTGTGATGACGGGATTGTTCGGGTCAAGACGCTGCGCGACGTTCTGCAGCGTGTTCCAGGTCTGATCCACCAGACGCATATGCTCGTCGATCAGGGCGCGTTCCCGATCAGAGAATGGCTGGGCCTTGATCGTGGCGACAACATAAGGTGTGCGCACACGGCCCGCGAATTCGCGCGCTTCCCAGGCCAGATATTGAAGTTGGAGAAAGTCATAAGATTGCGTGGTGATCTGGTCAGACGGGATACTTAGGGCAGCCCGCAGCGCCGCGGTTTCATCAATTATCTGGATCAGTTCCGCGACAAGTGGTTCGCAATCCTGGGCGCAGTGGTACGGCTGTTGTAGTGCGGCATCAACATCGCGTCTGGTCTGCGCGAGCGTCCCGAGTAGTGCCGTCGCATGCCCTTGAAACCCCTCAAGTCTTTGGGTTCGCTGATCCAAGCCATCGCCAATCTCCGACAGTGCATTTTCAAAATGCCGGTTGACCTCAAGTCGCTGGCTGGACAGCCGCATGACCAGATCGTCGCGGGTTTCGGGATCAAGCTCAAAGGCCACTTGTGTCAAGCTGCGCTCCAACGACAAGGCAACCTGCCCGTCAATCCAAGCAGCTGTCGCCCGCGCAATCGATCCGCTGTTGCGGTCTTGGACATGTTCCCGCCAAGACAAGCTCGACAGCCCCAAGAGCAGGGCGAGCAGCGGCACGCTCAACATCAGCATGGCCAAAAGTAAAAACTGCTGGATGCGCATTTTGAGTGCTTCCCGTCGGCAGACCTTTGCTGAGCACTAGGGTACTACCGTTAAAAAAAGAGCAGTGTCGGAGCTCCAAATCTGTCTGGGCGCGGAAAGTTTAGGCTATCGGTGTGATAGGGTTCGCACCATGTTCTTATTCTTCGTAGTGCCCCTGCGTGTTCCGTCAAGGCTGGCGCCCAATTCGACTTCTTGGCCGGACCTGGCATTATCTCGGCACGTCACGCGTCAGTCAGAAGTCCATGAATAGGCTTTAGGCGGCCCGCGCGTCGTAATGGATTGGGTATTTGCAAATGCTCTTTGCGGTCTGCGCAGACGCTTTGGCCAGATGGTCCCCTGAGGCTCTTTAAGATCAATATTCGACATACCCATCGGTCAGTTTCCGGTGTTTTTCGAAGGCGATGATCCGGTCCTGTTCCGCCCTACCCCCTTCGGCCACGATCGTTGCCAGTATTGTCTCGATCAACGCTACCGTTGCACCGACGGATGGGTAGTAATGGGGGCTGACTGTATCAGCGAACAAAGCAAACTCTGCGTGTTCGATCAGGGGGGAGCTTGGCCGGTCCGTGATTGCTACGGTTCGCGCCCCTTGAGCCTTGCTGAACTTGAGCGCCTCGACCGTTCGGGTCGCGCAAGGGTTAAGGCCAAAGCCAATCACGACATCGGCCGGGCTGAGAAAGCCAATATCTTCTGCGGCCACGGCGTATTCAGGCCCCACGACCCGCAGATTGGGCAAGATCATCGAGCCGGTCGATTTCATCAATGTCGCTAAGACATGCGCCGCCCCCGACCCGACCAAATGGCACCGCGGCGCGAGGCGCATTATCCGGGCCACCTCAGGCAGATCGGCAAGATTGCGAGGCGAAAGCGTCGCCGCAAGGTTGCGCTGGCTCGCCAGGAGTATCCGCTCCGGCAGCGTGCCTTCTTCGTTGCCGTCATCGCTTTGGTGCAATGCCCCAGCCCGCGCGCCGAACCCGGTTGAGACAAGCTGTGATTGGAATCCCGCCTTGAAGTCTTCGTAGTTTAGAAAGCCCAATTGACGGGCGAGACGCAGCATCGTCGTCGATGTCACACCAACCGAATTGGCCGAGCTTCGCATGGAATTCAGTGCAATCCGATCAGGGTAGTCGATGGCGTAGCGTGCAGCCAATGCCAGCTTTTTGGGAAGGCTGGGGATCTCGTCCTGTAGCCGTTGGATAATGTCCATAAGCAGCCGCGCTCCTTGAGCGTATCAAATGGTACTTTTTGGGCAGATTCAACTTAGTTGGTGATAAAATACAGCAATTGGTATTTTTTTGTTGCGAGAAGGATCATCTGCTGCATAGTGCGGGTGACTCGCAGCAAATGGTCCATCATGAGCCACTACTCCGCCTTTTCGATCTTTCGAAACGCGCTTCGCGGCAACAAGGCTTGGGATCGGGCATGGCGAGACCCTGAGCCAAAGACCAAATACGACGTGCTGATCGTCGGCGGTGGCGGGCACGGGCTGGCCACAGCCTATTACCTGGCCAAGGAGCACGGCATTACCAATGTGGCGGTTGTCGAAAAGGGCTGGCTGGGTGGCGGCAATACCGGCCGCAACACGACAATTGTTCGGTCGAACTACATGTTGCCAGGCAACACGATGTTCTACGAACGCTCGATGAAGTTGTGGGAAAACCTCAGCCAGGACCTGAACTTCAACGTCATGATATCGCAGCGCGGACAGTACAATCTCTGCCATTCTCCCGGGCAGATGGATGCGGCACGGCGGCGTGGCAACATAATGCGCGCAAACGGCATCGATGCGGAGCTCTTTGACCGCGCAGAGGTGAAGCGCCGCCTGCCGTATCTAGATTTTTCCAACACTGCGCGATTTCCGATCCACGGCGCCATTTATCAGGGCCGGGCGGGTACGGCGCGGCATGATGCTGTCGCCTGGGGCTTTGCGCGGGCTGCCGACCAACGCGGTGTCGACATCCTCCAACAGCGCGAGGTCACCGGGTATCTCTACGATGGCGGCAAGATCGTTGGTGTGCAGACCAACCGTGGCGACATACGCGCCGACAAGGTCGGGCTCTGCGTGGCCGGCCATTCCGGACATCTGGCGCGGATGGCGGGGCTGCGATTGCCGATCGAGACGCACGCATTACAGGCGTTTGTGACTGAGCCCTACAAGCCCCTGGTCGATACCGTCATCAGCTTTGGCGCCGCGCATTTCTACATCAGCCAGTCGGATAAGGGCGGGCTGGTGCTGGGCGGCGATCTGGACATGTACAATTCCTACGCGCAGCGCGGGGGCTTGCCCGTTGTTGAGCATACGCTGGCCAGTGCCAAAGCGCTGATGCCCGCGATCTCGCGCCTGAAGCTTCTGCGTCACTGGGCAGGTGTGATGGATATGAGCATGGATGGCTCCCCGTTCATCACCAAAACACCCGTGGACGGCCTCTACTTCAATGGCGGCTGGTGCTACGGCGGCTTTAAGGCGACGCCAGCCTCGGGCTGGTGTTTTGCTCATACAATCGCACGCGACGCGCCCCATCCCGATAGTGCTGAGTTCACGCTCGACCGCTTCGCGCGGGGGTACCAAATCGATGAAAAGGGCGTGGGGGCCCAACCGAATGCACACTGAGTTCCCGGTATGATCAGAATTGAATGTCCCATTTTAGGCCCGCGCCCCGAGACAGAATTTGTCTATGGCGGTGATGCGACAGTGAAACGGCCGGATATGTCGGAGCGCGATCCAGACGCCTGGCTAGACTACGTTTTCCACCGCGACAACCCGCGCGGCATCCACAAGGAATACTGGCAGCATATCCAGGCCCGCCATTGGCTGGTGGTGGAGCGCGATACGCTCACCCATGAGGTTATCCAGGCCAGCCTGGCGCGGGAGTATCAGTCATGACCCGGCTTCCCTCCGGCGGACGCATTGATCGCACAGCACATTTGAAGGTCACGTTTGACGGTCGAATGCTGCCCGCGTTTCAAGGCGATACGCTGGCCTCGGCAATGCTGGCCGAAGGCGTCTGTGTTGTCGGTCGTAGTTTTAAATACCACCGCCCCCGCGGTGTGTTTTCTGCCGGTGTTGAAGAACCGGGCGCCATGGTTCACCTGCGCCACGGGGATCGCCGTGAACCGAATGTCCGCGCGACCGTGACCGAGGCCTTTGACGGGTTGGTGGCGACCGGTCAAAATGCCTGGCCTGACGTGCGGTTTGACATCGGCGCGGTCAGCAACGTCCTCAGCCCGTTCCTGAGCGCCGGTTTTTACTACAAAACCTTCATCGGCCCTCTGAAGGATAGCACCAAGTTCTGGATGCTGTGCGAGACCTTTATCCGTAAGGCCGCAGGAATGGGGCGCGGCAGCTATCTTTCAGACCCCGACAGATACGAAAAACGCACCCTCTTCTGCGATGTGCTGGTGGTTGGCGGTGGTGCCGCGGGGCTGTCGGCGGCGTTGGCGGCGGGCCGTGCCGGTGCGGATGTTGTCCTGGTCGAACAGGACACGGCGCTTGGCGGGGCGATCCTGTCTGATCCCGTAGGTGGGGCGAGCGACAAGTGGCTGACAGCGGTTCGTGCCGAATTGGAGGCGCTTAGTAATGTCCGCATCCTAACCAGAACAACGGCAATTGGCGCCTATGATGGCGACACATTCGCCCTGATCGAACGAGTATCGGACCATCTGGCCGTACCAGAAGCCCACGAAGTTCGGCAGACCTATTGGCAGGTCCATGCTCCGAATTGCGTGATGGCGACCGGGGCGCTGGAACGACCGCTTGTTTTCGGCGGTAATGACAAGCCAGGTGTGATGCTTGCGGGCGCGCTGCGCACTTACTTGCACCGCTATGCGGTTGTGCCCGGACAGAAGATTATTCTCGCGACAAACAATGACAGCCCGTACCAAACCGCCATTGATTTGGCGGGCATTGGGGCGTCGGTTACCGTTGTGGACCTGCGTGCGCAGGTCGCAGATGACCTCATAGCGCGCCTTCAAGAGGCGGGCGTAGCGCTGCGGCTGGGCCAAGGTGTTGTGCAGGCAACGGGCTGGCAGACGATCAAGGCAGCAAAGATTGCGCCGGTCGATGAAAACGGGCGCGCGAACGGGGCGCCAACTAAGATCCCAGCCGATCTCATCGCTATATCTGGCGGTTGGGCGCCTGTGGTGCATCTTTGGTCGCAGAGATTTGGCAGGCCGGTTTATTCAAGCGACGGCGATGTATTTGTTGCGCCCGATGACCCTAACTGCCCGATCCAGCCCGCGGGGCTCAGCGCGGCGGCAGCGTCCATCGAAGGCGTCATTGCGCAAGGATTTGACAAAGGCCAAGCGGCAGCCGCGGCATCGGGGGCGACCAGCCCCACCGGCAAGGCCCCTGAAAGCTTCGAAACCGGCGCCTTTTGGCAGGCCAATCATGCACGGCAATGGGCGATCTTGACCGCCAGCGGCAAGCCCAAGGGCAAAGCCTTTGTCGATTTCCAACATGACGTGAAGCTCAGCGATATCGATCAGGCCCATCTCGAGGGCTACATATCCGTCGAGCACCTCAAGCGTTATTCAACCCTTGGTATGGCCACCGATCAGGGCAAGACGTCGAACATCAACGCGCTTTCGCGCCTGGCAGACCTGCGCAGCCGCCCGATGGCAGAGGTCGGAACAACCACGTTTCGCCCGCCCTTCACGCCGGTGGCGATGGGCGCAATGGTCGGCCATGAACACGGGCGGCACTTTCGCCCTACACGGCTGACCCCAATCCACCATTGGCATGTCGAACAAAACGCGGAATTGACGGAGGCCGGCGCCTGGATGCGACCCTGGTATTATCCCAAAGCCGGAGAGGATCTGCAGCAGGCCTATATCCGTGAGGCCGCCCATGTACGCACGCATGTCGGCATGATCGATGTCTCGACCTTGGGTAAGATCGCCGTGCAAGGCCCTGATGCAGCTGAGTTTTTGAACCGTATCTATGTCAATGGCTGGAAGACGCTTGCGATCGGGCGGCTGAGATATGGCGTCATGCTGCGCGAGGACGGGTTTGTCATGGATGACGGCGCCACCGCGCGGTTAGGCGAGAATGATTACTTCATGTCAACCACCACAGCGAATGCGGCCAAAGTGCTCTCAAAGATGGAGTTTCTACTGCAAACGGCCTGGCGCGATCTGCGGGTCCATGTGACCTCGGTCACTGACCAATGGGCCGCCATTGCTGTGGCCGGACCGAATGCCCGGTCGCTGCTTAGCGATGTCTCGGATGCCGATCTGTCAAAAGATGCGCTGCCCAACAACCATTTCACCCAGGCGCGCATCGATGGGGTGGATGTCCGGATCCACCGGATGTCTTACTCTGGGGAGTTGGCCTATGAGGTCTACGTCCCCGCAGGCTATGGCCAACATGTTTGGCAGGTGATCCATGATGCAGGCCCGCCGCATAACCTCTTGCCCTATGGCACGGAAAGCATGGGGGCGTTGCGCATCGAAAAGGGCCATGTCGCAGGCCCCGAAATCGAAGGGCGCACGACGCTAAAGGACCTCGGCCTAGAGGGCTTTGCCTCGTCCAAAAAACCTTTTGTCGGCTCCGTGCTGCGCAAACGCCCCGTATTGGAAGACCCGGCGCGTCCGATCCTTGTCGGCTTAGAGATTGAGGGCAAGACCGGGGCAAAGCCCGGCGCGCTTTTATTCGCCGAAACCGGCAAGACGGAAGGCCATGGCGAGGGTTGGGTATCGTCGACCACTTACTCCCCTGCTTTGGGCAGATACATCGCCATGGGCCTGCTGAAGAACGGGGCGCAGCGAAACGGTGAGCTTGTGCGGATTGTCGACTTTGTCGGCGACCTGACGCTGACCGCAAAGGTCGTGTCACACCACTTCTTTGATCCCGAAGGGGTGCGGCAGAATGGTTGAAATCGCTTCCCCGCTTACGAGAAAGGCCCAGCCCGGCACGTTCGGCGCCGCGGACCAGCCGGGCGTGATATTGGGGACGCGTCCACTCCGGGGCCTCAGCCAGATTGCCGGTTGGAGCGATTTTGAAGATGCTGCACGGCCTGTGCTGAAAGCCATGCGATTGCCGGGCCTAGGTGACTATCGGTCTGCACAACGCACCGAAAAGGTTACAGCCTGGCGCATCGCACCCGACAAAATGCTGCTGGAAGGGGCAGGCGACTTGTCGGGCTATGCGTCTGATGCCCTAGCGGTGCTCGATCTGGGCCATGCCCGCGCTGTGGTGACCTTGGGCGGACCAGATGCGCGCGCCGTGCTCAGCGGCGCCATCGCGCTCGACACGCGCGAGACCGCGTTTTCTGCCGGTTGTTACTTGCAAACGGCCATCCAGCATGTGGGTGTTGTGATCCAGTGCATCGACGCCGAAAGCTTTGAAATCTTCGTGCCTGCGACCTGGTCGGAGAGTATCTGGGATTTTTTGTTTGCCACTGCGCTCAGGTGTGGTGTCCTTGTGAAGGGGACTTCATGACGCCATCTATCGCTCGCCAATTTGCGCAATTCGCCTGTTCCGGGACCAGCATCCCGGACGAGGTCTTGGTTGCAACGGACAGGGCGATCTTTGACACGCTTGGCGCGATGATCGCGGGGGGCGCGCATCCGACATTGGCGGCGGTGTTGGCAGGGCAGCCGCAACACCCCGGTCGATCCACACTTGTGACGGGCGGTCGCTGCGACGCAGAGGCAGCCGCCGTCATCAACGGCATGGCCGCCCATGTCTTCGACATCGATGATACGTCTTACACCGGGATCATGCACGGATCTGCCGTCATTCTACCTGTTGTATTGGCCCTGGCGGAGGAATTGGGCGCCCCGACAGGCACGCTGCAACGGGCCTTTGTTATGGGGTCAGAGGTCACTTACACCCTCGCAGAGCTTTGTACCCATGAGCACTATTTTCACGGCTGGTGGAGCACGGTCACAAGCGGGCTTATTGGCGCGACCGTCGCCGCCGGTCTGCTTCTCGATCTGGGCGAAGATCAAATGGTGTCGGCCATTGGGATGGCGGCGGCGGCCTCAGGCGGCGGCAAGGCGGTCTTCGGAACAGACGCAAAACCACTGCTCGTCGGGATCACCGCACGCCAGGCGATTGGATTTGCGCGCATGGCCCAGGCCCGGGTTAAAGGCCCGGAAGCCGCGTTTGAGGATGCACGCGGATACCTCAAGCTCCTCAACTGCGGCGTGGCGCGACCTGAGGTCTTGGCCGAGCTTGGCCAGCGTTGGCGTTTGGTCGATCCAGGTCTCTTTTTCAAAACCAATCCAGTGTGTTCCGCAGCCCATGCCGCCATTGATCAGATGCGGGCCCTGATCGCCCAACTCAATGCGCAGCCCGGCGAGATCGACCGCATTTGCGCCGACGTGCCGGAGCTTGTTTTCATCAGCCTCGTCTATCCCGACCCGCAATCCCCGCAAGAAGCACAGTTCAGCTTGCCCTTTGCCCTGGCCTGCGTTGCGCTTCATGGACGCGTGCGGTTCGAAGATCTGACGCAAGCCACACTGAACGATCCGCGACTGCGCGCCCTGATGGCCCGGGTGGAAGTGACAAGTGCATCGGATCTTTCCACCGAAGACATGCGCGCGCGCTACCCGGAAAGCGCGCGTTTGACCCTTCATCTGCGGGACGGCCGCACTGCCTCGGGGTTTTGCGGCATCGCCCGCGGGATGCCGGGCAATGCGCAAACTGATCTGGAACTTATTTCGAAATTCGATTCCGCCATTGCCTTTGCTGGCATGGCTGACTGCATCGACGCTAAGCCGGGCATGAACCCGGCCCATATCCTGGCCGAACTCATGACACCGGCCAAATTTCTCAACCAACGGAGGACCTCATGAAAAAATATCTCGCGCTTAGCACGGCGCTATCGATTGCGCTTGGCCCGATTGCGGCCATCGCGCAGGAGTGCACCAACGACACCTGGAACCACGTGATGGAAACCGGCGTGCTCACTGTCGGCGTGAAGGCGGATTACATGCCCTGGGGCTTCCGCAACACTGATGGCGATATCATCGGCATGGAGCCGGATATGGCGCAGCTGGTGGCCGATGCCATGGGCGTTGATCTGGAATTGGTGGCCGTGGTTTCCTCGAACCGGATGCAGTTCCTAGAGCAGGGTCAGATCGATCTGATGATCGCCACCATGACCGACCGGGCCGACCGGCGCGAGATTGTGGGAATTGTGGGCCCGAACTACTACACTTCCGGCACCAATGTGCTGGCGCCCGAAGCGCTGGATTTCACCGCATGGGAAGACCTGCGCGGCCAGCCGGTTTGTGCCGTCCAGGGTGCCTTCTACAACCAGATCGTCGAAGAGCGTTATGGCGTTGAGATCGTGGCCTTTGCGGGCACGGCTGAGGGGCGCCAGGCGCTGCGCGACCGCCGTTGCGTGGCCTGGGTTTATGATGACAGCTCCATCGGCTCGACGCTTGCCACGGGTGAGTGGGAAGGCTTTGAGATGCCGCTGCCGTCAGAAGATGACAGCCCCTGGGGCCTGGCCGTGCCGCTGGCTGAAGAGGACTGCGTCTTTGGCCGCTTCATGTCGGGCATGCAATATGCCTGGCACCAAGATGGCACACTCATGGCGCTTGAGGAGGAATGGGGTATCCAGCCCACCTCCTATCTGGCCACCATGAACGAGCGTATGGCCGACCATCTGAGCGAATAGGCCAAGAACGCAGGTGGGGGTGCTCGGCCATGAATGGCTTTGAAGAATTCTTTGTCCAACTGGCCGAGGACTACCCTCGCTGGAACTTCATTTGGCTTTACGATGAACGGCAGGCCGGGCGTATCTTGTCCGGCCTTTGGATGACCATAAAGCTGTCGATCGCCTGTGTGATCCTTTCGGTCATCATCGGGATCGTTGGCGCCTGGATGCAGGGCGCTAAGAACGCCATCGTCCGCAACATCGTGCAGGGCTACATTCAGTTCTTCCGCAACACGCCGCCCCTGGTGCAGCTGTTGTTTTTCTACTTTGCGCTTGGCCAGTTCACGCCCGTGGTCACAGGACCAGACGGCTGGACACAAATCCCGATCATCTCGAACGTGGGCTGGGCGATCATCTCGCTGTCGTTCTTTGCCGGCGCTTTCAACGTGGAGATCTTTCGCGCGGGCATCGAAGCGGTGCCATTTTCGACCCGTGAAGCATCTGAATCGCTTGGCATGACGCGGACCCAGACCTTTACCAACGTGGTCTTCCCGCTGGCACTCAGGGTCTCGATCCCCGCGCTTAGCAACAATCTGATCAACCTGGTCAAAACCACCACCCAAGCCTTTGCCATCGCCGTGCCGGAGCTGCTTTATGAAAGCGTCTCAGTCTGGAACGATTGGCCCTCGGCGCAGAACCCCACGATGTTGCTTCTCTTTGTGGTCTATATCGGCCTGGTCGGCATCCTGGCCTTTGGCATGACCACATGGGAACGCAAAATGAGGATCCCCGGCTATGGTCAGTAAACCGATCCCGGGGCTAACCCGCGCGCCGACAACCGACCTGCCGGTCATGCTTCCGTTCAACCCGCGTGCAGGTGCCCATGACCCGCTCTTTGTGTCGCGTTGGTTGGCGGGCATCCCGCCGCACTACATAGCAGCGCTTTTGATCATTTGGCCGGTCGCAGGATTTGCCCAAGGTGTCAACTACACCATCGGTGACGCGTTTGAGGCGCTTTGGCGTTGGATCCCGTTCCTGACCTTCCAGGGCTTTCTTTTCAACATCTTGATCTCGCTCTTTGCGATGCTTATCGGCACGGCTGCCGGCGCGGGCCTGGGTCTCGCTCAGATCTCGCAAAGCCGGTTTGTGCGGGCGCTGGCGTGGTTTGTCACGCAGCTCTTCCGCAACTCACCCTGGCTGGTCTTGCTTTTCATCGTGCTGTTGGCCTTCCCGTTCCAAATCACGATCTTTGGCATCACGATCCCCATACCCGGCTGGGTAAAAGCCGTCATCGGTCTGAGCTTGCCGATCATGGCCAACATCTCTGAAATTGTGCGCGGCGCCGTGCAATCGGTTCCGTCCGCGCAATGGGAGGCGGCGGAGTCGCTCTCGTTCACCCGCACGCAGACGCTTTGGCAGATCATCCTGCCGCAATGCTTCAAACGCATGATCCCGCCTTGGATGAACTGGTATGCCATCCTCACGATGGCCACCCCGCTCTGCTCGCTTTTGGGCGTGGGCGAAAACATCAATTTCACCCGTCAGGCGATGGAAGCCGAAGGCAACCGGCCCGAGCTTCTGGTGCCCTTCTTCGGCTACTCGCTCGTGCTCTTCTTCGCCTATTGCTACCCCATCGCCCGTTTCACCATCGCGCTGGAAAAGCGCTTTGCGCTTAAACTCTGAGAGGCCCTACAATGTCGACCTGGACCCCGGATCAGCCGATCGTATCGATCAAGGATGTGAGAAAATCATTTGGCGCCCTGGAAGTGCTCAAGGGCGTCAGCATGGACATCATGAAAGGCGAGGTGATTTGCATCATCGGTCCGTCGGGATCGGGCAAGTCGACCCTCATCCGCTGCGTCAATGCGCTCAACGATATCCAGGGCGGGTCGATCACGGTCGAAGGCCAGGAAGTTCACGACGAAAAGCTCGACAAGCTGGAGCTGCGCAAAAAGGTTGGTATGGTCTTCCAGCAATACAACCTGTTTCCGCATAAAACCGCGCTGGAAAACGTGATGATGGCGCCGATTAAGGTGCTGCGGCAAGGCAGGTCGGATGTCGAACAGCGCGCCCGGGCTTTGCTCAAGAAAGTGCGGCTAGAAGGTAAAGAAGGCAGCTATCCGGGGGAGCTTTCAGGCGGTCAACAACAGCGCGTCGCGATTGCCCGTTCGCTGGCCATGAACCCCGATGTGATGCTCTTTGACGAGGTCACCGCGGCACTGGACCCTGAAACCGTCAAGGAAGTGCTGGTCACAATCAAAGATTTGGCCGCAGACGGCATGACCTGCATCCTGGTGACCCATGAAATGGGCTTTGCCCGTGAGGTGGCCGACCACATTTATTTCACCGACAGGGGCATCATCGTGGAACATGGCCCGCCCGATACCTTCTTCGACAACGCCTCCGACCCCCGAACCAAAGAATTCCTCAGCCAGATCCTGTAGACTGTTAACAGGGATGCAAAATTGACCCCTGTATTGGGGTGATCGGCATCCAAAAGTGACCCCCCTGATATTTCGTTTCAGAAGCTCTCTCAAAGGAATGAGGGAGCGGTCGGGGGATGTTGATTATGGTGACGATCGCGAAGATCAGGAGGGTGCATTTTGTTGATGGGAAGTCGATCAAATGGATCAGTCGGGAGCTTCGTCTTTCGAAGAACACTGTGCGCAAGGCGATCCGCTCGGATGCGACCGAGTTCACCCATGATCGCAAGACACAGCCTCGACCGAAGATTGAACCGTGGCGTTCGCATTCGGATGCGATGTTGGCTGAGAACGCCAAGCGCCCAATGCGGGAACGGCTGACTGCTGTCCGGATTTACGAGGCTCTTCGGAAGATAAGCTATAACGGCGGTTACGATGCCGTCCGGCGATACGCCTTTCAGTGGAAGAGAACATCCAAGATCGCCGCAGCTGGGGCCTTATGTTCCACTCAGCTTCGATCTAGGCGAGGTTTACCAATTTGACTGGAGCCATGAGACCGTATTGATCGACGGTGTGACCACGGCGATCAAAGTCGACCATGCACGCCTGAGCTACAGTCGGAAGCCCTTTGTCCGGGCTTGTCCGCGTGAGCCCCAGGAGATGGTGTTTGATGCGCACGATAAGGCATTCGCCTTCTTCGGTGGGCCTGTGCACGCGGTATCTACGACAACTTGAAGACGGCGGTGGATACGATCTTCGTCGGCCAGGATTGCGCCTACAATCGTCGGTTCCAGCAGATGTGCGGGCATCATCTGGTCCAGCCGCCGTCCATTGGGCTTGAACCAATGGCGCCTCAATGAACGGCCCGGCACACCGGCGTCGGGTTGGGAGAAGGGACAAATGGAGAACCAAGTTGGCGTCATTCGCCGTCGGTCTTTATCCCGCGCCTGAAGTCCAAATCCTCAGCCGAGTTGAACGCTTGGCTGGAAGCTCAATGCGTCGCGCACGCGCACGCGCAGGCAAACCGGCATCCAAACATGCCTGGCAAGAGCGTCTGGGACGTATTCGAAGCAGAGCGAGAGAGCCTGATCCCGTACGTCAGTTCGTTCGATGGCTTCCACGCCTTTCCTGCCCCGGTGTCGAAGAGCTGTCTGATCCGCCTTAATCGGAACCGGTACTCCGTGGACGCCCGCGCTGTCGGCCGCCCCGTCGAGATCCGCGCATACGCCGATCGATTGGAGAGCTGCCAGGACGGCCAGATCAGTGAGAAGCAGGCGAGGTCGATCAAGTATCAGATGACCATCGCCAAGCTGCCGCTGGCCAAAGAGCTGGAGGAGTTCGACTTCGAGGCGGGCGACGTGAATGAGACGCTGATCCGTGAACTGGCGAAGGGCGACTTCCTCGACCTGCAACGCAATCTGGCGCTAATTGGCGATGAGACATAGTCGCGCCATTGGTCCGAGCGACAATGGCGAATGGAACAGACAAAACCCATCTCGCCGAAAGCATCGCCCGCGCCTGTATCCGGCAAGGGCGCAGAGGCGCGAGCGGAACGGCAAGGACGAACCGCGAACTGATCCCACGACTCGACTTCCTGATCCTAGGCGAGCTCGGATATCTTCCATTCTCCCAAACCGGCGGACAATTGCTCTTGCACCTGATCAACAAGCTCCACGAACGAAGCTCGATCATCGTCACGACCAATCTCGCCTTCGGTAAATGGCCAAGTTGCTGAGCGCTAGACCAGGGCAGGTCCTACGAAATCATCATCGCCGCCACGGGCCAACTCGAGCGCGAACAAAACGGGCGCCAGGTGGGACAAAAGATGAAGGCGCGTATGGAATCCGGCTATTGGATCCACAATCCACCCATCGGCTACAGATACGAGAAAGTCCGAGGGCGCGGGCGAATGCTGTTCGCCAATCCGCCTTTCGACGACATCGTCCGGGAGGCCTTTGAGGGCTATGCTAACTGCCGCTTCGGAAGCCAGGCCGAGGCGAAGCGGTTCTTCGAGAGCTTCTCCGACTTCCCCCGGAACACGCGCGGTGGGATTGTCCAGCGACGCGTGACCGACATCCTGACACAGCCGGTTTATACCGGTCACTTCCGCTCCGAGACTTACGGCATCCGCTGGCTGAAAGCGCAGCATGAGCCGCTGCTCTCTCTGGAGACGTTCGGTGCGGTCCAGAAGCGACGCTCGAGCACCGCCCGTGCGCCGAGGAGGAAGAACATCGGACGCCTTTGCGCTCCGCGTAATCGTCACCGGCGGCGGCTGCAATGTGCCGCTGCGGTCTTCGATCAGCAAAGGGAACGCGGGGCATTACTACTACTACCTTTGCCAGACCAAAACCTGTGAGCATTACGGCAAGTCCATCAAACGCGATCAGATCGAGGGCGAGGTGGGCGAGTTGATCCGCGAGCTACAGCCCTCACGAGGCCTCATCGCCCTGGCCGCGTCGATGTTTAAGGTCGCTTGGGATGCGCTCTCTGAACAGGCCGAGAGCATTCGACCCGTCGCCGCCAAACAGGTAAGAAGCGTCGAGAAAGAAATCGCCACGCTTCAAGATCGGATCGTGGGCGCAACCAACACCCAGGTCATCGCAGCCTATGAGGATGAGCTCGCCGATCTGGAGCGCGGCAAATCGCAGAGCGCTTTGGCATAACTGACGCCATGGTCTCCAACATCAAATTAGGAAAAAACTGGGGCTATGTGTTGCGCAATCTAGCGGAGAACAGAATGGAAACAGAACATGAAATGTGAAAACCGTAGTGAAAACCTCAACCAGAGCCATGCGATTTGGCGTCGCTCAGCGCGCAGCAATACACGCGCTAAGCCCCTGGAAAATAGAATTATGGTGCGGGTGGAGGGACTTGAACCCCCACGCCTTGCGGCGCCAGAACCTAAATCTGGTGCGTCTACCAATTCCGCCACACCCGCGTGGCGAGCGACTTACACGACTAGATCAGTTCCGCCAAGGCCGAGATGACCCAAACCCAAGCCGCCAGGCCGACGGGGGCGGAGAGGAACAAAAAGGCAGCGGCACGCGCGCCCATCTCGTCGTTCGTTGGCGGATCGAACGCCCAGATATTTCGTCCTGTGTTCATGACAAAAGTTCTAGCACGCAAAACTTGGCGAAAAATGGGCAGCGCGCCGCAATTATCTTCTTTTGTCGTTTCCCGCCAGGAAACTGGCAAATTCAGCAATAATCCGCCGAACCTCCGATAATTGCGGGGATAGCTTCGGGGATATCTTCGGCAATCAGACCCGCACCGCGCGATCGCGCCGCCTCAACATGCAGCCACGCCGCCGCTTCAGCAGCAGCAATCGGATCGAATCCCCGCGCCAATAGCCCTGCGATCATTCCAGCCAAAACATCACCCGCCCCCGCGGTTGCGAGCCAGGGAACGGCTCTTTCGTCGCGCGCGGCATGGATCGCGGCACGGCCATCGGGGCCCACGATTACCGTGT
Organism: Pseudomonadota bacterium; assembly: GCA_039191215.1. Lineage (GTDB taxonomy): Bacteria > Pseudomonadota > Alphaproteobacteria > Rhodobacterales > Rhodobacteraceae > HKCCE3408. The sequence goes on from JBCCXT010000005.1 coordinate 25,407, forward strand.
CCGGCCCTTTCAAAAGGATCGTGCAGCCGGCCCGTAACGCAGCCGCTCGAACAGCGTCAACTTTCGAAAATGCAGGTCCGTCCGGGGCGTGATCCGTCAATCTTTGTGCCAAATCCGGAAACAATCGCGCAAATTCGCCATGATGTGGGGTCAGGACAATTTGGCCATGGATTTGCTCAAAAAGCACCGTGGGTGCATCGCCATAAGCGGTGAGCGCATCTGCATCCAGCACCGCGGCCCTGCCTGTCGCCAACGCCACCGGCACCAGATCCCGCGCGCGTTCTGTACCCAATCCGGGGCCAATGCACAGCGCGTTGGTCCGCGGGTCGCGCAAGAACTCGTCCAGGTTTTCCGCGCTCTCAATCCGTTGGAGCATAATCGCGGTGAGTTGGCAGGCGCATTCGAGCATCGCCGATCCCGGCGCGCCAACCGTGACCAGACCGGCGCCGATCCGTAATGCGCCCCTTGCGGCCAGGCGCGCGGCTCCTGATCGTCCCATCGGACCGGACAAGACAAGCGCGTGGCCATGGTCAAATTTGTGGCCTGATCGTTTTTCCACCGATGGACGCCCGATCTGGCTCACGCGCTCATTTGGGGAAACTGCCGCCAGCTGCTCAGCACCACCCAGGCCAATATCGACCACGGCAACATCGCCGCAAAAAGACGGCCCAAGCGCCAAAAGATGCCCGGGCTTCTTAGTATGAAACGTGACGGTCAGATCGGCGCACACCGCGATTGGATCGTTCGGTCCGGCGGACTTTTGCAGAACGCGGCCGCTATCGGCACACAATCCAGAGGGTACATCGATGGCCACAAGCCGCGGTCGGGGCGCGGTTTCCTGCAAGAGCATCAGGGAATTGAGCGGCACATCTATGGCCCGCGTCAGACCAATGCCGAATAGCGCGTCGACGACAAGGGCTGCCCCTTTCGTGGCTGCATCCCCGTTCAGGCCATCGGTTGGCACGCGTGCCACCGGACCAAACTGAAGCCAACGATCATGGTTTGCCCGTGCATCGGGCGGCAGGCGAGCGGGGTCACCGAACAGACATACTTCAATTTCCCATCCCCATTCGGCAAGCAGCCGCGCGATGACAAAACCGTCACCGCCGTTATTGCCCGGCCCGCAGAAGATGACACCTTTCTCTGGCGTGGCTGCCAATTCCGGCCAGCGCGCGAAGATTGCATCAACGGCGCCGCGGCCGGCACGCTCCATCAATTCAAGCCCAGTCACCATGGCACTGTGGATCGCGGCCTCTTCTAATGCGCGCATCTGGCTGGCCGTCAGCAATTCCATCCTGCACCCATTTCTCAAACCGCCCAAATTTCGCGCAACATGCCCAAAACCTGCCCTCCGGCTCCCGATTATCTGGGCGTTGCGAAACAGGCGCCAGCCTAGCCAATGGACCCTGCCCGCGCAAAGTGCTGACACGAGATCGACCAAAAAAGAAGGGAGTCGGGGGAGATGAAGAAGATTGAGGCGATCATCAAGCCCTTCAAACTCGATGAAGTGAAAGAAGCGCTGCAAGAGATCGGGATTCAGGGCCTCAGTGTGACGGAAGTGAAGGGGTTCGGCCGTCAGAAGGGTCATACGGAGCTGTATCGCGGGGCGGAATACGTCGTCGATTTCCTGCCGAAAGTGAAAATTGAGGTGATGCTGGCCGACGATCAAGTTGATGCGGCCTGCGACGCCATCATCTCTGCTGCTAAGACCGACAAAATTGGCGATGGCAAGATATTCATCTCGCCCGTCGACCAAGCCAGTCGCATCCGCACCGGCGAGACCGGCGAGGACGCGCTCTAACCCCATTCAAACCATGACTAATCCAAGGGAGACGGTGGACCAATGAGCAAAGATAGTGTTTTGGGCATGATCAAGGATGAGGATGTCGAATATGTCGACATTCGCTTCACCGATCCGCGCGGCAAGCTGCAGCACGTGACTGTCATGGCGCACCTGGTCGATGAAGATTTCCTCGATGAGGGCTTTATGTTCGACGGCTCTTCCATTGCCGGTTGGAAGGGCATCGAAGCCTCCGACATGAAGCTGATGCCCGATACCGAGAGCGCTTATATCGATCCGTTTTACGCCGAAAAGACGCTCTGTGTGCATTGCTCCATCGTGGAGCCCGATACCGGAGAGGCGTATGAGCGCGACCCGCGTTCGACTGCCGAAAAGGCCGAGGCCTATCTGAAATCCTCTGGCATCGGCGATGTCGCGTATTTCGGTCCTGAGGCAGAGTTTTTCCTGTTCGACGACGTCCGTTTCGCGGTTGAGATGAACAAAGTGTCCTACGAAGTGGACGCCAATGACGCTGCCTGGAACACCGATGCTGAGTTCGAAATGGGCAATATGGGCCACCGTCCCGGCGTCAAGGGTGGCTATTTCCCGGTCAACCCGACGGATGCATCGGTCGATCTACGCTCTGAGATGTTGTCGACGATGAAGCGCATCGGCATGTCAGTCGACAAACACCACCACGAAGTGGCGTCCTGTCAGCACGAACTTGGCCTGATCTTTTCAAGCCTGACCAAGCAGGGTGATGAGCTTCAGAAGTACAAATATGTGATCCATAACGTAGCCCATGCCTATGGCAAATCGGCAACCTTCATGCCGAAACCCATTGCGGGCGATAACGGCACCGGCATGCATGTCAACATGTCGATCTGGAAAGACGGCAAGCCGCTTTTTGCGGGCGACAAGTATGCCGATCTGTCGGATGAAGCATTATGGTTCATCGGCGGTGTGCTGAAACATGCCAAAGCGCTCAACGCGTTCACCAACCCTTCAACCAACAGCTACAAGCGCCTGATCCCGGGCTTTGAGGCGCCTGTGCTGCGCGCCTATTCTGCCCGCAACCGCTCCGGCTGCGTGCGTATCCCGTGGACCGAAAGCCCGAAAGCAAAACGGGTCGAGGCACGCTTTCCCGATCCCGCGGCGAACCCGTATCTGTGCTTTGCAGCCCTTCTCATGGCAGGCATTGATGGGATCGCCAACAAGATTGATCCCGGTGAGCCGTCTGACAAAGACCTCTACGATCTGCCGCCCGAAGAATTGGCCGGCATCCCAACCGTCTGCGCGTCGTTGCGCGAAGCGCTCGATGAGTTGGAAGCCGACAAGGACTTCCTGCTGGCCGGTGATGTCTTCACGGAAGATCAGCTTGAAGGCTACATGGCGCTGAAATGGGAAGAGGTTTATGCCTATGAGCATACCCCGCATCCCATGGAATACATGATGTATTATTCCTGCTGAGCGCAGCGGGCAGACCAATTGCAAGTAAGGGCGCGCGCGAACGGCGCGCCCTTTTTCTTGACCGGTAGCGCGAGCCTGGGCCAGTTTGGACGGGCAGAAGTGGAGGTCGAAGGGATAGTTGATGCGCATTTTGGCGATGAGTTTGATTTGTTTGGCAGCCGGAGCACAGGCCCAATCGGTGCTGCCCAACACGCCGCAGGCCGTCATCGGCGTGGCACAGCAATTTGGCACGGCCTATTTTGAGCCGCCCGATAGCGAAGGCCGCCCCGCGATTGCTGGGACAATCGACGGACTGAACTATGGCGTCCTGTTTTATGGCTGCGAGGGCAATGTCGGCTGCGACAGCTTGCAATTCTATGCCTCTTTTACGGGCTACGAAAACTCACTCGAATTCATCAACAGCTGGAACTACGACAAGCGCTTCGCCTCAGCCTATCGTCGCCCCGACGGATCGGTGGTGCTGAGCTACGACGTCAACATCGATTTCGGCGTCACCGCAACCAATGTCGAAGACACTTTCGACATCTGGTCAATTCTTATGGGCCAGTTCATGGATCGCATCAATGGCGTTCCAGAAGGCGGAGATGCAACAAAATAGACGTTTTGCGGTCCCCAAAAACGCGTCACTGTTTTGCGCGAAGAGCTCGGCACGCGCTAGAGATCGAGCCATGATCAGGCGTGAACTGCCAGCCTGGCCGGTCACACCGGACAGGTCTTTATCACCGTCTTGATCCCCGAAGGACAGATGTGTTGCACTGCGCTAGGCGGCGTTGCTATTGCGTCGTGAGATGTCGGATTTCGCGGACTTACCCAACCACCTTCCAGGCGGCATGCTGACCTATCTCACCAAGGGTCGCGACCGCACCGTATACGCGATCAACGGCTTTCCCGGCTTGCTGGCCAAGGTTGGCACGGCTGACCCGGATCGGCTGCGCAAAGTCTTTGCCCATGAGGAACGCTTTTTGCGCGCGATGCGCGATGAGCGCATGCCTGTGACCCGGATTCTGGGTCATTGCGACACAAGCTATGGCGTAGCACAGATCACCGAATGCATTTGCGACGACAAGGGCGGCATCGCGGCCAATCTTCTCGATCTGCTTACAGCGGGCAGCTTCAATGAGACCCACCTGGCCGCGCTGAACGACTTTGTCGATCAAGCAATTTCCGGCCATATCCCGATGAGCGACTTTTCCCTCAACAATCTGGTCTATGGGCGCCGCGGCGCCGAAACGGATGCGCGCGTCTATGTCGTCGATGGCTTTGGCGACAAGAGTCTCATTCAGATCAAACGGTGGTTTCGGTGGGCCAACACGCCGCATCTGACGCGCAAGCTCGGACGGATCCCACCTGATTTGGGCCTGGCGTGGAACCGGCGCGCCCGGCGCTACGAGATGGCCGGTGATTGACCTTTAAGCCACAAGGTCGCAAAACTCATAGTGCTTCTAACGGTGTTGGTGAGGAGGATAGCCCCATGAAAGCCCAGATCGCCGGACTTGTTCTGGGGCTTTGTGCCTCAAGCCCGTTGGCTGCCCAGCAGATGCTGTTTCCGTCGGTCGATACCGTGCGCAGCCATGCCGCCGCGCGCGGGCCAACTGAGCTGATCATGCCGTCGGCTGATTACCCGGACCCTTACATCGAGGCGCAGGCACAGGGCTATTACTATCTGGCTATTTTGGTCGGCTGCGAGGGCATGGTCGGCTGTGACCAGGTCGAGTTTTCGGCCAGTTTCACGACCGATGATCCCAGCCTACGATTTGCAAATAGCTGGAATTCCGAAAACAGGATCGGCACCGCCTATATCGAGGCTGGAACGGAAGATGAGATCCTGCTCAGCTACACAATAGTAATCGATCCGGGCATCTCTGTGGGTGCCTTCACCGAAACACTCGACATTTGGGTCGACACGATGGATGCGTTCTCAAACCAGCTTTATGGCTATGATCAGGGCAGCCGCGGCGGTGGCTCATCGGGCGGCGCGGTCAGCGGCAAATGATGGTTTAGCGCATGCGCCGGGCAATTGGTTGAAGACGCGCGCGACAGTCTTGGGCCTGCGGGCTGGGTGATCGAAGCTACATAGCCGCCAATGGCCAGATCGGTGGTAACCCGCTGAAGCATCTTCGATAACTTCTGGCCATTGGCCCGGCGGGGCAACCGGGCTTACTCGAACAATTCGTCCTGATTGCTGTCATCGGCTGGGATGTCTGGGGCATCATCCTCCCCGTCGCCCTGAATCAGCGGGCCCAGACCTTCGACCGCGCGGGCCTCCAGCAAGCCCGCTTCGCGCAGCTCCTTAAGGCCCGGCAGATCACGCGTCGTCTCAAGCCCGAAATGATCCAGGAAACCTTCTGTCACGACAAAGGTCACTGGTCGGCCAGGTGTCATCTTGCGCCGCCCGAACCGCACCCATTCCAGCTCGATCAACTGGTCGATCATGCCGCGGCTGACCGATACGCCGCGGATCTCCTCGATCTCGGCGCGGGTGACGGGCTGGTGGTAGGCGATGATGGCCAAGGTCTCCATCGCCGCGCGGCTCAGCTTACGGGTCTCGACCTTTTCACGGCTCATCAAAAAGCCAAGATCGGGCGCTGTGCGAAAAGCCCAGCCATTGCCGATGCGGGTCACCTGCACGCCGCGTCCGTCAAAGCGTTTGCGCAGCAAGACCATCGCTTCGGCCGCGTCGCATCCATGCGGCATGCGCGCTTCCATTTCGGCGGTACTGAGCGGGGCGGCTGATGCAAACAGCATGGCTTCGATCATCCGCTCCTGCTCGGCCAACGGTGGGGCCAGAAAAAGGCTCGGATCGTCAGGCTCCGGCGCGTCGGGCTCGGTGCTGGTCTCAGTCATCGGTCCGGCGCAGCTCTATCGGGGCAAAGGTTTCGTCCTGGCGCAGCATAACCCGGCCCGCTTTCACAAGCTCCAGTGCCGCGGCAAAGGTTGCCGCTGTTGCAGCGCGACGCCGGCCCGGATCTGTGCGCCATTCCGCGGGGATGTAGCTCGTCAGATCAGTCCAATCTCCGGCATAGCCGATGAGGCCGCGCATGCTGTCGAGCGCCTCTTCCATCGTCAGGACATTGTCGCGATCCAAAGAATAGGGGCGGAAATCATCCCGCGTGCGCAGGCGGGCATAGGCTTGCATCAATTCGATCAGGCTACCGGTCAATTCGATCTGCCGTGCCGTTGTCAGCGCCTCCGGCGCGCCCCGGACGAAGCGGTCCCGGCCCAGCCGGTCACGGGCAAAAAGCTTTGCCGCGGCTTCGCGCATCGCGCCCAACCGCTCAAGCTGGAAGGCAAGATGCGCGGCCAGTTCCTCACCTGACGGCCCCTCGTCAGACGGATCGGGCGGCAGCAACAAACGCGATTTCAGAAAGGCCAGCCAAGCCGCCATGACCAGATAGTCGGCGGCCAGTTCGATCCGAAGCTTCCGCGCCTCTTCGATGAAACTGAGATATTGCTCGGCGAGCTCAAGGATGGAGATTTTTGTCAGATCGACCTTTTGCGTCCGGCCAAGCGTCAGCAGCAGGTCGAGCGGGCCCTCAAAGCCATCAAGATCGACGATCAGTGCTTCGGATGCTTGGCGGTCTCGGATCGCGCCCCAATCGCCGTCATTTGCGTTCGCCGCAGCGGGCTGTTCGTCGTTCATCCGCTTACCCTGCCAGAAGGGCCTCAAACTCGGCTTCTGCCGCTTCGATGTCAAGCGGATCGGGTGGACGACGCTCTGCCAAAGCGGCCTCGGCCCGGGCCTCAGCGCCCGGCTGCAAAGTGCCTGCCGCGCCGACAACAGCCGGCATCTCGGTCATCCGGCCATTGCAATGCAAGATAAGATCGCAGCCCGCCGCAATGGCGCCCTCACAGCGCGTTGCAAGCTCTCCGGGAAGGGCATCCATCGAGATATCGTCGGTCATCAAGAGGCCTTGAAAGCCAATCTCTTCGCGGATCAGCCGGATCATCTTCCGAGACATCGTGGCCGGCATGCCATCTTCGATCGCTTCGAGAACGATATGCGCCGTCATCGCCATTTTCAGATCAACAAGCGGGCGGAACGCGGCAAAATCGACGGCGTCAAGTTCTTCCAGCGGAGCGGTCACGCGCGGCAAGTCGAGATGGCTGTCGACCTGGCCAAGCCCGTAGCCAGGCAGATGTTTCAGCACCGGCAATACACCGCCCGCCCGCGATCCATCAGCAAAGGCGCGGGCGATCTGGGCAACGGTATCCGCGCTGGTGCCGTAAAGCCGGTTGCGCAGGACGGGATGCGTCTCGGCCCGCGCGACATCCGCCAATGGCGCGCAATTGACATCGATGCCAAGTGCCAAAAGCTCGTCTGCGATCAGCCGCGCACGCAGCCACATCGACCGGGCAGCGCCTTCGCCGCCGCCCGCCTTGGTCACCTGGTCAAGTGCGGGCAGCCAACTGCGCCATGTAGGCGCGGAAAGCCGTTCGACGCGCCCGCCCTCCTGATCGATCAAAATCGGTGCATTGCGCCCGACCGCCTCGCGCAAATCACCTGTCAATCGGCGGATTTGGTCCGGCTCTTCCAGGTTGCGCGCGAACAGGATGAAGCCCCAGGGCTGGGCAACCGCAAAAAATGAAAACTCGTCTGGCGTCAGCCGTGTGCCTGCGGGCGCGAGGATCGTGGCGGACGTCATTCCATGGAGTTAACGCACCGTCACCGGAATGCAAGCCGCGCCCTCAGCTAAAAGGGCCGTGCAGAAGCGCCGCGCATCCATCAAATCCTCAAAGCCGTGCGCACGCAGACGGAAAAAGGCCCGCCCGCCCGATAAGGCTTGTTGCACGATGCGGCTGCGCGCGACAAAGAAATCTGGAAATGCGGCGGCCAGCCGATCCCACTCGGCCTCAGCTTCGCGCGCATCGTCAAACGCGCCCAGTTGAACCAGCCTCGTCCCCGGTGTGAGCGTCTCGGGGTCGATTTCGGCGGGCAATTGCGGCTCCGTGCTTGCGGCAGATGTCTGGGTGATTGTCTCAGCGGCCCGCTCCAGCGCCGCTGGCCGCGGCGACGGAAGCAGCGATGACCGCAGACCGGCGATCGAGATCGGCAGCACTTCGATCCGGTCGCCCACCAGGCTGCCCTCGAAGCTCGGCTGACCCACTTCCGGCGCTTGGGCCTCCTGTTCTTCGGTGGCAAGACGGTCGATTAAAGCCAGTGTCGCTTCGGCGGCGGCCTCCGGCGTCGGCGCGCTGGTGGCGACATCGCTCGGGCTGGACGCGTCGGCTGGGACGGTTTCGTCGGGCGCGATGGCGCGCGCAACTGGCTCCGGCGCTGTCTCGATCGGCTCCGGGTCCGCCGGAAGAGGCGCAAATTCAATCTCAGCCAGATCGACCGGTGGCGGGGCCAAGCTGATGGCATCCGCTGCGGGCGCGGCCTCCTGACCTTCGGCGATGCGGTTGACGGCCAGACCCTGGTGGTCGGCTTGGGATCCGCCGGGATCGGCCGGTTCGATCCGCATCGGGCCCTGTAGCGCCTCGACGACCGGCACGCCGGATACGTCGCGCACCATGAGCTGCCAGCCCCAGGCCACAAGGCCCGCGATCAGAACGATCGACACAAGGCCACCTGTGACGTTGATCAGCGCCTGCAGACCGCCTGAATCGATCTCTTCGGCCGCATCCATTTCGGATTGCGAATATGCAAAATCTGCCATGTCTGCCCTCATTTGCCCGGAATCGAAACGGGCAGGCCGAGGGCCTGCTTGTCACTTTCCGGGTCGTCTAAAACCTGCTCGTCCCCGGCGTGGCTTTTCTACATTCTTTCCGCCGGAGTTACGCCTAAGATACCTAAACCGCTGGAAATAACAACAGAAACCGCGCGAATAAGCGCAAGCCTGCCAGCTGTTGCAACCGGGTCATCCTCTTGCAGAAATTGCAGGCTGGGGGTCTCGGCACGTTTGTTCCACAAACTGTGAAACTCCGAGGCCAGGTCATACAGGTAAAAAGCAACCCGGTGCGGCTCGTTTCCATTGGCGGCAATTTCCACTAGGCGCGGCCATTCGGCAAGCTTTGCGGCAAGCGAAAACTCGGCCGGATGACCAATCGCCGTGAGCGCGGCCGCATCCGGTTGAAGACCCAGCTCGGCGCCTTTGCGCAAGGTCGAACGGATCCGCGCATGGGCGTATTGCACGTAATAAACCGGGCTGTCTTTGGAGCTCTCTGTCACCTTGTCGACGTCGAAATCAAGCGGTGCATCATTCTTCCGCGTGAGCATGATGAACCGGGTCACATCGGCACCAACCTCATCGACAATGTCGGCCAAGGTCACAAATGTGCCGGCGCGTTTTGACATTTTGTAGGGCTCCCCGCCCTTTTGCAGTTTGACCAATTGAGTCAGCTTGATATCGACCGGCACACGTTCTGAGCTGAGTGCCGCGACGGCCGCCTTCATCCGTTTGACATAACCGCCATGGTCGGCGCCAAACACATCAATTAGGCTGTCGAACCCTCTGGAAAGCTTATCGAAATGATAGGCGATGTCAGGCGCGAAATAGGTCCAGGACCCGTCGGATTTTTTGATTGGCCGGTCGACATCGTCGCCATAACCGGTCGAGCGGAACAGCGTCTGCTCCCGCGGCTCCCAATCCTCGGGCACTTTGCCTTTGGGCGGCTCCAGCGTGCCTTTGTAAATCAGCCCCTTGTCTTCCAAATCGGCAATCGCGGCCTCGATCCGGCCCGTGCCGTAAAGCGACTTTTCGCTGAAGAACACATCCATCTCGATGCCCAGCAGGGCCAAATCGGAGCGCACAAGGTCCATCATCGCGTCTGTCGCAAAGCCGCGAACCTCGTCGAGCCAAAACTGCTCACCCTTATCGACAAATTTGTCGCCGACTTTTTCTTTCAGGGCCTGGCCAACTTCGATTAGGTAATCGCCCGGATAGGTGCCGTCCTCGAACGCGACCTCTTTGCCATGCGCCTCCAGGTAGCGCAGATAGACCGAACGGGCCAGCACATCGACCTGCGCGCCGCCATCGTTGATGTAGTATTCGCGCGTCACCTCATGGCTGGTGAATTCCAACAGGCTGGCCAGCGCATCGCCGAAAACGGCACCGCGGGTGTGGCCGACATGCAGCGGGCCCGTCGGATTGGCCGAGACATATTCGACATTCACCCGGCGCCCCGAACCCATGTCGGAACGCCCAAAGTCCGGGCCCGCCTGCAAAACGGCCGCTACCAGCGCACGCCAGGTATCGCCCGACAGGCGCAGATTCAAAAACCCCGGTCCGGCAACATCGGCCGCCTCGATTCTTGGGTCATGGCTCAGTTCTTGGGCCAGCGCCTCGGCGATAGCGCGCGGCTTTTGACCTGCAGGCTTGGCCAGCACCATAGCGGCATTGGTGGCCATATCACCGTGCGCTGAGTCACGCGGCGGCTCCACCGTGACCGCGTCCCGTGCCAGCCCAGGCGGCAGGGTCCCGGCCGCTTCCAACGCGTCCAAAGCGGCCAGGACAGCCTGACGGATATCGGAAAAGAGGTTCATGTCAGCACTCACGAAGGTGGCGGAACGGATGTATCAGGCTGGCCCCGATGGTCAATGTCAGGCGCAGGATTTCTGCCAGGCGGTTTACGGGCAGCGGCGGTATTGTGTGACAATGCCGGGGCGCGAAACAACCAGACCGCCATCGTCAAGCTGCATCAGCATGAACTCGGTCACCCATTCGTCACCCTCGCTGGTGCAGTGCCCGGTATACCGCACCGCGTTGCCCATTTCCCGCCAGAGCCGAGGTTTCCGAAGCTGGCACATGCTTTCCCGAAACCGAAGCGCGCGCGGCACCAACGCGACGCGGTTATCAGACAGACCCGAGCAGCTATTGTCGTCCGCGCGAAAATCGTAAAAAACCCATCAAACCTGGGCATTTGCCGGCGCCGCCAGGCAGAGCACGAGCAAAGTCAGGCGGATCACTCGGACACCCCGTCGATGAAGCGGCGATGGCATTGCAATGCAAACCGGTCCGTCATCCCGGCAATGTAGTCGCTGACCAGCCGTGCAAGCGTCATCTCACAACCCTTTGCTGCGGCGACATCTTTACGCCATTGCTTGGGCAGATGCTGCGGGTTTGCGCGGTAGAAGGGGAATAGGTTATGGACCACATCGGTCACCTCTTCGCGCATCTTTAGAACCTCGGGCGCGCGGTACATTCGCTCAAAGAGAAACCTGCGGATCGTTTTGAGCCCATCGAACACATCCGCCGAGAAAGCAACGATTGTGCGTCCCGCGCCGCGGATGTCTTCCGACGCTTTCGGGTCCAGCTCGGCCAAGCCCGTACGGGCCACTGCGATCACGTCTTCGACCAGAATGCCAAAGAACCGACGCAAGGCCTCGTGGCGTCGGCGGTAATAGTTCAGACCTGAATACCGGGCATCCACCTCGGCAAAGCAGCGGTCCAGGATCGGCAACCGCGCGAGTTCATCGGTGGAAAAGAGCTCCGCCCGCAGCCCGTCATGCAGGTCGTGGTGGTTATAGGCAATGTCATCGGCCAAAGCCGCAACCTGCGCCTCCGCCGAGGCATGGCTGTAAAGCTCCAGGCCCCATTCAGCATCGGCGGCACTCAACGCCCAAGGCAGGTCTCCGGTGACCGGGCCATTGTGTTTTGCAAGGCCTTCAAGGGTTTCCCAGGTCAAGTTCAACCCATCGAAATCGGCGTAGTGTCGCTCCAGCGCGGTCACGATCCGGATCGCCTGGGCATTGTGATCAAAGCCGCCAAAAGGCGCCATCAGATCGGCCAGCGCTTCCTCGCCGGTATGGCCAAATGGCGTGTGGCCCAGATCGTGCGCCAGCGCCAGCGCCTCCGTCAGATCGGTATCGAGCCCCAAAACCCCCGCCATTGTGCGTGCCACTTGCGCCACTTCGATTGTATGGGTCAGGCGTGTGCGGAAGTAATCGCCCTCGTGCTCTACAAAGACCTGCGTCTTGTGCTTGAGGCGGCGAAAGGCCGAGGAATGGATGATCCGATCCCGATCGCGCTGATAGGGTGTGCGAAATGTCGATTCCGCCTCTGCCACACGGCGCCCACGGCTTGTTTCCGGATCGGAAGCGTAGATCGCGCGCATCACCTTGCCCCATCGCTTGTGCCTTCATATATTGTGCCTGCCGTGAAATCGACCCTGGGATCTGCCCGATGGACCTGAATTTGCCTCCGAAAGTTACGCCGCGCGCGTTTGAGCGGCTGGCAGAGATCAACGCCGACGCTGAAGCTGCGAAAGCTCTGCGCGTGGCCGTTGAAGGCGGGGGCTGTTCGGGATTTCAGTATGAGATCAAGCTTGATGATCCGGCGGCCGACGATTTGGTGCTCGAAAGTAAAGGCCAGAAAGTGGTGATCGACGAAGTGTCCCTGCCCTTTCTGTCTGATGCCGTGATCGATTTCACCGAAGAGCTAATCGGCGCGCGGTTCACAATCGAAAACCCGAACGCCACATCGGCCTGCGGCTGCGGCACGTCTTTTTCAATGTGACCAGCAAGACGATCACGTTGCCTCGTAAGGGCGGCTCTTATGAAGTTTTCCGCAAATAGCGCATCCGCGTCGACCGGGATGACGTTGGTGCGCTTGGCCGCGGCCAAAGCCTGATGCTGACCAGTCCACCGGGCGATGCGGTCTTGCGTGGTGCGATGAATTGGGGCCGCACCGCCCGCATTTCCGTGGCCGACACCTCCGATGGTGCCGCCATAACCATGCGCAGCTAATTCACCTGCGGCGCGGTCAAGAACATCCGGGCCGCGCGCATGCCTTTTCGGTTTAAACTCAGCAGCTAGCTCGCGTTTTGTGGCTTCTCGCCCGGCTCAGCCGGGGCCTCGGGCGCATCCGCCGCGTCCTCACCCTCATCGGGGCCGGGCAAGGCCAATGCCTCATCGGGGAATTGTTCGGGCAGGGCAAAGCTGATCCGCCCCGTCGCGGGCTCAATTGTCACGGCTGGCTTGTCGGCAAGCTTGTCGAGGCTTGCATTCATTTCCTCCACCAAGCGAGTAAACGTCTCCCGCTGCGTTTCGATTTTGACCTCTGGCTCCGCCGACGCGGTGCGCCTGCGGAAGAGAAAATTGAGCATGACATCCCTGCTGTTTTACGGCATCCCGGGCCTTAACCGGCCCACGCAACACTTGCACGACATAATGGGTTAGGACCACGGGGAAAAGCCATGCGCATCGCAACTTTTAACATTAATGGCATCAAGGCCCGCGCCGAAGCGCTTGGCCGCTGGCTCGACGAGGCTGCACCCGATGTGGCCCTGTTGCAGGAGCTTAAATCCGTCGATGAGGGCGTGCCCCGGGCGATTTTCGAGGATCGCGGCTATAATTTGGAAACCCACGGCCAGAAGGGCTTCAACGGGGTGGCAATTGCGTCCAAACTGCCGCTTGAGGATGTGGTGCGTGGCCTGCCCGGCGATGAAAGCGACACGCAGGCGCGGTGGATCGAGGCCACAATCCTGGGCGAGCGCGCTATTCGCCTGGCCTGTCTCTACCTGCCCAACGGCAATCCCGCGCCGGGCCCGAAATACGACTACAAACTGGCGTGGATGGCGCGCATGCGCGATCACGCGGCAGACATGCTTGTCGATGAGATGCCGGTCGTTCTGGCGGGCGACTATAATGTCATTCCGGTCGCCGAAGATGCCGCAAGGCCTGACGCATGGCTTCAAGATGCGCTCGCCCTGCCCGATACCCGCGCCGCATTCCGCAGGCTTTTGCATCTGGGCTATACAGAAGCCTTTCGGGCGCGTGTGCGCGGCGGCGGGCATTATTCATTTTGGGATTACCAGGCCGGCGCCTGGGACCGCAATGACGGCATTCGGATCGACCATTTGCTGCTGAGCCCGCAGGCTGCAGATCTGATGCGCGATGTCGGCATCGACAGCAGTGTCCGCGGCGGCGAGAAGCCGTCCGATCACGTGCCAGTTTGGATCGATTTAGCCGCTTAAAAGTGGCCTATGTCACAATTGTTGCAAGATCTGGAAACAAATTAAACACGAAGCTCTTTGATTTAAGTGTCACCGTAGGCCAGGAAGCAGGTCATCAGACCGCGCCCCTACGGTCCGACACTAGCAGGAGTTGATATTATGAAGACCTTGATGTTTTTGGCCGGCCTGGCCCTTGCAAGTTTGCTGCCCGCTGTCGCCAGCGCGTGCCCTGCTTGGCAAAATCCAGGCGTTTCGAACCTTGGCGGGCTCAACGGCAGTTATCTCTATACCCCGCGCTTTTGGAACGTGACGGCAGGCGGCAACGTGAACCTGGCCAATTGCAACGTCCCAGGTGTCGGTTACGTCATCAGCAACCCCGACTTCGAGTTCAATTTTCAAAATGACGGTGGCTATGGCCGGTTGGAAATCTCCGTCAGCTCAAGCTGCGACACGGTGCTGTTGGTCAATGACGCCAATGGCCAATGGCATTTCAACGATGATGCAAATGGCGGCCTGCAGTCCGAGATTAACGTCTATGGCGCCCCGTCGGGTACCTACGACGTGTGGGTCGGCACCTATGATCCGCAAACCTGCGCAGCCCAGCTGGAGCTGGAAACCTGGAATAGCTGAGCCCAGGCTCATCGATAACGGCGGCCCGGGCGATGCGGGGCCGCCGCATTGAGATTCGGGCCTGACCTGCCGAACCGCGCGCCCGGCACGCATGTGCCGTCGGGCCAACGGGGTTCGATGCCCCCGCGGCCCGACCGACCGCCCACAGCCGATCACTTAGTTGGCCGTCACCCACCGCAAGATGAAGAAGTTATCCGGGCGTTGCACCAGATCCACGCCATCGCGCACGCCCCACAAAAGCGGCTGCACATACATCGGCACATAAACCATGTCGTCTTGGATAATGCCCGCCGCCTCATCCAGCATCGCCTGACGCGCGGTGTCGTCAATCTCTGATTGAATCATCGGCAGCATCTCATCGATGCGGGTGTTGGAATAGCCGCCAAAATTCCAGGTCCCCAGACGCTCGCCCGATGTGTGGACAAGAAAGCGGATCGGATGTTCGGCATCAAACGTGCCCGGCGACCACCCCAGCAGGTACATGTCATAATTGTCTTCGCGCAGCTCCGGCCAATAGTTCGAAACCGGCATTGCGTTCAGGCTCACCTCAAGCCCGATCTGCGCCAGCATCGAGACCACTGCCTGGCAGACAGCCTCATCGTTAAGGTAGCGGTCATTGGGACAGGCCAGCTCAAAACCGAAACCATCCGCGTAGCCGGCATCTGCCAAAAGCGCGCGGGCCGCATCCAGATCGATCTCGGGCCGCGCATCAGCGGCCGATGAAAAGCCGCGCATCGCCGGGCTGACAAGCTGGCTTGCAGGCTCGGCAGAGCCGCGCATGATCGTGGCCAGGATCGCATCAACATTGACTGCATGGGCCACGGCTTGGCGCACCCGTGCATCGGAAAACGGGTTCGGATCACCCGCATTGGCACCGCCGTAAAGCACATCGGCCTCATGCGCGAAGCCCAACATGATGACACGCGCCTCGATCCCACGAATGACACTGACACCGTCTTCGCCATCAATGCGTTCTGCATCTTGCACCGGCACGGGGTTAATCATGTCAACATCGCCGGACAAAAGGGCGGCCACGGCGGTTGCGGCATTCTGGATCGGCGAGAAGACAGCCTCTGTGATGTTGTGCTCCACATCACCCCACCAGCCGTCAAACGGGACCAGCGTTGTGGTCAGGCCCGGCTGGCGCTCAGCCAGCATGAAAGCGCCCGTGCCGTTCACGTTGAGCGTGGCATAGTTTTCCGCATCACGGGCCGGCAGCTCAGCGCCGTTATCCGCAGCCCAACCGCTATCCATGATCATCCAATTGGCGATACTGTCGGGGAAAATCGGCTGCGGGCTGGACGTCATGATATCAACCGTGAAATCGTCGACGACAACAACGTCCGATACAGGCGCAAACCAACTGGCCACGTCCGAGGCCTCTGACGACGCGCGTTCATAGCTAAAAAGCACATCTTCGGCCGTGAACGCCGCGCCATCATGGAACGTCACACCTTCGCGCAGCATAAAGCGCCAGCCTTCGCCTGCGCCAATCGGCTCCCAAGCTGTGGCAAGCGAGGGCTCGATGCTCATGTCTTGGCCACGCCGCACGAGACCTTCATAGACGTTATTCAAAAAACCCAAGACGGGCGCCGAACTAACGGCATGCGGGTCCATCGTTTGTGGATCTGTGGTCGCGGCCCAACGAAAGGTCTCGGCCGCAGCGCCGGTGGCGGAAAGTGCCAGAACGCTGGCGGTGATCAGGCGGTGCATAAGTTATCTCTCCCCAAGAGAAAGCCGGTTGTTTGTTGGGCCCGGTTTGCCCAGCACCTAGCCTGACCTGAGCGACGCCTATGCGCCATGGGCCAATGATCACGAAAACGTGAGCTTACCCTGGCGCGCGGCCTGACGCGTCTGTTCAACCATTCCTTCGCGACCTCCAGCCGCGCCCCTGCCCGGTTCTGCCGGCAACCGATCCGAAAAACACAATCTATCGCCATCCCACTGAGAACCCTATCGGTTCTTTAGGAAGCTTTAGCTTTGCTTAGGCTACACGCGCCCCGTAGTGCGGCGTGTCGCTAAACCCGAACCTGCTTGCGCATCGAAGCTATTGCTCTTGACAAGAAATGGAGTGCGACGTGAGAAATCTTGGAATTGGTGGTCGGCTCGCCGCCAGCTTCTTCTTTCTTCTGGCATTGATGGTTGGGCTCACCGCCATGTCGATCGTCGAGGTGAATTATCTCCGCTCGAAACTGACCGAGATGAACGAGGTCAACTCCGTCAAACAGCGCTACACGATCAACTTCCGCGGCTCTGTCCATGACCGTGCCATTGCCATCCGCGACGTCGTACTTGTTCAGTCTGTGGCCGAGCGGCAAGCCCAGATCGAGCTGATCGACACGCTTTTTGTCGCTTATGCCGACAACGAGGTGATGTTAAACGACGTGCTCGCCAATACTGAGCTTTCAACGGACCGGGAGCGCGAAATTGCCGGCCGGATTGCCGGTGTCCAGGCCGCCACCAACCCGTTGGTTGATCAGATTATTGAGCTTATGGCCGCGGGCAATCAGGCGGAGGCTGAACGGATCTTGCTTGAAGAGGCGTCGCCGCTTTTCTCTGACTGGCTTGGCGTGATCAATGAATTCATCGACCTGCAGGAAGAAAAAAACCAATCCGCCGGCGCATCAGTGACCAATCAGATCGAGCAATATTCGATGCTGGCCATGGTTGCCTTGGTCACCGCGCTGCTGCTCGCAAGTGCGGCGGCTTACGCATCCACACGTTCCATCATCCGGCCGCTTGGGCAGTTGCAAACCGCGCTGACCCGCATGGCTGAGGGCGAAACCGAAATCGATCCGCGTTTGGCGGCGCGCACCGATGCGCTTGGTGATGTAGCGCGCGCCGTTTTGCAGGTGCGTGACGCCGTGCAGGACCGTGTGCGCGGTGAATCCGTCGAGCGAGAGCGCGTGACAAAGCAGGTGCAAAAGGCGGTTGCGTCCTTGGCTTCGGGTCTCAAGGCGCTCTCGGCCGGCAATGTGCGTTTCCGGATCAACGAAAAGTTCGACGACGAGCTGGAAGAGCTGCGCCAGGACTTCAACTTTTCTCTGCAACAGCTCAGCGCAGCGCTCTCCTCGGTCGGAACGACCTCGGTATCGGTCAATGAACGCGTGCTTGAGATCTCTGGCGCCGCGGAGCGCTTGTCGGAACGCACCGAACATCAGGCTGCAACCTTGGAAGAAACGGCCGCGGCGATGGACGACCTGGTCAACAAGGTCAAAGAGGCCGCCGATAACGCCCGCACGGTGGAACATATGGTCGATCAAGCCCGCGAAGATGCGGAAAATAGCGGCGCAGTCGCAAAAAAGGCCGTCGAGTCGATGTCGAAGATCGAAAGCTCTTCCAACAAGATCGACACGATCATCTCCACCATCGAAGATATTTCATTCCAGACCAATCTCTTGGCGCTCAATGCGGGCGTAGAGGCGGCGCGAGCGGGTGAATCTGGCCGGGGCTTCGCGGTGGTTGCATCTGAGGTCCGCGCATTGGCGCAACGGTCCTCTGAAGCCGCGCTTGAGATCAAAACGTTGATCAGCGAAAGCACCGCGCAGGTCGCCGAAGGCGTGGAGCATGTCGGTGAGATGGGTGGGGAGCTGCAAAAGATCGTCGATCGCGTGACAGATGTCTCGTCGCGCGTGTCGGAGATCGCCCGTGGTGCGGAAGATCAGTCTTCGACAATCGGCGACATCAACAGCTCCATCACGCAGCTTGATACGTTCACGCAACAGAACGCGGGCATGGTGGAAGAGGCCAACTCGGCATGCCAGGCCCTGCAATCGGCATCCGCCGATCTGACGCGCCAAACGGCAACCTTTGAAACTGACGGCGAAGCGGACCTTTCCGCCCCATCATCTGAAGCCGCTTAACCGCAAAAAATTGGGGACTAGCCAGGAGGATAAGCTGGCCGGTCCCCAGCTTGCCTATTCGGCGCGAAAGGACGCGCCGATTGCATTTGCCACGGCGGTCTAATCCACCACCGAAAGGCTTGGCGCGTCTATCGGTTGCGTGATGGCCACGCCGTCTGCGTCGAAGAAACGCAAATCAGCCGGCTCTGCCGCAACCGCGATTTTGTCTCCCTCGGAGACCGCCAGCCGGTTTGGCGAACGCAGGATCAGCCGCGTGCCATCGGCCTCAAGATGCACGAGGTTTTCTGCGCCCAGTGCCTCGATCAAACGCACACGCGCCACCAGCCCCGGCCCTTGCGTGATGGAAAGCGCTTCGGGCCGGACGCCAACACTGTGCGCACCGGACGGCGGATTGGCGGCCAGCGCGCCGCCTAGAGGACCGGCCAGATCGAAGATGTTCATCGGCGGTGAGCCAATGAATTCGGCGACAAAGCGGCTTGCCGGGTTTTCATAAAGCGTCATCGGCGTGCCAACCTGTTCGATCCGGCCCGCCGACATGATGACAATCCGGTCAGCCAAGCTCATCGCCTCAACCTGATCATGGGTGACAAATACGAAGGTCGCGCCAAGCCGGGCATGCAGGTCCTTAAGCTCCGCCCTCAGCTGTGTGCGCAGCTTTGCATCAAGGTTTGAGAGCGGCTCATCAAACAGAAAAACCGCTGGCTCGCGAACGATTGCGCGGCCCATCGCAACGCGCTGGCGCTGGCCACCGGAAAGCTGACGCGGTTTGCGGTCGAGATAGCCGTCGATCTGCAACGTGGCGGCAGCCTCGCGGATGCGCGCATCGATCTGATCGCTTGGCAGGCCTTGGTTCTTCAAGCCATAGGCCATGTTCGCGCGCACGCTCATATGCGGATAAAGCGCATAGTTCTGGAACACCATGGCGATGTCGCGCGCGCCCGGCTCAAGCTGGTTGACCACCCGGCCGCCGATTTCGACCGTGCCGCCGGTGATCTCCTCAAGCCCCGCAATCATCCGCAGGATGGTGGATTTTCCACATCCCGACGGGCCCACCAAAACGATGAATTCACCGTCGGCGATCGCCACATCGGCGCCTACGACGGCGCTGACTCCGCCCGGATAATCTTTACTCAGACCACTCAGTGTGACGCTTGCCATCGGCTCATTTCTCGCTGTCTACCAGGCCTTTGACAAAAAGCCGTTGCATCGCCAGCACGACAATCACTGGCGGGATCATTGCCAGGATCGCCGTGCCCATCGTGAGGTGCCAAATTGGCAGCCCCTCGCCGACATTCACCATGCGCTGGATGCCCATGACGACAGTATAAAGATCGGTGTCGGTGGTGATCAGGAAAGGCCAGAGATACTGGTTCCAGCCAAAGATAAAAAGGATGATGAAGAGCGCCGCGATATTGGTCCGGCTCAGCGGCAGTAAAATGTCGAAAAAAAACCGAATGGGCCCGGCGCGGTCGATCCGCGCGGCCTCGACCAGCTCATCAGGAACCGTCAAAAAGAACTGCCGAAACAAGAAGGTCGCCGTCGCCGATGCAATCAGCGGGATGGTCAGCCCGGAATAGCTGTTAAGCATACCAAGCGAGGCGACCACGTCGTAAGTGGGCAAGATGCGGACCTCAACCGGCAGCATCAGTGTTATGAAGATGAGCCAAAAAAACGCCATGCGGAACGGAAAGCGGAAATAGACAATCGCATAGGCCGACATGAGCGAGATCACAATCTTACCGATGGTGATGCCAAGCGCCATGATCAGGCTGTTCCACATCATGCGGGCCAATGGCACGCCGCCGGCCTCGGGCACGCCACCCGACAAAAGCTGGCGGTAGTTTTCCAGCCCCTGATCGCCAAACCACATCGGAATGGGGGAACGCGTCAGCGCCTCTCCGGGATGGGTGGAGGCAACCAGCGCCATCCAGACCGGAAAACACAAAAACACGATGCCAAGGATCAAGATCACATGGGTCAACACGGTCAGGAAGGGGCGGTTTTCGACCATCAGTACTGCACCTTGCGCTCGACAAATCGAAATTGAACGACCGTCATGCCGATCACGATGGCCATCAGCACCACCGATTGTGCCGCTGACGATCCGTAATCCTGGCCGACAAAGCCTGTGTTGTAGACGCGGTAGACCAAGATCGAGGTCGCATCAGCCGGGCCGCCATTGGTCGTGGCATGGATGATCGCAAACGTGTCGAAGAACGCGTAGACGAGGTTGACGACCAGCAAGAAGAACGTCGTCGGCGAAAGAAGTGGAAAGACGATTGTCCAAAAGCGCTTCACCGGTGTGGCGCCATCGATTGCCGCCGCCTCGATCATCGACTTCGGGATCGACTGCAGACCGGCCAGGAAGAACAGGAAGTTGTAGGAAATCTGCTTCCAAGCTGCGGCAACGATCACCATCAGCAGTGCCTGGTTGCCATTGATGTAGTGATTCCAATCGTAGCCGAAGAATGCCTCCAACCAGTAGGCGACGATGCCCAGGGACGGGTTCATCATGAAAAACCACAGCACCCCAGCCAGTGCGGGCGCAACGGCGTACGGCCAGATCAGAAAGGTGCGGTAGAGCGTGGCGCGCCGGATCACCCGATTGGCGGCAACGGCCAAAGCCAGCGCCATCGACATCGACAAAACCGTCACCGAAAGGCCAAAGACCAATGTCGTCCAAAAGCTGCGCAGGTAGCCATCGTCGTTAAACAGACGCGTGAAATTGTCCATGCCTACGAAATTGCGCGAAAACCCAAACGCATCTTCCAGGAAAAGCGAGCTTTCCAGCGCCTGATAGGACGGCCAGATAAAAAAGATCAGTGTAACCGCCACTTGCGGCGCCAAGAGCGCCAAAGGCAGTACCCAGGATCGGAAGACAACGCGTTTTTGCATAGGGGGCGTCATGCGGGCCTGGGATCAGCACCCCAGGCCCGCAATTTACGGTTAGCTGTTCGTCGCCTCAAACCGGCGCAGAAGCTCGTTGCCGCGCTCTACTGCCTCATCCATCGCTTCCTGAGCGGTCTTGTCACCGGACCAAACCGCTTCGAGCTCTTCATTGATGATATCGCGGATCTGGACGAAGTTGCCGAAGCGCAGCCCGCGGCTATTCGGTGTCGGCTGGTTCAAGCTAAGCTGCTCGATGGCCGTATCAGTGCCGGGGTTTTCATCGAAAAACCCTTGCTCGCCCATCAACTCATAGGCCTCGGTTGTGATCGGGACATATCCGGTCGCACCGGCCCAAGCGGCCTGCTGCTCGGCGGTGGACAAGAACGCCATAAACTCCGCAACGCCCTGGTACTCTTCACTTTCGTGACCGGTGAGCACCCACAAGGTCGCGCCACCAATGATCGAATTTTGCGGCGCATCCGCCACAGCCGCGTCAAGTGGCAGCGGCGCCTGGGAGAACTCAAAATCGGTGATGTCGTTCACAAAGCCGCCGTAATAGGCCGATGAGTTAATCCACATCGCCGTTTCGCCTGACACGAACATGCCGCGGCTGTCACCCCGGCGCCCGCCATAGACAAATAGCCCGTCCTGGCCCGCATCGGCGATGGATTGGATATGGTTGACGATCTCGGGACTGTTGAAGGCAAATTCGGTTGTCGTGCCGGCAAAGCCGTTTTCCATCGTGGCCATCGGGATGTCATGCCAGGCGGCGTAGTTTTCGATTTGGGTCCAAGATTGCCAGCCAAAACCAACAGGTGCCGGAACGCCCGCATCGCGCAGAACTTCAGCCGCTGCCCAGACCTCGTCCCATGTGCCGGGAACACCCAGTCCGTTTTCGTCTAGAAGTGTGGCGTTGTACCACAAAACCGGGGTGGAAGAATTGAACGGCAAGGACAGCATATTGCCGTCCGTATCCGAGTAATAAGATATCACGGCCGGCAGGTAGGAGCTTTCGTCGAAGTCCAGACCAGCATCTTCCATCAACTGGTAGACCGGATAGATCGCGCCGTTTTCTTCAGCGGCCATCATCGTCGCTGTGCCAACCTCAAAGACCTGAACGATATGCGGCTGCTCGCCTGCGCGGAAGGCCGCAATAGCGGCTGTCATCGTCTCTGTATAGTTGCCCTGATAGACCGGAACAATCTCGTATGTGTTTTGCAACGCGTTGAAATCAGAGGCGAATGCCTCGGTACGCTCACCCAATTGGCCGCCCATAGCGTGCCAAAACTGCACTTCGATACGATCCTGCGCGACGGCGGCGGAAACGGCCAATGCGCTGATTGCTGAGGCGGTAGCGAAAATGCGGAATGTCATAGCTTTTCTCCCTTTTGCGGCGACCCTTGGCATGGGCGCGTTTGGGCACCGACGATTTCGTTCTTGCGGCCCAAATTGGCGCCACCGGCGCCATTTACGCTTGCCCGGTATCGCCCATGCGACACTAGCGAAACAGTTTTGTGAACCCAAGCAAAGATGTGATCGGCGCATGGCAGGCTCGTCTTGACCCCTGCCCAGCTCAGGCGCAGAACCAACGGATGTTCGCCTATATCATCCGCCGCGTCGGCCAATCTATCCTTGTGCTCCTGGTTGTGGGCCTTGTGGCGTTTTCGATGTTTCGATTCATCGGCGACCCAATTGACAACATGCTGGGGCAGGAACGTACGGCGGAGGATGTGGAACGGCTGCGTGACCAGCTTGGCCTCAATGATCCGTTTGCGGTGCAGTATTGGAGCTTTCTGCAAGGCGCTGTTCGAGGCAATTTCGGCATCTCCTACCAACAAGGGCGCCCGGTCTCTGAGGTCATTGCAGAACGTTTGCCCGCAACGTTGGAATTGGCAGCCGTGTCAGGGACCTTTGCGCTCATTCTGGGTGTCGTTTTGGGTGTTTTCACCGCTATCCGAAGGCTAGGTTTTTCCAGCCAGGCGATCATGGCCGTCAGCCTAATCGGTGTCTCGCTCCCGACATTCCTTATCGGTATCCTGCTGATCTACCTCTTTTCCGTCGAACTGGGATGGCTACCCTCGTTCGGGCGCGGCGATGTGGTCGATCTAGGCGCCTGGAGCACGGGATTTTTGACCCGCTCCGGTTTGACGGCGCTCATCCTGCCGTCGATAACGCTTGGCCTTTATCAGATGACGCTGATCATGCGGCTGGTGCGGTCGGAGATGTTGGAGGTATTGCGCCAGGATTACATCCGTTTCGCCCGCGCCAGGGGCCTAAGTGCGCGGGTCATCAATTTCCGCCACGCCCTGAAGAACACGCTTGTGCCGGTGATTACCGTCACCGGGCTCCAACTTGGCGCGATCATCGCGTTTGCCATCATCACTGAGACTGTTTTCCAGTGGCCTGGCGTCGGCCTGCTGTTCATCAACGCGGTGCAGTTTGTCGATATCCCCGTAATGGCCGCGTATCTGATGCTTATATCGGTGCTATTTGTCGGGCTGAACCTGTTGGTCGACATCTTGTATGTGGCGATCGATCCGCGGCTCCGGCAGGAGGGCCGCAGCCTATGAGCTCGGTCCTTGCGCGCGCCTGGGATAGCGACCTTGGCTACGCATTTCGCCATTCACCGATTGCGCTAATCTCGAGCTTTGTGACCATCGCACTCATCTCTGGTGCGCTGTTTGCGGGGTGGATTGCGCCCCATGACCCGTTCAACCCGGCCACATTGAACCTGCTCAATGGCTTCACGCCGCCGGGCGTGGCGAATGAATTCACCGGGGAAAGCTTCCTGCTTGGCACAGATGACCAGGGCCGCGACGTCTTTTCGACCATCCTTTTTGGCCTGCGTATCTCCCTTTTTGTTGGCTTCTCGGCGGTGCTGTTTGCCATGACGCTTGGCATCTCACTTGGGCTTTTGGCGGGGTATGTCGGCGGCTGGACCGAAACAATCATTATGCGCGTCGCCGACGTGCAGCTGACCTTCCCTTCGATCCTTGTGGCCATGCTGATTTTCGGCATCGCCAAAGGCATCACGCCGATCGAATACCGCGACCAAGTGGCGATCTGGGTTCTGATCCTGGCCATCGGGCTGAGCGACTGGGTCCAATTCGCGCGGGTCGTGCGCGGCGCTACCTTGGTCGAGAAGAACAAGGAATATGTGCAGGCCGCGCGACTGATCGGGCGTTCGCCGCTGGCGATCATGGGGCGCCACATCCTGCCCAACGTCCTGTCACCCGTCCTGGTGATTGCAACGATCAGCCTTGCCCTGGCCATCATCGCCGAGGCGACGTTATCATTTCTGGGCGTGGGCGCGCCGCCGACAGAGCCAAGCCTAGGCACGCTGATCCGCATTGGCCAGGATTTCCTGTTCTCGGGCGAGTGGTGGATTTTGGTTTTTCCCGCCGGCACATTGCTGGCGCTTGCCTTGGCGGTGAACCTGTTGGGCGATTGGCTGCGCGACGCGCTGAACCCGAGGCTGCGGTAATGGCGCTGCTGGAAATCGCAGGTCTGACGGTCGAATTTCCGACGAGGCGCGAGGTCTATACCGCGGTTGATGCAGCCAATTTAACGGTCGAGCCAGGCGAAATCCACGGCCTTGTCGGTGAATCGGGCGCTGGAAAATCGACCATTGGGGCGGCCGTGATGGGGCTGATCGATCCGCCCGGACGGATTGCAGCCGGCACGATCCTTTTCCGCGGCGATGCGATCTCGGGCCTTGACAGCGAGGCCATGCAAAGCCTGCGCGGCAAAAAGATATCGATGATCTTTCAGGATCCGCTGACCTCGCTGAACCCGCTTTTCACTGTCGGTCAGCAATTGACCGAGACGATCCGGACCCATCTGGGCTTGTCCGAAAGCGAAGCGCTGACCCGCGCGCGCGATCTTTTAGACCAAGTCGGCATCCCCGACCCAAGCCTTAGGCTCGACCAATATCCGCATCAGTTTTCCGGCGGCATGCGGCAACGCGTCGTGATTGCACTGGCGCTCTGTTCAGAGCCCGATGTGATCATCGCCGATGAGCCAACAACCGCGCTCGATGTCTCGATCCAAGCCCAAATACTCGACCTGATCAAAAAGCTGACGGTCGAGCGGCAGGTCGGCGTCATCCTGATCACCCACGACATGGGCGTGATTGCGGATACAACCGACCGCGTCACGGTTATGTATCAAGGCAAGGTCGTTGAAACCGGCCAAACGTCAGATGTCCTTGGCCGACCGCAGCACGCCTATACAAAATCCCTCATTGCCGCCGTGCCGCGCCCGACGGTGAAGCTGAACCGCTTTCCGCTGATCAGCTTTGGCGGGCGGGAGACGGGGTTTGCCATCGCCGATCTGGCGCGCAGTTGGCCCGCCACGGCTGGCGCGCGCGGCACGCCAATTTTACACGCCGACAAGCTGACCAAACGCTTCTTGAGCAGGCCCGCGCTTTTGTCGTCCCGGCGGCAATACTTTACGGCCGTTGATGCGGCCAGCTTTGATATCCGCAAGGGAGAGGTCTTCGGGCTTGTCGGTGAAAGCGGCTCCGGCAAGTCGACGATCGCGCGGATGATTGCGGGCCTTTACAAGGTCGATGGTGGCACGGTCACATTCGACGGCGCCGACGTGACTGCCGGGCGGCGCGGCGTGCCGGAAAGCTACCGCCGCCAGATCCAGATGATCTTTCAGGACCCGTTTTCGAGCCTGAACCCGCGGATGCGCGTCGATCACATCGTGGCTGAGCCCGCGCGCCATCACCGGCTGCTTGAGGGCCGTGCGCTGCGTGCCCGCGTCGACGAATTGCTCGAACGCGTGGGCCTTGGCGCCGGCGCCGGTTTGAAGTACCCTCACGAGTTTTCAGGCGGCCAGCGGCAGCGCATATCGATCGCGCGGGCACTGGCCACACAACCGAGATTTTTGATCTGCGATGAACCGACCAGCGCGCTGGACGTGTCTATTCAGGCGCAGATCCTTAATATTCTCAAAGATCTGCAGGAACATCTTGATCTAACGATGTTGTTTATCAGCCATGATCTTCCGGTCGTGCGCCAGATGTGCGACCGGGTCGGCGTGCTAAAAGACGGCGTTTTGGTTGAAGTCGCAGAGACCGCAGCGCTCTTTGCCCGACCCAAAGCGCGCTACACACGTGACCTGCTGTCTTTAATGCCACGTTTGGATGGGCTTTCGACCGAAGGCCTCACGGCGTAAAACTGCTGCTTGTCGTGGCGGAGTAATCATCGCGGTCAATGCCGCCACGTGACGGTGCTTCGGGGACGTCCGATATTTCCTCAACCACGGCTGATCGGCCCCGTCCTGCCTGCTCAGCATCCGAGCCTTCTTGCGTCGGGCCGCCGCTGCGCGCATCGCTTAAGGCCGTGCTGTAGGCATACCCATTGGCCCGCGCCATTTCCCGCACACGCAACATTGCGGCGGTCACTTGAAGGCCCGGCGTGCGGTGCAGGCGCTCACACGTCATCATGCCGACCAGAAGGCAGGCCTGAGGGTCCTGGGCTTGCGCGGTGCATGCCCCATCATAGGCGGCCAGACAGCCGCCGAGTGAGCGGGTCGCACGATCTGCGAACGTATCAGCCAGCGCCGCGACAGGAAGCGCCATAAGTGCCAGTGTGAGAACCGTTTTACCGAACATGAGCGATCTCCTATTGAACTGATGGCAATAGGTCGCCGCATGCGAGCTTTGGGTTCAATCAGCCCCCGCTAAGTGCCCGCGCACCGGCCAACGTGCCGGGGCCGACAAGACCATCAAGCGCGCCGTTGTAGAGCCCCCGTTCGGTCAGGATCTGCTGGAAGGCGATTGCCGTGTCACGGTCCCATCCGCGACCGGGCGGGCGCAAGCTGTTGACGTCGGCGCCGGCTTCAATGGCGCGAATATAGGCGCGCGCAGCCGCTTGTGGGTCCGGCAGCGTGCCAGTACCGGTTTCGAACAAAAAGGCCAGGGCCGCCATCGCATCGGCGTCGCCTGCGCGTGCGGCGCGTTCGGTCCAGCGGAACCGCTCACCCGCATCGGGGATAACACCTTCAATATTGCCCGCAAACAGATCGGCCAAAATCAGCCCCGCTTCGGCATTGCCGTTCTCTGCCGCGGCCTCTAGCAACTCGGTGGCTCGGATCGCGTCGGGGATGCCCAATGTCTCTCTGTCGCGGCTCGGGATGCCCTCGCCGGTCAGATAGGTCTGTCCCAGACGGAACTGCGCGAAATGGTAACCTGATGCCGCCGCATCGCCCATGAGTTCGACCATGCGCGCCGGGTCGCGGTCGACGCCCCGGCCAAGCAGATGCAAAAAGCCAAGCGTAGTTTGCGCGGCCGGATCGCCAGCATCTGCCGCAGCGCTATAGCGCCTGGCGGCTTCGTCAAAATCGGGGCGGATTGGCCCTGTTCCAAAGAGGTAATAATCCGCAAGCCGCGTCTCTGCTGGCAGGATTCCCTTGGCGGCGGCCTCTTCGTACAATTCGATTGCAATGCGGTGGTCGCCGGCGGTTTGAGCCAGCGTGCCCAAATGGAACTGAGCGGCGCCTGCCTCGTCGGGAATGGCATCGACCGCGGCTTGGCATTCAAGCTCGACCGCGCGCGCGGCGGCAAGGGCGGCGTCTTGGGCTTCTTCGCTGATGGGCACACCGGCATCCGGCGCCCCTGCCCCGGCCAAACATGTCTCGAGCGCCGCGCGTGCCGCCGCGCGCGCGGCTTCCTCGGCAGCGATGCGCGCGGCTTCTTCGGCAGCAAGGAGCGCGGCTTCTTCTTCGGCCGCAATCCGGGCGCGTTCTTCGGCGATGGCCCGGCGGGCGAGATCGCGCGCCCTGTCGACGATTTCTGCCGCCTGTGCTTCTGCTTGCTCAATGATCTGCGCCGCATCGGATTCGGCCGAAGCTAGTATATCGGCCCTCTCGGCTTCGGCGTGGGACGTGATCGTTGCGGCGCGGGCCTGCGCCTCAGCCACCGGCAATTGCGCGCCTGCAATGATTTCTGCGGCATCCGCCTCAGCGGCCGCGACAATTCCCGCCGCTGCCGTCTCGGCTTCAGCCACTTCTTCGGCCGCGCCCGTTTCAGCCTCAGATACCATGGTCGCAACGCGCGCTTCCGCCTCGGCAAGAACGGAAGCGGCATCTCGTCTCGCGGCTGCGAGGCGCTCTTGGCTTGCCGCCAGTTGCGCCTGTAGATTGGCAAGCCTCTCATTGGCATCCGCGACCCGCGCTTCGGCGGCGGAGATCATCGCTGCGGCCTCCGCTTCAGCCTCTGCAATCAATGAATTGGTGAGCTCGTCAGCCTGTTCTGTCTCGGCTTCCGAGGTCGCTTGCATCTGGCGCCACTCATGCAGGCCATCGCCGATCTGCGGCAGGCCGTCTGACAGGTCTTGGCCGGAAATTGAAAGCGGGTAAACCAATAGAACAGCACCCAAAACTGCCGAGACGCGGCGCAAATTTCGCATTGATGACCCTTGATCAAATGACCTGCAATATCGGCACGATACAATCGGTCCCGGGGCGTGTCGACCGGGATGCGGTCCGGGGGAATCACATCTTGGTGCCGACCGATCCAGCCATTTGCCGTGGATTATTTTGCCGTGCGGGACAGACCGAGAGGCATTCGCGCGCTTTTACCGGAAGCACTTTAATAAAATTCTGTATCATATTGTTTTATTTATAATAATTTTCCTTAATATCACGATCTCTATGCTGAAGCAGACCGGCGGTAATCATCTGACGGTTGTGGATAACCGGCGAAACTCCGCCGACTAACGTCGCGATGGCCTTGCTGCGGCGCAGCATTGTTGTTTGGTTAAGCAACTTTGCGATACCGAAGAACAGGCTGCAGCGGGACAACTAGCCGATGAATGGGACCTTTTTGGCGCTCGACCATCAGCGCCGATCTGATCGTGCGCTCAAACTGAGGCAGGGACGGGACAGCGTTTTGGCGATGCTGCTGGTCTCTGCTGCGGTCAGTGCAGGTGCCGCCTACGTTGCCTTGGATTATGTGACGTCGCCGTTTGCGACGCCTTCGGTCTCGGATGAAACACCTCCTCTGGCCAGTATCGTGCCACCCGCGATGGGACCGCAGGCCGCAGACGCGGCCATGACAGCCGCGCCGATCTTTCAAGATGACGAGCCGGTGCGGCAGATAACAGGCCTCCCGCTGCCAGAGACCTTCTCAATGGAGATCTCTGAGCGACCCCTTGCGGACAATTTCAGTGCTGCGCAGCCATCATCGCCGATAGTTGACGGCGTTGCCGATCTATCCGTCTCCCCGCTGCCCGTGCCCCGGCCCGGCACAGACAGCGACAGCGCCTTTGCCGAAGCGGTCCTAGCGGCTCTGTCAGATGCCGGGGTTGCAGGACCTGCTGCAGGTGCCTCGACCTTTGGCGATGGAAGCCCAGGTGATACCGGCGACGATCTGAGCGCAGGTCTTGTTGCCTCACTACGACCGGATGTGCGGCCGGACGGATTTGCAGCCACTGTTGCCCGTGCCCGCACGCCGCGTGAGGCGGATGTCGCGACCAGTGTCGCCGTTGCTCGCGCCGCCTCACCAGACGTTGAAGTCGCGCCCGCCCGTTTAGAATTAGACACATTGCGCCCGCTTCGCAGTGCTGGAAATCCGTGCACGCGCCGCCTCACCCGTGACATTCCCAACCGCCCGCGCAGCGCAGCCGGCGGCACGGCGGTGATCAGCGCCATGCAAGGCCTTGGCGGGTCGGATCGCGACGCCCAGATTGTTGCAGCCGCATTGGGTGGCAATGTCCCGGATTTTCTTCGAACTTTGCGGCCAGTTTCCTTCACAGGTGTTACAGCCACCGGCCAAGAGGCATTGGTGACCATTTGCGTGACGCCTGACTACTTGGCCATCGGCAGCGACCGGGACCATGTGCGTGTGCCGCTTGGCCTGCCAGCGGCGCTGCAAATTGCGGATCGGTTCGAGATGATGCTGCCGACCACTCGAATGGTAGACGCAATTTACGCCCAGGCTGATCTGCGATTGAGCCCACTACCAATGGAGCCGGGCGCTGCAATGACCTCGACAGCCTATTTCTTGCGGCATGACGGGCTGGTCGATGCGCAGATGGCGCGTTCGGGCGGCCGGTTGGGCCTATTGGTTGCCGGGCAAAAGAAAGACCTGGTGCTGGCAAACCGGCTGTCGAGCAATCCGGGCCGGGTTGCGATTTATGGCTGGCACCGGGCCTCGGGCAACCCGATACAGCCCTTGTCGACTGTCCATGGCTCTCAATACGCCGATTACAGTCATGGCATCCGGCTTGTCAGTCGAACGGCATTTGTGAATGGGCAGGCCGTTGATCTTGGCCGACTGTTGACCGATGCGCGCTATGCAAGCTTGCTGAACTCCGACGGCCCCATCACCGGACGCGCCGAACAACTGGCATCCTTGCGCTAAAGATCGACGGGGCGCGCTTCCTCAAGCCCCCTTCGGGAGCCATCGGCAAGCGCGCGCGATCCGGTTCGGATCGCGGTACCGTATCAACCCGATCGCATCCGGTGACAGTTGATCCGCGGCAGCGCGGGCTGACGATGGCTCCCGAAGGGGGCTTGAGGAAGCGCGCCGCGCCGGCCGGCTCATGCGGTCACACATCGTGGAAACAGCGAAACCCCAGGTGGTAGTTTCGGTGGCTGCCTTCGCTCATGACGGCGGTTCCATGCCAGAACGGTGCGCGCCAGCGGCTCCAATGCTCATGCGCGCGGATCGTATCCCAGATGAACCAGGACCCTTTCATTTCCGTCACGCCTAAGGTCTGAGACCCAGTTGAGGCCATCTGATCCTCCGACAACGGCAGATTCATATGCTCAGCTGCATTACCGTCTATATCAAAAACGCCAAGCGGGCTTTGGCATTGGGGAAACGAGCCTGCCGGATATGTGTTTGAGCCGCAACCGGTGAATGAGCCGCCGTTGCACGAACCGTTCTTGAATGACCCTGTGGCGCAAACGCCAGATTGCCATGACCCGATCGAATAGGTTCCAGCTGTTGAGGCATATTGGTTGTTGTGCCAGGCGCGCATCGTGTTAACTGCCGCCGACGCGCCCATCCCGCGCACCAAATCAAACGGATAATCGGGCGGCAGTAACTGACCTGCTGAGGCGCCTTCCCATTCGTGGGCATCGCCGATCCGACCGCCTTCTGCGGCACAAAGTAGGGCCGCTTCGTTGGCGCGGACCCAAACCACCGGATAGGCCATCGGCAGATTGGGCCATTCAAACATATCGACGCAAACCTCGGCATCGGCAGCCATTTCGGTGGCAGGATCGTAGAGAGGTGCACGGAACCGGCCACCGCAGATGCGCTCCCACTGGCGGTTGCGATAGCTTTCGCGGATCTGATCGACCGACCCGCCGATACGTGCCGCTGCTTCCTCGGGCGTGAGCGGGTGCTGCGTCACAGAAGGGTTTCCCTGCCCGATATATCCACCCGGAGATCCCGCAAAGATTTGCCGGATGCGCGCGATCTCGGCATTGGAGACGCGGCGAACCTCTTGCATCTCGGCAAACATCGCCTCATTGCGCTCGGCCAGCGTCTGCGCACCAGCGCTGATAGCAAGGGCACTGAAAAACGCCAGCGCGCCTGTGAGGATAAGTTTTATCATGGCTCCCCCTCCCTAATTGGTGTCCGGCTGGCGCGGTTCACTCGCGACGGACGATGTAGAAAAAATCCCTGCTGTCAGCATAGCTCAAAAAACGTGGGATGAGCGTGCCATCGCGCCGGGTTTGATCGGCGCCAGCCATCAGACGAACCAGATGCTCGGTCTCGATCTCCTCATCTTCGTCGTCTTGGATATAGATCGCCGAATAGGTCAGCTCTGGCGAATTCATGTCGAGCAGCATCGCATATTCGCATCCGTAGGCCTGAAACGTCCGGGCCAGCGCCGATGGCGTGGCCGAACTGAAATAGCCATAGATCAAGAACTCGCGATCCTCGATACGGCGCAGGCATACGCCTGATCGCACGGTGCGCAGATTTGCCTCCGCGGAGCCGGACCAATTGCCGCCACCCCAGCTTGTCACATACTCACCCGGCATCCCGCCCTCGATCAGCGGCACACCGTTTTGGCGGGCGAAGACGATATGCGGCAATAGCTCTTCGGTGTCGCTATCGGTCCAGGTGCGCATGCCAACCGAGCCATCGTCAAGCATGTAAAGCGTCGACAGGCCGGGCCATAAACGGCTCAGCATGACGCCGTTTTGCATGAACCCGTAATGATGGCCAAGATTGTAGCCAGCCATCGGGCCAAACCGCCACGCGCCATGTTCCCGCTTGAAACCGCCGGTAAAAGTCGCCGCGATCCGGTCGCTAAGTGCGGGAGATATCATGCCCACCCGCACCAGCGGATCAGTTGTGCGGAACCCGTCCGGGCCTGCAGATCCGGCCCGGTCATTGGGCCGTGGCGACCAGTCGACCCGGGGATGATCTGTGCCAAGTTCGTAGCCAATTTCAAACTGGCTCATATCAAACGCCACGAGCATTACATCTGCGTAATTCTCAACACCGTCGAGCCAATTTGCATTGCCACCGGAGCGCATCACGCTGTCGGCGATCTGACCCGGTTGCATTGTGCTGGCATAAATCCCGGGGGCGTCTTCAATTGCGTACCAAGAACCTGCCTCCATCCGGCCGGCTTCGGTGCCTTGCACGCTGAAGCCGGTGCCGGGGGTCATGAGCGGGCGCCGGTCGAGCGCTGCCTGACCAAGGAGCGCGACCACTTCGCCTGGATCCTCTGCCTCGATCTCATCTGACGAGACCATGAAGGCATCCTCATAAAAGGTGCCTTTGATCAGGTTGACGATCGAGTCGCCGAAAAGCACGTTGTCGCGCAAAAAATCAGCCATCGCCTCGCGGTTTGAGCGATTGCCTGACACCGCGTTGCGCACAAAAACCTGCCACTCGCAAATCGGCGCATAGGGCAGATTAGACTCAACCGCATCCCGCAGCGTGCCGTCATCCCAGGGCGTACAGGCAAATGCGTCGTCGGGACCTTCAAGACGCAGTTCGGCATCGGGTGAGAGCGAAACGGTCCACCCATCCGGATCGGCCAATTCAAGATGGTAGCTGCGCGTTCGGCTATCCTCGCCGGTCACTTCAAGCAAAAACCAGGAGTTTTGATACGGGTTCACAGAGACAAGCCGGATCGTCTGGCCGCCTGCTGCGGCGATCTGGTCATTATGGAAGGGGTTCAGTGCCAAAATCGAGCCGGGCACGCGCGCGGAAAGATCAGACATACGGCTCGCGACCACCTCGGGCGCGGGCGGCTCGATCCCCTGTGCGCCGCTATGGCCGGCCAGGCCCAAAGATAACGCGACCAGAATGGACTGGGAAAAACGGGTCGAAATCGTCACTCGCACTGTTAGCTCCTTGCGTATCAACAACTACGTTTGGACGTGCCGTATGACGGCTCAAATATCAGTTAACAGTGACCTTTTTTTTTCTGCGGCGCAACGGTGGGAAACCGGCACTTGTCACCTAAGCACGCAACCGCGGTTATCGAGGCACACCAAAGCGGCATGTCGGCGCGAGCCGCCCATTTGCCGCGCAATCGCCTGACCAATCGCGCCTTTCGATCGGTCGGCGGCTGAATACCTGCGTTTGCGCGATATTGGCGTTTCGGCTGCCCGCACCAACGGGGAGAGAGAGCGGGCAGCCGATGCGCTGCCGAATTTGCAGCGCAGATTGGGGAAACTCAGCGGTTCCCAGCAAGGGCCCGGGCATATCGAGGGACGAGACATGCTTGGGCCAATGATGGGTCGGACGGGGATGTAAGTCGGTTCATTTATTGTGGCAAAACGCTGTGTGTTTCCAGTGGAAACATAGGTAAAATACTGTTTTTGAATATTTTTACGCCAAAAGCAAGCAACCGCGCTGCGGGTTTTTGGGTGACGATCCCGCGATGTTTCCAGTGTAAACTTCCACCGCAAACTTAGCACACGGCCTGCACCAGACCCCATCCATAACGCTGGTCACGACCCGGTTCGCCCAAATCGGTTGTCGAGGCCCGCAACCATTCCCGCACAAGCGCAATCGACGCGCCATCGCCAAGCCGCGCCGCAAGACCGGTCACAATCGGTGCGGCATAAGACGTCCCCGACCGGTAGGCCCCGCCCGCGCCCGCGCCCGAGGCGACGAAGACATCGACGCCAGGGGCGGCAAATTCAATGTGCTGGCCGGTATTGGCCGCGCGATAAAGCCGCATCTGCTGATCAATGGCGGTCACGGCAATGACATGCGGGCTGGCCGCCGGATAAGCGGCGATGTCGGTGCCGTCATTACCGGCGGCGGCGATCATCGTCACACCCCGCGCGGCAGCCAGACCAAGTGCTTCATCAAGGACCGCGTTCTGTCGGCCGGCAAAGGACATATTGATAAACCGCACGCCTTGCCCGACCAGCAGGTCGAGCGCGGCAACAACCCGTTCAGTACTGGCGCCGTCGCCACGGCCGGTGCGGGTAAAAGCGGTAACAGCGTGAAGCCGAGCGCCGCTGGCAACACCCGACAAGGCGCCGCTGCGACCGGCAATCAGGGCCGCTACAGCCGTGCCGTGATCGGATCCAACGCCTCGATCCTCCACTCCCAAAACCGTGTCGATGGTAAGTCTCACGCCCGAAAGCGCCGGATGGCTTGGATTAACCGGCCCATCGATCAAGCCGATGGTCACGTCACCGCCAAAAGCACAATTGTGCTGCGGCGTGACCCCAACCATTTCTGCGGCATAGATACGCGGCGTCCCTTGTGCGAACCGATAGATAACATGGACCGAGGCCACAGCCCCCGGTGCGGCCTGCTGCAACACCCGCTGCGCCGATTGCAACGTCAGCCTGGCGCCGACGGTGAAAAACAAGCCCGTGCGCCCAAGTGCCGGATAACTGCGCTGCCGCAGAAGCCGCGCGCCCGAAGTGACCAACGCATCAGCGGCCGATTGCGCCTCGGCCGTTGGTGCCAAGACCATGACCTCCGCTTCGCCCGAGCGGGCGATCACCCAATCTGTGCGGCGCGCGGGATCATCCGGACCGTCGCCGCCGCCCGTGACAACTGAAATCGCTGGATCATTTGCGCCGCCCGCAAATTGCGCCTGGGCTGGGTGCAGGACAACAAAGGTGGCGATCAGGCATAAGAAAAGACTGCGCAAAATGCACATGGAAACCTCTTGCAAGTTACTCGGTTGGGACGGTGGTTAGTTGGGCATGTCTTCGACCGTGTCGATTAAAGGGCCAGCAGCCGTTATTGCAGCCCGGGCCGCCGCGCGATCGCCGTCAAGCGGCGCAAGATCGTAAAAGCCCATGGCCGAGGGACCGGCGACAATTTCCAGCCCCGAATTGAGCAGAAACGCACGCATTTCCGCCTCGCTGACGCCGTCCGCGAAAATGATCCGGAAAGCCACCTGGGACATAGCGGCGCTTTCTGCCGGGCTCGCACCATCGGCAAGCGAAAAGTCGGTCGAGCGTTCAAGCGAAACCTCCGGCGGCAAAGGCACCGCACCTGGGTCGTCTGGGCCGGTTGTGAGGACGGCCTGACCAATGCCCAACCCCAAAACGACCACAGCCGCGGATTGCCAGATGCGCAGTCGCGACAGGGGGACCACTTTAGGTGAATTGGCGGCAGCGGTCGTGGAGTGCGCCGCCGAGGCATCCCTATCGACGTCCCGCATTAGGCGCGCAAGGCCAAGATCACCCGGGCTCGCCTCGGCCTCATCTCCTTGCATCTGTCGGCGAATGGCTCTCAGCGCTGCCAATTCAGACGCGAGCCTCGGGTCGCCTGCGACCGCAGTCTCGACCTCCGTGCGCTCGTCACCGGTCAGCGTTTCATTGGCCAGAAAGGGCAGCAAGGCCTCGATCTCTTCGCGCTCCAGGCTCATGCCGGCACCCTCCGCCCCATAATCCCTTCGAGGCAGCGCATGAGATGCGTCTTGGCATGAAAGACCCGGGTTTTGATCGTGCCTTCAGGGACACCAGCGATCTCAGCTATCTCGCGATAGGTCATATCTTCGTAGAACGCCATCGAAATGGCGGCGCGATGGTCGTCTTTTAAAGTGCCCAGGCAATGGCGCACATGGGCGGCTTCTTCGGCGCTGGCAAGACAGGTTTCCGGATCGGGGCTGTCATCGGTGACATCGGGAAATTCATCGGTCAAATCGACACGCCCGCGACGGCGATGCGCGTCGATGACCTTTTTGTATGCGATCCCAAAAACCCAGGTCTGCACTTTCGCTCTTCCCTCGAAGCGTCCGGCCGAGCGCCAGACTTCCATGAATACATCATGCAGTATGTCGCCCGCCTCGTAGGGATCGTTCAATCGTGAGCGAATAAATCTGAAAACCGGCTTCTCTAAAGCACGGTAAAGCCCGGCAAGGGCCTGTTTGTCGCCGGTGGCGATTGCATCCATCATGGCGCGCTGTTCGGTATCGCTGGCCATCTTTCCCCGCTTCAATCCCACACATTCCAGCACAGATTGTCCGGTAGGAAAATGCTGGATTTTGCGGCCCCTTAGGCGGTGCGGCGGTCGTAGTAGGCCATGACCGAATGGCGCGCTTCGGCGAAAAAGAGCCAGCGTTCGATAAAGAGCCCGGCCAGAAGCGCAACCGAGCCCAAGACCAGCGTGACCGTGGGTGCCAGGCCTGATGATGCCATCAGCGTCAGAATCATGGGCAAAAATCCCCCAACTAACACGGCAAAAAAGCGCAGTTTTTCCGCGTGGCGCCGGGCCACGGTAAACCCCATTTCGTTGAGCAGGTAATTCGGCCCGGTATGGGGCGCCTCAAACAGCCGGACGCTGCCCAAAAACCCAAGGCCTGTCGCACTTTCCGTCGTAGAGACGGGTGCGACTGCCCGGGCATCACCCTGACGCCAGGCGCGCTGTTTGAGCGTCCATGCGATGAAGATCGATAGCGCCGCGGTCAGCGGCCAGATACCCGGCCCGTCGGCAAATGCCGCACGGAGCGCGCCCACGATGATCTCTCCGCTTGCCGTGGCAAAGGCCAGAAAACACAACGGCGTCAATAAGGTATGCCATCGGTCTACAGTCTTTAGCTGGGCATAAATCATCGATGTCGCGTAGACCGTCAGCAACGACATTACTGCTGTCAGCGGCCCCAGGATTGCCGCGCCCGGCAGGCCAATGATGCAAGCCAGCGCATAAAACCCGGCCAGGCCCAGTGTTACCACCGCCAGCACGCCCTCGCGACTGAGCCATGAGCTGCGCCATTGACTGAACGCCCGCCAGGCGCGCTCGGGGTGACCGAGATGAAAGGTCGATGACATGAGGCCGCCGACCGAAAGCGCAAAGGCGAGGATGAAACCGGCCCAGGCCAACGCGCCCGATGGCGCATCCCCCCAAAGGGCCGGCAGGCCGAGCGCAAACAATAGCCCGAAGCCCGCGCCCGAGCAGACGGTGAAGACAATGATTGAGGTTGCCGGATGCATCTCAGACCTTCTCCAACATCCTGTCGACCCACGCGAAAAAGCCCTGCGGCTCCGCGTGTGGCGTCTCGCAGAATGCTGCCAGATCAACCTGCTCGTCGCCGACTTTCGGGCGCGGTGGCAAGTATTTGTTGACCGGCTTGGTCCCCTGTTCGGGCATCAGATCCATGCCGTCGCGGGCAGCGACAAGCAGTGAGATATCTGACATCGGATCACCAAGATCGCCAAAATGCCGCGCGCCGGCCGGACAGGTCCGCACGCAGGACGGTATGCGATCCTCTTCCGCCAGATTATCATTATAGATCCTGTCCACACACAGCGTGCATTTCTTCATCACATGTTCGCTCGGATCCATCTCGCGCGCGCCATAGGGACAGGCCCAGGCGCAAAGCCCACAGCCGATGCAGATGGATTCATCCACCAAAACAATGCCATCCGCACTGCGCTTAAAGCTGGCCCCTGTCGGGCAAACGGTCACACAGGGCGCGTCTTCGCAATGCAGGCAGGATTTTGGGAAATGCACATTCATCGCCGGGCCCTCTTCGGGCGTCACTTCGAATGTGTGCACGCGGTTGAGAAACGCGCCGACCGGTTCTGCGCCATAGGCGTCGCGATCCGACAGCGGCGCGCCATAGCCCCCGGTATTCCATTCCTTGCAAGAAATGACACAGGCATGGCAGCCGACGCAGGTATCGAGATCGATAACAAGGCCCAACTTTTTGTCGGTCGCGCGCGGCAGGTCCGTCACGGGGTCACCCCCGCGGGTGTCAGTTCACCCAGACGGGCCGGTCGAGGATCAGGAAGGCCTTGCCGCCATCGGTCGGCACGGCTGTGACGGCGGGCAATTCCGACAGGTAAGCCGTCACCATAGCCAGATGCCAAGCCTCTGTTTCGCCGACATAAAGCGTGGGCGCGGTTAACGCGCGCATCCAATAATATGCCCCAACACGGCGGGCGTAATCGGCCGCTTTGCGCGTGCCGTCTTGGGCTTCTTCCTGCCACGCCCAAGACCATTTGAAGCTGCCCGAATTCTCGATCCAGGTGCCGACGATCTGAAACTGCGACAGGCACCGCCCGCGACCCGGCACGCTGAGCGCAAACAGCCCGGTATCGCTGTCGTAGCGCCAGCTTGCTTGCGGGTCGTCGACGCGAAACTCTCGGTGCAGTCGGCGCGATGTCGGCACGACGGCGGCGCACGACTCGTTGACAAGGCCTTGAAAGGCGGGCGTCACATCGCGGTGATACCGGCCACATTCTGGGCATCGCGGAAAGTAACCCTCGCCTTGGAATTCGCTTTGATCCCAGTCGTCGTGAGCGTTTTCCCTGCAACAGGCCATAAGTGCGCCTTTCTACCCCAGATCCAGATTTCGCTATGGCGGCGTATCGGGGCAGGTTTGCGGCAAGTCTGTGATTCATTTTGTCCACTCCTCGCCAAAATTAAGGTCTCCTTTACCAGGTGAGACGGGGCTGGATTGGGCATCAAACCGTGGCTCGATCGGTCCGGCATCAGCCCGCTCGATGCGCACGCGAAGATCATACCAGGCGGCCTGGCCAGTGACCGGGTCCGAATTGGACCAGCGCAGACCATCCCCTTTGGGCGGGTGAAGCTCACTAATCAGATGATTGAGAAGGAAAGATTTTTGCGCCTCCGGTGCTGCTTCGTCCAGGGCCCAAGCGCCTTTGCGTTTGCCGATTGCATTCCATGTCCAGAGCGTCATCGGATTGGCCGCACGCGTCATCGCAACTGGCACTTTTATCCGTCCATGGGGCGATATCACCCAAGCCCAATCGCCCTCGCGGAGGCCCGCATCGGCCATAACTTGCTCAGGCACGTAAAGCGGGACGGCACCATGAAGCTGCCGCAACCAGGCATTCTGCGACCCCCAGGAATGGTACATCGCCGCGGGGCGCTGCGTGATCGCGTGCAGCGGAAAGCTCCCTTCGGCCTTGGCGGTCGGATACCAGACCGGCAACGGATCAAACGCCTCAGCAATGGTCGCACGCAAATGATCAGGGGGCTGGCGATCGCCGAATCCTTCTGCTGCAAGCTGAAACTTTCGCAGTGTTTCTTGATATATATCAAAGGTGTAAGGCTGCGGCGCGTCAAAGAAGCTCATCGCGACGGCCCAATCCTGGTAGGCGCGATTTGCCATTTTGTAGTATTGCGCCTCTTGCGGGACATGGGCGAGCCAAAAGCCACCATTCGCAATATAGCTTTCGATCTGTTTGGGGTTTGGCGCGCCTCGGCCATCGCCGCCCTCGCGCCATCCGGCTAAGGGCCCGACGCCGGGTCTGCGTTCGTGGCGCGCGATGTAATCGGCATAATCGGCATAGGCGGGCTGACCGGCGTCATCGACAAAGCCGGGCATGCCCAGCCGAGCGCCCAGATCAAGGAGCATGCTTTGAAATCCGCGCACATCGCGGTCCGGCGTGACCACCGGCCAGCGGATCGCATCAGCGGCGGCCTCCGGCTCGCAAATCGGCCGGTCCAAAAGCGAGATGCAGTCGTGGCGTTCGAGATAGGTTGTGTCGGGCAGGATGAGGTCAGCGAAAGCCACCATTTCCGACGAATACGCGTCCGAATAAATGATGTGCGGGATGCGGTACTCGCCGTCTTCGCGCGTGGCGGTCAGCATCTCCATCACTTGCGCGGTATTCATCGATGAATTCCACGCCATATTCGCCATGTAGAGAAAAAGCGTATCAATTTCATAGGGATCGCCGGCGGCCGCGTTGGAGATCACCATATGCATCAAACCGTGCACCGAGAGTGGCGCGTCCCAGGAATAGGCCTGGTCGATCCGCTCTGGCCGACCATCGGCGTCCAGTTTCAGGTCCTCAGGCCCGCGCGGATAGCCCAGTTGCGGCCCCGCCAATGGCTGGCCGGGCTGCGCGCCGGTATGGGGCTTCGGATGGGCAAGTGCTGGTTTTGGATAAGGCGGCTTGAAGCGAAATCCGCCCGGCACCTCGACCGAGCCCAAAAGAATCTGCAGCAAATGGATCGCGCGCGTCGTCTGGAAGCCATTGGCATGGGCCGATATCCCGCGCATCGCGTGCATCGAAACAGGGCGCCCGATCATCTGCTCATGCCGCTCGCCCCGCATATCGGTCCAGGGCTGGTTAAGCCGAATCTCCTTCTCAAAGGCGGCATGGGCCAGCTCGCCCGCGATGCGCCGGATGGTCACAGCGGGAACCCCGCATCGCTCGGCTACGGCCTCTGGCGCGTATTCAGCGCTCATGTATCGCGCCACGAGCCCTTCAAAGGCCGGGCGCGCATTGCGTCCATCAGGCAGCGTCACCTCACCATGCAGCGCGGCACCTGTGGATATCTCTTTCCACTGGCGCGCCCGACCCGTGCCGCGATCCCAAACCAGCGGCTCACCATCCCCGTCGCGGGCAATCAAGCCGTGGTCAGCCGCTCCGGGGTTGTGGATCACCAGATGGCCCGCATTCGTATAGCGCAACAGATAGTCCAGATCGACACGCCCGGCGCGCAACAGCTCATGCACAAGGGCCAGCACAAAAAGCCCGTCTGTGCCCGGTGTGATCCCGACCCATTCGTCGGCCACTGCGTTATAGCCCGTACGCACTGGATTTATCGCAATGACCTTTGCGCCCCGCGCCTTTAGCCGACCCAGGCCAATTTTTATCGGGTTGGAATCATGGTCTTCGGCCACACCGAAAAGCAAGAACAGCTCAGTCCGTTCCCAGTCGGGGCTGCCAAATTCCCAAAACGCGCCGCCCATCGTGTAGATGCCGCCCGCAGCCATATTAACCGAACAAAATCCGCCATGTGCTGCGAAATTTGGCGTGCCGAATTGCTGCGCCCACCATCCCGTGAAGCTTTGCGACTGATCGCGGCCGGTGAAAAAAGCAAGCCGCTTGGGATCTGTGGCTCGGATGGGCGCCAACCATTCGACCGCTTGCGCCAAAGCCTCGTCCCAGCTGATCTCCTCAAACTCGCCCGACCCGCGCGGACCGACCCGGCGCAAGGGCGCGCGTAATCGCGCGGGCGAGTATTGCTGCATGATCCCGGCAGAGCCTTTCGCACACAACACACCGCGATTGACCGGATGGTCGCGATTGCCTTCGATGTAGCGGACCTTCCCGTCGCGCAAATGCACGTCGATGCCGCAGCGACACGCACACATGTAACACGTGGTCTTCCGCACCTCATCAGACACATATGGCGCGGTATCAACCGGTCTCTCGGCTGTCACCTGGCTCCTCCCGTTTTGGCAAAGCGGCATGAACATCAGCATCTTGTCAATGGATGTGTATCTTTTGTGCAGCAATTCGCCGCGCGCCTTGTGCCCACTACCGGACCGATGCGGCGGCTGCTAAACCAAGGTCTGGCACCAGGGGGAGGCACGCAATGACGGGCCTTGCAATTGATGTGACGCGCACCGGCGCGCTTGCTTTGCGCGGCCCGGCGACGATTTCGGACGCGGCAAGCGTATCGACAGCCCTGGCCGGCCTGCCACTGTCGGAGCCTTTATCGGTCGATCTGTCGGAGCTGACGCGGCTTGATACGGGCGCGGCCTACGCCTTGGTCGAAGCTGAACGCCGCGCCGAGGCGGCCGGTGGCCGGTTGGAATTCGTCGGCGCGTCTGAGGCCGTCGACACCCTTCTGACACGGGTCCGCGCAGCCGCCCCGCGCGCTGTCGACACAAAGCCGCACCGGCTGACGCTTTTGGACCGCTGCGAAAACCTTGGCCGGTCCGTTGCCGATGCTGGATCCTTCCTGGTCGATTGCTTGGGGCTTTTTGGTCTGTTCTTGGCGCGCCTTTGGCGCGTGGTTCTCCATCCGAAAGAATTTCGGTTCACCGCGCTCGTGCATCACATCGAAGAGGTCGGTCTGAAAGCTGTGCCGATTGTCGCGCTGATGGCCTTTCTGATCGGCGTAGTCTTGGCCTTCCAAGGTGCCGCCCAGCTTCGCCAGTTTGGCGCCGAGGTCTTTGTCGTCGACCTGATCGCCATCTCAATCCTGCGCGAATTGGGCATCTTGCTGACCGCGATCATTGTTGCCGGTCGCACGGCCTCCGCCTTCACAGCAGCGATCGGGTCGATGAAGATGCGCGAAGAGATCGACGCGATGCGCACGCTAGCCATCGATCCCGGCCAAGCCTTGATTGTGCCACGGATACTTGCCCTGCTGATCACGCTGCCCATTCTGGGCCTGGTCGCGGACATTGCCGGGCTGTTGGGCGGTGCAATCATGTCGTGGGTAGAGCTTGGTGTTTCACCTGGCATGTTTCGCACCCGTCTTTTCGAAGGCACTGATGTGCGCCATGTCTGGGTTGGCCTGGTCAAAGCGCCTTTTTTTGCGATCATCATCGGTGTGGTCGGCTGCCGCGCTGGCCTGAATGTCGGGCGCGACGCGGAATCGCTTGGCCGAATGACATCCTCAGCGGTGGTGGCCGCGATTTTTGCCGTCATCGTGGCTGATGCGATCTTTTCGATTTTCTTCGCCCAGATCGGGGTATAAGCCGTGGCGCCGGTCATAAAGCTGCGCGGCATCCGTACCCAGTTTGGCAACCATGTCGTGCATGACGATCTCAACCTTGAGGTCAATGCCGGTGAAATTTTGGGGGTTGTCGGCGGATCGGGCACCGGCAAATCGGTTTTGCTGCGCACGATTGCCGGTCTCAATCGGCCGGTATCAGGCAGTGTCGAGGTGCTGGGCACAGACGTGCTGACCGCCGATGAGGACGCGCGCATCAAGTTGCAGCAGCGATGGGGCGTGATGTTCCAAGACGGCGCGCTTTTTTCTGCCCTGACGGTGCGCGAAAATGTCGAGGTTCCGATGCGGGCAATCGCCGGTCTGCCCGCGGATTTGCGGCGCGATCTGGCCGAGCTCAAAATCGCCATGGCGGGTCTGCCGCCTGCGGCTTGCGACAACTACCCCGCTGAGCTTTCAGGCGGCATGCGCAAACGCGCGGGCCTGGCCCGGGCCCTGGCGTTGGACCCGGAAATCGTCTTTTTGGATGAGCCCACGGCCGGGCTTGACCCCATCGGTGCGGCGGATTTCGACCAGCTCATCAAAAACCTATCGGATGCATTGGGTTTGACGGTTTTTTTGGTGACCCATGACCTCGACACTTTGCACGCCGTCT
The DNA here is from genome assembly GCA_039191215.1 of Pseudomonadota bacterium. Taxonomy (GTDB): domain Bacteria; phylum Pseudomonadota; class Alphaproteobacteria; order Rhodobacterales; family Rhodobacteraceae; genus HKCCE3408. The sequence goes on from JBCCXT010000005.1 coordinate 69,443, forward strand.
GTGATCGCATCGCGGTTTTGGCTGAAAAGCGGGTGCTAACGACCGGCACGATGGCGGAAATGCTGCGTGTCGATCACCCGTGGGTGCGGGAATACTTCCACGGGCCGCGGGCACGTGCCGCCCTTGACGCGCAAGAACGGATCGGCGACTGAGGCGGCCCATGGAAACACGCGGAAATTACATCCTGATCGGGCTTTTCACGATCGCCGCAATTGTCGCTGCGATTGTGTTTTTCCTGGCCTTTGCCCGTGTCGAGCTGGACCAGCAGGTTGCCTATTACGACGCGCGTTTTGATAGCGTTTCGGGTCTGGCGGAGGCCTCGGACGTGCGTTTCGCGGGGCTTCCAGTGGGCCAGGTTGTAAATGTGGGTCTTTCGCCGGAGCTGGATGGCACGGTTACGGTCCGCCTTGAGGTCGGCGCCGACACGCCGGTGCGCGCAGACAGCGTGGCCACGGTTGAGACACAAGGCGTGACCGGCGTGGGCTTCATATCGATCAGCGCGGGCAGCCCCGATGCAGAGCTGGCGATGGCAGCCCCAAACCAGATCGGGTCAATCGCCACCGACCGTTCGGTGATCCAAAGCCTGTCGGAAGATGCCCCCGCGCTTGTCTCGGAAACACTGCAGCTTGTGCGCGATGTCGGTGAACTTTTTTCGGGCGATAACCGCGAGCGCATCGCCAATATCATCGTGAACGCAGAAACCGCGTCTGTCGCGTTCGCAGAAACGCTTGAGGACTTCGCTGAGGTCGCCAGTTCGGTCGACGATTTTGTCAATCAGATTGACCGGTTCAACACCGTGCTGCAAACGCTGGCAGCAGACCTGGACGCGGCATTGTTGACCGCCGATCAGACGATCGGTGCCTGGGGCGAGGTGGCCGACGACGCGGTCGAGTTTCTTAATGAAGGGGCCGAGGCTTTTGATACGGCGTCAACCACGCTGACAGCGGCGCAGGTCTATATTGAGACCGATCTAGTGGCCACAACCGATGAGCTTGAGGCGACAATTGTCAACTTGCGGGAGGAGCTTGCGCGCATCGGCGCGGAGGCCAGCGATGTCATCGCCACATTCGGTGAAACCGGCGGTCTGGCCAATTCTCGTCTGGCCGAGATAGAGGTTACGCTGCAGGCGCTCGATGTGCTGATCGCTGAAACCAATGTCGCGATGGACACCGTTGAAACCGCCGCCGTCGATTTCAGCAATTTGGTGACCGAGGACGGCGCCACATTGGTCACCGAGACCCGCGCGGTGATCGCCTCGGTCCAAACGGCGGTCGATCAGATCGCCCAAGAGGCGCAAGATACCCTGCCCGGCGTGCTAGATGACGTCGCCGAAGCCGCCGCGACCGTATCGGCCTTAACAACCCAAGTCGGCGATGATCTGGCCGGCGCCAGCGGTCAGATCGACGGTTTTGCCATCGCCGCCAATGCAGCACTTGAACAGGCCGCGCGGACCTTCGCAAATGCCGATGTCACGCTGGCGGCGATCAACAGCGCACTTGGCGCCGGAGAAGAGACATTGGTTGCGGCAACCGGTGCATTCGACGCCGCCGAAGGTGCGCTGGAGGATGAATTGGGCGGCTTGATCGCGCGGCTCTCCGCATCGCTGGACGGCCTCGACGGGGCCATCGCGCAGGTATCAGATGATTTGCCGGGCATCAGCACCAGCCTGGCCGAAGCGGCCGCGGCGGCAGAAGAAGCCTTTGAAGGCATCAATGCCACCGTCCGCGCGGCCTCTCCGGCGGTGCAGGATTTCGCCGCCTCCGGCCTGCCCGAATATGCCCAATTTGCCCGCGACGCCCGCGCCCTGACTGAAACGCTCGACCGGCTGATCCGCCAAATCGAACGCGACCCGGGGCGCTTTTTTCTGGGCTCCGACATACCGGAATACCGCCGATGAACCGCTTGGCTGCCCTCTTCCTCCTGGCTTTGCCTGCCTGCAGCCTTCTGGGCGGCGGCGAGGTGCTCGATATCTATGAATTGCGCGCGCCCGAAGGCCTGCCAACAGCCAACGGCCCTGCACCGCGCGAGGTGGTTGTCGAACTGCCCGAAGCCGCCGGCACGTTAGAGACCGACCGTATCTTGGTACGGCCCGATGCATTGGCTGCGCAATATCTGCCTGGCGCGCGATGGGGCGAAGAAACGCCCGTCATGGTGCAAACCCTGATGCTGCGCAGTTTGCAGGCCACCGAAGGGCTGACCTATGTCGGCCGCCGCCCGCTTGGGTCGGGCGGGGATTTTGCCATCGTCAGTGACATTTTGGATTTTCAGGCCGAGACCGAAGGCGACACGGCGCGGGTCGTGATCACGCTGGAGGTTCGCATCGTTCGCGAACGTGACGCGGCCATTGCCGCAGGGCGCACATTTCAGGCCGAAGCCAGCGCGGCCAGTAGCGCCACTGATGATCTGATAGCGGCGTTTGATACCGCCTCGGATGCGCTTTTCAGCGAGTTTGCTATCTGGACAATGGCCCGGCTTGGCAGACCGATTTGAGAAACGGTTAATCCCGACCAGCCGCCCTTGCGCTTTGCAGCGGAATGCAAAACAAACCTTCTGGAAATCGAGCCAAAGCCATTCTGACAGACCAGGAAGCTTCATGACTGACGCCACCATCAAGGACGCCATCCTCCGCCACCTGACCTATTCCGTCGGCAAAGATGCAGATCATGCGCAAGTGCATGATTGGCGTATGGCGCTGAGCCACGCTGTACGGGACCAAATGATCGACAGTTGGTTTGAGGCTACGCGCCGGACCTATGCCAGCGGCGCTAAGCGGGTTTACTACCTGTCGATGGAGTTCCTGATCGGGAGGCTTTTGGAAGACGGCATCGTGAATTTGCGTCTTCTCGATCAGGTGCAAACGGCGATGTCCGAGCTGGGGCTCGATTTCGATTCAGTCGTCCATGACGAACCGGACGCAGCACTTGGCAATGGCGGGCTCGGTCGCTTGGCGGCCTGCTTTTTGGAATCCCTGTCAACAATCGGCTGCCCGGCCTACGGCTATGGCATCCGTTATGAACATGGGCTTTTTAAGCAATCAATCCTTGAGGGCCGCCAGATGGAGGCACCCGAGACCTGGCTTGAACAGCCCCATCCGTGGGAATTTGAGCGCCCCGAGGTGCGCTACCGGGTGGGCTTTGGCGGGGTTGTCGCCGAAGCCGGAACACAAGCGGTCTGGTCGCCCGCCGAAGCGGTTGATGCGCAGGCCTTTGACACGCCTGTTGTGGGCTGGCAGGGGCGATGGGCCAATACCTTGCGGCTCTGGTCCGGCAAAGCGGTCGCGGCGTTTGATCTGGATCGCTTTAATCGCGGCGAATATGCGGGCGCGGCCGAACCCGAAGCCGGTGCGCGCACGCTTAGCCGGGTTCTCTACCCAGATGACACCACCGATCAGGGTAAAGAGCTACGGCTGAAGCAGGAGTACTTCTTCACCGCGGCATCGCTGAGCGACATTTTGCGCCGCTTTGAAGAAGAACACGGTGATTTCAAAGGCCTGCCCAGTAAGGTTGCGATCCAACTGAACGACACACATCCCGCGATTGCCGGGCCCGAGCTTGTCCGGCTGCTGCATGACATACGCGGTTTGGGCTTTGTTGAGGCGGTGGAGATCGCGCGGGCGACGCTCAACTATACCAATCACACGCTGCTGCCCGAAGCGCTCGAATCCTGGTCGGAAGGGTTGATGGGCAAGCTTTTGCCGCGGCATCTGACGCTGATCGACCGCATCGACGCGCTGCATGCGAAGGAAAACCCGACACGCAAAATCTCTGCGCGCGACCATGGTCAGGTCCGAATGGGTGAATTGAGCTTCATGATGGCGCAGAAGGTCAACGGCGTCTCCGCGCTGCATACGGAATTGATGAAAAGCACCGTATTCGCGGAGCTGCATCGACTGCATCCGGAAAAAATTGTCAACCAGACCAACGGTGTTACACCACGACGCTGGCTTTTGAATTGCAATCACAGGCTCAGCGGGCTGATCACCGATGCCATAGGTGAGGGTTGGGTCGATGACCTGGAGACACTGAGCGGTCTGGAAACGCATCTCGACGATGCCGGTTTTTTGACCGACTACGCCGCTGCAAAGGCGGCCAACAAAACCGATCTGGCCGCGCATCTAAGTGAACATCAGGGCATAAACCTCGACCCCACTTGGATGTTTGATGTTCAGATCAAGCGGATGCACGAATATAAGCGCCAGCATCTCAACATTTTGGAGGCCATTGCACTTTGGCAGGCGATGCGCGACAGCCCAAATGCCGGCTGGGTCCCGCGCGTGAAGATTTTCGCAGGCAAAGCGGCACCTGGATACTTCTTCGCCAAAGATATCATCCGGCTGATCAATGACGTGGCCCATGTCGTTAACGCAGACCCGGCAACACGCGACCTTTTGCAGATCGCGTTTTTGCCCAATTACAACGTGACCTTAGCGGAAAGACTCATTCCAGCTTCTGATCTTAGCGAACAGATATCCACAGCCGGAAAGGAAGCCTCCGGGACCGGCAACATGAAGTTTGCTTTGAACGGTGCGCCGACGATCGGCACGCTTGACGGTGCCAATGTTGAAATTCGCGACCGCGTCGGTTCGGAGAATTTCTTTCTGTTTGGCATGACGGTCGATGAGGTTGTCGCACGCCGTAAAGTTCCCGATCACGCGGCCCAGGCAATTGCCGGTGACCCGCGCCTGGCACGTGCGCTGGCCACCATTCGTGAAGGGTTGTGGAGCCCCGGTGAACCCGGCCGCTACGGCCACATCGCCGACAACATCTCAGGCGCGGATTACTTTCTGGTCGCCTCTGATTTCACCGATTACTGGCGCGCACAACGCGCGGTCGATCAGGCTTATGCGACCCCGCAGACCTGGACGCGGATGGCAGCCCTTAACACGGCGCGCTCGGGCTGGTTTTCGTCGGATCGCACAATTCGCGGCTATATGCACGATATCTGGGGCGCGACCGCAGTATCCTGACGTGGCGGTTGAATGCGCCCGCCAATCGTTTACCCTTTAGGCGATGGAGGACGCAGCACCCGTGAATTACCCTGTTGGCTCGGCAGAGGAATTTGCCGACCTTCGCGCCGGGCGCCATGGCGATCCGTTCGCGCTGCTCGGGCCCCAGACCCGCGGGCGCTCAACCTGGCTGACCGTCTTTGATCCTGGCGCCGAAGAGATGGTCGCGCGATCCGGCGGAAGGCGCTATGTACTCGAACCGATACTGAATTATCCCGGGGTGTTCCAAGGCAAAATCCCAAAAGTGCGGCCCTATGTGCTGGAAGGCCGCAATGCGCTTGGCCATAGCTGGCAGATCGAAGACCCGTACCGCTTTGGCCCGGTGATCGGAGCGCAGGACGAATACTATCTTGGCGAGGGCAGCCACCGCCGGCTGTGGCAGGTCCTTGGCGCCCATGTCATGACCCACCAAGATGTCATCGGCACGCATTTTGCGGTTTGGGCGCCGAATGCAAGGCGTGTGTCGGTTGTGGGCGCGTTCAATGCCTGGGACGGTCGCCGACACGCCATGCGCCAGCGCGGCCAAACCGGTGTGTGGGAGATCTTTCTGCCTCATATCGGCGACGGCGCCACCTACAAATACGAAATTTTGAGTGCCTCCGGGCAAGTCCTGCCGCTTAAGGCCGATCCGTGTGGTTTTGGATCGGAACACGCGCCCTCTAATGCCAGCATTGTGCGCGACATCGGCGGCTACGGCTGGTCTGATCGGGCATGGATGCAGGAACGGCCGATGCGAAACGGCCGTGAAGCGCCCATTTCGATCTACGAGGTTCATCTTGCGTCCTGGCGCCGCAAGGAAGGTGGGCGCTATATCTCCTACCGCGAGGCCGCCGAAGAGCTTGTGGATTACGCCGTCGAAATGGGCTTTACCCATCTCGAGTTCCTGCCGCTCAGCGAATTTCCGTTTGACGGCTCCTGGGGATATCAGCCTGTGGGCATGTTTGCGCCCACAATCCGGCACGGGCCGCCGCATGAGTTTCGTGACCTGATCAATGCCGCCCATCGCGCGGGCCTAGGCGTGATCCTGGATTGGGTGCCCGGGCACTTTCCGACCGATGCGCATGGCTTGGGTCAATTCGACGGCACAGCCCTTTATGAACATGCCGATCCGCGCGAGGGCTTTCACCACGACTGGAACACTTTGATCTTCAACTATGGCCGCCGGGAGGTGCGGAACTACCTGATTTCAAACGCGCTTTACTGGCTGGAGGAGTACCATGCCGACGGGCTGCGCGTCGATGCGGTCGCCTCGATGCTTTACCGCGATTACTCGCGCGAAGAGGGCGAATGGGTGCCCAATGAAGACGGAGGCCGAGAAAATTACGAAGCTATCGGCATGCTGCAGACGATGAACAGCACCGTTTATGGCGAATGCCCCGGCATCCTGACCGCGGCCGAAGAATCGACCTCTTATCCACAGGTCTCGGCACCGGTCGATCAGGGCGGGCTGGGCTTTGGCTATAAGTGGAACATGGGCTGGATGAACGACACGCTTGATTACATGACGCGTGAACCCATCCACCGCAGCCATCACCATCATCAGATGACCTTCGGCATGCATTATGCCTTCTCCGAGAACTTTATTCTGCCGCTCAGCCATGACGAGGTCGTGCATGGCAAAGGCTCAATCCTGGGCCGAATGCCCGGCGATCCCTGGCAGCGCTTCGCCAATCTGCGCGCCTATTACGGGTTTATGTGGGGCCATCCCGGCAAGAAACTTCTCTTCATGGGTCAGGAATTCGGCCAGTCGGAGGAATGGAACCACGAGGGTGAATTGCCGTGGCATTACGCCCAAACGCCCGCGCATTCAGGCGTCGCAAACCTTGTTCGCGATCTAAACCGTATCTACCGGGAGGCGCCCGCGCTGCACCGCTTTGACGCGGTGCCCGAAGGCTTTGAGTGGATCGAGGCCAATGACGCGACCGCTTCAATCTACGCCTGGCTCAGGCGGGGTCATGCGCGCGACGCGCCTGTGGTTGTTGTGTCGAACTTCACCCCCGTCCCGCGCGAGGGCTACCGACTTGGCGTGCCGCATGCCGGGCGTTGGCACGAGATACTCAATACGGATGCCGCCGGTTACGGCGGTTCCAACCTCGGCAATGGCGGCAGCGTCGTTGCCGACGAGATCGCCCATCAAGGCCAGCGTGCAAGCGTTGAGATCACCATACCTCCGCTTGCCACGCTGTTTTTCATGGGCGGCGGCTAAAACGGATGGGAGGTCCGGACATGATGCACGATCGAGAGCGGCTGCAATTGGCCAGGACCGAAAGACTGTCGAAACGGGCCATGGCGTTTGTCTTGGCCGGCGGCCGCGGCAGTCGACTGAAAGAGCTAACCGATTCCCGTGCAAAACCGGCTGTGTATTTCGGCGGAAAGACACGGATCATCGATTTTGCTCTATCCAATGCGCTCAATTCCGGCATTCGGAAAATGGCGATTGCGACCCAATACAAGGCCCATTCCCTGATCCGCCATTGCCAACGAGGTTGGAATTTCTTCCGCGCCGAACGCAATGAATACTTGGATATTCTACCGGCAAGCCAGCGCGTGGATGAAAACAAATGGTATCTCGGCACCGCTGACGCGGTAACTCAAAATATCGATATCGTCGACAGCTATGACATTGATTATGTTGTTATTCTTGCGGGTGATCATATCTACAAGATGGATTATGAGGTGATGTTGCAGCACCATGTCGAAAGCGGTGCGGATGTCACGGTTGGCTGTTTGACGGTGCCCCGCGCCGAAGCCTCGGCCTTTGGTGTGATGGCGGTGGATGCAGCGGATCGCATCACGTCGTTCCTGGAAAAGCCCGCTGATCCGCCCGGCACGCCCGAGGATCTTAGCGTCGCGCTTGCCTCCATGGGCATCTATGTGTTCAGCTGGCGGTTTTTGCGGCAAATGCTGCTCGAAGACGCCGCCGACAAAGACAGCGCGCATGATTTTGGCCAGGACATCATTCCCCGGATTGTGCGCGACGGGACTGCCCAAGCGCACCGCTTCGATGATAGCTGCGTGCGCGGCAGCATCAAAGCGCCGGCCTATTGGCGCGATGTCGGCACCGTCGATGCGTTCTGGAAGGCCAATATCGATCTGACGGATTTCACGCCCGATCTCGATTTATGGGATAACTCCTGGCCGATCTGGACCTATTCCGAGATCGTGCCCCCGGCCAAATTCATCCATGATGAGAAGGACAGGCGCGGGCTTGCGGTCAGTTCGATGATCGCAGGCGGATGCATCGTCTCCGGCTCGGAAATTAGGCAATCGCTGCTTTTTACAAACTGTCACACCAATTCTTACGCGTCGCTCGATCAAGTTGTGGCCCTGCCGCACGTGGTCGTGAACCGTTCTGCCCGCCTGACGCGCTGCGTCATTGACCGCGGCGTCGAGATCCCCGAAGGCCTGATTGTCGGTGAAGACATCCAGGAGGATCAGAAGTGGTTTCGGGTAACCGAAAGCGGGGTGACGTTGATCACAAAACCGATGCTGGACAAGCGGGCGGCGGCACTGGACTGAGCCTGCGGGTTCTTTCGGTTGCGTCCGAATGTGTGCCGCTAGTCAAGACCGGCGGCCTGGCGGATGTGGCAGGCGCCCTGCCGGCCGCTCTGGCGCCTGAAGGGATCGAAGTTGCCACATTGATCCCGGCCTATCGGTCGGTGATCGAAGCAGCCGGTGACACGCGGGAAGTGGCCGATTTGGGCACGCTTTTTCGCGGCCCGGCGCGGCTTTTGCAGGGCCGCCTCGGCAGCCACCCGCTTTACCTGCTCGACGCACCGCATCTTTTTGATCGTGATGGCAAAATTTATCTCGACCCAAAGGGCGAGGATTGGCCCGACAACCCAAAGCGCTTTGCCGCACTGTCACTTGTGGCGGCGCGGATTGGTGCGGACGGCATCGCCGGGTGGCGGCCACAGGTTCTGCATCTGCACGATTGGCAAGCCGGTTTAACGCCGATCTATCTCCGCCAAATGGGCGCAGAAGCGCGCGTCGGTACACTCATGACGATCCACAACATCGCCTTTCAGGGTCTCGCCCTGCCCACAATGGTCGATGAACTGGCCCTTCCACGTAGCGCGTTCAATCCGCAAGGCTATGAGTTTTATGGCAAAATCTCTGCCCTGAAGGCAGGGATCGTTTTCGCCGATGCCGTCTCAACGGTGAGCCCGACTTACGCCCGCGAATTGATGACCGAGGATTTCGGCATGGGGCTCGACGGTGTCTTGCGCACGCGGCGCGCGGATTTTAGCGGCATCCTAAACGGGATCGATGAGGCCGTTTGGGCCCCGCCCTATAAGACGCCAAAGGGAAAGGCCGCGCAAAAGAAGGCGCTGCAGGCGCATATGGGTCTGCCTGCTGGCACCGGGCCGCTTCTGGTTGTGGTCTCGCGGCTGACCGAGCAAAAGGGCCTCGATCTCCTGCTCGCCGCGATGCCGGAGTTTCTCGAAGCGGGCGGTCAATTGGCGGTGCTGGGAACGGGTGATCCAAAGCTGGAACGGGCGTTTCAGGATGCCGCTGACAGGAATGAAAATGTGGCTGTGGAGATCACTTACAACGAAGCGCTGGCACAGCTCTTGATCACCGGCGGCGATGCAATCGCGGTGCCATCGCGGTTTGAGCCCTGCGGTCTGACCCAGCTTTACGGCTTGCGCTTCGGCACCTTACCGTTGGTTGCGCTGACCGGTGGGCTGGCCGACACGGTCATCCCGGCAAATGTGGCTGCGCGAAAGGCCGGGGTGGCCACGGGTTTCCAGTTTTACCCAATCACCGCCCAAGGCCTGCGCGACGCGCTCAGTCAATTGGTTGCCACCTATGCCGACGCCAAGCTCTGGTCCAAAATGCAGCGCAATGCGATGGCCCATCCGGTCGGTTGGTCGGCCAGTGCAGGCGCCTACGGCCGCTTGCTGAGGTCACTTGCGAAGTGACGCGGTATGGTAGCATCGAAGCGGGGAAACCGACGGAGCTCGGCGCCACATATACCGGCGAAGGGGTGAATTTCGCTGTTTTCAGCGCCACCGCATCGCAGGTTTTCGTCTGCCTATTCGATGAAGACGGGCATGAGACGCGTGTGGCCTTGCCGGAGCGGACCGGCGACATCTGGCACGGCGCAATCCCCGGGCTGACGCCGGGTGCGGCTTACGCATTGCGCGCCGACGGGCCCTATCGCCCCAACGAAGGTTTACGCTTTAACGTCAACAAGTTGCTGCTCGACCCTTACGCAAAGAGGCTGACCGATCACCTCACCTGGCACGATGCCGTACTTGGATACACCCCCGGCGGCGCAGAGGCCGACCTGAGCTTCGACCCGCGCGACAGCGCACCTTACATGCCGCGCTGCATTGTCGAGAACCCACGCCCGATCGGCCCGCCTTCAAGCGCGCGCGCCATGGAAGAGACGCTGATTTATGAGGCCCATGTCAAAGGCCTGACCGCGCTGCACCCCGAGGTCGACCAGCGCGGCGGCTTTCTTGGCATTGCCAGCGATCCGGTCATCGACCATCTGGCCAAACTTGGCGTCACAGCGATTGAGCTTTTGCCGGTTCAAGCCTTTCTCAACGACCGCTTCTTGGTGAAAAAGGGGCTGGTCAATTATTGGGGATATCAAACACTTGGCTTTTTCGCTCCCGATCCGCGCTACCTATCCCACGGCGCCCTGTGGGAGGTACAGCACATGGTATCGCGTCTGCATGCCGCCGGGATCGAGGTCATTTTGGACGTCGTCTATAACCATACCGGCGAAGGCTCCGAGGCGGGGCCGACGCTCAGTTTTCGCGGGCTCGACAACCCCTCTTACTATCGGTTGATGCCGGGCGATCCGCGGCGCTACATCAACGATACGGGAACCGGCAATACGATCAATATCGATCACCCAATGGTCTTGCGTATGATCCTGGATTCACTGCGGTATTGGGTCGAGATGATGGGGGTGGACGGGTTCCGCTTCGATCTCGGCGCAACGCTTGGGCGGACACAATCGGGCTTCGATCCGGGGGCCGCATTTTTTGATGCGGTGCGCCAGGACCCGGTCTTGGCGCGTGTCAAGCTCATTGCCGAGCCTTGGGATATCGGACCAGGCGGCTACCAGCTTGGCGCCTTCCCACACCCGTTTTCAGAGTGGAATGATGCCTATCGCGATGGCATCAGGCGGTTCTGGCGCGGCGACGATGGAATGGTTGCACCGCTGGCCGACCGGCTCACCGGATCGGCCGGCACGTTCGATCATCGCGGGCGCGCCGCGACCTCTTCGGTGAACTTTGTCACGGCCCATGACGGCTTCACCCTGGCGGATTGGGTTTCCTACAATGCGCGCCATAACGAGGCCAATGGCGAGGGAAATCGCGACGGCCACGGTGAGAATTTCTCTGACAATATGGGGGCTGAAGGGCCGAGCGACGATCCAGAGATTCGTGCTAAGCGCCTGCAAAGGCGGCGCAATATGATGGCGACATTGCTCCTGTCGCAAGGCACACCGATGATCCTTGCCGGAGATGAGATCGGCAACAGCCAGGCGGGCAACAACAACGCTTACGCACAGGACAACGCAACCGGTTGGGTGGAGTGGGCTGGCGCTGAGCCACTTTTCTTGCGCTTTTCGCGCCGGCTCATCGAAATTCGCGAAAACCATCCGATCCTGCGGCAGAAACGGTTTTTGCATTCCCGCGAAAGACCCGATGATGGGCTGGCCGATCTCTTCTGGTGGCGGCCCGACGGAGAGCCGATGGGCCCGCCCGATTGGCAATCGGCTCGCCACATTCTTTGCGCAGAGCTTCGCATGGCCTCCGACACGCCCTCCTATGCCGCACGCGAGGATGCCATGTATCTGATTTTCAATCGTGGCCCGGCGACCAAGGTTGCCCTGCCGCCGGTGGCCGAACAGCGCCATTGGCGCCTGTTGTTGGACACTAGCCAAGCCGATGGTGGCCCGCGGGACGCAAGCGCGCAGCACCTCTTGCCTGTCCCCGACAGCGCCGTCATGGCGCTTGTATTGGAAGAGCGGCTGGATGGCTGACGATCTGCTGGCGCTGGCCCAGGCCAAAGGCATACTGCCACGCTACACCGACACAACCGGCACCGACCATAGGACCAGCCCCGAGACCGCCGCAGCCCTCTTGCGCGCCATCGGCACGGCTGTGGACAGCCCCGCCGCGATCGCCGAGGAGCACGCCCAGCTCAGCATCACCCGAAACCGAAACACACCCCTGTGGATCGTTTTATCCCAAGGCCAAGCCGTTGATTTCGAATGGCTCAGAGAGCAAGCTTGGCAGCTCACTTGCGAAAGTGGGGAGAGCATTGAGGGCCGAGGAACGGCCGCCTTCCCAGCCCTGCCTATCGGCATCCATCGCCTGTGGATAGGTGGACAAAAGACGGTGCTTTTGGTCGCGCCCGAAAGGCTGGCCCTGCCGGAGAGGTGTTGGGGCGTGATGGTGCCGCTTTGGGGCCTGCGCAGTGCCGCACAAGGCGGGCTGGGCGATTTCGCTGATCTGGCCAAGACGGCAAAGGGCATGGCCGGAAGCGGGGCCGGATTTCTCGGCATCAACCCGGTCCATGCGGGGTTTCCGACAGACCCCGACGCGATCAGCCCCTATCAGCCGTCGCACCGCCGACGCCTCAACACGTTATGCATCCCGGTCAGTGATGCAGCCAGCGGCGGCGATCTGATCGATTATCCGGCCGAAAATGCCGTGCGGCGCGCGGCCCTCGAAGCGGCATTCGCGGCCGCCAGCCTGGACGGTCAATTCGACGCGTTTTGCGCCCAAGGCGGCGCGGCCTTGATGCGCTTTGCCCGCCACCAAGCGCTGGCCGAGCAACACGGCCCCTATTGGACCGATTGGCCGGAAAAGCTGCATGACCCAGACCATCCCGATTGCCAAGCGATCGCACCCGAACGGCTGCGCTTTCACCTCTGGGCGCAATGGCGGGCCGATTTTGCGCTTGGCCAGGCGCAAAATGCTGCCAAAGGCGCGGGGCTGCGCCATGGGCTCTACCTCGACCTGGCGGTCGGCACGCATCCGGCGGGGGCTGAGACCTGGGAGGACCGAGAGAGTTTTGTGCGCGGCGTCTCGCTTGGCGCGCCGCCCGACGCGCTTGGGCCCCAAGGGCAGACCTGGAACCTGGCCCCGCTCGACCCCGACGCGCTGATCGCGCAAGACTTTCGACCGCTTGCCGAGACGCTGCGGCAGCAATTCCGCCATTGTGGCATCCTGCGGATCGACCATATTTTGGGATTTGAGCGCGCCTTTTGGGTGCCTGAGAACGGCGCGCCGGGGGCGTATATGGCAATGCCGCGCAACGCGATGCTGGCGGTTGCCCGGATCGAGGCGGCCCGCGCAGGCGGCTACGTCGTCGGCGAAGACCTGGGCGTGGTGCCCGACGGATTGCGCGCCGCGTTGGACGCATCCGGCATCCTGGGCTGCAGGCTGGCGATGTTTGAGCGCCAGGGCCATGGGTTCACCCCAGCCGCTCAGTACGCCGAAGCCGCAATTACTAGTTTTTCGACCCATGATCTGCCGACATGGCGGGGCTGGCGCGAAGGCGCGGATCTGGCCGCCTGGGCGAAGCTGGGCGCGATGGATGAAGCCGCGCTCGATGGCGCAGCCGCTAGGCGGCGGAGCGATCTTGCCGCCTTTGACGCGGTCGCCGGTCCCGGCATCGCCGATCTGCACGAATTCTTGGCGCGCAGCCGGTCACGGCTGGTCGCCGTGCAAGCCGAAACGCTCCTGAACAGGGCCGAGCAGCCGAATATGCCCGGCACGGTCGACGAATACCCCAATTGGCGCCAAAGGTTGCCCGTGGATGGCGCTAAACTGGGTGCTTTGGCGGCGTTCAAAGACACCGCCGCGTTGATGGCCGATCACGGGCGCGGCTAACTAGCGAGCAACAAGTTCGACCCGGACCGGGTGGTGATCTGTGAACTCAAATCCCAGATTAGAGGCCGCGACCGAGGCCACCCGGACATTTGGCGAGACCAAAAAGCCATCGATGATATGGGTGAAGTTTTCGCCCGCCACATAAGGCGCATGCGCTCCGCGCACGGTCGGCACAGATCGGTCAATGGCAAAGCGCCAGCCCTCGGGTAGCGCGTCTTCGGGAAAGTCGCGGACCCAGAACTCAAACCGTTCATCGGATGTGTGCGGAAAATCAACGGCCGCCAAGCGCAGGTTCCAATCGCCGCCGATGACCACATGGTTGCCGCGCGCATATTCCGCCTGGGCAAATTCCATGAGTGCGGCAACCTGGGCGCCGCGCACATCGTCCTCGGCGCTGTCAAACGTGCTGAGGTGAATATTGACGATCACCCAGGCACGATCTGCGTCGATGCGCACAATATGCATGCGGTAGCCTTTGCGAAACAGGCCCAGCTCGAATGTCGGCTCTAACGGCAGACCTCGGCGTTCGGCGCTGGCCAGCGGCACCCGGCTGAACGTGGCATTGCCGACCTGCACGTTGAACGGCGGCGGGACAAAGCGGGTGTTCACATCCGGCCCGAAGGTCCAAGCATAACCCGGCAAAGCGGTGACCAGACCGCCCAGCACATCGCGGCGATAGGTCACCCAGGACGGGCGCGCGGCCTCTTGCAGCAAGAAAAGATCGCTGTCGAGACCGGCCAGCGTGTCTTGGATCATGGCCAGGTTGCGATCAACAAGCGCGCCCGATAGCGGGCGGCGCTGCGTGCCCAGATCAAGAAAGAAATCGCTTTCCGCGCCCATCCCGGCATAGCCGACGTTCCAGGTTGTCAGTGACAGCCGATCGGGCGCTGCGGGTGCAGCGGGCGTGCCTTGGATCTCGGCAGTCTCAAGGTCGGGCGGGACGTAGAAACGGTTAGCCACGGCGCAGCCCGCCAGAAGCGCCACAAGTAGAAGCAGGAGGCCGAGCCACAGCATGCCTGCTAAGCCCCGTTTGTTGTCTGTATCCATGGTAGGCCGCGCGTTCCCCTCACGGCTCTTCGTCGCACAATTCCAGGAAGGACGCCACGTCTAGGATACCGTAGCCAAATCCGTGGTGATGCAAAGCGGCGGTAAACTGGACGGATTGGATCAAAAGCGCGCTGATCTGTTCGGAATTGAATTGGCTGCGCCCCTGCGCCACGCGCCGCGACAGCGCCAGCGCGACCGCACCGGTGACGTGGGGCGCTGCCATGGACGTGCCGGTCTTGGCCACCGTCGCGGATGGGTCGCTTTGCCCGGCATGGGCCGAGACGATGCCGCGTCCGGGTGCGGACAGCTCTGGCTTGGCCCGGCCGTCGCGGGTTGGCCCGAAAGAAGAGGCACGGATGACGCCGGGAAATTCGTCCGCCGTATCGGTGGCGCCGACCGTCACGATATGGTTGGCCGTGCCGGGCACCGACAGCGTCATCTTTTGGATCGCATTGTCGAATTCGACGGCCCGGTCACCGCTGCGTTCGACCCACATATTGAGGCCCGTTGTGTTGCCACTGATCCGCCTGCCGCGAACCTCTAACGACCAAACACCGGGCCGGATCTGTTCGCTGCCGGGCCCGATCGACACGTAAAGCACATTATCGCCGTTATCGGGATGGCGCGGGCGTAGGCGCATCTGCACCTGGTTGCCGTCAATTTCACCGCTGAAGCCGCGGACTTTTTTCGACACGACATCGGATTTGCCACCGCGCGGGGAGTGCAGCACGAAATCCAACACATCGAGTTTGAAGTACCAGGCCTCAAAATAGTCGAGCCCGCGGCGGATATCGCGCGACGTCCAATCGACATCAACCCGGCCGATTGCAACATCGACATGTGCATGGCCGCGATGCGGTCGCTCATTGCCGGCCGACTTCACGATCACGATCCCGGGGTCTCGGCCCTGCGCGGTTGTCCCGTCAAAGGCCGCCTCCAGCAGGGTCTGCCCGTCATGGGCACCTGCATTCATGCCTAAGCTGACATTGATCGCAATTGGGGTGGGGTCTGGCACCAGCTTGTTCTTCTCCAACGCAAGCGCGCGCAGAAATTCCAGCGCATTCTTGTGGCTGACCGAATAGCCGAGGCTGGCGGGATTGCCGGAGATTGTCTCCATATCCGGGATGACAACAGCAATGGGTGCGTCAGGCGCCATGCCATCGGGCAAATCCCCCGTTGCACGACCCGCGGCAATGCCCGAGACATGTGTGCCATGTTCGCTTGGGTCGCGCAGCCAGGCCGGGGGCGGTGTCGCCCCAGACCGCATCGCGGTCACATCCTCGGCTGTGTGGAGCGTGCCAAAATCGAACGGAAAAGCAGGGTCGACCTTCATGGGGCTCGGGCCTTTGGGGTCGAGCTGATCCCAGATCGCCACGATGCGGGTCTTTTGATCACCGTCAACAAAGGCGTCATGCATCACATCGATCCCGGTATCAATCACACCGACCAGCGCGTGGGCCCCGCGCTCATCGATATCGGGGCGGTCGGTCGGCATACCTTTGACGAAGGGCATCGAGGTCGCCAGCTCCGGAAAACCGCCCGCGCGGCTGATCTCAACCGATCGCACTTTGGGGTCTTTTTCCATCGCTTCGACATCTTCGGCCGTGCAGAGCACGGTCACGAACTCTCCGGTTCGCGAAAGAACCAGCATGCTTGGCGCAGGCGCCCAGCTATCATCGGCCAATTGCAGCAGAACCGGCAGACGTTCGATCCCAGGCGCATCGGCGGCCTCGTCCTCGACCGCCTCAACAAGCGAGCGGGCTGAGCGCACGGCACCCGAGGCGCTTTCAGGCGCGTCGTCAAAAAGCCCCTCAACGGAGGCCGTCGTGCCACCCCCAAAGATATCACCGGCGACATCGCCACTGGCGCGTCGGCTGCTGCGCCGGGTCGGTTCGGGCTCGGGCGCCGTTGGACGGCTGAGCAAGCCTTCAAAAACCTCGCCCGCATCGCGCGAGCCAGCAACCTTTTCAAGTGCGGCGAGATATGCCGACATCCGGTGATTGCGCAGACCCGGAATGAGCCCTTCGACCGAGCGGTCGATTGCGGCTTCGGCAGCCTCTCCGGCGCCTGAAGCGTTGCGCGCCACCTGTTCCAATTGCGCCTGGAGCTTCTTGAACTCCTCTTCGGTCAGCGGCGGCAGTTCGGCCTCTGATTGGCCGTCATCTTCACCTTCAAGACCAAAAAGCCTGCGGCGGCGGCCAAGCTGCACGTAGTCGCCGGTATGGGGCAGGTTCGGCGGCACGCGCGGCACCAGGTCGTTTTCATTGACCACTCGGTGATAGCCAAATGGCAAGCGGTTCTGCAGCAGCTTGTCATCGCCCACTTTGACCGTGCGCGGTTGGCCAAAGGTGGCCAGCCCGATCTGGTCATGGACGCCGATCAGCTCGTGCCCAGCGATATGGGCCAACGCCCCGCCCAAGGAATGGCCGGTGATCCAAAGCACCTTGCCTTCCTGCTTGGCCAAATCGGCCGCCATCCGGGCCGTGTCTTCCTCAATCTGATAGGCTTCGAGAAAGCCGGTATGGACCTCGCCCCAACTGATGTCAGATTTCGCGAACTTTAAATTGGTCAGCCAATCGCTGATCTGATTGGTGCCGGAATAGGCCAGCACGACGATGCGGTCACCTTTTGCAACAAAGCCCTGGTTTGCGCCATCGGGCATGGCCGCGATCCGCTCAAGCTCCAGGTCTTCTTCCAGAATAAATTTCAGGTCATCGCCGCTGGAGTAGCTTGCATCGGCCAGCATCGCCAGCATCAGAGCCCGCTTAAAATTCCAATCACCGTCAATGAGATTGCTTTCCGAAAAAGTCACAGCCACCCCCCTTTTTGTAAAATCTGAAATCAGCTTGCCAAAAGCGATTGGGCCAATGCAAGCTAAAGCAGTCTGGCGCGCGTCATTTCGAATTTCGACCCAGGCGCAAGATGTTGATGTAAGTGCCGATCCGCACGGCACCGGAGCACCCGCGGAGGAACCGGCACTGTGTCGGAAGCGTTCACTACCCCTGGCCGTCAAGCGCCTGTGGCTATCGTTGTGCAAGCAGACACCCGCCACGCCAATGATGGCGGCACCTTGGTTGAGCTTGACGATGAAGCGCGCAGCGTCGCGGAGTTGCTGCGCAGAGGCGGGCTTGACGTATATCTGCTGACCAGCGGTCGCTATTCAGAGCTGACCGAGCTTTTGACCGATAGCGATATCTGCGAGCGGCTGTTGGTCTTCCATTTTTGCGGCCATGCAGCCGGCGAATACGTGCGCATGTCAGACGATAACGGCAAGCCAGTAAACGTGTCGGCCGAAGGCCTTGCCGACCAGATGAAATCGGAGTCAAACGCGCTTCGCCTGGTTTACATGAATGCTTGCCTGACCAACGATCAGGAGGACGAATATCGCGCGGCCTTTCCGCGGGTCAATTTCATCGGCACCAAGATCGAAGTGCCCGATTGGTATGCCAAGAAGTTCGCGCTCGATTTCTACCAGAGATTTGTCGGCAGCGAGGCGCCTTATGGCAATGTGCAGCTGAAACATGCGCTGGCACGGGCCGCAGGCGAAGACAAGGGGCTAAAGCCGAAGCGCGTCGGCACGGTTTGGCAGATGAACCTGGGCGAGGATGCATCACCCGATTCAACCGTGGCGACCTTGCCGGATTTCAACTTCAAGCTCGATGAAGGCATGGGGCTAATCAGCGCCTATATCCTACAGCAGCGCCAGCGGCGCGCACCGTCTGTGGTGCTGATTTATGCCGCTTTTGTCATCGTGGTGCAGTTTCTTTTGATGTATCTGGCCAGCGGATGGAACCAGACCTCCAGCCCCGCCTTTCAGGCTGCATTCGGATTTCAGCCCGATTGCGCCACCATCGCCGACATCCGTGCGCGTCTGGAGGATCAGGCGGGCATCCGGTCTTTTATCATCGGCGAGCGCAAGGATTGTGTCGCTCTGCCCGGCACGTTTGAGCTGGGCACCCGAACACCGATGTTTGCCGTCTTTGTCGAATGGGGCCGCACCGTTGTCCTGTCGCTGGTGCTGATCGTTCTTTGCACAATGATCTATCGTCGGTTGCCGCG
Source organism: Pseudomonadota bacterium (assembly GCA_039191215.1). Classification (GTDB taxonomy): domain Bacteria; phylum Pseudomonadota; class Alphaproteobacteria; order Rhodobacterales; family Rhodobacteraceae; genus HKCCE3408. Next base: position 88,421 of record JBCCXT010000005.1, read on the forward strand.
TGACTATCCGCGACTATTCAGCCGCGAGACCGGCGCCTGGCTGCGACTGCGCAACAATCGCAAATTCATCGTGCTGTTTTTTGCCGGTCTGATCACGGTCAGCGCCTATCACGCGATCATTGCCCATGCGACGTTGAGCGAGGTCGAGGTTTCCTCGACCGCGTTCAGCGGCATATCCTGGCTGCAGGCGCGCTGGCCGATCTATTTCGACGACCCATCGATCTGGGCGCGGTTTGAGGACACGATGCTGCCGCGTCTGCCGGTGGTCGACGGCGAACCGGATTTTGCGGTCTTTGCCGACCTGCCGCGCAGCGATCCGCTTTATTGGGCCATGTTTGTGCGCCCCTACACGTTCTATCTGGGTTATTCACTGATGAATTATCTCGGCACCGCGTTGCCGGTTCTGGCCGTCATTGTGAACGGTCTGACCTTTGGTGCGGTGCATATGCGCCAGCGGCTGACAGGCCTGCGCGTGCAGGTTCGACTGACCCGCGACGGTTACGAGACGGCGCGCAGCGTGATCGAGCGGCGCCTGGCCACGATCCGCGATGAGATGGCAGGCCATTTTGCGCGCTTCGTCACAACCTTCGTGCTCTTGTGTCTGTTTGCCGCCTATGAGGTGTTCATCGGCAAAACCACAACCGCATTTTTCGCCCAGATTGCGATGCTGCTGATCTTTCTGTTGGTGCTGGTGGGGGTGTCCAACATTGCGATGGTGTGGAATTCCTACCGCGACGAATTACTCCGCATCAGCGAATTCATCGACGGCATCGACGAGACGGTTTATCCTGGCGCAAACGAGCGTTTGGAAAGTTTCGACCAGCAATTGCGCAAAGCGTACATGCCGATGGGTCGGGGGGCAGCGATTGCCCTGGGCTTGGGCTTTATAGCGATGCTTTACATGGCCTACATCCTGCTCTTCGAAGGCCTGCACTGGACCAGTTTCACTCATGACCTGCCGCTCTTTGGATAATGTGAGGACGTTTTTATGACCGATATATCTGATCCGATGGCCGATGATCCGCGCCCGACCGATGCGCTGAGCATTGCCGCGTCAGAGATTGTCGACGATCCAACCGCAGGGGAAGAGTTTGACACAGGGCCCGAGGCCTTGGCGGCGCTGGAGCGCGGCGAAGCGCGGATCGACCCGACCACCGAAAGCGCCACGATCCCAGAGATCAGGTGGTCAATTGATGCCGACCAGCCCGATTACGCGCATCTGCGAACAAGTGCCGCTGACGCATTGGGCGCTGGCGCTGCAGCTGCCCTCAATTGGCCGGTTTGGCAGCTATTGATGCGCGCCAACCGCTTCAAACCGACCGGCAAGGACGGGCTCGTGGCCTTCGGTCTGCGCGGGGCGAAACTCAGCGGCGCGGACAGCCAAGCCGGCCTGGCCGAGGTCAGCTTTGAAGACATCCGACCGAACCACGCGGATTTCAACTGCACGCTTGGCATAGTCGACACAAATGCCCGCACCTTCCGGGCCTATCGCGGCTCGACCGTGCCGAACAAAAAGTGGATGCGAAACTACTATAAGATCGTCCATAACCTGCCAACCGACAGGCCCGATACCAAATGCAATCTGCTGCCGACAGGCTGCTACATCTATCGCGTGGCCAGCCATAGCGGCGGCAAGATCAAACCGGCCCTGCGGATGACCAACCCCGACGATCTGACCCAAGACGCGGCCTGCACCGTGCTGCGGACATCCGAAGACCTGGCCTTCAGCCATGATGATCTGTGGGACAAAACCACGCCTTACGACAACATCCACTGCGCCTATTCGGAAAGCTCGTTCTCGTCGGCGGGCTGCCAGACGATCAAAGGCGCCGACAAGTCCGGCGCCTGGGGCGATTTTCAAAAGGTGATCGGCGATTTGGGCCAGGGTGCCCGGATCGACTATGTCTTGCTGACGGGGCGCGAAGTTGCCATTGCGGCCGCCATCATAGCGGCCGGTCAGCAGGACGACACAGCCCTGGTGGACGCCTGCTTGGGCCGGCTCCGGGTCGGATCGGAAGGCCCCGACGTGGTTGCGATGCAAAAAAAGCTGGGCTTCCGGGGCTCTGGCTATTTCGGCCCGGTGACGAAAGTTGCCGTGACCAAATCAGAAGATGCGCATGGCCGCGACAGCGATGGCATCTATGCGCCCGCCGATGATCTGGCAACCGGCTGGCAAGTCTTTGGCGCAGCACAAAGCCCTGCTGCTGCAGACCCGGGCCCGGCGCCTGAGCCGCAACCTGATCCCGCACCGACCGGCCCGATCACGCTTAGTCTGGCGGGCGCAGCCAACGGCGCTCGGGCCGGTGTGGCCACATCCCCCGACACGGTGACGCTGCTTGCCGAGCCTGGCACGCCGTTGAATATCGCCGCTGATCTGACGCTCAATGCGCGCGGCGGTGATGTGCCACTGAGGCTAAATGCGGCCATCGAAGGCGCGGTCCCCGGTATTGTGTTGGAATTGCAGCTAACCGCGCGTGCCGCACAGAGCACGCCGAGTGCCGCCGCGACAGCCGAGACACGGCCCGAAGCCACTAGTAGTGGTGCTTTGCTTACGACCGAGCGGATCGATGCCTTTCTGCCGCGTGCCCTGCCCGAATACCGCGCGATCTTTGTCGAGGAAGGTGCGGACATACTGGCGCGCTACGGCTTGACTGCCAATCCACGCAGATTGTCGCAATTCTTAGCCCAAATCTCACACGAATCCGGTGGGTTACGGCTGAAATCGGAAAGCCTGAATTACAGCGCAACACGGCTAACCGAAGTGTGGCCGAACCGCTTTCCGACCGAGGCCGATGCCGCGCCCTTTGCTGGCAATGAGGAGGCGCTTGGCAACGAGGTCTATGGCGGCAGACTTGGTAATAGCGAGCCCGGCGACGGGTTCCGCTTTCGCGGGCGGGGCATGATCCAGCTGACGGGCCGAGACAATTACAAACGCTTCAGCAGCCTCGTCGGCGTCGATCTGGTCACCGATCCGGACCGCGCCGCAGATCCCAAAACCGCCCTGCTGGTCGCCGCGGAGTTTTGGGCCGGGGCAAAACGCTCGGGCGAGCGGTCGATGAATGCGCTGGCCGATGACGACAAGCTGCGCGCGATCACTTACCGGATCAATGGCGGCTTCACCAATCTCGACCATCGCGCCGCCGAGCTTGCCCGCGCCAAGAGCATTTTCGGCGATATCAACACGCCGGTTGCGCGGGCGATCACCGATCGCGGCGACAATGACGACCAGGTCCGCACCCTGCAGCTTTTGCTGATCGAGCACCGCGTTCTGCGCGGCAAGGTCGATGGCAAATTTGGCAATGGGACGTACAAAGGCCTGTTTGCATTCAAAAATGCCAGGCGGATGGAGGGCGCAGGTTACGCAGATGCCGCGACGTTCAGCGCCCTTCGCGATGCCGCCCGCCCGGCTGAGACAACCGAGGCGATGACGGCCCTGCCCTCGACCGAGGATGAGCCCGAACCAGTCCGCCCGTTTTAAGTGATGCTGCCGGCTAGGCCGGTCTAGCGTTAAAGATCGATCGCCAGGATGAAGTCGCGTGCCCGCTCCGCCAGGCGCGACTTCACGATCGGGGCAACCTCAGAAAAGATCGGCTGGTCGACCGACATTTTGGTCTCGAAATGCCGCAGATCTGCCCGGTCGGTGGAAAATTTGAAAAACAGCACCTGGTTGACCGCGCGCTCTGCGTTGAGCTCGAACCCGATGAGTTTGATGCGCGGTGTGCCGTCGACCTCATCGACATGGGCGACCTGAAACTGGTTCGCGCTGGCGCGCTGTGACGTGCGGTTGAAAAGCGTGATCCAGGGGCTGCCCGCATCCATGTTTTTCAGCCCGTCGAGAACCTGAATGATTGTCGCGGACGCTCCGGCAGGGCCAAGGGCGGCGGTCACAATCGGGATGATCTCATCATGCACACTGGCCTGCGCGCCGGAAAGTTTGCGCAAGGTATGGGTGCCCTCTTCGCGGATCCAGCCGATGCGCGACATCACATCGACATAGATCGCATACCAATCCGTCGACGTGGCTTGCGGGTTGGTCTCGATCTGCTTGTCGGCAACTTGTTGGGCAAATAGAAAGGCGTTCGAGATTGCCTCTTTCACCTCGCCGTCGATCCCGCCGGAAAAGGACGCGATCTGCGAGCCGACCGTCACCGCCAATTCGGGCGCGTCGAAATTCGGAAAAGCACCGGCTTCTTCCTCAATCCCGGCGACGGCGCGGCGACTATGGAAATCGGGCAAGGGCGTATCTTCGACAAAACGCGCGGTTTCGATCAACAGCTCTGGGTCATGGTCTTGGGTCATATTGATTGCCTTCAAAACTAGGGGCTAACCCAGTTAGATCGGGAAAAATCAGACGTGGCAAGGCAGGGGATTCCGTACTCAGCCAGATATTTTCGTTGCAAAAGCTCTTGCCGAAACCGGTTTCGGAGTGCTTCCTGAGTCGCAAGGGAGGATTCGCCATGGCTGCTAAGCCAGTGGCGCAAGACGGTTTTAAGGCCGGTCGGCGCACAACAATCGCAGATGTGTCAAGCGCGTTGGGCCTGACCAAGGGCACGGTCAGTCGCGCGCTCAACGGCTATCCCGATATCTCTGATGCGACGCGTTTGCGGGTGGAGCGCGCGGCCGAGCGTTTGGGATACCGCCCGCTATCACACGCGCAAGCAATCCGTACCGGTCGTGTCCGTTCGCTCGGCCTGGTTTTACAGATTGACGAGCATGACGCGCATGCGCCGTTTTTGACTGATTTTCTCGCCGGCGTCAGTGAGGCAGCTAGTGCGGAAAACTGGACCCTTGCGGTGGCAACCGCCAATAGCGACAGCGATATGCGCCGTACCCTGCAGCGCATGACCGAGGACCATAAAGCTGACGGGTATATCCTGCCGCGCACGCGCATGGAAGACCCGCGCGTTGCTTATTTGCGCGGCGCCGGTGTGCCATTTATCCTTTACGGCCGCACCGATGATCCGGAGGGTTGCGCGTGGTATGACACAAGCGGCGAGGTGTCGATGCGCGCGGCGGTTGCGCGGCTTTTTGGGCTGGGCCATCGACGGATCGGCTTTGTTGGCGGCGGTCGCGAATACACCTACACCGTCTTGCGCCACCAGGGCTATTTACGCGGCATGGCTGACATGGGGCTGACGTCAGAGCCGGGTTTGCAGCGATTTGATGCACGCCGCACAAGCGAAGCGTCGGAGGCAACTGAGGCGTTGATGTGCCAGGACCTGCCGCCCACAGCGATCATCTTCGCCACCGATGAGGCCGCGATGGGCGCCTATCCGGTGGCCGACAGGCTGGGGCTGACAATCGGCGCTGATCTGTCGATCATCGGCTATGACGGCATACCGGAAGGTGAGTTCGCCCAACCGCCGCTGACCACATGCGTGGTTGATGCCCGCCGTGCCGGGACCCGCCTTGCGGAGCTGTTCATTCAGCTTGTGCGCGGCACGAAGCCAGAGGATTTACGCGAAGAGGAGACCGCGCGATTTGTCAGCCGCGGCACTGATCGCGCACCCACCCGTTCGCCCGCAGAACTTGGTCGGCTTATCGCCAGCAAGTCTGCGGTCCGTTCTACTGAAAGAGTCAACTAAATTGGGAGGTTCAATTGACCTTTAACACAAAAACTCGACTGCTCACCGGGGCCGCAGCGCTGGCGCTGCTTGCATCCGGCGTCCAGGCCGACGAGATCCGGTTTTGGACGACCGAAGAACAGCCCGAGCGGCTGGCCCGCCAAGAAGCGCTCGCTGAGCAGTTCCAGGCGGCGACTGGTCATAGCGTTCAGGTGATCCCGGTCACTGAAAGTGACATGGGCACGCGCGCCACGGCAGCCTTTGCTGCGGGCGATCTGCCCGATGTGATCTACCACCCGCTGCAATTTGCCCTGCCCTGGGCCGAGGCCGGCATTCTTGATCCCGACGCGGCCACAGAAGTGATCGAGGATCTGGGTGAAGACACATTTGCACCCGGCGCCCTGGCCATGGCCGATTTCGAAGGCAGCTACGCCTCTGTGCCGGTTGATGGCTGGACGCAGATGCTCGTCTACCGGGCCGATCTGTTCGAAGAGGCGGGCCTGGAGCCGCCGACAAGTTATGCCAACGTGATGGCCGCGGTCGAAGCGCTGCATAACCCGCCGGAAATGTATGGCTTTGTGGCGGCCACGAAGGTGGACGAGAACTTCATGAGCCAGGTGCTCGAGCATGTCTTTCTGGCCAATGGCGTAAGCCCTGTGGGCCCTGACGGGTTCCAGCCGCTTGACGAGGCAGCCACAATCGAAGTGCTGGAATTCTATCGCGGCATTGCCGAAGCCTCGCCCCCGGGTGAGCTTTACTGGGATCAGTCCCGCACGCTCTACTTCTCGGGCAATGCGGCGATGATCATCTGGTCGCCCTTCATCCTCGACGAATTGGCCGGACTGCGCGACAGCGCACCGCCGACGATCAACGATGATCCGACCTCAAGCGAGCTGGCGAGCCTCACCGGCGTTGTCACCACCTTCTCCGGCCCGTCAAACCCCGATGGCGCTGCTTGGGGTGATGTCCGCTATTTCGGTATCACGTCGGATGCGAACACGGATGTGGCGGCCGAGTTCGTCGCATTCTCGATGTCGGACGGCTACACCGAAACGCTGGCCATTGCACCTGAAGGCAAGTTCCCGGTGCGCAACGGCACGGCCGAAAATCCGACCGAGTATGCCGATGCTTGGGCCACGCTTGACGTGGGCATCGACCGCCGCGCGCCGCTTGGCGATCTGTACGATCCGGCGATGATCGAAGAGATCGTGGCGGGCCTTGATGTGGCACAGCGTTGGGGCGTGGCCGAAGGCCAGCTTGCACTGGCCAGCCTGATGATCAACAGCCAGGCCATCAACCGCATCGTGCGCGCCTATATCGACGGCCCCGCTGCCGTGGCGCAGATGAACGAAGAGCTTGGCGCGATTGAATGAGCGCCCCTGGCCGGCCCCAAAAACGGGGCCGGCTTTCCCCAAGTTTTGATGTGACTCATGTCTGACCCGATCCCGCCCAAAGGCACAACGCAGCTCGCAAAACGCGAAGCGCGGCTTGCCTTCGGCCTTTTGGCCCCGACCCTCATCAGCGTGGCGCTGGTGGTGATCCTTCCGCTTCTGGCGATTTTCTGGATCAGTTTCAAACCTGTGGGTCTGGCCGACCTGCGCCCGCCCGCACCCGTGGTCCGCGAGCAAGTCCGCGGCGAAGGTGACGAGCTGCGGGTTGAATACCGCCTGCGCAATTCCAGCCGAGATCGCGCAATCACCGATGTGGTGATTATCGACACGCTTCCCGACACTGTCGAAGTGGCCGGCGATCTGCCCGAAGTCTGCACCATCGACGGCCGCGTCTTGACCTGCCGGATCGATGAGGTGCCCGGTGGCTACAACGAACGCCTGATCGTGCCACTCAGCGCTGATGATGCTGATGCCGCCGAGGAAGCTGCCGAGGAAAACGAGCCCGTCGTCACCGGCAGCAGTGAAAACATCCTGACAAATGCCACGTTCACCTTCGAAAATTTCGTGCGCGTATTCGACGGCGGAGAGTTCTGGCGCACCCTTGGGGTGACGCTTTTCTACACCTTCTTCGGCACAATCGGCGCGATCCTTCTGGGTCTGTTCTCAGCCATGCTACTGGATCGCGATTTCCGCGGCAAAGGGATCATGCGCGGTCTGTTCCTATTTCCTTACGTGGCCCCGATCATCGCTGTGGCCTTCACCTGGATCATCCTCTTTGATCCGTTCTCGGGCTCGGTCAATGCGCTGCTTGTGCAGATGGGTGTGACCACCGAGACGATCAATTTCTTCGGCCAGAGGCCAACGGCGCTGTTTATGGTGACGATATTTGCGATGTGGGGATATTTCCCGCTTTGTTTTCTCTTCATCCTGGCTCGGATGCAGTCCATCCCCGAAGACATGTATGAGGCCGCAGAGATGGATGGCGCGAGCCCGTTCCAACAATTCTGGTACCTATCCGTGCCGCAGCTTTTGGGCATTTTGTCGGTGCTTTTCCTTCTGCGCTTCATCTGGACCTTCAACAAGTTCGACGACATCTTCCTGTTGACCGGTGGTAATGCCGGAACGCGGACATTGACGGTCAGCGTCTATGAACAGGCCTTTGCGGTCTCCAATATCGGGGCTGGGGCGGCGGTGGCCGTGGTGATCTTCTTCTGCCTGGTCATTTTCAGCTTCTTCTTCTTTCGTTTCCTCAGCCGGGAGGAAGGCTTATGAGCGCCCTTTACCGCGGTACAATCTCAGCCCCGTTGCTGGGGGCGGTCTGGATGATCGTGCTGGCAACAACGGTTGCGGTTGCGATGTCGTTTGCTACGGGCGACCCGTTTCGCCCGGTGATCTGGGCGGCGTTCTTGTGGGGCGCGGCCATGGGCGGGGTGATGGTTCTGCGACTGGCCGGACCGGCCGGGCAGTGGATCGTCGCAGCGCTCGTTCTGGCCGGAACGCTTCTGGGCGTCGGCCCGATGCAGATCGAAGCAGGGCCGATTGCGACGGCGTTTGCCGGTGCCGTCCTGGGGGTTGCGTTCGCCCGCTCGATGGTTTGGATCATTGGCGACTTGCCGACCGGAGAGTTGACGCGGCATGAATTTGAACATGCCTCAATCAGGTTTCTGACCGCGTTCGGCTTTGTCTTCTTCGTCGCGATCGTCTTGATCCCGTTCTATGTGATGGTCATGACCAGCTTGAAGAACCAAGCTGATTTGATGGCCAATCCGCTGGATTTCTCGATCGATCTGAGCCAGGGCGCTGAGCTTTTCCGCAGCTATACCGAGCTTCTGACCGAGTTCAGCTTTGGCCGCTATCTGTGGACCTCGTTCTTTGTCTCAGTGCTCACGGTTGCGATCACTTTGGCCTTCTCGATCCCCGGCGCCTATGCCATTGCGCGGCTGCGGTTCAAAGGCCAGGCGATCATGTCCCGGTCGATCTTGCTGATCTATATGGTGCCGATGATCGTTCTGGCCCTGCCGATCTACATCGCGTTTTCGATCACGGGCCTGCGCAACACGATCTTTGGCATCATACTGATCTATCCGGTCACCACCATCCCGGTGGCACTTTACATGCTGCAGGGCTATTTCCGGGGCTTGCCGGCCGAGGTCGAAGAGGCGGGCCTGATGGATGGGCTGACGCGCTTGGCAGTGATCTGGAAGATCACCCTGCCGCTCAGCCTGCCGGCGCTGGCTTCGGTGTCGCTTTATGTCTTCATGATCGCGTGGAACGAGTTCCTGCTGGCGTTCATGCTGCTCGACGATCCGACTAAGTTCACGCTCACGCGCGGCATCGCCTCGCTCAACTCCTCTGAGATCCCGCGCCAGCACCTGATGGCCGGGGCGGTGATCGCCACATTGCCGATCATGGCAATCTTCCTGGGGCTGGAACGGTTCATGACCAAAGGCCTGACAGCCGGATCGGTGAAGGGATGACGATGGTTGACCATATCGCACTCGACACTCAGGCGCGGGCGATCCTGACCGGCAATGATCGGGGCGGCTATACGGTGCCGACGGCGGGGCTTTATCCCTACCAGTGGAATTGGGACAGCGCCTTTGCCGCTTGGGGATTTGCGACCTTCGACCTCGATCGTGCGTGGCAGGAATTGGAAACGCTGATGTCTGGGCAATGGCCCAATGGCATGGTGCCGCATATCCTGTTTCACCGCGCCGACCCGGGCTATTTCCCCGGGCCGGATGTCTGGGGCACGGATGGCTGCGGGCCGATCCCATCCTCGGGGATCAGCCAACCGCCCGTTGCGGCAAGCTTTGTGCGTGCCATCTGGGACCGCGACCAGGCCGCCGGTGAGGCGCGCGCACGCGCGCTTTATCCCAAATTGCTCGCCTGGCATCGCTGGTTCATGGATTGGCGCTGCCAGGACGGGATGATCTTTGTGACCCATCCTTGGGAATCGGGGCGCGACAATGCAGCCGATTGGGATGTGGCGATGGCCGCGATCGATCCGCAGGGCGTGGGCGAATACACCCGCCGTGACACGACCCATGTGGATGCGGCCATGCGGCCCACCAAGGCTGATTACGACCGCTATATCTGGCTGGTGCATCGTGGCCGGCGCCTGGGCTGGGACGAGCCGGCGATGAGCAAGGACGCGCCATTCCGCGTGGCCGATCCGACAATGACATTCATCCTTCTACGCGGCCATCGCGACCTGGCTGATATGGCCGACGCGTTGGGCGAAGATCGCCACGAGATCGACGACTGGATCAGCACGCTGGAGGACGGCGCAAGGCGTGGCCTCAAGACGCAAGAGGGCCGTTTTGATGGCATCGACCTCAGTTCCGGACAACGCTCGGGCGTGACTTCGAATGCCGCGTTTTTGTGTTGGTATGGCGGGATCGAGGACGATTGGATGCTGGCCGCATTCGACCGCTGTTTTGACCGCGCCCGCTATCCTGTGCCAAGTCACGACCCCGATGATGGCCGCTTTGATGCCATGCGGTATTGGCGCGGGCCGACCTGGGCGGTGATTAACACGCTCATCGGTCTGGGACTTGAGAAAATGGGACATAATGCGCGGGCCGATAGGCTGCGCCGGTCAACGCGCGAGATGATCGCGCAGCAAGGATTTGCAGAATACTTCGATCCGATCCAGGGCCGCCCGGCGGGTGGCGGCACATTCACCTGGACGGCGGCAATTTGGCTAAGCTGGGCAAGCCCCAGTATGGAAGGGACCTAATCATGGGCGCGATCACGCTTGACGCAGTAGAAAAATGGTACGGCGACGTGCAGGTCATTAAAGGGGTCGACCTCGACATCACCGAAGGTGAATTTGTGGTCTTTGTCGGCCCATCAGGCTGCGGGAAATCGACGCTTTTGCGGATGATCGGCGGCTTGGAGGATATCAGCCGCGGCACCTTGATTGTGGCGGGGCGCGACGCCACGGCAGAGCCGCCGTCAAAACGCGGCCTGGCGATGGTGTTCCAGTCTTACGCGCTTTACCCGCATATGTCGGTGCGCGATAATGTCGGCTTTCCGCTGAAAACGGCTGGGGCATCGCCGGCTGAGATTACATCGGCCGTCGATCAGGCCGCTGAGATCCTGAAGCTTGGGCCCTATCTTGACCGGCGCCCCAAGGACCTGTCCGGCGGCCAGCGCCAAAGGGTCGCAATCGGGCGCTGCATTGTACGGGCGCCGACAGCATTCCTATTCGATGAGCCGCTGTCGAACCTCGACGCGGCCTTGCGCGTGGAGATGCGTTACGAGATCTCGAAACTACATCGAAATCTCGGTAAAACAATGATTTATGTCACCCACGACCAGGTCGAGGCGATGACGTTAGCCGACCGGATTGTCGTGCTGGAATTTGGCAAGATCGCTCAGGTCGGCCCACCGCGGGAGCTCTACCGAAAGCCGGCGAACCTGTTTGTGGCGCAGTTCATCGGTAGCCCCAAGATGAACATCATGCCCTGCGCGACAGCCGCTGGGACCTATACGCTCGAAGGCGGCCGGGGCGGGACATATACCGGCGATCGGCCGGCGGTACATCTGGGCATCCGGCCAGAGCACATCACGCTTGGGGCCAGTGGCACCGGGCAATGTGACGGGCGGGTTGATGTCGTCGAGTATCTCGGCGCCGACAGCTTTGTTGTCATTGAATGTGGGCCTTTGGGGGCGATCAATGTGCGTGCAATCGGTGAGACTGAATTGCAACCGGGTGACACGGTCGGTCTTGATTTCGCAGCGTCTGATTTGTCGTTCTTCGACGCAGATGGTCTGCGTGTCGAGCAAGAGTAACCTCTCCGCCTCGTGACGGGCAAACACTGCGCGGCGGTTATGCCTTGAACCGCTTCGGGTGTGTCGGCGGCTCCCACTCATGAGTAAGATGGAGCATCATAACACAGACAACGAACACGTATTCCCCGGAATACCCGAACGTGCTGTGCGGATGCTTCTGGATGGCGCAGGGCGGCAGGAGAGCCGCTGGGCGGCGATGTGTCGAACTCATCAAAGATTGGCTTCGCGCCGCAAACACTGAACGAATGGATCAAGACGGTCGAGGTCGATACCGCCCAGCGTGGCGGTATCACGACCGGGCAGGCCTAGAAAATAAAGGCTTTGGAGCGCGAAGTGCGCGAGCTGAAACAGGCCAATGAGATCCTGCGCAAAGCGTCTGCATAGTTTGCCCCCGCTCTCATCACTGCAAGCGGCGACTGCCGCGCAGCGGGACGAAGCTCGACCACCCCTTCAAACGATGATCCGGTTCATTGAAGATCACGAGGGTGATCATGGGGTCGAGCCAATCTGCCATGTCCTGCCGATTGCCCCAGCCACGTGTCTCATGATCATTTGGCCAAGCGCGCCGATCTCTCACATCTTTCAGATCGCGCAAAGCGTGACGAAGAACTGAAGCTCGAGATTGAGCGTGTCTTCGAAGCAAACCTCAGTGTCTATGGCGTTCGAAAGGTCTGTCACCAAATGCGCCGAGAAGGCTTTGATATTACGCGCTGCACCGTCGCACGGTTGATGAAGGATTTGGGTCTTGAAGCTGTTGTCCGTGGCAAGAAGCCGAAGACAACGATCCCCGGCAAAGCGCTGCTGTGTCCAATGGACAAAGTGAAGCGCCAGTTCCCCGCGCTCGCGCCGAACGCGCTTTGGGTGAGCGATGCTACCTATGTCGCGACGTGGCAGGGGTTTGTGTATGTGGCCTTCGTCATTGATGTCGTTGCCCGCCGCATCGTTGGCTGGCGCGTCGGTCGCACGGCCTCGGCCGGGTTTGTCCTCGATGCTTTGGAACA